>JBNKKI010000111.1:0-54159 GCA_050291745.1 Gammaproteobacteria bacterium | reverse complement strand
ACGAAGAGATACGCCGCCTCAAACGTACAATTCAGTTCGTAGCGGGATTCACCGATTGGGTGATTATACTCATCAACTGTAATCGTTTATGAAACAGTGGGTTAATCTCTATTGCGAGCGGTCAACTGCGGAATCTAGGTTTAATGCTTAATACAGGTTGGGCAGGAAACTTTAACATTACGTCCTATGTGGTCACTTCTTTGAGGTCTTTTCATATTATCCTGATGGCTCATGGCGGCATAAAGAGTTCTTTCTGCTTCGATCACGCTAAATTCATGACGGTAGGGATATAAGATATTATTCATACCACCCTGTTTAATAAATTCATCGCTTTTGAGTAGCATACTATGAACGTGTAGTAGTTCATGTAAAAACGCATCGGCCGGTGACGCAATACAAACCGGATTATCATCACATTTATTATTTAATTTTAACTTGGCAGCAGAGCGGGTATTAAAATAAACGATCGCGCTAGTGACTCGAAATATATTGCCTTTAGCGATGGTCATCCAGTTATTCTCGTCAAATACAATCTCCCATTTTTTATCTTTCAGTTCATATAGCAAATTGACTGTTTCTGGGTATTCACTGTAATAATTAGCCATTTTTTTTAAATCATTTCTTATATATGCTGGATCTCCATCTTTCTCGTGGTAACGACTTGCGAGAATCTCGTATATTGTCCTGGCGATATCAGAAACAACAATAGTCTCAAACTGGATGCCTGTCGTATTTATCTGCTCAGATATCCTTTGCCTGACGTTGGTGTTCGATACCAGTTGAACCTGAACCTCACTATTTGCGAGAGCTTCCGGATTATGAAGATCGATTTCGAAGTCCGCATTTGCTGCTGATTCAAATAATAAACTTGCAGAAATGAGGATTACCTGCGCCCATTTGCGTCGGTTGTGAAGATGTTTGTCGGTCGTATTTTCGCGACGTTGATCCTCTTTTAACCGGTATCCCTGTTTTCGAAAATGACTGGAAAGATTTGAAAAAAGATGAGGAGCCCCTTTTTCCAGTCCTCGTGGGTAAACAATATAAGGTTCGTTATTAATGACACAAGGATGAACTACTACACCAGAAATAGTACTGGTGCTTGAAGGGACGCCATTTTCACTATAGCTACAGGCGCAAGCAGTTAGGTTTAATTTTGACATAAATTTTCGATTTGAAAATTTCATACATCAGCTTTACTGATTGTCTAAAGAAAGTGGAGTGATTTATATAACCAAGATCTTCACTTACCTATCTTTTAGTGTAGCACTCCGGATAAATTTCATTTACCACTTGTCTAAAAGTCTCTGAATAAATAAGACTGGCATGATCAATCAGTTAGCATTTAACCTGGAATCCGCAGTTGGACGAGTTGATTGTGCGTTTGAGCTGATGTTGGTCAAGGCGTAACGATGCGGAATAGCCAGCTATTCCAGGGAGTTACAACGAAGAGATACGCCGCCTCAAACCTGCAATTCAGTTCATTGCAGGATGCACCATTAGGTGATTATATACATCAACTGTCATGGTTTAATAAACAGTGGGTTAACCTCTATTGCGAGCGGTCAACAGCCGAATCCAGGTTCAATATTCCAGATGATAGATTTCACCGGTTTCAAGGGATTTCTCCATCTCTTTAACTATATCCTCATGAGCAGAAGTCCAATTATCGCCGAGGCTTGCTTTCAGCTCTCTGGTCAATGCTAGAGCTCCCTGAATATTTCCTTTCATATACTTTATGTGGGCAGGGATCAGGGCGAAACTCGGTCTATTATCACTCCAGTCTCCTTCCATCTGAGAAATTAACTGTTCTGCTCTGTCATGCTGGTTACTCATGACCATGGCTTTGACGGCCAGTTTGATGGCATGATTTTTTAGATAGGAAAATTCTGACTTTTCCAGTTCAGGTAATAAGCGTTCTATTTCATCAATAGCCCTGCTGTAATTCTTTTCCAGTAAAGTCACATTGATCATATCCACCCTGGCAGTCAGTTCCCCCTGAGGGTCGCCCACTTTTCGATAGGATTCGATAAGTGACTGTAATTCGGACACTACATTTTCCAGTTCACCCCTGTCCATTTTCATAGTTACCAGTTGATGCCGACACATTAATAAATAGCCGGTTAATCCAAAACGTATAAAGATATCCCTGGCCTGCTGATAATACTTTTCGGCTTTATCCGTTTGCTGCAGGGTATAATAGGCATTCGCCAGATTAAAAAGTGCTTTGCCTTTACCACTGATATAACCGGCATTTTGAAAAGTTTTTATAGATTCAAGTAATGGAATAATGGCTTCTGTATACTGACCTAAGGCCTGTAAGCTGCTGCCGATATTTAAAAGTTCATTACCCATCAGAAAAGGGTTCTGCCTGGCGTATGAATTGGATTTTAGTGATCGCGATATTTGCAGAGACTTTTCGATATCACCTTCGCTATACAAAATATTAGACCGTAAATGCTGTAAAAAATATGATTGCTCTGCGGATAATTTTACAGTTTCCAGTGCTTCAATGGCTGAACTGGCTTTTGTATACTCACCTGCTCGGTAATGAACTTCGGCCAGATAGGCTTTGGCCCAGAAGAAATCTGGTTGTCGACGAAGAGCCAGTAGTAAATAATTTCGCGCGGCATAAATTTCACCACCATATAATTCATGTACACCTATAGCATAGTCCCGGTTGGCTTTATGGTTGTGGCTATACGTACTTTTAAGTGGAATAATCTCTTTTTCCTGAGGTATGAGTTCAACAGCCAGATGATCTAACAGTTTATCAGTCGTATCGATGACATCGGGACTGCTAAATTCATAAATGGCAGACTGTGAATGAGATTCGATAATCTGGTAATTGACGATTTCTTTTTCGTTCTGCTGCTTATAATGTATCTTCAATAATTGCGAACAGCCCAATTGTCCACAGATTTTATCGAAAATCTGAAAATTTCCGGGTTTGTTTTCAGCCTTGCTCCATTCAGCGGGGAAGGTTCTGATAATTTCTTCGACAGGAATAACCTGGAAAGAGGAATACTGTTTCAATTGTTCTGAAACCATTGACATCAGGCCATATTTCACCCAGTCATTGATATTATTAGCAGAATCGCTAAGTACCGGTAACACAGCCAGCTTTAATGGTAGTTTTCTGACTGGAGATTTTACATGGACGGTACTATTGAAATAATAAATAGACGTGCTGAAAATGATCAGAGCAAACACTAATAGAAAGGCACGGACAGACTGTTTTTGTTTTGCTGAGGCAACTACCGGTGGGTTGCCAGCTACAGTAGCCTGCTGAACCTCGACATGCGTATTTAAACGAAACCCCCGTCCTCGAACTGTTTTTATATGGCTCTGATCTTTTCCGTTATCGCCTAACAATTGGCGAGTATCGGAAATCAGCCTGGAAAGCGACCATTCAGTGACGACTTGTTCCGGCCAGATCTTATCGATAATTAATTGTTTGTCGGCTACTTCCGGGTATTTATCACAGAGAATGTGCAGAACACGAATGATTTTCTCATCATCACAGATGAGTTTACTGTTTTTGTATAGTTTGGTGCTGATAGTATCCAGCTGAAATGTATCAAAAGAATAAAGCATCCTCATCCATATTATATATTGAACTTCTTGTTAACCTGAGTTTACTATCAATCCAGTCATAAAAAAACTATGTAAAGTAGAAAGAATAGTTATTTTTATTCCGAAACTTATTGATATTTAAAGCTTTCAAGTTATTTCAAACTTTTTCAAACAAATTTCAGGCTTTGTTTTCCCCGACCACCTATAGTTCATTTCACTGAATGTCAGATGTGAGCTTGATTCAATGCAAAAAAATAATTTCGGATTTTTCCAGGTTCAACTGGTGGAATGACAATTCAGTGCTGTCAGTAACTCAAGGAGAAACCAGATGGGCATCCAGACCGATCCGCTATCCATTAAAAAAAGCTGTTAAATAGTGGTGGTTTTTCAGTCACCTCCTGTTATGCCTGACTCGGCTCGAGTAGCAGAACCGTAGATGGTGTTTACAGTCGGGAATACGCCCAATGAACGTTTAGAAAGGAATAGGGAGAGATAACCATGCCACCAAATGCTTACAGAATTGTGCTCGTTGAAGATGATCCATATACCCGTCAACGCATATCAGCAGCGGTAGAAATACATCCGGAATTAACAGTGGTTGACTCTGCCGGAAATTGCAGGGAAGGAAGAGAAGCCATAGAAAAGTACAAGCCGGATGTATTACTGGTAGATTTAGGTCTACCGGATGGACATGGAACTGAATTAATCCGCTTAACCGATAAACTGTTGCCGCAAACTGAAATCATGGTCATTACAGTTTTTGGTGATGAAAAAAATGTGCTTTCTGCGATAGAAGCAGGTGCAACCGGTTATCTGTTAAAAGATGGAGATGCAGATTATATCGGGCAGTCAATTAAACAGATGATCGATGGAGGATCTCCCATTTCACCCGGCATCGCCCGTCATTTACTAAAACAGTACCAAAACAGCGTTGAAACTGAAGTATCAGGAATCGATGTGCCTGCACTAACTGCTCGCGAGAAAGAAGTGCTGATACTGGTCACCAAAGGTTTTTCCTACGCAGAAATTGCTTCAACACTGGAAATGTCGGTGAATACAGTCAATTCTCACATCAAACACATCTATAGAAAACTGAATGTCAACTCACGGGGTGAAGCTGTTTTTGAAGCGACACAACTGGGCATCATTAATGCACTGTCCTGATTTTTCCAGGTTTATAGTAAAGAGGTAACTGTCGTGCTTAATAACCGGATAAAAATATTTTACCCGCTGTTAACACTGGCGATAGCTGCAGCATTGCTAATCTTTATGTTATGGTTCACACAGCATACTTCCAATCCGGATAATGCACTGGCCATCACGGAGCTGGAATTTCAACCGGTCATATCAGATGGTAGTGAAATAACCCCGGATAGCTGGTTACCAGTGACGTTACCGGATGACTGGTACCATAGTCAAAGAGAAAATGCAGAAGGCTGGTATAGATACCGTTTTCATTTAAATGTGGCGGCTAATAGATTATGGGGTGTATATCTGCCCAGTGTGCAGCAAAATGCAGCAGTTTATTTAAACGATGAATTTTTGGGCAGTGGCGGTTCATTCGATGATCCCGTTGCCAGAAACTGGAACAGGCCTCTTTATTTTTCAATTCCTAATGGTTTGTTGCGCCCCGGAGAGAATGTCCTGACCATCCATGTCAAGGCTGACCCTGTGGTAAATGGCCTGTTTTCAGTCATCTATCTGGGGCCGCATGAATTTCTTGAGCCGTCTTATCAGAATCGTTATTTTTATAGAACTACCCTGGCACAATTTATCGTGATATCGATGTGCATCAGCAGTCTGTTGATGTTAATGCTGTGGTGGAACCGGCGCAGTGAAACACTATATGCCTGGTTTGCTGTAACAAATCTGGAATGGGCATTTCAAAACCTGAATATGGTTGTGATTGATATACCAGTCAGTACCCGTAGTTGGGACTGGATGATGTATAGCAGCATGTTGTGGTTCCCGGTACTCGCCAGCAGTTTTGTGCAGCGTTATACAGGAAGCATAAATTATTCTATGGAACGTTTGATGTATGGTCTGGCGACCAGTATGAGTCTGTTCTTATTACTGTTACCGGATAGCTCATTTTACTGGACGGTGAGCAGGGTCATTGATCCGCTGGTGCTGATCATAGGAGCTTATCTGGTATTCAGGCTTTACAGATTCATCAGAAAAAATCCACAGGAAGAAGCCTTTTTATTGATGTTAACGGGGTTTATCCTGCTTGCTTTTTCAGCACACGATGTACTGCTAGTTAATTTCCTTATCAGCCGTGTGGATGGCCTGTTTCTGTATTACGGCGCACCCGCCGGCTTATTGTTATTTTCCCATATCCTGATCAAACGGTTTGTTTCTGCCATACAACAAGCTGAACAATTGAATCAAACGCTTGAAGCTCAGGTAAAGGAGAAACACCTGCAACTGGAAAAAAGTTATCAGCAGTTGAAAAATTTGGAAAAAAGCCGGATTTTGATGGAAGAACGTGCGCGTCTGATGCGCGATATGCATGACGGCATAGGTGGTCATCTGATTTCCACGATTTCCTTGATTGATAGCCGTGATGAAAAAAATGAGCCAGTTCGGGAAGCCCTGCAAATGGCACTGGATGATCTGCGTTTAATGATTGACTCAATGGAAGAAGTGGATGGTGATGTTTTGAATATACTGGCCATGTTAAGGCAGCGCATGGAACCCCGGCTTAAACAGGCAGGTATTGATATTAATTGGCAAGTGCGGGATGTACCTTCATTCACAGACCTGGGTCCGGAGAAATCATTGCAATTGTTACGCCTGTTTCAGGAAGCGGTTACCAATGTTTTAAAGCATGCCAATGCCAGTCAAATATCATTTAGTACCTCGCAACAAACAAGTCCACGGGGAGAACACTGTGTCTGTATCGAGTGTGCCGATAATGGCCGGGGATTGTCAGCTGTCAACGGAAACGGTCGGGGGTTGTTCAATATGCAGCACCGTGCTTCCAGAATCGGTGGTTATGCTGAAATAAAAAATTCTGAGCAGGGCGGTGTACTTGTCGCTTTATGGGTACCGGTCAGGAAAACTCAGGAGCGAATGTTAGCCGCTTCCTGAATCTTCAATCTGAAAAAATTGCAGCCTGGTTGTGTTGCTGAAAAGTTATCCCTAATTTTAGGGATACTAATTCCTGACCTGCTCGGGCAAACTGAAATTTATCAGAAAAATCGACTTTGAGTTAATCGATATGAAAAAACTATTCGGTTTAAACCGGTACCTTGTCAGGTTATTTACCCTGCTATTGTTAATAGTGGTTGCTGTGTGCAGAGTTGAAGCGATAGAGCTGACAAATGTACGCACTCTTAACGGTAACCGGGTTGAATTACAGGGTGATTTTGGAAAGGATTGTCAGCGCTGTGAAATCATTGTAGATTATGCCGGTAAACTCAGGTATGCCTATCGCCCGTTACAATGGCACCAGAGCAAAATGACTTTTTCAATTAAAGATTTCGGCATTTCTCCATCGGTTAAAATCAGTGTATTCACTTCAACAGGAGAGACTCGTTCCCTTTTGTATCGATTGAAATTAAAGCTGAAACCACCAAGTTTTCCAACGAAGCCTGTTACTGCGACCAGGATAGACAATAAAACGGTTTTCAGTAAAAAACACGGGGATAAATTTGGTGGTAAGGGGGTTGATCAGTTTAGTTTTCAGGCTCCGCAGTTAAGCTGTGGTAAACCGTCGGAGGTTTATCACGGGGCTTCTGTTGTTATCAAAAAAAGACGCTTTGGGGATGTGCGTATCGACAGGCAACCGAAGTCTGCCTGTAAAAGATGTCAACCGTTGAAGGTGAGCTGGTACCATGAACCTACCGGGTATATAGATTACCAGTTGCATATCCAGCGACGGGTGGTTGAAGGAAGCTGTCAGAAAAATATCCGTAAATAGCAGGTTTATACGGATTCCTCGTTGATTAACTTCAATAAGATATAAAGGTATCTAAGTTAACTTTATCCTGCTGAAGAGAAAATCTTGGGTCAGTATCGCATGCACCCAGATGATCGCAGTGTTTACAATGCCGGTTTAAAGTGGCCGATTCACTCTCAAATGAATGCTTATAAGCTCTGGAATTAAAGATGATCGGAATAGAATCTGTAAAGATTTCTACCGAACGAATAGTCTTGCTGATACCCGCCAGCGACCCGGTAGACTACACCATCGGTATTGATTAGCAGTAGGTATTCGTCATGTTGTTGCCGGCTGATATGCTCTCCTTGCAGTGAAGTAAACGAATAATGACGGATTCGGTATATTAATCCAACGGTTAATACCGGCACTGAGTTTTTTCAAGCCAGTACAGAGAAAGCATTTTCATGACCTCAACGATGTGTTTTTTTTTCGGTGCCATATCCATGCTGAAACAGCATTTTGCTGGGATGTAAATTGAGGCAGAGCTATGAAATTTATGTTCAGTGATTGATAGAAATCATAAATGGTCTTTAACTGATTTATGCTATGCCCAGAAAAAACTGTAATAGCGCCTGATCCAGACTACTTTAAAGATTACTTCTGATCATAATAAAGTTCACGAAAGTTGAACCTGGATTCCGCAATTGACCGCTCGCAATAGCTGGCTATTCCGCGTCGTTACGCCTTGATCTACACCACCTCAAACGCACAATCAACTCGTCCAACTGCGGATTCTAGGTTGAAAATATCACATGAATTAGGCATATCCTCGATAGTTATTAAAACGGGTAGTGACTAACCCTGACACTTTTTTTACCGGACAGTGTGGTTAATCTTCAGAATTCGACACCTTACTCCCATGTTATTTGTTCTCTGTTTTATGGTGACAGGACATTCATCACCAATTTATGCGATATACGGAAAAATCGAGACAGTTATCATCTTCACAGGTTTTGGAAAAACAAAACCATTTTTAAATTCATTTTATGGAGATCATTATGAAAAACCTGAAACCATCTGTATCACTTGTAGCAGTTTTGAGCACACTGGTATTGTTACCCTTCAGTCAAGCAAGCTTTGCCGGTCCGGAGAGAGGCGTGAAATGTCCAAGCGGGTACCAGAGTTCATACAATAGCAATTCTCATGTTCTGAGATGTATAAAAAGTTCAGACCAATATGCAAACACATTATGTCCGGATATACCTTTCAATGTTTACAAAGTAAGACAAGGTGCTGATAAATGTGCCACACCGGATGTTATTAGTCTGCCAGTAGTGGGACCCATCCCTACCGGATTAAGCAGCAGATTACGGAATGTCAAGTGCATGGCACCTCCTGGTACAACTGGCTGGAGCGTAGAGACAGATAAGTTGAAAAGTGGCGGTGGAAAATATTACAAGGACCGTTGCAAACGTTCTGACATCAGCTATTCCTGGGCAGTGCATCGTTAATTTATTTGTTCTATCACAGCTTGAACTGTAAATCAGAATGGTAGAAATGTTCTGATTTACAGCCCTTCCTGCTAACTCAATCATGGATATCGGCTATGAAGATGAATATAAAAAATTTACCCACCGTGTTGCTGATATGCGGGTTTCTATCGGCAATTACGGATTTATCGGCAGATTCCCGGGTAGAAGTGCTTGATTTTGATCCTTTTCAATGGTTTGACTCATTTCAGGCGATCAGCTTTCGACTAAGTCATGTACCCGATCCCTCAAAAGGCAGACTGGCATTTTTCATCGGTTCTCAGGATGTCACGGCTTTAATGAAACCGCTTAAACCGGGTGTGTTTAGATATCAGGCACAGATGATGCCTCTTCCAGCCGGTGAAAATGATTTTAATATTTACCTGGTACATGATAATAACGAATGGACAGAGTTGAATAGTATGACACTCAGAGTTTTGACCTCTGGTGGATTTGAGGAGTCTGAAATTAAACCTCAACTGGAAATATCAGATGCGTTTCAGTCGGCCAAAAGTCATTCCATCAGTAGTGAGGCAGAAGCACAGAAAAGTGACTGGGAAAGTCATAACGAGGTGTCATTACAGGGAAGTCTATCAACACATCATTTGAGGAAGAGTATAGAAATTCAAAGTAACTGGAATTTTACCGGTTCATCGGTTCAGGAGCAGGCTTTACGCTTTGCAGAAAAAGGAGATGATGCAGCAAAAATAGATTTGTCTGACTACCTGATTGAAATCAGAAAAGAGGGTGCAACGGTACAAATGGGTCATGTTGCTTATGGAAGCCATCAATTGCTGATGGATAATGTTTCAAACCGTGGACTCACTGCATCATGGCGAGCCTTTAAACGTTTCGATATGTCACTGTCTGCCCAGAATGGTCAATCAATAACCGGCGCTACGAATTTGCTTGGATTTGATGATTACAGTCACAATCGTATCAATGGACTGGGTTTAGGGGTTGATTTACTTAATGATAGTGAAAGTCGTCTCAGAGTGGAACTGACTTATCTGGATGCAAAAATTACTGCTGAAGATAATTTTAATGACGGTAGTGTTACCGATGCTGCGATGAGCAATGGTCTGGGGCTGCAGATTACCGGTAACAGTGCATCCGGGCGTTTACGTGGTAATATCGCCTATGCACGAAGTACATTTCAGAATCCGCCTGATCCTTTTCTCGAGCAGGATTTTGAACTGCTTGAATCCACTGAAACAACCGATTCTTCACAATCAGTGAATATCGAGTATGATGTTTTACAACCGTCCTATGAAGAAGGAAGTACAGATATTTCGCTAACTGCGGGATTCACTCATCGCATGACAGATCCTCTTTATAACACGGCCGGTGCATTTGTAACACCGGATCTACAGGAAAAGGGGTTGCAGTTAACCGGTCAGCTTGGTGATGCTGGCTGGCAGCTGCAATATAACCGTACCCGGGATAATCTGGATGATATTGAAACAGTGTTAACTACGCTAAATCGGAATACACTGTTTTCTGTATCTTTTCCGTTCAGGTCTCTAATAGAGTCCACGGTTTCCTGGATACCAGAAAATATTTCCATTAATTATCAGAAAAATCATCAATTTGGAGATAATCTGCCACCGACCTTCGATGCGGATTCCCATATACCTGACCAGGTGACGTTGCAGAAAACACTAGGCTTAGAATGGTTGATCGGGCAGACTTCCATCACCTATAACCTGACCAGTTCGGATCAGGATAATCGTCAACCCGGTCGGGAAGATGCGGATTTTATTAATACTGATCAGAGTGTTTCCCTGAATACTTCGTTAAATGAAAATCTCAGCGTTAATTTTTCAATCAGCCACAGTGTCGCTGAAGATATCGAACAGCTACTGGATCGTACAACAAACAGTTATAGTCTGGCGGTAGACTGGATGATCACGCATTTACTTTCCTTATCAATGATTTTTAATACGACTGATGAATCCGACTCATCCGGTTTGCAAGATTTGGACAGTCATTCGGCTCAGGCACAATTAAGTTACAGTTTTCATCTGGCGGGAGGCCGGTCGGGGAAAATACCGGTTCAGTTTTTTATCCGCTATGCCAGTGATAAAAATAATACAGTAGATAATCAGTTTCAATTTTCTTCCAGCACTGAAAACCAGACCATCAATACCGGTCTGACCATCAGCTTTTTCTAGGGGACTTAGATCATGTTTAAATTGCATAAATTCGCAGCTGGAAAATCAGGCTATTTAGTTTTATTACTGTTGTTGGTAAACCCTCTTGAGCTGCTGGCTGTTAGTGGTGTGAACCCTTCCGGTGTTAATGTGAAACATAACGGAATTTCAACGGTATTTCTGACCTTCCAGAATATGGCCGCCAATGAACGGGCAGTGGAATCTTTCTGGTGCGGTGAGGTAACAACGACAGCGGTCAGTCCGGTGAATCCCTGTGTTCCCGGAACCCTGTTCGGAAAATTACCGGCACGCCATGATCTGTCAAGGGTCAGTGGAAATGCCACACAAAGAAACCTGACTGATATAATGACGATTCCTGCCTCTGTGGCCCGTAAAGCATTTATTGATGCCAGACAGGGTGCTGATTCAGACTTTTTTTATGTCAGACATTTTATCGATGGAAACTCTGATACCTATGTAACCGTTACTTGCCGACTGGCTGGTGGCGGTGCCCGCTCACCTCTGGCTTTAACCAATGTACAGATGTACTTCAAGACAGGCGAGGGTGCCAGGCCGGTGTATTATCTGACCCGAGATGAAAAAATGCCGGAGTTCGGAGCTTATATTCGTTTTACCGGTACCGGGCGCTTGAAAGGTCGCTGGGAAGTTGTATTACCCGGTGATCCCGCACCAACGGATATTGATCTGCTGACCGAAGCGACTTTACCGGTGGAACAGCGTGTATTCCAGCGTCGTTATACATTGATTGACCGCTTTAATTTGTTTTTACCGCCCTCTGGCAGTGTTTATTTACCGGGTCCTGATCCTGATTTATTACCTGCTAACAGTATGGGGGCACATAAGATTCTGTTACGCATTGAAGCAACGGCTGACAAGGAGGGAAATTCAAGTGCAGTAAATGGTGTCGCCATATCTGGAGGTGTAGCCGGGTTTCCATTGCCGGTATTACGCTATTTTGTCGGTTCTGAATCTCAATCTTCCATTCGATCGAAAAATCCTGTGGCCAGGTTAACCCAGTTAACACCGTTGAATGAGGCACAACTGAAATCGGATCAGGCCATTATTTTTTCGTGGATAGATATGCCGGATGCCACTCTGTATCAACTTCAGGTTGAGAAAGAGAGTGAAGAAGGTCCACCAGAACTTGTATTAACATCGATGATAAAACCGGGAGATTCACAGTATGTTGCACCGCCCTGGTTTACGGAAAATACGGATCAACCTTTACGCTGGCGAATTCGGGCTTTGACCATGAATGGTGGTGAACTGTCCAGCACACCGTGGCGAAATTTTACCATCAGCCCATAGTCGTAACACTATTCCAATAAGACTTTCGGTTAATTTGAGTACACAACAGTTTCGCCAGGCAGATTTTGTCAATCAGCTGAGTTACGGCCTGTTCGAATCGGGTGCATCCGTGAGACGTTACTGGAGTTGACAGAAAGACTGGTGCAGGATGTCATCGAAGACGTCATCACCAAGATGAAATAACCAAAAGCACCTGGGGTTGCAATTTTCTCGATGATTTTGGCACTGGCTACTTACTTATTGATGAGTTAAAAATAGATCATTCTTTCGTTAGCAACTTACTAGGGCATTCCAGTGATGCGATTGTGGTCCAGGCCATTATCACGCTCGGCAGTAGTCCCGGCCTGTAGATGATGGCTGAGGGTGTGGGAAACCATGACCAGAGTGACTTCCTGTTGCTACTGGGTTGCCCTAATTATCAGGGCTAGCTGATTGCGAGTCCGCTACCACTGGGCGAATTTGAACAATTACGCGCTTCATTCGGTGGATTAAACCGGTAATTAGTGTCCTGGTTATATTTACCAGCCTGTTGTAATTCTTATCACAATAAAAAATGAACTAGCGATAAAATTAAGAATGATATTTCAGGGATTAGTGATATTCTCAGGAAAACTATAAATGAGTTTGCAGAAATCTATAACTCTATGGATGTAAAGAATTGTTTACTTTAATTTGGCCAGGTAATAGGTTTTGTATTATCTTTTATGAGGTATTACTCGAATGTTAGATATTAAAATCCCGGGTTATCGGGATCTACAGTTAAATCAACTTGTACTCGACTTTAATGGGACTATTGCTTGTGATGGTAAACTAATCGAAGGTCTTGCAGAAAAACTGGAAATATTATCCGGACAATTATCGATACATGTTATAACGGCAGATACTCATGGTTTTGCTGCACAGCAATTGAAGGACTTGCCATGTACCCTGAAAATCTTATCCGAAGGTCGGCAAGAGGAAGCAAAAGCTTCCTTTATTCATAAATTAGGGGCTAATCAGGTTGTTGCCATAGGCAATGGCCGAAATGACAGGAAAATGCTACAGGTTGCCGAGATTGGCATTGCCGTTATTTCGCCAGAGGCATTAGCTGCAGATACTTTACTGGCTGCTGATATTATTGCGAATGATATTATCTTTGCTTTGGATTTACTTTTGAAGCCTCTACGTTTAGTGGCGACACTAAGATCCTAGGTTCAACTATCTCTGTTGAACCTATAAACCTCTCTACACAGAACTTATGGGAATCACCAAACCCTGTGACGTGATTAATCCGGGGAAAATTTATTCAACCTGGAAAAATCAGTTGAGCGTGAAAAAGATGCGTAACAGATTGATGTACCTGATAAAATCAAAAACACACTCTACACCAATCCGGTGACTATGGTGTTTTTGAATTTCTCCGCAATTGGTCTACCTATAGTCATCCCTGTCTTAGACCAGGCACATTAATCTGTCACGCATCTTTTTCAATTTTTCTCGGTTTAAGGACTGTTAACCCGATAGCATGAATTTGTGCCAGATTAACAGTTATGTAAAGTATTTCAAGAACGAATCCATTAAGAGGATTATTTAATTATTTCAATGAATGGGCTTTTTGGGTTTTTGATATATTTATCGGCTTTTCATCAAGCAATACTGAGGAACGTCCGTTATAAATTAGAAAATGCTTGCCTTTAGCACGAGCAATAATGGTCACCCCCATTTTTTTAGCTATATCCATCCCCATTTGTGTTACACCTGATCGTGATAACAGAACCGGTATACCCATTAAGGCAACCTTTATAAGCATTTCAGATGTTAAACGACCGGTTGTGTAGAAATATTTATCATGGCCTGAAATTTGATTTAGCCACATATGTCCTGCAATAGCATCAACAGCGTTGTGACGACCTACATCTTCAATAAAGATATCGATATGGGTTTGTTTACATAATGCGCATCCGTGTACGGCTCCAGCGCGTTTATAAATATCATTGTGTGAATTAAGTTTATTCAGTAACTGGTAAATTATGGATTGTTTTATACTGGGAACGGGCAGGGTGATTTTCTCCAGATCTTTCATTATATTGCCAAAAACTGTACCCTGACCACAGCCGCTGGTAACGGTTTTATGATTTAATTTTTCATCGAGGTTTTGTATCCCGGAGTGAGTCACAACTGCCACTGAATCTGTTTCCCAGTCCACCTGAACAGATTTAATTTGCTGTATATCCTTGATGAATCGTTGATTGTGTAACCAGCCTAGTATGAGTAGCTCCGGGTAGTTTCCAAGTGTCATCAAGGTGATAATTTCCTGTTTATCAAGATAGACAGTTAAGGCTCTTTCAACAGCGATATTGCCCTGAATTTCTTCACCGTATTCATTTATCGCAATAACATTCTGGGTTGAATCCAGTCCCGCGCTGGTAAGTTCAGGTCGGTAATTTTGCTGATTTTTTGCAGGTTGATTCATCATGGTTTCCCATTTAACCGCCGGTCATATTCATATGACGAAGCAAAATTTCTTTTGAATGGATATTAAAATCATGCCCTTTAGGTTTTATATCGAGTGACTTAATAATGGCATTTTTTAATATCTCTTTATCACCCGGGTTAGCGCGAATAATTTTTCTAAGATCAATTGAGTGCTCCTGTCCCAGGCATAATAATAGACGACCCTCCGCTGTTAATCTGACCCGATTACATTGATCGCAGAAGTTATGACTATGTGGTGAAATAAAGCCAATTCGTGTATCAGGATATTCGGGGATTCTGAAATATTTAGCCGGCCCTGCGGTATGTTCAGTTGTGGGTATTAATTCATATGAGTTTTGTAAATCTTTGACTATCTGATCACTGGAATAGTAAGTCCCCTGGTGACTATGTTCGCCAGTAATACCTAAAGGCATATTTTCAATAAAGCTCACATCAATTTTACGAGCGATCGCAAAATTAAGTAAATCAGCTACTTCATGATGATTTCTATCTTTTAATATGACACTGTTTATTTTTATCCTGTCAAAATTGTTTTGTATGGCCGCATCAATACCACTTAAGGTTTTTTCTATTTTGCCTATGCGTGATAATTGAGTAAATAACTCTGGGCTTAAAGTATCCAGGCTGATATTGATTCGGTTCACACCAGCTTCTTTCAATGGCAGGGCGTACTTTTCCAGTAAGCTACCATTGGTAGTTAAAGTTAAATCCGTTAAGCCCGCCAGTTGTCCCAGATTACTAAACAATGACATGACATTTTTTCTTACCAGGGGCTCACCACCGGTGATTCGTATTTTATTAACACCCAGAGAGACATAGGTTTCTGCAATTTGCTGAATTTCTTCCAGTGTTAAAACCTGGGATCGAGGTACAAACTGCATATTTTCTGACATACAGTAAACACATCTTAAATCACAGCGATCTGTTACCGAAAGTCGAATATAATCAATAGTTCGACCATATCGATCTATCAGTCTGTGTTTACTCTTTGATTTTTCTGATAATTCTTTCACTTGAGTAATTAATTATTTTGACTGAAATTATAAGACAATAAATATACCTGATTTCCAGTGGATGCTAACTGCTATTTTATTATGGTTTTTGTGTAAACTCTGGAATAATAACTAAATGAAACCTTATGTTACAGCAGTAATACCTATGTTAATCCGGTTTAATAAAATAATATCTATAAAAAAGGCGATTAACCCGGCTTTTAAAAGGGCAAAGTATGATTGGTCAATTTCATCTTAGCCGTGGTTTTTTAACATGGGTGAAAAAGCTGGTACAGCTTGGTCATTAGTTAATATCAATAATTGTGAAAGAGCAGGGTGTTTCTTCTTTACTGATTGCGTACAATAATTATATTGCCCGGGTACTGGAGATAAGATATAAGTTAGCTGCAATGCTAAAACATGTTTTATCCTGCACGAGTACTTTGATGTATTTCTCATCCATGATTGAATACGGTATTTTATAGTTTAATCTGGCATAAATCTTAAATAAATTACCCTGAGCCATAACGATAAATAACTTTAAGTAATTTATATAACATATTGAAATTTAAATAATAATGATTAATTATGATTGAATATAATAAGATAAAAGTACTCTTTGTTTGTATGGGTAATATTTGTCGTTCACCTTCTGCTGAGGGTGTTTTTCGTAAACTGGTTGAGGAGCAACAGTTATCTTCCCGGATAGAAATTGATTCCGCCGGGACTCATGCTTACCATGTTGGTGAAGCACCTGATAGTCGTGCTCAGGCAACTGCTAAATCCCGTGATATCGACCTTTCGAATCTACGTGGTCGCCGATTTATAACAGAAGATTTTATTGAATTTGATTATATCCTTGCGATGGACAAATCCAATTATCGAGATATGCAATCTCTAGATCCTGGCGATGGAAAAGCTCAGTTATCCTTATTTCTGGACTTTGCCTCCAGGCACTCAGAAAAAGAAGTTCCTGATCCATACTATGGTGGTAATCAGGGTTTTGAGCGGGTTTTCACTATGATAGAAGATGCTTCTGAAGGTTTACTTGATCATATTAGAAAACAACACAATCTATGACTAAGCTGTTTAATGAGTTCATCCATTATCTGATACAAATTGTTAAAAGCGCTTTAAACCTCAGTTTTACCTTATTCAAGTTGATGATTCCGATCATCATTGTGATTAAAATTCTGGAAGAATACGGTTTCATTATCGTGTTATCAGAATGGTTAAGCCCGTTGATGGAATTACTCGGATTACCCGGGGCCATGGGCCTGGTATGGGCGACGACATTAATCACTAACCTCTATGGAGGACTGGTCGTGTATGCCAGCCTGGCTGCTGATACTCCGATGACTATGGCACAGATAACGATTTTAAGTAGTATGATGTTAATTGCTCATGCCTTACCAATAGAAGCCCGTATTGCTCAAAAGGCCGGGGTAAATATCATAGTAACCGTGTTTTTACGGCTGGGAATGGCCATACTCATTGCAGTCATTTATAACCAGTTTTATCTATTAACAAACTGGCTTCAACAACCGGCAGAATTATTGTGGACACCTGAAATAGTAGATCATTCATTTTTTAGCTGGCTACAAAATCAAATTGTAAACTTACTACTGATTTTCATTATTGTACTGGTTTTAGTACTGTTGCTCGATGTACTTAAAAGGCTAGGTGTTATTCAGCAGTTGAATAATATATTACGACCTGTTTTACATGTACTGGGTATAGGCAGAGAGGCTGAAACTATTACTCTGGTGGGTGTAACACTGGGCTTATCTTATGGTGGTGCATTATTGATTAATGAAGCTGAAGCAGGGCATATTAAGCCGAGAGATGTATTGTTTTCTATGTCACTGTTAGGCTTATCACATAGTCAAATTGAAGATACCCTGTTGATGTTACTGATTGGTGCTGATTTGAGTGGAATCTTAATTGGCAGAATTTTATTTAGTTTGATAGTGATCTTTATGATGGTAAAACTCATCAATAGATTTTCCTCCGTATCAATTGATCGATACTTCGTGAAGTCAGTTTGTTGATTAAAACCGAATCGAAAGTGCATATTTAAAAACATCTACGATTGTCATAATTAAAAATGAGTACTTAATGGAAAATAAAGAATTTAAAACAGAATGGTGTTTACTTCAAAATCAATTTGATAGTTATGAGAAACATTCACTCTTTATAAAACTTGTCAGCATTACAGCTTTGTTAGCTGTTGAAATATTGGCTGAATTAAATGTATGGATAATTATCATTTTCGTGGTGCTATGGATACAAGATGCAATCTGGAAGACATTTCAATCTAGAATTGAAACACGGTTATTACAGCTTGAAAATCAGATATCTGCACAAACTGAAGAATGTGCTTTTCAGTTTAATAGCGAATATCTAAAGCTTCGTTTAACTGGACTTGCATTGATTAGTGAGTATCTCAGTCAATCAATTCGACCGACAGTAGCTTTCCCGCATATAGTATTAATACTAATGGTATTAGTGCAATATATAATCAGTCACCATTAATTATGAATAACAGAGTTAATACCCCATTCTTTTTTTATAAGCTGCCAAATCAGTTAAACCTGATAAAATAGTTAACTATGGATTTGAAAAAAATTGATCCGGGTAAATGACTATAAAAATTCAAATTGATGATTTTTCCAGGTTGAAGTGTGCGTTTGAGGTGGTATAGATCAAGGCGGAACGACGCGGAATAACCAGCTTTTCCTGGGAGTTACAACGAAGAGATACGCCGCCTCAAACCTGCGATAGCTTTATATGAGAAATATGATTTTGAGGAGAGTGGCCCCTTTGTTGATTATAAAATCGATTCTTACAGCCAATTTTTTTAAAAAAATTGTAACTAGCCGAATTATTGACTGATAGCTTAATAATTTTGAGACTGTCAGATACTGGTAGTTCTGGTTGTTACTTTATAATTTTCGTAAAATTTCCTCAGCCTGTTTAACATATTTTTTCCTGGAAAAAAGTAACTTCCACCGGGAACCACCTTTTTGATTCCATAAAACGGCAGCCCGAATTCCAGCGAATAATAATGTTCGAACTTTACAGGTTGTGTCACTATTGCTGAGATGAACCTGATCACCCTGTACGATAATCCTTGGTTTTATATGACTGATGGTTTTCTGGTAAAGCCCATCAACTTTATGTGTCTTAGCCGTTTGAGACATATCAAAGTCGAGGGTATGTTGCTGAATATCTTCAAGACCTTTGTGAATTTCGTTGATTAAACTTTTATTTTTCATCAATTTTGATTCAAGTTTTATCATTGATAAAACATAGTAGGCTAATTGTCGCTCGGGAAATTTATCCTTCCCTCCCATGTAAGAGATCAGAGTTTTTAGACCTTTTATTAAGCCTTCTCCATGACCATAAATATCGTCTACAGAATTAGCTTCAAGTGTGAACAGGCTATCCATGCTGCAATCGAATGAGGCCTGGTTAATTTTTTCACCATTGGCCAACTGCATGATTAATGCAGCTGATTGCATCATACTGGCAAGTGCCAGTGTTTGATCCCGTAATTGATTCATGAAGGCTATTTCTGATTATATGCTTTGTTAATGGTGCCACCACCTAAACAGATTTGATGGTCATAAAATACTAGTGCCTGACCAGGAGTTATAGCTCGTTGAGGCTGATCAAATTCTACAATGGCATCGCTATTGTGTATTTGAGTAATTGTACAGGTCTGATCCTGTTGCCGATAGCGAATTTTTGCCGTGCATTTGAATGGCAAATTGATGTCAATCTTATTAATCCAGTGTAAATTTTCGATTTCACAATGAGTTTTTAATAGTGCAGGGTGGTCATGACCCTGTGCTACTATCAGGATATTGTTTTCTAAATCCTTATCTACCACAAACCAGGGTTGCTCTGAAGCATTCTGTAAGCCACCGATACCTAAACCCTGTCTTTGTCCCATGGTGTAATACATAAGCCCCGAATGAGTTCCTATTTTATTTCCTTCCAGAGTTTGAATATCACCAGGTTGAGCAGGTAAAAATTGTTGTAAAAAATCCTTGAATTTCCTTTCTCCAATAAAACAAATACCTGTGGAATCTTTCTTATTAAAGACATCAAAACCATTTTCTTGGGCCAGTTGACGTACCTGAGGTTTTTCTAATTGTCCCACTGGAAATAGAGCTTTGGATAATTGATAACTATTCAGTGCATACAGAAAATATGATTGATCTTTATTTTCATCAAGCCCTCTAAGTAATTCTGTACTATTCTCTAAAACTCTATTTTGCACATAATGTCCAGTCGCAATTCTATTCGCACCGAGATCCAGAGCATAATCAAGAAAAGCCTTAAATTTAATTTCTCGATTACACATAATGTCAGGATTGGGGGTTCTGCCGGAACTATATTCAGCCAGAAAGTATTCAAAAACCCGATCCCAGTATTCAGAAGCAAAATTAACTGAATGTAATGGAATATCCAGTTTATCACAGACCTGCTGGGCATCCGCCAGATCGACTGCTGCTGAACAGTATTCCTGAGTATCATCCTCTTCCCAGTTTTTCATAAACAGGGCTTCTACATCATATCCCTGTTGTTTTAACAATAAGGCAGAGACAGCAGAGTCGACACCGCCGGATATTCCAATAATAATTTTTTCTTTAGACATCAGGATTCAGCAATTCAGAGAAAGATTTTTTTCGTTGCCAGTCTTCTAGTTTTTGAATATAAGGCATTTCACCATTATCGCGATACCATGAGTCTACTGCAAAGTATTCATTAGTATTTATTTGTCTAATAACTGCTGTCCAGTGAGATGCAAGCCAGACGATACGTCGTTTTTTTAAATCTACCTGATGCCATAATAATAGATTTCTATTTTGTAATGCCAGAAGGTACTGGAATGTATTTGTCGATTCATCGATACAATCCTGCTGGTAGGGTAAATCCTGTCCTGAATAGTTTTCTGCTTTATCGATAGAAGTACCAATAATTGATCCAGAAATAGTTTCCATTAAGGCTATAGCCTGTCGTATTTGCTGCTTTTCCAACCAGGGTGACAAAGCCGGTTTATTAAAAATAGCGCGAATTAATTTCCACTGACTATCATTAAATGATACTTCTTTAGTCGATTTACAGCCAAAATCATAGCACAACACAAATTCAGCTGAATCAGCGAAAACAGTATGATTCGAAAGTAATAATATGAAGAATAAAACGAATGATCTCAAAGTTTGAAAGTTAGAGCTGGTTTAGATTAAAGAGTAGGGTGAATATTAATTAGAGTCCAGTATTCATTAATAATGGATTGCCAATTTTAAATTTCAGAAACAATATCAATTTAAGCTCTTAAATCAACGAAGGTTTTAAGCGTTTTGGTGTTGATACCAGACCATTAAACCCTGAGAATTCAATTTAAGATCCATTGCCAGTTTAGTCTTTAACATTTCATCTGAAATATCAAATTGTTCTGAAAATAACTGACTCATAGCCTTAATCATATCAGGCAGGAATGAATCATCAACAGGTTTTATTGATTCAGTTAACTCGACAAAGTCTTCAATAGAGCTTTTTAACTGATCAACAAGCGATGCCGGATCGGGCAGTATATTAAAATGCGTCATATACATCCGTTCTGGTTGAAAGGACATGAGTAAATCTACCGACTTTAACAATGCTTCTGGATTGAAATGAACAGGTGTGGTCGTTGGGAAAACGATCCGTTTATTGTGATGCAGTATGTCAGGATAGGACAGGCCAAAAGTATCACCGGTAAAAATGCCATTGCTATAAGAATCAACCACGCAAAAGTGATGATAGGCATGACCAGGTGTATCGATAATCAGTAATTCCCGGTCACCTAAACAATAACAACTCTCATGAGCTGCGGATATGACACGGCTCTCATCAATGGCTGGAATTTCACCATAAACTTTATTGTACATTTCCACCCCATAAACCTGTTTTGTGGCTGCAACAAGCTTCGTCGGGTCTATCATATGCCTGGCTCCGCGAGGATGGATAATGAGCTGGGCATTTGGGCAAAGTTGCATCATCGCACCGGCACCACCGGCATGATCCATATGTACATGGGTGGGGATAATATATTTCACCTGGTCAACAGATAAATTTAAATCTTTTAAAAATTGTTGCAGATAGGGTACAGAATGCGAAGTGCCAGTTTCTATGATAGCAATGTCCTGTTGATGAACAATGCAATAAAAACTGGCTACTCCAGGATTGATATAAAAAGCGTCGAGATGATAAACACCTTGCTGCAGATATTGATAATTTTGCATTTATCCTCTCTTTAAACCGTATTTATTTTGTCTGGTCGGCCATAAATAACCAGGTGTCAACTACGGTATCCGGGTTTAATGAAACGCTATCAATTCCCTGTTCTAATAACCATTTTGCTAGATCAGGGTGATCAGAAGGGCCCTGACCACAAATACCGACATATTTCCCGGCCTTTTTACAGGCTTTTATCGCTTGCTCAAGCAGCTTCATGACAGCAGGGTTACGTTCATCAAATGAATGCGCAATAAGCCCTGAATCTCGATCCAGGCCTAAAGTAAGTTGAGTTAAATCATTAGAACCAATAGAAAAACCATCAAAAAATTCAAGAAATTCTTCAGCCATTAAGACGTTAGAAGGTAATTCACACATCATGATGATTTTTAAACCATCTTTACCTCGCTCCAGTCCATTTTCTTTTAACAGGTTAATAACTCCTTCAGCTTCAGCCAGAGTACGTACGAAAGGAATCATGATTTCGACATTCTTAATCCCCATATCCAGTCGAACCCGTTTAATCGCTTCACATTCAAGGGCAAAACAATCACGAAATTCTGCAGAAATATATCTGGAAGCACCTCGATAACCCAGCATTGGATTTTCTTCTTCCGGTTCAAATATTTCTCCACCAATCAAATGGGCATATTCATTTGATTTAAAATCTGATAAACGGACTATGACTCTTTCAGGTGCATAGGCAGCACCAAGTGTGGATATGCCTTCGCTTAGGCGATCAATATAATAATCAACAGGTGATGTATATCCAGTAATTTTCTCATTGATTATATCCTGTAATTCTGAATCCATCTGATCGAAATTTAAAAGTGCCTTCGGATGAATACCGATCATTTTGTTAATGATAAATTCAAGTCTGGCCAGACCTATCCCTTTATGAGGTAAGCGGGCAAAACCAAAGGCACGCTCAGGATTACCAACATTCATCATTACTTTGACAGGGATATCAGGCATTTTTGAGAGTTCATGTTTCTGGTGTTCAAATTCCAGTAAACCAGGATAAACGAAACCAGTATCGCCATCAGCACAAGATACTGTAATGTCTGTATCTGGCTTGATAATTTTTGTTGCATCGCCACAACCAACTACAGCAGGTATGCCCATTTCACGAGCGATAATAGCGGCATGACAGGTACGCCCACCACGATTTGTCACAATGGCTGAAGCTCTTTTCATAATTGGTTCCCAGTCAGGATCAGTCATATCTGTGACCAGTACATCACCATCCTGAATTAAATCCATCTGCGACAGGTCTGAAATAACCACTGCTTTTCCCTGACCGATTCGATTACCTACAGCTCTACCTTCAACAACAGGTTTCGCTTGTTGCTTAAGAACGAATCGCTCGATGACCTTACCTTCTCTTGATACGACTGTTTCAGGTCTTGCCTGAACAATGAAGAGCTCTCCGGAAACACCATCTTTGGCCCATTCAATATCCATTGGTCGTTTATAGTGTTTTTCAATGGTCATAGCCATTTTAGCCAGAGCCGCAATATCATCATCATTAATACAAAATAATGATCTTTCAGCATCATCTACTTTAACTGTTTGAATAGCATTTTCGGGATGCTCCTCCTGAGCATAAATCATTTTAATCATCTTGCTGCCGAGAGTCTTTTGCAGAATAGCTTTGTTACCAGCGGCTAAAGAAGGTTTATATACATAAAACTCATCCGGGTTAACAGCACCCTGTACTACTGTTTCACCCAATCCATAGCTACCAGTGATAAATACGACATCTTCAAATCCGGATTCAGTATCTATAGTAAACATGACGCCACTGGCAGACAGATCACTTCTAACCATCATCTGGATACCGGCTGATAAAGCGACTTCAGCATGATTAAAACCCTGATGTACACGATATGAAATAGCGCGGTCATTAAACAATGAAGCAAAAACAAGTTTAACAGCGTGTAAAACCTGATCAATGCCCTGGATATTTAAGAATGTTTCCTGTTGTCCGGCAAAAGAAGCATCCGGTAAATCTTCAGCAGTTGCTGAAGAACGTACCGCTACGGTTGCATCAATACCTTCAGCAGCCAGGCTGGCATATGATTGTCTAATTTCTGTTTCAAGATTAGCTGGTAGAGGGGCGTCTATTATCCACTGGCGAATGTCTTTACCAACAACTGCCAGGTCATTCACATCTTCAATGTCCAGTTGAGTGAGCGTAGTATTAATTTTTTCAGTTAAGCCAGCTTCATCAAGAAAGTCCACATAAGCTTGTGCTGTAGTAGCAAACCCGCCAGGTACACTAACCCCGAGATTTGATAAATTCGAGATCATTTCGCCTAAAGAAGCATTTTTTCCGCCAACCACAGGAACGTCTTTCATGCCAAGATGTTCCAGGCCAATGACTGTTTTGTGGGTAAAATCAGGATTGTTAGTAATCATAGCTAGTTATAATATTTTATGTTGTAATTGATTTGCTTAATGTAGCATATTCAAAAAAACTTCAAATATTAAAAGTAGCAATCACTTAGATGTAAATTAAATAACTTTATGACTGATACTGCAAAAATGCCAATTAGGCACGTCTATTTTCTTTCTAATAGAACCGCTATCACAGCAGAAACTCTGGGGCATAGCCTGTTAGCTCAATTTCCAGATACAGCCTTTAGTTCTGTCACTATTCCATTCGTTGATAGTGAAAAAAAAGCACTCAATATTGTACAGAGAATAAAAACATCTTATGAAAGGTCTCAACTGAAACCTATCATCATATCGACAATGGCTGATGAGAAAATTAGCAGCATCATAAATCAGTCAGATGCCTTAATAGTTGATCCTTTTGCTACTTTTTTACCTGAGCTGGAACAGGAGTTACATGCACATTCAATCCATGAATCAGGATTATCTCATCGCATAAGTAATCAAAGTCTATATGAGTCCAGAATTGAAGCTATAGATTTTTCAATGATGCATGACGATGGAATGACAACTAAATTATATGATCAGGCAGATATTATCGTTATTGGTGTTTCGCGAAGTGGAAAAACACCTACCAGTTTATATCTGGCATTGCAATTTGGTCTTAAAGCAGCGAATTATCCAATTACAGAAGAGGATATGGATTCTGAAGATTTGCCAGCAACAATAAAAAAATTCCAGAAAAAGCTTTTTGGCTTAACAACAAATGCTGAGAGATTAGCTCATATCAGGGAAGAAAGGCGTGCCAATAGTCGATATGCGTCAATGGATCAATGCCGATTTGAGGTGAAGGCAGCTGAACAAATGTTTGAACAGTTTAAAATTCCATTCATTAACACTGCTACCATGTCGATTGAAGAAATCGCAACCAAGGTTGTTCAGGCGACTGGCTTACACAGAGTGAGTAGACCGATTTTAAAAAATCTATAAAAGAAATTAGCGTTGCGTGGAAGTTTTATCAGGTAACAAAACGATACTTATCGAAGAGCCTGATTACCCTTCGATATTTATCTGTATTTTATTTCTGCCTATATCCCTTTTTCTGGAATATGTATTAATGTAAAAGATATTAATATACCTGCCATTTATTATGATGGTTTTATTAATACTGTGTTAATTCATAATCCAAAGCGGGGATAGAGTTTAGTTAATTATTTATTGATCGTATATTTTGTGCCTGTAGACCTTTCGGTCCCTCATCAATATCAAACTCAATTTTCTGGCCTGAAGTAAGCTTTCTATATCCTTCCATCTCTATTGCAGAAAAATGAACAAATATATCTTCTTCTTCATTATCATCGGTATTACAAAAACCATACCCTTTGACATTACTAAACCATTTCACTGTACCTGTGGTCATAACTTTACCTCAATGTTTGCGTAGCTTCCTAAAGACTTATAGCCATCCAATGTTACTTAGTTATTATTATTTAATTACTGCAGTTATTATCATAAAATATTTCACCGCATTAGCAATATGTTAGCATGAAAAATATTTACGTTTTTTGTAATTTATTCTCATTTTTTGATGTATGGCAGTTGAAAACGGGTTCATCAGATATTATCTATTGAATTCACCAGTAATTTACAATGAAGGCAGGAAATTTGCATGAGTCAGCAGTTCGATGATGACGATACCATTTTAATAGAGCATGTTAAGCCTAAGCTCAAAAAGCCACCTCTATATAAGGTGGTTTTAATTAATGATGATTATACGCCAATGGATTTTGTTGTTTATATTCTGGAGAATATTTTCAACCACCATCGAGAGCAGGCCACCCAGATAATGCTACATGTACACAAGCTGGGTAAAGGCGTTTGTGGTGTATTTACCAAGGATATTGCAGAAACCAAAGTAATACAGGTAAATAATTTTGCTCGTGAAAATAAGCATCCTCTAATGTGTGAAATGGAAGAAGCTTAAGTGCATTTTTGTGAATAAGAGGCTATAGTTAAATACTCTGGATTATAGATATTATCATGCTGAATAAAGAATTAGAGTTATCATTAAATCAGGCTTTTTTGGAAGCAAAAGAGAAAAGGCATGAATTTATTACGGTCGAACACATTTTATTAATGTTAACCGAAAATGCATCGGCTATCGCGGTCCTGAAGGCCTGTGGAGCTGACATTAAAAAATTACGTGAAGATTTACTCATGTTTGTTGATCAGAATACACCTATTCTATTAAGTGATGATGATCGTGAAACTCAACCTACGCTAGGATTTCAACGCGTATTACAACGTGCTTTATTTCATGTGCAATCCTCTGGTCAAGGTGAAGTTTCAGGCGCTAATGTACTGGTCGCCATATTTTCTGAACAGGATTCACACGCTGTCTTTCTTTTACATTCTCAGGATATTGAAAGACTGGATGTCACTAATTACCTTTCACATGGAATTTCCAGAATAGATGACTTATCTGAAGATGTATTATCTGAAGAAGCAGATAACTTTAATCAGGAAGCGCCTAAAGAAAAACCTCTGGATATTTATGCTGCTAATTTAAATAAAATGGCACAAGCAGGTAATATTGATCCTCTGGTTGGTCGGGATGAAGAAATTGAAAGAGTTGTTCAAACTCTTTGTCGTCGACGCAAAAACAATCCATTACTTGTTGGCGAGGCGGGAGTCGGAAAAACAGCCATAGCTGAAGGTCTTGCTCGCAAAATAACAGAAGAAGCGGTGCCGGATATTTTGTTGGATGCTACTATTTATTCGCTTGACTTAGGTGCTCTGGTCGCTGGAACAAAGTATCGTGGTGATTTCGAAAAGCGCTTAAAGGCTGTCATCAAACAATTAAAAGAAGAGCATCATGCGATTTTGTTTATTGATGAAATTCATACCATTATCGGTGCAGGATCTGCTTCTGGTGGTGTGATGGATGCTTCAAACCTGATTAAACCTGTACTAGCCAGTGGAGAAATGAAGTGCATCGGTTCTACCACTTATCAGGAATATCGGGGGGTATTTGAAAAAGACAGAGCTTTAGCAAGAAGATTTCAGAAAATTGATATTCCAGAACCCACTGTAGAAGAAACTTTTCAAATCCTGAAGGGATTAAAAAGCAGGTTTGAAGAACATCATGAAGTGAAATATACCATTCAATCATTAAAGAAAGCAGCAGAATTATCGGCACGTTATATTAATGATAGACACCTTCCCGATAAAGCAATTGATGTAATTGATGAGGCTGGTGCGAAACGCAGAATATTACCTGCTAAACAGCGTAAAAAAACTATCGGTGTGCATGAGGTTGAAGACATTGTGTCCCGTCTTGCTCGTATTCCTTCATCTACAGTGAATACTGCCGATATGGATATGTTAAAGAATTTAGGGAAGAATCTTTCCAGGGTTGTTTTTGGTCAGGACAAAGCAATCAAAGCTCTGGATTCAGCTATTAAAATGTCCCGATCAGGACTTGGACGTAATGAAAAGCCTGTTGGTTCTTTTCTGTTTGCAGGCCCTACCGGAGTTGGTAAAACAGAAGTTTGTAAACAGCTCGCTAATATCATGGGGATAGAATTAATTCGATTTGATATGTCTGAATATATGGAAAGACATACCGTGTCGCGCTTAATAGGTGCGCCTCCCGGATATGTAGGTTTCGACCAGGGCGGTTTACTCACTGAAGAAATCCTGAAGCATCCTTATTCTGTTTTATTATTAGATGAAATAGAGAAAGCTCACCCGGATGTTTTTAATTTACTATTACAGATCATGGATAATGGGACATTAACTGATAATAACGGTAGAAAGTCAGATTTTAGAAACGTTATTGTTATTATGACCACAAATGCCGGAGCAGATTTGATAAGTCGTAGCAGCATGGGTTTTACATTGCAGGACAATAGTTCAGATGCTGGTGAAGCAATTAAGAAAATTTTTACCCCTGAATTCAGAAATCGTCTCGATGCCACCATTCATTTCGATGTGCTTGATAGTAAAGTTATACTGAATGTTGTTGATAAATTCCTGATCGAACTGGAATCACAGCTCGAAGCGAAAAAAGTTACCATGATTATTTCAGATGCAGCAAGACAGTATCTGGCGGAGAAAGGTTACGATCCGAAAATGGGAGCCAGGCCTATGGCCAGGGTAATTCAGGATGAAATCAAGCAGGTGCTAGCAAATGAATTACTTTTTGGTAATTTGACGGATGGTGGAGAAGTAAGAATTGATATTCAGAAAGGAGAATTGATCTGCCAGTCAAAATCATTAAAAAAGAAAGAAGAAATTAAAGCATGAAATGGTTAAATCAGGATTTAACCATTTCTCATTAATTTATCAACGTTCTCTGAAAGTAATACGTCCTTTTGATAAGTCGTAAGGTGTTAATTCAACAGTTACTTTATCACCAGTTAGAATGCGAATATAATGCTTTCGCATTTTTCCTGAAATATGGGCAGTGACAACATGTCCATTTTCAAGTTCTACTCGAAACATGGTATTAGGTAAGGTGTCAATAACAGTACCTTGCATTTCAATGTGATCGCCTTTTGGCATTCTTATGGAACCTGTATTTAAAAATCGCGTCATTATCCACCTTTTAACAGGAATCGCAACTAATTAAATTGTATTTAACTGTGTTAAAATTCCGGTTTTTTACTTGATCAAATAGTATGACAATTAATACCTCCAAATTAGCTTTCGTATTTCCAGGCCAGGGATCTCAGTCAATTGGCATGATGTCTGACTGGGGAGACTATCAATCTACCGTCGATGACTGCTTTTCCGAAGCCTCTGAAGTTCTTGGTTATGATTTAAAAGAAATTATAAATGACCAGAATTCTGACAAATTAAATGAAACAGATATAACGCAACCAGCAATGCTTGCCTCTGCTGTAGCCAGTTTTCGTGTGTGGAATCAATTAAATTTACCTGCTGCTGAAATTTATGCTGGTCATAGTCTGGGTGAATACTCAGCTCTGGTTTGTTCCGGTAGCATTGATTTTAAGGATGCTATTAAACTGGTGGAACAAAGAGGCCGCTTAATGCAATCTGCTGTTGCTCCTGGAGAAGGTGCGATGGCGGCAATCATAGGCTTATCAGATGAAAATGTTATTGAAGCCTGTAAAAATGTGACAGAAGGTATAGTTTCAGCAGTAAATTTTAATTCTCCAGGGCAGGTTGTTATTGCTGGAAATAAGAATAGTGTCGAAACAGCTATGCAAAACGCCAAACAATTAGGGGCTAAACGGGCATTACCTTTACCTGTGAGTGTGCCTTCGCATTGTGCCCTGATGAAAGAGGCTGCTGAAGATTTATATCAGCAGCTTATCGAAGTCCCAATTCAAATGCCAGCGACTAAAGTTATTCATAATCAGAGTGCTAATGAAGCAAATTCTATTGATGAAATTCGAGAATTACTTAAGCTGCAACTTTACCAGCCTGTTTTATGGGTTGATTGTGTTAATCAAATCAAAAATGCCGGTATTACTACGCTGATTGAAATGGGTCCAGGGAAAGTTTTGACAGGATTGACACGTCGCATAGATAAATCTATGACCGCTCATGCGGTATACAGTATTGAAAGTTTACAGGCAACAAGCCAAATTTTATCGGAGAATTCTTAATGTTGTTAAAAGGTCAAATCGCTTTGGTAAGCGGTGCAAGTCGAGGTATAGGCCAGGCAATCGCCAAAGGTCTTGGGGAAGCTGGAGCAATAGTGATTGGAACAGCCACCAGTCAAAGCGGAGCCGATAATATTAGTGCTTATCTAAGTGAATCAGGCATAGCAGGAAATGGTTTAGTACTCGATGTATCTGATTCTGAATCCATAGCAGCCTGCATTAAACAGATTACCAATGACTTTGGGCCGATCGATATTCTGGTCAATAATGCTGGTATCACTAAAGACACTTTACTGATGGCTATGAAAGATGATCAATGGGATTCTATTATTAATACAAACCTGAGCTCAATTTTCAGGATGTCAAAAGCTGTCATTAGAGGTATGATGAAAAAAAGAAATGGCAGAATTATTAGTATTTCATCGGTAGTGGGAGCAACCGGAAATCCTGGTCAAACCAATTACGCTGCTGCGAAAGCTGGTCTTGTTGGTTTTAGCAAATCACTGGCTCGAGAAATTGGATCTAGAAATATTACTGTCAATACAGTTGCCCCCGGATTTATTGATACTGATATGACAAAAGAATTAGGCGATAAACAAAAAGATGCTTTATTAGCCCAGATACCTTTAGGTAGACTTGGAAATGCAGACGAAATTGCTAATGTTGTTGTGTTTCTCGCATCCCCATTAGCTGCTTATATTACAGGTGAAACCATTCATGTTAATGGTGGAATGTACATGGCCTAATCAGTCAAAGTTAATGTTTTTAATTAAGTTTTATTTATAACATATTGATTTAAAAGAATTATTTGCTGTAGTTAATAATGGTGGCATGTCTTGAAACTTTTCAATACAATAGCGCATCTCAAACATGCTGAATGAAATACTTATTAGGAGAAACTCTAACAATGAGCTCTGTTGAAGAACGTGTAAAGAAAATAGTTGCCGAGCAACTAGGTGCAAAAGATGAAGATGTAACAAACGCGGCATCTTTTGTCGATGATCTGGGTGCGGACTCACTCGATACTGTAGAGCTGGTTATGGCTCTTGAAGAAGAATTTGAAACTGAAATTCCTGACGAAGAAGCAGAAAAAATCACTACTGTTCAATTAGCTATTGATTACATCAATAACAATTTGTAATCAAACTGAAGAACTATAAAATGCCGCTTAACTTTACCTGGTGAGCGGCATTTTATATAGTGGAATAAAATAATAACTGATCCAAATTGAGGATAGTCCATTGTCCAAACGTCGCATTGTAGTTACAGGTTTAGGGATGCTAACCCCGGTTGGTAATACTGTTGATGAATCCTGGAAAAATATTCTTGCAGGTAAGAGTGGTATTGCTCCTATAACAGCTTTTGACCCTTCTGAGTTTCCTGTAAAAATTAGTGGTTCAGTTAAAGATTTCGATCCAACTCTGTATATATTGAAAAAAGATCTTAAGAAAATGGATCCTTTTATTCATTATGGATTAGCTGCAGGGCTTCAAGCTTTAGAAGATTCAGGTCTTGAAGTGACTGATGAAAATGCGGAACGGATTGGTGTAGCGATTGGATCAGGAATAGGTGGTTTACCGGGTATAGAACGAAATCGCGATCAGTTTATTGCTGGTGGTGCCCGTAAAATATCTCCGTTCTTTGTGCCTAGCGCCATTATCAATATGGTATCTGGTAATCTTTCTATTATGAAAGGCCTGAAAGGCCCAAATATTTCAATTGTCAGTGCCTGCACAACAGGTACACATAATATTGGTGATGCTGCTCGTATGATTGCTTATGGCGATGCCGATGTTATGATTGCTGGTGGTGCAGAAATGTCTACCAGTCCTTTAGGTGTAGGTGGATTTGCCGCTGCACGTGCCTTATCAACTCGAAACGATGACCCTGAAGCGGCTAGCCGCCCATGGGATATTGATCGTGATGGGTTTGTACTTGGTGATGGTGCCGGTGTTGTTGTTCTTGAAGAATATGAATTTGCCAAAAAGCGTGGTGCTAAAATCTATTGTGAACTAGCTGGCTATGGAATGAGTGGTGATGCTTACCATATGACTTCACCTTCACCAGGTGGAGAAGGTCCAGCTCGCTGTATGCACAATGCATTAAATGATGCTGGCTTGAATAAAGAAGATGTTGATTATATCAATGCTCATGGAACGTCTACTCCTGCTGGTGATAAAGCAGAAGCTATGGCAGTTAAAGTGGCTATGGGTGATCATGCAAAAAAAGTTGTTGTCAGTTCCACTAAATCAATGACTGGTCACTTATTAGGCGCTGCTGGTGGTATAGAAGCAATATTTTCTATTCTGGCACTACGCGACCAGGTCATACCACCAACAATTAATCTTGATAACCAGGATCCTGAATGCGATCTGGATTTTTGTGCGAATACTGCAAGAGATGCGGATTTAAAGGTTACGCTTTCCAATAATTTTGGTTTCGGCGGTACGAATGGAACCTTATTGTTCAAGCATATCTAACTTCTGGCTATAAAAACCTTCGGTTAATCGGTGGTACATAGAAAAGATATTTCCATTACCCCTGATTTGTTGGCATTACATCAGTTTAAGCCTGATGCTTTTCCTTATTTACTTGCCTCAAATACGCGAGGTAAGGTCAATACACGCTATTCGATATTAATGGCGTATCCTGAAAGCACCATAGTTCAGGAAACTGTTGAAGAAGATTGCCTGACACATATTTCAACCCGATTAACACCATCAAAAACAACAAATGACCTGCCTTTTATTGGTGGCTGGTTTGTCTTCCTGAGCTATGAATATGCATCAGTCATTGAGCCTTCAGTCAAATTTCATCTTGAAGACACCGGTTTACCTATTGCCTTTATCAGTAAAATACCGTCAGCTATTATCATAGATCATGAAAAACAGATATGCTCTATAGTTACCGATGATAAAAATGAACAGCTTATTCAAATAATTGAAAAAGATATTGAAGATTGTGTTTCCTATAAATACAGGGAGCTGCCAGAATTTACTATCGATGAAGAAAATCCTGATATTTATCGAACTCATTTATCGAAAATTCATCAATATATCGTTGATGGTGACATTTTTCAGGCTAATTTATCTCGCGAGTGGGTTGCCAGATATCGTTCAAAGTTAAATCCAGTTGATTTATACCATAATCTGCATCAAACGAATCCTGCTCCTTTTGCCGCCCTCATAAAATTCAGGGATCAATATATTTTAAGCTCTTCTCCTGAGCGGTTAGTATCGGTACAAAATGGAATAGCAGAAACACGACCTATAGCTGGTACCCATCCGCGTGGTAGAAATCAGCAGGAGGATAATGAACTATCAAAAAAACTGTTAAATCACCCTAAAGAAAGAGCTGAACATGTCATGTTGATTGATCTGGAAAGAAATGATCTGGGGAGAATATGTCAGCCTGGTAGCATAAAAGTAAAGGATCAAATGGTTCTGGAGACCTATAGCTTTGTGCATCATATCGTATCTGCTATTAGTGGAAAGCTAAAACAGAATTTACAGGTTAAAGATATTTTACATGCTGTTTTTCCTGGAGGGACAATTACAGGATGTCCCAAAGTGAGATGCATGCAAATAATTAGTGAACTGGAAAAATCAGCTAGAGGTGCCTACACTGGTTCTCTTGGTTATATTAGTGATGATGGTCAAATGGATTTTAATATTTTAATCAGAACGATGACTGTTAATAACAACACTGTGAAATTTAGAGCTGGTGCAGGTATTGTGAGTGACTCCGATACCGAAAAAGAGTTGGTGGAAACTCGCCATAAAGCGAGAGGTCTGTTAAATGCATTGTACTCTGATTAGAGATTTAGACAAAAACCAGCAAATTAATAAGCAGGATCGTGGTTTACATTATGGTGATGGAATATTTGAAACCATGCTTTTAGAAGATGGCGAAATTAAATACTGGTCATCTCATTATAAACGGTTATCTTCATCTGCATTCAGGCTGGATATTTATTGTCCAAAACAGAAGTGGTTCGAGGATAATTTAAAGCCTTATTTCGATCTCAAGGAAACTCTTGTAATAAAAATTATTTTGACCAGAGGGTCAGGAGGAAGAGGGCTGGAGTTTATAGAAAATATGCAGAGCAATGTATATTTACTTAAATATAAATATCAGAAAACTCTTATTAATCAAACTATTAAAGCTATTATTTCACAAGTTACATTACCTTCAAACAAGAATCTTGCCGGCCTTAAACATTTAAACAGGTTAGATTATGTATTAGCCACAAAAGAATTAAAATCAAAAACAGATTTCAATGAAGCATTACTTTTCGATCAAAACGGTTTTTTGGTTGAGACTATCGTAAATAACATTTTTTTTATTAAAAATGATGTGATTTTTACTCCTGAGTTAAAATCAAGCGGTGTTGAAGGTGTCATGCGAAATTTAATATTAAAAAAACTGAAGCAATTAAAAAAAGAGGTTAAAATTGGTTATTATTTAAAAGATGATATCCTCGCTGCTGACGAATGTTTTTTATGCAATAGTGTTCAGGGTATTCGTTCTATCATTCAAGTTGAAGACAAGAAGTTTTCTACTGGTACCATAACTAAAGATTTACAAAATATATTTCATGGCCACTCAGGCAATTAAAAAAATTTTATATCTTATTTTACTAAGCGCTGTAATAGCTAGTTTGTTTCTGGGCTATAAATTTAGTCAATTTAAAGATCAACCAATTAAGCTGGAATCTGACTCTGAACTTTTCACGATTTATAGTGGCAGTTCAATTAGGCAGGTTGCCCAGGTTATGGCTGATAAAGGTTATATTGCGGATCCTTTAATGTTTATCGCCCTGGCCAAAATAGATGGTCATGAAACATCCATAAAAGCGGGTGAATATCGTATAAAGTCTAGTGATTCACCTGAGGATTTAATTCAGCTATTTAGTAAAGGAAATTCCATTCTATATGGTTTTACGATTATAGAAGGGTGGACATTTAAGCAATTATTAGAAGAATTAAAAAAAGACCCGATACTCATACAGACAATTCATAACATGGATACTTCTGAAATCATGGCTAAAATCAGTCATCCAGAAGAACATCCAGAAGGTCGCTTTTTACCGGATACCTACCACTTTCCTCGCGGTACAACAGATATTAGTTTCCTGAAGCGTGCCTATCAGACTATGCAGCGTAAACTCGCCCAGGAATGGGCATCGAGAGCAGCTGATTTACCTTTAAAAACGCCTTATGAAGCCTTGATACTAGCTTCAATTATCGAAAAGGAAACTGGTGCTGCTTTTGAAAGACCGCTTATTTCAGCAGCCTTTATTCATCGACTGAAAAAAAATATGCGTTTACAAACAGACCCAACCATCATTTATGGAATAGGTGACAGTTTTGATGGCAATATCCGTTATCAGGATTTACGTAATGACACGCCCTACAATACCTATTTGCGTAAAGGCTTAACGCCTACGCCAATAGCATTACCAGGAGAAGATGCCATCCATGCCGCTTTACACCCGGCAGAAAGTGAAGCAATTTATTTCGTATCAAAAGGTGATGGAACACACCAGTTCTCTAAAACTCTGGCTGAACATAATGCTGCTGTCAGTAAATATCAGCTAAAAGGTCGTAAACCCAAAAGAAAAGCCGATCCAGGTTGATAGATATATGAATAAAATGATAGTAATTGATGGCGTAGATGGTTCTGGCAAAGGTGTTCAAACCAGACGCCTGTTGCAAGCTATGTTAGCAGCAAAACTTCCCTGTATATTAACCAGAGAACCTGGTGGTTGCCAGGCTGCTGAAGAAATTCGCGAATTACTGGTGAATGGAGATCCTCAAAAATGGGATAGTATGACTGAATTACTTTTAATGGTTGCAGCCAGACGAGCTCATTTACGGGATACTATATGGCCGACACTGAAAAAGGGAAGCTGGGTGATAAGTGATAGATTTGCGGACTCCAGCCGCGCTTTTCAGGGTATAGCCGGTGATCTTGGCTTACAGACAGTGGATGATATCCATAAAATCACTATCGGTGATTTTAAACCTGATATGGTCATTATCCTTGATATTGATGAACATGTCGCTTTAGCAAGAGCTGAAGCCAGAGGTACAGGAGAGGATCGCTTTGAAAAGAAAGGTCAGCAGTACCATAAAAAAGTACGCAGTGCATTTCGCGATATTGCAAAAACAGATACGGATAGATATAAATTGATCGACGCATCTGGAACAATTGAAGAAGTCAGTTCAAAAATTATTGCTGCTGTAAATACACAATTTTCACTAAACTTATCGATTTAATAGCGTTTAAATGAAAGCCGATAATACAGATTTTGAAGCGATTAAAATATCCGCCTATGACTGGCAATTGCCTATAGTCGACAAGTTAGTTGAATTAAAAAAACAGCAAAAATTACCTCACGGAATTCTTGTAGAACTTAGAACCTCGGTTGATAGCCGGTCTTTTGGCTGGTTTCTTTCGAGTGCTTTACTCTGCCAGGCGAAGACAAATGAGCGTCAGCCCTGTGGCAACTGTCAATCCTGCCAGTTAATGCAGGTCAATAATTACCCGGATTTCAGTTTCACAACATTAATTGAAAATGATAAAACGCATAAACTCAATAAAGATATTAAAATTGACCAGATTCGACAATTAATTCATCAGTTTTCACTGACCAATAATCAGCAGTCTGGAAAAATTGCATTGATATATCCCGCTGAAAAACTCAATCAGTCATCAGCGAACAGTCTACTTAAAACACTGGAAGAACCCTCAGCTGATTCAACTTTGATTTTACTGACTCATAATGCAGGCAGGCTCCCGATAACTATTCGAAGTCGTTGTCAAAAGTGGGTAGTAGAAAATCCATCGAATGAAACAGCTCAACATTGGTTGCAACAGCAGGATCTTCCTGCCGAACAGATCAAAGATTATTTAGCATTAACTCGCAATGATGCACAACTCTCTCTACGCTTATATCAACAGCAATTCAAACAGCAACAGGATCATTTCTCTAATTTATTTAATCAGTATCTGACAGATCGCTGTGATGTAGTGTCTATGGTCAAACAGATAAAAATACCTGAAAGTTCTAATTTGCGACTTGTATTAAAAACAGAGATAAATACTATGATCTATAATCTATTGCAAAATAAGCTGACAGCAGCAGTAAAACTGAAGCTGGTTAGCCTTTTGGATTTGTCTACAGAAATAGAGGATAAGCTACGGGTAGAAGATAATAATTTAAATCCTCTACTGCAATTAGAAAGCTTGCTAATATCTTTAAAGACAATACTAAAATAACCTGAAAACAGAGGATTTACCATGCCAGCAAGAAGTCAGGGGATACTATCTCTAAACATTAAAGATAAGAGTGCTCTGTATGCCGCCTATATGCCTTATGTACAAAATGGTGGACTGTTTATTCCCACAAATAAACAATACAGCCTGGGTGATGAAGTATTTATGCTATTAACCTTAATGGATGATAAAGAGAGATTACCTGTAGCTGGTAAAATCATCTGGGTTACACCGCATGGAGCTCAAAGCAATAAAGCCGCAGGTATAGGTGTACAGTTCAGTAATCAGGATAATGGCTCTACCCGAAATAAGATTGAAGGATTTTTGGCTGGAGCATTACTGGCAGATCGCCCCACACATACTATGTAGAAAGTATCACTTCTCCAAAACTTGACTGAGTTCAAGCAATTCGACCTACTGATAGGCTACATTAGAGTTATTGATTAATTAGATAGCTGTAAAATTAACTGACATGAAAGTGAGATTTTCGTGAAATTATTTTTACACTTTTCAAATCCTAAAATTTAATCATTTGTAATTATACGCCATATATTATTTGGCACGTATAATGCTTTAAGTAATTCATATTTGATTTTGGAATGTATTATGAATATAAAATTATTGTCTACCTTATCATTACTTGGTTTTGCTTCTTTATGCCAAACTAACTTACATGCTGAATATGTGCTATCAAATGATCCATTTGATTTTTGGTCGTCAGATGGCTGGGAAGTTATTACAGATGCTGATGGTGCAACCACACCTGGATCAGGAGGACAAGCTTTTGATACTGAATATCTCTATTACAAATATAATGAAAGCACTAATGAAATATCAGTTGGCCTACAAACAGGTTTTGATATTATTGATGGTCGTTTAGATTATAATAATCATGCTTATTATGCAGGTGACCTTGCTCTTTCATTTGATGGTGTTGGAGCTAATGATACAAATTCTTCAAACAACTCAACAAATAGTGATGCTTATAGTGCAACTTATGAATACGCAATAGATTTTGGTTTACAAACTAAAACGTATAATTATGGTATTATAGAAGCAAGTGGAGCTGATGACTATAACAATGATGGAGACTTAAATGACTCTATGACAATCAATTACAGTCAAACTAGTGATAGAACTTTTTCTGAAGGAGACAATAATGATGGTGTTGATCAAGCCGGTCTTTATGCTGTTTCAGAGTGGAATAATGATATCTATTACACGTCTTCATCACCATTCGCTATGGATGAAGGAACACTTCTTCAGTCAATTGCATTTACAAATACTGGTCTGAGTAATGGCGATATTTCCTCTAACCCAGGAACAAATAGTTATGGAGGTGGTTTCTCTGATGGTACAAATAACTCTGGAACAGATGCTAGTTATTTTAGAGTTGTGACTTTTAGTTTAGATAATATCGTTGATTTAGCATCAAACTTTACAGTTGATGCTCATTGGACTATGTCCTGTGGTAATGATTTTATAAATGGTAATGAATCTTACGCTGCAAGTAACCCTTCTAATCCCGTACCAGAGCCTTCTATATTAGCTCTTTTCAGTATGGGCTTTCTAAGTATGGGTTTAATTGCTTACAGACGTAGAAAATATAAATTTACAGCCTGATTATTGGTAAATGTATCATTAAAAAAGCGCGACCTGTTCGCGCTTTTTTTTGCCCATTTATAATATCCTCATCTACAATTACAGCTAATCTCTTTATAATTACCAATCACTATGCCTATATCTCGTGTTTACCTACTTAGTTTTATCTTAATCGGTCTTTTTAGTAATCTGGTTAATGCGCAGACAACGAATGAATTAATCTCACTGGCTGATCAGGCACAGTCCCAAAGAGAGTATAGAACAGCACTGATTTACCTTAAAAATGCTGCAAAACAGGATCCTCAGAATATCAGTGTACGCTTAAAAATGATTCATCTGTTTGTTGAAACTGGGCAGGGTGTACAGGCAGAGGTTGAACTTGATAAGGCTAAGAGATTAGGTGCTAAATCTGCCGAAATTGCTGTACTTGCTGCTAAGGCAAAATTCTTACAGGGCCAATTTGGAGAATTAACAGAAAATATTAATTTACTGGATCTACCTCAAACTGAGATTGCTCGACTACGAGCCATTCAGGGGCATGCATTTTATGAGCAAAGAAAATTTCAGCAAGCAAAACAAATGTTTCAACGTGCTTTACTGCTATCTCCTAATGAGGTCGAGGTCGAGCTAGGTCAGGCAAAGCTATTTGAATTAAATGATAACAAACAGCAAGAATACCGATTGATTCAGTCTTTATTAGAAAGATATCCTTACAACCCTGAAGTACTCATTGTGGCTGGTCGATATTATAGAAATAGTGGTGACTATGATAAAGCATTGGAGTTATTCAATCTGGCTGGAGAAATTCAACCCAGTAACGTCAATATCTGGTTTGGAGTAGTTCGTTCCTACATTGCTAAAAGAGATTTTAATGACGCAAAGATGGAAATTCAAAAGGTTTTAGTTAACTACCCTGAACATCAGGTTGGAAACTATCTGTTATCAGTCATCGCTTATGAAGAAGGTGATTTTGCACGTGCAAAATCTGCAATCGATATTGTCCTAAAAGGTGAAAAAAGAAAGTACGAAGCGCTTAAATTGCTCAGTATTATTCAATTTCAATTACAAGAGTACACTGAAGCTGAAAAAAACTTAAAGATTTACTTAAAATTACATGCTAAAGATATGCATGGATTGAAGATACTGGCTGCTATCTACCTAAAACGCAATCAGGGAACACTCGCTTTGAATGTATTAAAAAAGCTTGAACCGCTTGATGATGCTTATATATATTCGATGATAGCAACCGCATTTCTTCAAACAGGTAATTCAGAAAAAGCAGATCTCTATATGCAAAAGTCTTTAGCGGCTGCACCGGAAGATAAAGTGATACAACGCCATTTTCAACGTAGTCAATTGATGGCAGGTAAATCGTTTGATCTGGAATTTTCAGATACTGATTACAATAATTTCCTCTCTGAAGGGCATATCGCCATTCTTAATTTATTACGGAAAAAACAGTACTCGAAAGCGATAGAAATTATTCAGGGCTATATGCAACATACTGCTGATAACTCTATTTATCACTATCTTCTTGGCAGTACATATATGTATCAACAGGATACTGATAATGCCTTAAAAGAATTTCAAAAATCCTTAAAGTTAAATCCTGAACTTATCGAATCTCGTATAAATCTTGCTAAAGTTTACCAGTTAAAAGGGGACAGTCGGGATGCAGAAAGGGAGTTAAGGGAAGTACTTAAATACCAGAAAAATAATGATCAGGCATTAGTTGCTTTGGCCGGGATTTATCATCGTGCAAAAAATGATGAAGAAATGCTTAAATTTTTAAATAGATCCCGTAGAGCAAATTCAGCATCACTAGCCTCCCGTGAAGTACTGGAAGATTATTACCGTAAGCAAGGTGATCGAAAAAAGGCGCTCGAAATTTCACAGGAAATGGTCAATATACAACCTCAGAATATCAAGCTATTGTTAAAACTTGCCAATAATCAAAAAGCGCTTAATCGACTTGATCGAGCTATCAAAACCTTTAAAAAAATAGTTGAGGTTAAACCTGAATTAGCATCCGCCTGGTCAGGACTTGGGCGTTTACAGTTTTTAGATCATAAATATGAACAGGCAGAAAAAAGCTATCTTAAAGTACTCGACCTTGAACCTGATAACTTAATCGCAAAAGTTATTCTTATACAGATTGATATTAAAACAGATCGTTTAAAAGCTGCTTTGGCTAAAGCGAAAAAACTCAGTCAGCAACACCCGCATAGTCCGGCAGGCTTTGATATGCTGGGTGATGTTCATATTGCATTAAATCAGCCTGATAAAGCTATCGTGAATTATGAACAATCTTTAAAACGTAAATATAGCAGCGAGACTTATATAAAATTACATTCGGCATACAATCGTAATAATCAGCTTGAGAAAGGGTTTACCTTACTTCAACAGTGGGTGAAGAAATATCCTGAAGATTATACCCTTAAGGAAGTGCTTGCACTGACTTACCAACGGCGTGGAGAGCTTCAAAAATCCAGTGATCTTTATCAGGAAATAGTAAAAAAGCATAATAACAATGATCGTGTATTAAATAATCTGGCTCTGGTTTCACTGGGATTAAATAGCCCTATGAGCATTGAATATGCAGAAATGGCATTTAACCTGAACCCTGAAAATCATAAAAATACTGATACCTTAGGCTGGGTATTGTTAAAAAATAATAATTTGAATAAAGCGTTAAAACTGTTAAAAGAGGCGACAGAATCATCGCCAGGAGACTCTAATTTTCGATATCACTATGCTGCAGCCCTGTCAAAAGCAGGTAATATTCCGTTAGCTAAAAAACAGTTGTTTTTAGCCCTTGGCAAGGATAAAAAGTTTTCTGAAAGAAAGGCTGCTCAGAAATTATTAAATCAATTAACAAAGAAGTAGTTTAACACTTGCGATGATTCAACATATTATTTGAGATTTAAATACTTATAAAAAACATTCTCTTTAGATAAAGATAATTTGTTAGACTGTTTAATTTTGTTAACTCTTATTTAGTAACTCATGTTTTTCGACTCTCACTGTCATCTGGATCGTATCGATCTGGCTGAATACAATAATGACATCGATCATCTTCTAAAATTAACCCGTGAACAAGGGGTTAATGAAATGCTGTGCATTGCTGTCAATCTGGAATCATTCGAAGAAATGTATCAGAAAATTGCCTCCAAAAAAGGTGTATATGCAACCGTTGGTGTTCATCCTGACTATGAAGAAGCTCAGGAACCAACTGTCGATGAACTGGTAACGCTTGCTAATAGAGAAAAAATTGTCGCAATTGGTGAAACAGGACTCGATTATTATCATACCGAAGGCCCTGAATGGCAGCGCCAACGTTTTAGAACGCATATTGATGCGGCACTGGAATGTAACAAACCCCTTATTATCCATACTCGTCTGGCGAAAAAAGATACCATTGATATATTAAAAGAACATCAGGCTGAAAAAGTGGGTGGTGTGATGCACTGTTTCACCGAAGACTGGGAAATGGCTAAACAAGCTATTGAACTGGATTTTTATATTTCTATTTCCGGTATAGTTACCTTTAAGCAGGCAGAAAATGTTCGTGAAATGGCTGCGAAAATACCTGATGATCGTTTGCTCATTGAAACCGACTCTCCATGGCTTGCCCCTGTGCCATTTCGGGGTAAAACTAATTTTCCTGGACATGTTCGCCTGGTCGCAGAAAAATTAGCGGAGATTCGTCACACAGATGTGGAAACTATTGCTTCACTCACTGCAAAAAATGCCAGAGATTTATTCCGAATATGAAAAATACAGTAGAATTATTGGCACCGGCAGGAAATTTTAGAAATTTACAATATGCCATAGCTTATGGTGCAAATGCTGTTTATGCCGGTCAACCCCGATATAGCCTGAGAGTCAGAAATAATGACTTTACACTAGAAAAGCTGGCAACAGGCATTGAATATGCCCATGAAAATAACAGCAAATTTTTCGTCGCCAGCAATATATTGCCTCATAATAGTAAAATAAAAACCTATATGAAAGATATAGAGCCGGTTATCGAAATGAAACCGGATGCTTTAATTATGGCAGATCCCGGCCTCATCATGATGGTAAGAGAACGCTGGCCGGAAACAGAAATTCATTTATCTGTTCAGGCTAATGCAGTGAATTATGCAGCTGTTAATTTCTGGAAATCTGTGGGTATTAAACGCGTCATTTTATCAAGGGAGTTATCACTTGATGAAATTGCTGAAATTCGACAGCAATGTCCGGATATTGAACTGGAAGTTTTTGTCCATGGCGCATTGTGCATAGCCTATTCAGGACGGTGTCTATTATCCGGTTATGCCAACCATCGAGACCCTAATCAGGGTAGTTGTACCAATTCCTGTCGATGGAAATATGATGCGCACGAAGCCACTGAGACGGCTGAAGGAAATTATGCTGCGATAGAACCTGAGACCAGTTTCTCTAATCCAACTTTAGGAGAAGGCAAGTCTACAGATCAGGTCTACCTGTTACAGGAAGAAAAACGGCCTGGTGAATATATGCCTGCGTTTGAAGATGAACATGGTACCTATATCATGAATTCAAAGGATTTGCGTGCGATTCAACACGTTAAAAGACTCATTGATATGGGTGTGGATTCACTAAAAATTGAAGGACGTACAAAATCACATTATTACGTTGCACGAACAACTCAGGTTTATCGTAGAGCGATAGATGAAGCACTGCAAGGCAAAGACTTCGATATGTCTTTGATGGATGATCTGGAAAAATTATCTAATAGAGGATATACCGAGGGCTTTTATCGTCGACATATTCATGATGAATACCAGAGTTATGAGCAGGGCACATCTGTTGCGAACAAACAGCAATTTGTCGGTGAAGTCACGCATGTAGACAAGGAGCAGGGCATGATGACTATTGAAGCTAAAAACCGGTTTGAGATTGGAGATACAATAGAGATCATGAGTCCGGCCGGAAATCAGCATATCATCATTGAAAGAATGGAGTCCGAAAAAGGTGAACCGAGAGATTCAGCTCCCGGTTCCGGTCATATAGTCAGAATTCCTGTGGACACAACGAATATAACAACCAGGACTTTGTTATTAAAAGAGATCGAAACCCCAATTCATACCTGAACAATTAGCTCAATATTGTTGTCCAGGCTTCATCGGGTTGAAAGCGTTCACCAAAACGCTGCTGGTATATTTTCATATTCTGGAAAATTTGCTCTGCGCCTGTTTCTTTTCCATAATTTAAGGGGCCACCACGAAATGGAGCAAATCCTGTACCGAAGATAACTCCTGCATCGAGTAAATCTTTATCATTGACAATTTTTTCCCTCAAACAGCTGGCAGACTCATTCATTAAACGGTAAATCAAGCGGTTTTGAATCTCAGTTTGATTGCCCAGATCCGCATCACGATCTTTTATCGCTTTTCCTTTTTTATAGTGATAAAAACCGGAGCCAGTTTTTTTACCAAGATTTTTAGCGTCTACCAGATTCTGTAAAGCTTCAGGAACCGTAAAGTTGCATAATTCAGATAAATTATTTGCTACTGATAGACAGATATCAAGACCGACTGTATCTGCCAGTTCAACAGGTCCCATGGGCATGCCAAAATCGATAGCAGCTTTATCAATGGCTTCGATAGCAACACCTTCATCATGTAAAATCACAGCCTCAATCAAATAAGGAACAAGAATCCGATTGACTAAAAATCCAGGTGAATCATTTACGGGTAAGGGTAATTTCCCTATATGACGACAAAAAGACGAAGCATTATTAATTGTATTCGCGGGTGTATCTGATTTTTTTACTACTTCAACCAGAGGCATCATCGCGACAGGATTAAAAAAGTGTAAGCCTATTAATCTTGTAGGGTCGTCTAAAGCTTCTGCAAGAGTGGATAATGGAATACTGGAAGTGTTTGTTGCCAGCAAAGCATCCTTTTTCATAAGCGGTTCTATTGTTTTATAAATAGCCTGTTTGGCTTCAATATTTTCAAAAATTGCTTCAATGATTACATCTGCATTGGCCACACCATGGCCTTCACAATCAGGAATTAGTCGATCAAGAGCCCGATTTCTTTCGTGAGTTGTTTTAAGTTTTTTTGAAAATAATTTATTGGCACGGCCAAAAGCCTGACTGAGATATTGAGGTTCACGTTCCTGTAGTGTCACCTTAAAGCCTTTCAGAGCACACCAGGCAGCAATATCACCGCCCATAATGCCGGCACCAATGACATGTACATGCTGTAGCTTAAATGATTTCTTACTCCCCAGGCTTTTTAATTGTGACTGTAGAAAGAAAACTCTAATCAGATTACGTACAGTATCCCCTTTAACCAGACGAGCCACAGACAGGGCTTCCTGTTCCATCATTTGAGCGCTGCCATAATATTTATTCCACACATCAAGCAATGAATAAGGGGCAGGGTAGTGCTTAATGGAAGCTTTCTTTGCTACCTGATGTTTCATTAACATGGTAACCAGCGAACGTATTAGCGGTAATGATAAGGCTTTTGCCAGCATTGGCATTTTTCGCTTTTCAGGCGTAGAAAGTGCTATTTGAGTGGCTGCGCGGTGTATCAACCATGTTGGTTGTACATAATCGACAAGACCTAGTTTTTTAGCCTGTCTGGCAGTCAATGCCCGCCCGCTTAACATCATTTCAAGAGATTTAAATGGGTTTGTCAGGCGTGTTAATCTCACAACACCACCAAACCCCGGATGTATGCCCAACTTGACTTCAGGTAAGCCAATGCGGGTATCACTGCTATCTAAAGCAACTCTATAATCGCAGGCTAAAATCAACTCTGTCCCACCACCCATGCAAAAGCCTTCAACAATGGCGATGGTCGGGCAGGGTAGCGCTTCAATTTTATTAAAAACAGATTGTCCCCTTTTAATCAGCACTAATGCTTCCTGCTGATTTGTTACCTGCAGGAATTCATTAATATCAGCACCAGCAATAAATCCGGAAGATTTTGCAGAACGAAAAATTACAGCTGTCGGCAATTCATCTTTTATTGCATCAAGTAATGATTCCAGTTGAAGTAAAACTTCGGTAGATAAAACATTCGCATTTCCACCCTGTTTATCGAGCTTTAGCCAAAGAATGCCTTTATCATCGAATTCAGTTATCCAGTGAGAGCTATCAACATTTGTTATTAAATTAGTCATTACACAGACTCCCGTTCAATTAACATTGCGGTACCTTGACCACCACCGATACAAAGAGAAGCAATACCTCTTTTAGCATTTTTCATTTGTAAAGTTTTAGCGAGATGTAAAACAATACGACTGCCACTGGCACCAACTGGATGACCTAAACTGATACCACCACCATGAATATTGAGCTTATCCATTGGAATTTCACCAATTACAGAGCCGAGATTTAAATGTTGTTTGCAATAAGCAGGGTCTTTTAAAGCTTCAATTACAGCAAGAACCTGAGCGGCAAAAGCTTCATTAATTTCCCAGTAATCAATAGAATCAACTTTTAAACGACGCGAGCGAAGCAGGGGAGCTATAGCATGAGCAGGGCCCAGGCCCATTTCATCGGCTGGCAGACCTGCCCAATGAGTTGTAACCAGACGTGCAAGAACAGGAAGATCATATTTTTCAATGGCATCAGCACTAGCCAATATCAAACTGGCTGCTCCATCCGTAATTTGAGAGCTATTACCAGGTGTAACCATTCCAAAAGGTTTATTAAAAACAGGTTTAAGTTTCGCGAGTTTATCGACTGAAGAATCAGCTCTAACACCTTCATCTTTATCGTATAAACGCCCCCTGCTATCAAATATTGGAATAATTTCAGTTAAAGCTTCAATATCCAGTTGAGCCTGATATAGACGTTGATGACTTTGTACAGAATATTGATCCATCATTTCACGCGTTATATTAAACCTGTGAGCTATCTTTTCTGCTGTTTGGCCCATAGATAAACCCACAACAGGATCTTTTAAGCCATTTAACAGGGCGATAACAGGAGCAAAATAGGCTGGTCGAATTTGACTTAAAACCTTCATTTTTGCCATGAATGATTTCGCTCCCCACCAGCTGGCCAGCCAGTTCACCATATTATCGTGAAACAAGAGAGGAGCTCGACTCATCGCTTCGATACCTCCGGCCAGAATCAAATCTGATCGGCCATCAGCAATTGACAGCGCTGCGTTATCAATAGATTGCATACCAGAAGCACAATTTCGATGAACTGTATAAGCTGGTACTTTATCTCCACAACCTAATCTGAGAGCGACAATTCTACTAATATTAGCTTCATCTGAACCAGGCATTGCAGAACCAAAAATTACTTCATCGAAAGCATCAGGTTCAAAAGGCATTTTTTTCAATAGAGCTCTTGATGCATTAATAGCGAGATCAGCATGTTTAAAAGGACCCGGTTTACCGCGAGCTTTTAGAAAAGGTGTTCGGCAACCATCCACGATATAAACAGGCCTGGCGTAATCTATTTTTTTAAATGCCATATTAAATCCCATCTTGGTAATTTTATTTTAATGCCAACAGAGTATATCGTTGTTGGACCTGGTGATATTTTATTTTTTATATAATTTTTCAAACAGTATTTGTATAGACAAACACTATCAGGAATAATTTCGATAAGTTTCAAAATAAAACTTATGTTAATCACTTTATATACTAAGCTGGACAAAGTTTCAATGTTATTATGCGTATAATGTATTTTATGTAAAGTTGTATATGCTTTGGATTAGGGGTTTAAGTAAATGAATGTCGTGAGTGTCTTTAAAGATTATATCGATTGGAAAGCCGATCTGCAGCTTGTTCTATAGACTCTCCATCTTTAATAGAGAATTTCTCTTCACTGTTTATGTCTCATAGCAAGCTTTTTAATCAGTAACCAAAATAGCTCACGTTTATTATTTTCCATTTAACGACCTAAAATATTCTTTAATGCGGCGCAATTGGCTAATATCCCATAACACCCAAACAAGTGACGGCGTCCGACCTGACCCCAAAACTCAAAAAACTGACCCCAATTATTCAAGTATTCGACATCTCGATTTTGCAGCTGGATTTCGCCCGGATTTTTTATTGTGTGTGTCCTGTTAGTCCGTTTAATATTCTTACATGAGTCTTGTAAATTCTAAATGCAATTTCTATTACTTTTTTATCACTTATCTTCTCATTTGAGCTCATATACCAATCGACCCAACTTTTAATATCATTACCAAACTTTTGCTTAGTAATTTTAGCTAATTTATTAATGATTTCTTCTAAGTCATTTTCATTAGCAGTCTTATCTATATAGCAATTAATCATATCTACCAAAAGCTCGCAAACAACACTATTTTGTATATCACTCATCTCAAATAACTCCTCAGACTGTTCCTCAGTTGCCCTGTAGCTGCTTCCACGGCTACTCCCGGGCTGATATTCTTACCATTTGTGTTCGCGCCAGGTTGAGTACGATATATCGGGCTAGTTCCAGCAGCTAATGCTGCTTCTCAACTAAAATCGCTCGATATGTCTCCTGGAACACATGGCCTGCTCTGTTGTATTTTCTATTGAGCTGACGCATTCCTTTACTCAGATTGGCATCCGGGATTTCAATCGCACGTCCAGTTATAGGTATCACAGACATCCTTCAACAATTGCAGAAACTGTTGCCAATTATCATCATTCTCATAAATATCATCTCTTCTTTTTCCTCTCGATGTAATGCGATAAAGCGTTCCGGCAAATTCCAGTCTTAATGGACGAGCCATGATTTTTCCTGATTTATGAGATAGATCGAAAGTAGTTTAGCTTAGAGTAAACCATGCCCTACTTTGACTTAACTGAACTATGCCTCAACTTATCTAAGGTTCTAATAAAATTTTAAGCATCTCTTTATGATTATTTAAAAAATGCTTTGATAATTTATACGTTTCCGTTTCATCATAATCGACTTCATTAATCCTACCTTCTCGTATTTCATATATCGTGGATTCTGGATAAGACAGTAATATTGGAGAGTGTGTTGAAATCACAAATTGGCATCCTTCCTTTACCAGTTGATGAACCCTTGAAATCATAGCCATTTGCCTTGTAGGTGATAAAGCCGCCTCCGGTTCATCCAATATATATAAACCATTTGAAGAAAACCGGTTTTTCATTAATGTCCAAAAGGATTCACCGTGAGACATTTCATGAAGATACTTTCCTCCATAAGCATTAATAATCTTTCCACCTCCTCCGCCTACATCTAATCGTTCAATTTCTGTTGCAACATTATAAAAACTTTCTGACCTCAAAAAGTATCCTGTTTGCGGTCTATTAACACCTTTAGATAAGGTAATGTACTCACTTAATTGTGAATGGGATGAGCGTGTATTGAAAGTAAAATTCTTTGATCCTCCTTCAGGGTTAAACCCCAAAGAAATTGCAACTGCCTCAAGAAGAGTTGACTTACCGCTACCATTTTCACCAATAATATAAGTAACACTTTCATCGAAGGTTAACTCATCAAGGTTTTTTACAACTGGCAAAGAAAATGGGTATTGCTGAAAAGAATTAACCTTATCTCTCTTTAGTCTTACAGATAAAATAAAACTATTGCTATTATGCTTAGTCAATGTTTCTTCATTCCTTCCGGCGCTAGATCAGGGTACTGTTTCACAATAGGCTCCATAACATCAATAGATATATTTATTATCACAGTACTCAAAAGTCTGAACATCATTCTTCTTCATCTGGTTAATCAACATATTCGTTACTGCGAAGATAGTTATTAACTAGCAATAATTGTAGCTCATATCCTGCGTAAGCTGTAGCAGTATAGGCTTTAGATTTAATAGCGAGTGATATTACTGGTAGCCATAGTAATCAATTGGATGCTTCACTTTGACCCTATTACTGGACTATTGGTTGTCAATTCAATCTAATTCTAATTTGATCTGACTTTGCCTTAAATTCATACATTGATCTTAGATTGTTGCGATCATCTTCAGATCCATATACAGATTGATGAACATACCAGTCAATCCATTTTGTAATATTGTTTCCATTTTTCTGCCCAGATTCTTTTACCAATTCACCTAATAGCCATTCAGTATCGAACGGCTCATATTTTCTCAACTCATCAAGCAAGCCAGAATTTCCTTCATACATTAGTTCAACCAACAAGTGAAATATAGATAACTTAGGCATAAACTAGAACCCTGGAGGTAATCTTTCAGAGTGCTCAGGACAATATTTCACAAACTTACCTGTTTTCTGATTGCCCCTCCCCCCTTCAAAACCAATCGATCATAATCAATCTTACTAGCTTTTGCGGTAGTTTTATCACCCAATCCAAATCGGTACACAAGTCTGCTTGGAGTTTTTAGAAATTTCGAAAAATGGACTGTTTCTATTTCTATCTGTTGCATATTATTTTTACATTCTTAATTATGTTTCGCTTCGTTTTATTTACATTAATTACAGCATTAATTCTATTGCTTAAGGGGCATGAGGATCAACTCTTTGATTTATGATCCCTGATAATCCCACTGACTGTTGAATAATTTAAGGGTAGCAAGAAGTTAAATTGTTTCCAGCTCTTCAAACTCGACATCCTTATAATTTTTTGACTCCAACTTCTTTACTATCTGTTCACTAACAATGATGTTATCCGTGTCTTCATGTAAAACGAAAAAATCCATGCCTGAAGTTTTTGAAGAATCGATTACAAGCCTGTTAATGACGTACATTGAATCAACAAAATTGTTTTCATCCGCTTCTTCGTTGAGTCGATCAGTGTTGCCCTCTTCCATAGCTGCACACGACATTTTACCGATAATATTGATAAGAACGTAATCGTTGATTTCTCGGTTATTTACCTTGTCGCGGATGATAACGGGTAAAACCTCAAAATTATTTACCCCGGCCTCCGTCAGATCTTGATAGAACTGCTTAGTCGCGATTAAGGCTGGAGAGGTAAAAAATGTAGGAAACCGGTTGGTTTGATCCTCATCATCCAGATCACAGATAAAGGGCCCGGTAATGCGCTCACCTTCATCCTTATTAGAGTAGTCCATCAGTAAACTACCTGTTTTGGTTTCTACAAAGTTATGGCTGCGGCGTAACAGTATCATCGCTTCGCCACCTTCCCAGTTAGCCCAATCCATCTTATATTTCATTCTGTAGTATTTCATATACTTAAACTCTCCTACATCCCTACAGTTTGCGCAAACTCAGCGGCGATGGGGCATGAGAGGTCATAATGGTCAGGTCTTTGATTTATGATTCCTGATAATCCCACTGACTGTCGAATAATGCAATCCAAAATAAACCACAATTTCTTTTAATGTGTAACCTATACTTCTGTAGGTTTCAACTATCGCTATTCTGGAAAAAACCAGAAAAGTGTTCACGATCACACCAGAATAGGTGTTCACGATGCGCCAGAATCAGTGTTCATGATCGGCCAGAATATGCAGTGTGCAACGTTTTTATGACGGAGAACTGATATAATAGCAGACCCTAAAGTCCTAGCTAAGCAGATATTCATATTTTCCATTGGTCTTAAAGTCATCAAATATTGAGTCATACAGCTTTTTATCGCTATTAACCTCATCAAACCAAGGTAATATGTCAGTCTCTAGAAGTTTAGATACGGCACTAAATGTCTTTTCGACGCGACCTACACCACTTGTGTCCCAATCACCCAATGAAAACCCAACTCCTTCATCACTAATATATTTATTCGATATATTTCTAGCATGTTTAGAGAAACTACTGGGAAAGGTTGACGCATCATAGTCTGGATACATATCAAGTTTGTGCACAGAAATACCAAAACGAACACCTTTACCAGCAGCAAGTGGTTGCAGTGTAATGCAATCAATTAGCTCACCTCTTTTCCTATAGAACCAGATATGGTCATTTGCTAAAGTAAAGCCAACAGATTCCATTTTTTCACAAAAACCTGTTGCTACCATACTTTTCTTAAACATTGTCTCTGTAGACACTACTTTGTTCTTCTAATTTGTTCTTCTAACATGAATATCAATCATCGGTGCGCCTTTGTGCCTTCGAATATACTCTTTACCTTTTGTTCTACTTGTACTAGACCTACCTGTTTTCAGGGAGTCATGGGGTCACCCATTAGGCAAATTGTCAGGCCTTGTTTTTTGCCATATCTATATACTGGCTAACAATCCTGCTTACCCTTGAATAATGTAGTCCAAAATAATTTCCCAGTTCTTTCGTGCTGTACCCTCCGCTCTGGTAGGCCCTTATGATAGCTTCATTCCTGTTTCCAATGCGCTTTTCATACGTAGCGATGGTAAGCGGTTTTGCTCTTCTCTGTGATTTGGGTAATTCACAGAGATCTTTATCAGCTTCTATTTTCGACTGTAGTTTTGTAACAAAGCTTTCAGTACCAAGATAGACCTGGTTCTTTAAATGTTCCCAGGGTGTAGAACTGACCCTTAACCATTCTAGCTCAGCTTCCTCTCCTGCGGTTGCCTGATAGCTACTCCATGGCCAGCTGCTGGCTTCTCTTACCATTCTTGCCCGCTGACCTAATCTGACCACCGAATCTAGTCAAAGCTGACCGGCATTCTGAAAATGACCGGAGCAACCCAAATAAAGGGAATTATTTAGCCTGAACCAACAGATTTAATATAACCTCCACGACTAGGCGCCAAGACGACGATAGTTTATACAAAACAATTTCAAGATAGTGCTATTTGTTGAATGCTTTCCAGGTATGGTATTGCCTTATCACTGATAAAATGTACTATTTTTTTTGGTAAATCTCCTAAAGCTCTATCGAGATCACTTTGATCTAGTATATCTTCACCAAAACAAGAAATTAACTCATCCCAACCAGTTATTTCTAACATTCTAATAAAGTCTTTCTCCGACTCAACATCTTCCGGGTAGACTGTTAATTCTTTATACTGTTTTGCTCTTTCTATTGTATATAATTTTTTTCCAATTTTTTCATCTGGGTCATCCAGACTCATCTTTGGAGCAGCATCTAAATCCAGTTCATATGCTGAAAGCCAAGCCTCATCATATTTTTTAAGTACATTTAATTTTCCTTTAGACGTCCTTACAATACCTGGATCTATACATAACTCATCCGGAAACTGATTCAACTTTGACCACTGAACATTCAACATCACATAATTCCGATATGGAATATATTGAATATGAATATACCGACGAAATTTTAATGGCCCTTTTTTCATAAAAAGAATTGAGCTGCCTGCACCCTTTGGCATGCTCTTTATCTTTTTATATTCTGAGTAATTCTCAGACATATAGGAGTCCACAATATATTCCAACCGGTTCTTAAACACTTTATTCATATAAACCTAAAATATCTCAAAACATTCTTCTGCATAAAAAGTAGCACCCCACTGGGCAAACGCAGCAAAAAACCATTAAATACATATAAAGAACTAACATCGACACCACGACCACTTAAATAATCTATAGTATTTTTAAGATGTTTATCTGATATACGCTCACCGCTAATTACTTTAACATTTTTTCGCCCTGCTTTTTGCATATCTAACAATTGTTCCGAAAGACGCTTTAATGCTTGAGAGCCTGTATGAGGAAATTTACTTTTTGCTTCAAAGTTAGCAATTATTTCACCTGCATCATTAAGTAACTCAAAATCAATACGCCTTCTAGAACCACCGCCTATGGCTTTCCCCCTTCTAAGATAACTTGCTTTGGGTTTTATACATTCTCTAATGATTTGCTCTAATATTTTTTCTCCAGTATTACCCATCTGCTGTAGAAACCGCCACCCTTGACCCACATGACCGCGAGCAAATGACACTGAAGCCCGTGTAGAATTTATCCCTATTGTTTGTATCGCCGATCCAATCTCACCTAACGTGATATATCCGCTTGGATCAGTATGGTTAATCGTAACCGATAATTAATCACACGTTGACAGTCTAAGCGACTTTATCTAAAGGCCGAATTTTTTTCAGTCAGATTCCAGGGGAGAAATTGATCGAGTTTCTCCACATCATAATGTCGTTCCAGTTTGGGCAACTCAGTTAA
>JBNKKI010000110.1:0-50842 GCA_050291745.1 Gammaproteobacteria bacterium | reverse complement strand
GCAAATAAGTTTGAAACAGAAAGACTGATCTGGCAATTTTCCTTCAGGCCACTTTTGAAATGACAGCACTTCAAAACTGAGTTTTTAAGCTTGGCATTTCAAACTTGAATGCCAATTACATTTTTCTTTTCAACAGCTAACATTGTAATTAACACGAAAATAATTCGCAGTATTTTTTCTATATACTCGGACTAAAGTTCGTGGTATTCGGATATTTAAGCAAAAAGAGCGAAAAATCTAATATAGCCATATCCTACCGTTAATCCTGATGTCGTGTTAAAAATATCTTTTGAACTATGCCACCCTTCAGCTTGATACTTTCAATAATGGGAATTGTATTTAAGAGTTTGCTGTGAACCAGCCAATACCAATGAACATGAGATCCACTGTCTGGCTCTGCAATTTGGCTTATTATTTCGCTTTGCTCCTGCACTTTCCCTGCTTGTTTTTGTTAATTCAGACTCAGTCTACTGCATTTTAATGAGCTTGAACATAGTGATCCATTAAGCAAGCTTTTTGTCTGTAATCTACCTTCTGTTTTCACATTAAACTGTCTGCTTATTAGGTCAATGAAACCTATCGATTCAAATTAATTTAATTATTATCAAAGTCTGCTTTTAATTGCTCAATTTCTTCACTAATTTCAAACCACTCCATTTCCAGCTCATCCAGTTGTTTTTTATTATCAGCCTGATTAAACAATAATTCCTTTAATTTTTCTTTCTGAGATTCACCATAGATAGCGCTATCTGCCAGACTTGCCTCAACTTCAGATTGTTTTTTTTCAATTTTTTCTATCGCCCGTTCCAGACGAGTTTGACGACTAAGCTGGGGTTGTATGGTTTTACGAAATTCTGCCTCCCTTTTTTTCTTTTCTCTTTTATCAATTATAGGTTTCACCTTATCCGTGGATGCATCAATTTTCAGGCTTTTCCTTTCTGCCAGCCAACGTGGATAATCATCTACTTCCTGCTTAAAAGTCTCTACCTGACCTGAATCGACTAGCAATAGTTCATCACAAACGGTTCGTAACAGATGGCGATCATGTGATACCAGTATGACTGTTCCGGAAAAACTCTGTATAGCATTATTAAGTGCCAGCCTCATTTCAAGATCAAGATGATTTGTCGGTTCATCCAGTAACAGTAGATTAGGTTTTTGCCAGATTAACAAAGCTAATACAAGGCGCGCTTTTTCACCTCCGGAAAATGGACCTACCATATCCATGACTTTATCACCCTGAAAGTTAAATCCACCAAGAAAAGAGCGTATCGATTTTTCTGTTGCCTTTTCATCAATACGTTGCAGGTGTAATAAGGGTGAAGCTTCTTTATCCAGCTGTTCTAATTGATGCTGAGCAAAATAGCCTACCTTTAAGTCTTTAGCTTTTTCAATAACACCTTTTTGCGGCTGAATTTCACCGGCTATTAATTTAATCAGTGTCGATTTTCCTGCCCCATTTAATCCGAGTAGTCCAATTCTCTGACCGGGTAACAATGTATGTTTGACCTGTCGTAATATGCACTTATCACCATAACCTGCCGATACATTATCAATACGCATTAAAAAGCCTGGCAGTACATCCGGTTCAGCAAATTCAAAATTAAATGGTGAATCGACATGTGCCGGGGCAATTAAAGCCATTCTTTCTAGCGCTTTTACTCTGCTCTGAGCCTGTTTTGCCTTAGTCGCCTTAGCCTTAAACCGGTCTACGAACGATTGCATATGTTTTATGGTTTTCTGCTGTTTAACATAATTACTTTGCTGTTGAGACAATCTTTCAGCCCTCAGCATTTCAAAAGCACTGTAGTTGCCTTTATATAATCGTATCGATTTCTGCTCAACATGAGCAATACTAGTTACCACTGAATCGAGGAAATCACGATCATGAGATATCATTATTAATGTACCCTGATACCTTTTTAACCATTGTTCCAGCCAGATCACTGCATCCAGATCAAGATGATTTGTCGGCTCATCCAGTAGTAATAAATCAGAACGGCACATTAAAGCACTCGCCAGATTTAAGCGCATACGCCAGCCACCTGAGAAATCACTCATTGGGCGCTGTAAATCCTCTTCAGTGAAGCTCAATCCGGTCAGCAATTTTGCTGCACGGCTATGGGCCTGATAACCTTCTATCTCTTCCAGCCTAATGTGACAGGCTGATATTTCATGGCCATCAGCCTTCTCTTCAGCTTTTTTTAATCTTTGTTGTAATTCACGAAACTCATGATCACCATCCATAACAACTTCTATCGCTGGACGATCTGAAGAATCAGTTTCCTGAGCCACATGAGCGATAACCCAACCTGGCGTTATAAAATAATCTCCCTCATCTGCCTGTAGTTCACCCAGCAATAAACTGAGTAGTGAGGATTTTCCGCTACCATTCGCACCAGTTAGCCCAAGCTTCATTCCACCGGATATATTGAGGGAAACATCTTCAAATAGTAGTAAAGCACCTCTGCGTAAGGCCAGTTTATCGAGTTTTAGCATAGTTTTTTGACAGTAACCTGTTACAGAAAAATTAGTGAAATACTTAAAAAAATAAAATTCATGGTATTATCATCGGTTTTCAAGCCGTGTTGAATCAATGAATATCGAAGAATACTACCAGAGAGAAGGTTCAAAACTTTCCTTCACGCGACAGCAAGCCAGTGATTTTGCCAAGAATGTGGCTGGGGATTTTAACCCAATCCACGATGTTGATTCCAAAAGATTTTGTGTGCCGGGTGATTTATTATTTTCTGTCATTATCCATCATTATGGTTTGCGTCAGAATATGATCTTTAATTTTTCCGGTATGGTCGGTGATCAAGTTACACTGATCTTACCAGATAAAAATACTGACGCCGAACATCTTGCTCTACTTGATGAGAATGGGAAAAAATATCTGGCAATGGAATGTGATGGTAATTCCACTACAAATGAAAAATTAATTGAATCTTTAACCCGGCATTATGTTGAGTTTTCAGGACAGGCCTTTCTAGACATAATTGTTCCATTGATGTCAGAGCAGAAAGTTATGATTAACCCTGATAGACCTCTTATTATCTATGAAAGTATGAGTCTTCAACTGCAAACTCTTGATATAGATAATGTCAATCTTAAGCTTAGCAAAAAGACTTTAAAGGCCGAGGGTAAACGTGGTGGATTAACTCTTGAATATGATTTGCTCAGTGATGGGGTAATAATTGGGCGTGGCTGTAAGCGTATGGTATTAAGTGGTTTACGGGATTACGACGAACAAAGTATGAAAGGTTTAACCGATTATTATGAAAACAGAAAGGTTATATTTAGCAACCTCTGAAGGTTTCTGCTTAATACATAATACTTACCTGGATTTAATCAAAACTATAAAAGGTCTGGCAATGAATCAATAGCTTAAACCTGAATCCTTAGCTTCATAGCAAGTCTCTGAAACTATGGATTCAGGCTTAACAGATAAATATTTATACAAATAAATTCACATCAGCCTCAAGCGCTGTCGGTAAAAAACTGGCCGCCCCAACCCATTCAGTAATTTCCGGGATAAACTCCTCTTTTCCGTAATCAAATAAATCAACGGTCATTTGACAGGCGACCATCTTAACATCGGCTTCTAAACACAGGGAGCGTAACTCATCGATACTCGCAATACCTTTATTACTCATCGTTTTTTTCATCATAGAACTTGCTAAACCCTGAAAACCCGGCATTAAAGCCATCATCGAAGTCGGCACAGGTAATTCCTGTCCACTTGGTAATTTCATTGGCATAGCCGGATTACCCAGTGGAGTTACCTGCAAATCCAGATTGGTTTTCAATAAATTTAAACCATAAAATGTGAAAAATATTGAAACATCCCAGCCTAAAGCTGAGGCTGTTGATGCCAGAATAAATGGTGGATAAGCCATATCCAGTGTACCTTTAGTCGCTATAATCGTCATTGAAGGTGTCTTATTCTTTTCTCTTTCAGCCATTTTCTGCTCAAAACGGGCATCAAACCACTCATTCAAGGAATCCTGTGGTAGCTCTAATAATTTTTCGGCATTCATAAGTTCCCCCCTATTGTTTACGAATATAAAAAATAAAATCACCGCCAGACTGATTTGATGACACTAATTCATTACCCGTCTGACTACAGAATGATTCAATATCCTTTAGTGAACCTGGATCAGTTGAGGTCATTTCAAGTACTTCTCCATCCTGCAATGCAGCTATCGCTTTTTTAGTGCGAAGAATTGGTAAAGGACAGTTAAGGCCTCTTGCATCCACTTTTTGTGCTACTTCAATACTCATAATTACTCTCCTACAGTTAATAGATGACCGGTCGGTCAATTAAAAAATTAAATTTTTATTCATTATCTTTCTTTATCACAAACTTCAATTTGCCCGCTCAATACGAATACACTTAATAGCCGGGCCAAGGCGCTGAATGACTTCCGGGTCATTGCGTGATTTAGCCAGTAGAATCATTCCTTCAAGATACGCCAGCATGGCCTGTGCTGTTAAATCAGTATCCAGGGAAGATATAGCACCTTGCAGCACTGCTTCATTCAAGGTATTTTCAAATTTAATCCTGGTTTTATCAAAAACCGCACTCAGCTTCGCTCTTAAAATATCATCTCTGGTACTCACTTCGAGGACAAGATTACCAAATAAACATCCTGGCATACGGCCTTCGATATCTTTCGCGGCTTTTTGCCAGTAATAAGCAGCATCGATCAAATAATCGAGTCGCTCCATCGGCGGTAAATCCTGATCAAAAGCTTCATGTACAAAGCCATGAGCCCATTCTTCAGCCATATTTTCAATGACGGCGAGAGCTAGATCGCGCTTAGATGGGAAGAAATGATAGAAACTTCCTTTTTGTACACTTGCAGCATCACAGATTTGCTTAATGCCAATGTCAGCGTAATTATTACCATGAAACAGCGTTCTTGCTGTTTGTAGAATACGTTCTTTTGTGTCGAATGATGGTTTCATAGCTGCATAATATAGTTGACCGGTCGGTCTAGTCAATAAAATTTTTCATCTTCTGTGTATTAACCTAGAAAAATCAGTTGAATCATGAAAGTCTACGTAACACCTTAATGCACCTGATAAAATCAAAAACACACTCTTCACCAATCAGGTGACTACGGTGTTTTTGATTTGCCGGCAATTGCTCTAACTACAGCCATCCCTGGCTTAGACCAGGCACATCAATCTGTTACGCATCTTTTTCACGATCGGGTGATTATCCACATCAACTGTCATGGTTTATGAAATAGTGAGTTAACCTTTTGCGAGCGGTCAACTGCGAAATCCAGGTTCAAATAATATTATTTATTTTTATCATTTCCCGTCACTAAAAAGTTATAAACAAATACATTTATATCGTTTCAATTCATCAACTGTATCAGCTAAAATAAAATTCCGAAATAGCATTTTTTATGCTATGGAGTAACCACGAGGTTAACTAAATGAGTGAAAACACAGCAACTCCCACCATAGAGGCAGTAGTCAAAAATAGTACAAGAATTACACCTGACACAACAAATGAAGTTAGAGAAATATCTCTTCAAATTGATGACCCTTCATTTCGCTTTATGGAAGGTCAAACTATCGGGGTAGTTGTTCCAGGCCCCCACCCTTTTGGGAATACACACTACATGCGTCGTTATTCCATCACTCATAGTAAGGGGACAAAGTCAGAAGATGTAGCTGAGTTTTCACTACTTGTTAGACGCTGCTTTTATATTGATGAAATGAATGGTGAAAGATACCCTGGGATAGCTTCAAATTATCTTTGCGATGCATCACCTGGTGACAGGTTATCCTTATCCGGACCTTATAAAAACCCTTTTAAAATGCCTCCTAAAAAAACCGATAACATACTGATGATAGGCACCGGAACGGGAATAGCTCCATTTAGAGTATTTATTCAAAATATTTATAAAGAACATGGTAACTGGGAAGGTCGGGTTAGACTTTTTTATGGCGCTACCAGTGGCATGGATTTACTCTATATGAATGATGAAAATAACGATTTATCAGATTATTATGATGAAAAAACTTTTCAAGCCTTTTGTGGTGTTGAGAGCCGTCCTTTATCGAATGAAAGTGAAGGTCTGGAAAGATCTATAGATGATAATGCAGATGAAATCTGGTCACTTATTCAACTACCCGATACTTATGTCTATCTTGCCGGGCTGGAAAATGTTGCCAAAGCATTTAATTCCAAATTAGCAGAAATTGCCGGTTCTGAAGAAAGCTGGAATGAACTTAAACAAACACTTAATGATCAAGGTCGTCTGTTCGAGCTTTTGTATGAGTAATCCTGAAATCCGCAGTTGGAGGAGTTGAACCTGGAAAAATCAATTGAACGTGAAAAAGATGCGTAACAGATCGATTTTATCAGCTGCATTAAGGTGTTAGGTAGACTTTCTTGATTAACTGATTTTTCCGGGATTATACACATCAACTGTCATGGTTTATGAAACAGTGAGTTAACCAATTTCGAACGGGCAACGGTGGAATCCAGGATAATTATTAAAATTATTTTGTGTACCTCATACCAATTAGTATGAGGTACATAACACTCTAAATCTGCTTAGAGAATCATGCTTCTCGCTTACAACTGCTTTTTCCCTGACAGCCACAGGATTTTCCACAACCGCCACCTTCTTCTCTAAACTCTCCTAATTCAGGATGCGCCTGTGCATATTTTCTGGCAACATGTTGAATAATTAACCAGCCTATTAATAGACCCGGTACCAGTAACATAGCGATAACATACTGCATCATCAGTGAGATCCTCCAAGACCGGCAAAACCCATGAACGCCAGTGATAACATACCTCCAAGCATCAAACTTAAAGCGGCACCTTTAGTAATACCCGGTAATTTTGATAGTTCCAGCTTTTCTCTAAGGCCTGCCATTAAGGTGAGTGCCAGTGTAAACCCGGCGCCTGCGCCCAGTGCATAAGTGACTGACTGTGAAAAATTATATTCTTTGAAAGTCTGAAATAAAGCCAAACCAAGAATTGCGCAATTAGTGGTAATCAATGGTAAAAAAATACCTAGTGAACGAAATAGAGTCGGGCTGAATTTTTTCAGTGTCATTTCAACAAGTTGTACAACACTGGCAATAATGGTGATATAGGCAATTAATCTTAAAAATTCAAGATCCAGAGCAACTAATGCCAGATTGATACCATAGGCTGATATAGAGCTAACCAGCATAACGAAAGAGGTAGCTATACCCATAGGAACAGCAGTATTTATTTTTCCTGAAACACCTAAAAAGGGACATAGCCCAAGAAACATGGCAAGAACAAAATTATTTGCCAATATAGTATTTATAAAAATAAAACTTAAAGAATCACCTGGCATGAGTTTCTGCTCCTTCTGTTTCTACTGATAACTGACGCTGCTTAATCCAGTCAAATAACAGCAACCATGCACCCAGAACCAGAAAGCCGCCAGCCGGTAAAACCATCACCACCCACGGCTGGAACTGATCACCAAATAGTGATATTCCAAAAAGACTGCCTGACCCCAGTATTTCACGAACAACACCAAGCGATAATAGAGCCAGAGTAAATCCAACACCCATTCCAAGACCATTTACAATTGCTTTAAGAGGTCTGTATTTTGAAGCATAAGCTTCAGCACGACCCAGAATGATACAGTTTGCTACAATTAATTGAATGAAAGCACCCAAAGCATTATATAAGTCCAGTGAAATAGCCTGAATTACATAATCAACAATGGTTACAAATGTCGCAATAATAACTATGTAAGTAGCAATACGAACCTGTTTTGGAATATATGGACTGAATATTGACACAATAGTACTTGAAGCCAGCAATACAAATGTAGTTGCCATTCCCATGGCCAGCGCATTAATCGCGGAATTAGTTACTGCCAGTACCGGACACATTCCAAGCAGCATGACAAAAACAGGGTTTTCTTTCCACAGACCTTCTGTGAAAGTCTCCATCGTGATTGTATTATCTCTAGCTCGACTCATTATTCAACCTCCATAATTTGTAAGCTGTCAATTAATGGTAACAAGTCAGGCAAAATTGTTTGTGCTGACTGGTTAAGCGCTTTACCCACAGCACGAGATGTTATTGTTGCACCTGAAATAGCATCGATTTCCCAGTCATTTTTTTTAGTACCATTTTTTACGGTAATGATGGCGTTTGACAACTGACCTTTATCCGGATCAACTTTTGCGTTGACGGGGAAATTGGCCTGAAAATTAGCGTCTGATATTATTTTATCTCCCAAGCCGGGGGTTTCAGCCATTTTTAGTACTTTGAAACCTCGAATACATTCGCATTTAGGGTCATAGCCATAAAATAGATTAACCATGCCTGCATAACCCTGGGCAGAAGCTTCTGAGGCGAAACCTAAAAGCTGACCTTTGCCGTCATATCCGACATAAATAACTGGCTCATTACCTCCTTTTATTACCTCGCTTAACTGACCATCAAGCAACTGATATTTTTTATTATTAACTGCGCCGGGGATTACCTGTTTGATCGCATTCTCAATCGCAATGCGTTGATTTTCAGCAATCATGGGGCGAGTTATCTGTGAGGTTAAGACAACCAGAAAACCCGATAACATAGCAATCCCTGTGAGTACCGCTATCATATGTGAAGAAGGGGTCTTAGGTTGATGTTGCTCCTCAGCAGTTTTATTTATGACATCTTCGCTCATGACTTTTTAACCTGACCAAACACCCGCGGAGTGGTATACCTGTCAATCAATGGAGTTGCAGCATTTGCCAGTAGAATCGCGTACATAACACCTTCTGATAAACCACCATAAACACGGATTACCACTGTCAAAACCCCGATAGATAAACCATAAATAGCGACGCCAAGTGGTGTAACCGGGGAACCCACCATATCTGTCGCCATAAACCATGCTCCCAGCATCAACCCACCGGAAAATAACATAAACAGGGGATTAACCGCAGCCGATTGATCAATTAAAGACAACAGGCCCGAAGTTAAAACAGTACCAAGCATAATGAAAAATGGGATACGCCAGTCCAGCATGTTACGAAATGCCAGATATAATCCACATAAGATTATAATCAATGCTGAAGTTTCACCGCTTGAACCTGCAACATTACCCAGCATTAAATCCATCAGCGGAGCACTAATATGTTCAAATTTCTGTAATGCCAATGGCGTGGCACCGCTAAATGCATCTATTGATACCATTGAATTCCATTCAGTGACCGAGGGTGGAATCATAAAAGGTAAAGTTAAAGTAGATGGACTTATCAGTGTAAAACGACCCTCAAATAACGCGGGGGTCCAGGTTGTTATTGCAACCGGAAATGCCGCCTGCACAAAAGCACGACCAACAAGAGCAGGATTGAATATATTCATACCCAGGCCACCAAACATCACCTTACCCATCCCAATAGCAATAAAACCTGCCACAACACCCATCCAGAGTGGAAATGATGGCGGTAAAGTTAGTGCCAGTAACAAACCGGTAATAATGGCTGAATAATCACCTATAGTATTGGATTGATGGGCTGTGAAGTTAAATAATCTTTCAGTCAGCAAACATGCTGCTGTTACAGTAATCAGTAACAATAATGCGGATAAGCCAAATTGCCATATCGACCAGCCCGCAATGGGTAAGATGGCGTAAACCACATTACGCATGATATCAACAACATCCTGTGGAGCGTGCAGATGCGGTGTTGTACGTAGCTCAACAGCTGTCTGTTCATTTGAATGCTGACTCATGCTGCTTTCTCACGAATAGTCGCTTTAGCTATACGAAAATATTGAACCAGAGGAATATTAGAAGGGCATACATAAGAACAGCAGCCACATTCAAAACAATCTTTTAAATGGTAGCTTTCTGCCATCTCTTCATATTCCGATACTGCAGCCAGTAAACCTAACTGAGATGGATTTAAATGCATAGGACAGGCCTGAAGACAGCGCCCGCACTTAATACAGGGCCAGATTTTTTTCGATTCATCTTTGATCAGAGATTCATTTAATACCAGTAAGCCGGAACATCCCTTTGTGATTGGAGTATCCAGTGATGAAACAGCAGGCCCCATCATCGGACCACCCATGATGAACTCATGGATATTCCCATCGTGACCAACCTGATCAATGATAAAGCCTATCGTAGTGCCAATAGGAACCCAGTAATTGCCGGGCCTTTTAATACCTGGACCGGAGATTGTAATGACTCGCTCAGTCAAACCTTCTCCCGTTGGTAACAGTTTACCCAGTGTTGTCAGAGTATGTACATTATTAACAATTACGCCAACATCAGCGGGCAACCCACCAGCAGGTACTTCACGATTAAGTACGGACTTGATCAGCATTTTTTCAGAACCCTGAGGGTATTTCGTTTCCACTACTTTTACTGATATATCATCACAATCTTTCAGATGTTCATTAAGCAGTTTTACCGCATCCATTTTATTATCTTCAATACCAATAATTGCCTTTTTCGTATCAGTTACTTTCATGGTGTAACGAATTCCACGAATAAGACAGGTAGGATGCTCCAGCATCATACGATGATCACAGGTTAAAAAAGGTTCGCATTCACTACCATTAATCACCAGTGTATCGACCTTTCGTTCAAAAGAGACATTCTTTTTAAAATGCGCTGGAAATGCCGCGCCTCCCAGACCAACCAAACCGGTATTTTGAATCGCCTGTAATAACTGCTCCTGATCCATATGTTCAGGGGTTTCATACTCTGACCATAAAACCTCCTGTGTAGAAGCCTTGTAAGGTTCAATAATTATGGATTCCTCCTTGAAACCTCTTGAAGACAAAACCATCTCAAAACCCTTGACGATACCACTTGCCGGGGCATGGATAGGGACAGACATCTCCCCCTGAGCTTCGGCAATGGGTTGACCACGAACAACTTCCTGACCTTTATGGACAATTGGTACAGAGGGGGCACCTACATGCTGCCCCAGTGGTAACACAAGCCTGTCAGGAAAAGGGAGACGCTTTATAGGAATATGCGCAGTCTGTGATTTATATACAGGCGGATGAATACCATGAGAGAAGGTATTTTTTCGAAACAATGAAAACAGTCCCATAGCCACTACACTCCGCCATCAATAATAAATAAACAGATCATATAGGCCTACTGATATTTCTCTGCTCTTTTCATCAACTTATCAACATCTTTTTCAGACATATCCCACGGGGTTCCCGGATGTAAACAACCAGCAGTACACTTTTCGGCTGCTCGTACAACGTCTTTATATTTACCTGCTGTAGGATTAACGACTATGGCCTGTTTGTCATCATTATAGGCAAATATATTAGGCGCAATGTCAATACACTCATCACAGGCTGTACATTCCGGTGTTTCCAGCCAGACTGGTTCAAAATCTACTGTGACAGAAGAAGTATTAGCCATTGGACTGGCTGAATTTCCTGCATCAGCAGATGTTGCAGCCGTTAAGTTACCAGTCAACAGGGATGAATTTCCACCAGCTGCCAATGATAGTAATGTTGAAGAAAGACTTGTCGCCATTTCAATCTTAGTTTTTTCGATAATACTATTAACATCAACCTGATTAAAATCGCCACTCAAATCTTTTAACTGATGCCAGTATTGAAGACGTTCGTCAGCTGAGTTTACGATTTCCTGTGAACATAGTACCCGGGTGAGCTGGTTCTTTTTATTAACCGTCCAGATATAAGGATACTGGCCTTTACGATCATCTTCATCAAGTTTCAGGAATTCATCAAATGGAATCATTTCATCTCCCCACATATCCCGGGGAGCATAACGAAAATGTTTGCGAAAACGGCCTTCACTGGCAGCAAAATCTGCAAATGTTAATGGTAGCTCCATACTCGCATCATTACCTTTTTCATCCTGATATTTCAGCGTGTAGGTTGGCCAGTCGTCTTCCAATGCAGGATTTCCTTCCAGATCAAGACACTCACTGAGAGTTTCACCAGCATCCGGATCAAACTTCATTAAAGGATACGCACGGGATTCAACCGCCATCTTTGATTGACGGAAAGTAGCATCATCAGCAACACCATGTTCAGGCTGACAGGTCGCATAGATTGAAAACATCGCAGGATGACGACTATTCAAACCATCAATGAACCCTTCCAGCAAATGGGTAGTATTACTGGGTGAACCCTGCATGATATAGGATGTACGATGAGCCATACCAATCAGACCCATTTCCTTACGAATTTCTACTTTACCTTTCATATCGGTTCCGTAGGGACTCATATCAGCAACCTGACCGATAAATCCCGAAGTACATGCCTGTCCACCGGTATTCGAGTAAACCTGTGTATCCAGTATCAATACTTTAATAGGCATACCTGAAGCCAGAGCACGGGACAGGTTTTGAAAACCAATATCAAACATGGCACCATCACCACCAACTGAAACAACGGGTGGACATAATCGCCATTCTTCATCTGTAAAATCTTTCCAGCCAAACTTTTTGAACTGCATATCGTGATCATCAGGATTATATTTACCTGCCAGTTCAAGTTCAGCCAGACGGATTGCCTTAAATCCATTTGCCATTTTAACCATATGACCTTCAAACAGGCCCATTGCCATAGAAGGACTATCCTGGAACAGGTTGCTTGTCCACGGAAATGGATATGGATTATAAGGATAAGTTGAACCCCAAACAGAAGTACAACCAGTTGCATTGACTATACCCATGTCAGTTCTTCCATTCCCGGCAGGCCCTTCAATATAACGCCATTGAAGATCTCGAAGCTGCTCAAGAATGCCACTGACTTTCTTTAACCAGACCTTATCAACCAGAGTATGCTCATGGTTTGGATCAACTTTTTCTGATAAACGTGCCAGACTAAGATCCTGGTCACTTTCGCTATCAGTTAAACCTGAAATATCACTAAGATCTACACCTGAAGCCAGTTTTAATCGAATATGCTGTTCTAAATTAGCAATCAGTTTATCCAGTTTGGCTAGTTGAGCTTTTACCCTCGGTTGCATCAAGGTAGAAACGGCTCCGGTAAACAGGTGAATAATGGTTTTTTCACCACAGCCCAGACAGGCACCATCACCGCAGGACATTGAATTATAGGCCGTTTTATCCAGCAACATAGTTTCCAGCGCACCAATTTTTTCATCGATATCATCGATACGACTAAAGCTTTCATGGGTTGTTGGAAGATCAAGCCAGAAATTCCATTTTTGCCGCAATTGCTGAATTACTGCTTCGTCCTGAGGCTTTCTCAGTAATGCATCATCTTCACAGACATCGATACACTCCATACAACCTTTACAGGTATATGGATTAACGGTTATTGAAAATAAACCTCCACTATTGGGCGATTTCTTTTCCAGATTATTCCAGTAGGGTTTAGTGGTTGCAAAATCAAACTCACCCAGCTTTTCCATAAATAGAGCAAATTCCTGCTCAAGTGCAATACGCGGCGCATCTTCAAGTTCCGACTCTCTGACTACTTCCAGAATAGCCTGATCGAGTGCTTCACGAACATTGACGCCATCACCACCCTTTTCATTAATTAACTGTCTTAAACGCTTTTCAACAGTGCGAGATTCACGACGTAAATAAACTGTCGGTACACCAGCCCTTTCAATTTTATCAATGATACTGGCAAATACTTCTGAAATTGTATTGACCAGTCCGGGAATAGCGCTATCAGGGCAAACACTATAGCAGTCACCACAGGCAGTACAGTTTTCGGCTATCCATTCAGGATACTCAAAACGTATCTGAGTCATATCTCTGAATAATCCTGTTGAAGCAGGTACTAGAGAGAGTGCCTGATAAGGATCAGCCAGATTATCACTACCCTGACCTCTGGCATAAAAACTACCGGTTTGTTCCCAGAAACGATGTGTATCTGCAAGCTCTCCCTTACCCTGCTTTAATTGCTTAAGCATCACTGGAAGTTCCAGATCCTTTGCTTTGATATGAACTTCATCAACACTGATAGTGCGCTCAGTTACTTCGTGAATTTCATCAAAACCACGGCGCACAATACGTAGATTATCTTCCACAACACTGCGACCTTTACCACCAAATTTATCGACCAGCTGAGATTCAATGGAAGAGAACAGCTTTTTTTCATCCAGATTATTCATTTCCATCAATGGAGAGCCAGCGAAAAAAGCACCCTGAAACGCATTACCCTGCATACGTAATTGCAGTTCAGGATCACTGGCTTCTTCACGAGCAATTTTAAATCCATCGATATAGAAAATTTTAATATCGTTTGCAACAACCTGCTGCTGCATCCAGCGAGGAAAACTATTCCAAACTTCCTGTTGACTACTCAGTGAAGATTGAATGATCAATGTCCCCCCTTTTTTCAGCCCCGATAGTGGATTTGAATGTCCATAAACATTCGGGTCAGGACTTAACACGACATCTACATAATGATATTCACAGTTTAATGGAATCGGAGTAGGGGCAACAGCAAGATAATAGGTTGTTGGCTGTCCTTTTTTCTCAGAACCATATTTCGGGTTTGCCTTAATTTCAAATCCCAGTAAATCATACAGGGTCATGACCAGATTTTTACCGGTTGTTATAGCGCCCCAGCCACCGACTGAATGCATACGCACAGTAATCGATCCTTCTGGCATTAAATTAGGGTTTTCACTCCCATTGACAGCTAAATTCCCCACATCAGGATAAGCGGCCAGTAATTTTTGCAGGTGGATTTCCTGTTTTGGATTTTTAGATTCACGAATAAAATCTATACCCAGGTAATAAAAACGGTGTTGTTTACCCTCCGGTAACATATTTTCTATAGCCCCTATCAAGGCTTCCGGTTGCAGGTCACGTGAACCTAAGCCATAGGCTGCAGAATATAAGGCCGGTGAATCTTTAAATTGACTATATGTTTCATAATCAGGGTAGGGTAATTGACTTCCCTTGACTGCAGCAGCCTGACCATTTTCAATACATTTACCCAGAGCAGCACGTACTTCACGCATAATCGGTAGATCTTCTGCTAATGGCTGATCAGTACGCTCCAGAATAGCCACAGCTTTCTTACCTTTAAGCGCCTTACCGATTAAATCGCCAGGGAAAGGTCGAAACATGGCAACATCGATGACACCAACTTTCAATTTACGGGTTTTATTTAAATACTCAGCAACACCTCTGGCCTGAACAACCATTGAACCCATGCCCATAATGACGTAATCAGCCTTTTCGATATCAAAAGTATTAATCCGATTATATCGACGCCCGGTTAATTCATAATATTCATCCATTACCTGATCAGCAATTTCTTTAACATGATCATAAAAATAAGGACGTTGCGCTGCCTGAGTTTGCATATAGGCATCCTGATTCTGTACCACACCCGACTGCAAAGGATTATCAACGTCCCAGATGGATGGCACACGTAGACGCGTTTTGCCATACAGCATTTTCTGTGAAGGAGTTGGACATTCAATTTCATCGGTTGGGCAACCGAGGAATTCAGCGATCAGTTCGCGTTCAGGAACTTGCAATGGTTCTATCAGATGAGTTGTTAAAAAGCCATCCTGAGCAACCGCTGCCGGTGTTAATGATAATTCTGATATTTTGCGTCCAATCAAATTAAGGTCAGCCGCTCCCTGGGCATCGCGTGCAAATACCTGAAAAAATCCTGTGTCATCAATACAGTGAAAATCATCATGACCACAGTGAACGTTAAGACTGGCCTTGGTAATAGCACGACAGCCAATATTGAGCACATAAGGTAGTCGCTTACCGGCTGCGGTATACAAAGATTCATGCATAAACGCTATACCCTGTGCGGATGAAAAGTTAGTCGCTCTAAGACCCGTCATCGCCATCCCGGCAGTCACGGCTGCCGCAGCATGTTCTGATTCCGGCTCAACAAAAATTAATGCCCTGTCAGAAATATTGATATGGCCCTTGGCCATTTCCTCAACCCAGTATTCACCCATCTGAGTTGAAGGTGTAATAGGATAAGCACCTGCAGCATCAGAAGCTTCCCGTTCACACATAATGACGGCAGTATTGCCATCCATAGCCATCCGAATACCCGGATATTTAAAGGTTTTTTCTGATTTTTTACGAAAATTCATAAGTAATACCTGATAGTAAATTAATGCCTGATATTGCTAAATCTGGCGGACGGGTAAAGCTTCCTGACGCACAATACGTTTGGCACTTTTACCTTTCAGTAATTTTTCATTATCCAGCCAGACAATCGCACCGGTTGGACACCTTTCTGTAATCTGCTTTGAAGCGAGCTGATTATTATCGTAATTGATAACGGGAAGATTATTTTGCATGCTAATTAAGCCATCGGGAGAATCGGCTACACAACGTTCACAACCATCACAGGCCACTGAACATTCAGCTAATGCAGCATCTCCATGCTCCAGACTTTTACAGGAAACCCAAAGTTTATGAGTAATCGGTTGAAGTGAAAAAAGATTTTTTGGACAAACATCAACACAATCATCACAGGCAGTACATTTACTGGCATCGACCACCGGCAGGTTATATTTATTCATGGAAATAGCCTGCTGATCACAGACATTGGCACAGTCAGCCAGACCAATACAACCCCAGCTACAGTTTTTCGGACCACCCGCTATCAGGGATGCAGCTCGACAGGTTTCCATTCCCTGATAGTGAGCAAATGAACGCGCAACATTGGTACCGCCTGCACAGGCCAGACGTGCCACCCGTTTTACCGTATCACCAGCATCAACCCCTAGAAAGTCTGCAATTTCAGTCGTTGCTTCAATAGGAATGACGGTGCAATTAGAGGGCGAAACATCTCCCGTGATTAGTGATTCAGCAAAAACCCGACAACCTGCAGTGCCACAGGCGCCACAATTAGTATTCGGCAACATTTCTTCTACTGCATCAATTCTAGGGTCTTCATAAACCCAGAATTTTCGATTTGCCACAGCCAGCAAAGTTGAAAGAACCAGCCCCATAGCAAACATAAAAGAGACAGTAATAATAATATCTGTCATATCAAACATAGGTACAACCTCCCATTATTTCCCAATAATGCATTTATATTCAAAACCACATTTCTACAGCGTAAAGCTAACTAAATAGCCATTTTCATGACCCTATCTTTAATTTCCCGGGTAAAGGCTGTACGTTATGCAATAGACCTTTCTATTGTTTAGATGAAATCCCTGTCAATCTTTTACCGTACTTAAGCCATTCAAAACGCTTATATGATTTTGTTACTTAGTTTTTTTTAGTGTCTATACATAATGTATGGAAATTCAATATTGGTAAATTTAATATGTTTAATGTATTGTATTAAGTATTTCAATATACGGATTAAACAGCCATTATGTCCGATTTAAAGAAGCCTTTTTACTACAAAGAAAATCGATTAAAGAAAATTCGCGCCTTCTGTGCTGCAGCAACAACGGGGAGTATTTCAAAGGCAGCTGAAAAATTATTTTTAAGCCAGCCCACTATATCCCTGCAAATACAGGCACTTGAACGCGATATGAATATCAAATTATTCGAGCGACGAGGTCCAAAAATCATACTCACACCGGAAGGGATTGTATTAAATCAAATTGCGCAACCTCTGGTAGATGGCATTGAAGGTCTGGAAGAAAGCTTTAATGCCCATTTTGGCAGACTGGAAAGTGGAGAATTAAATATTGCGGCTGGTGAATCTACGACCTTATATATCCTGCCAAATTTTATTAAAAGGTTCGCTGAGGCATATCCGGGAATACAAATTAAACTACATAATGTCACCGGTCGGGATGGCATGGCAATGTTACGAGCTGACGAAGCAGATCTTGCCGTAGGTTCAATGCTTGAAATACCTGAAGATATTATCTACAAGCAATCAATGAGTTTTCAGCAGACACTTATTACAACTCCAGATCATCCTTTAGCTAAAAAAGATCATATTACACTCGAAGATATAGTTCCCTATGGACTCATTCTTCCTCCCCGTCACCTGGCAACCTGGCGATTTCTGGAGCTGGTATTCAGCCAGTCCGGTTTAAAATTTAAAGTTGCTCTGGAAGCAGGTGGCTGGGAAATCATAAAAAAATATGTCGGTATGGGTCTTGGCATATCTATCGTGACAGAGATGTGTTTAACCGGCCAGGAAAATCTCGCCAGCAGATCTCTGGAAGAGTTTATTCCTTCCAGGTCTTATGGTGTAGTTATTAGAAAAGGGAAGTTTATTAGTCCACAGGCTCAGGCATTTATCGACATGATAGATCCGGATTTCTTTAAAATGCCCGGGTTAGAGTAATTCTCAAACCAGAAAATCTGCAAAATTTTATCCTTTAGACCTGCTACTTCCTTCCTAAGTCACTCAGGTTTTCCAGCACATTATTTCTAAGAGCTTTTAATTTTTCACTGATGGCCAAAAGTTCTTTTGAATTTCCTTTGGTCAGGTTTTGCTCTGCCAGATTACATATTTGATGAATCTCATTATGATTTTTCAACAGTTTCTCAAAGCTTTTCTTTTGACCATGTTGATGCATACCTTCTGTATCCAGCCAGATTCCAAATTTGCAATGATGCGCATCATGCACATACTCAGGCAACATGGAATGCTGATTATTTTTTATTGCTGTCAGAACTCTGGATATCAACTGGTGATGTTCAATCGCCATCATCATTAAAGATATATCTACTTCCGGATTATCAACCCTTGGAATTTGTTTCCATTCTTCCGGTAATTCAAAATTCTGCACCCAGGCTGGTAGCTCATCTGCTGGCATAGGGAGTGCGATACCATAACCCTGTGCCAGTTCACAGCCCATACTTAGCAGAAAACTTCCATGACGTACTGTTTCTACACCTTCAGCTATAGGGATTCGATTAAAAGCTCTTGTTAAACTTAAGATACCTTCTGTAATGGCAATATCATCAGGATCATCCAGTATATCCTGAATAAAGCTTTGATCTATTTTTAGCATTTTTGCAGGTAGACGCTTAAGATAGGTTAAAGAGGAATAGCCAGTGCCAAAATCATCCAGAGCAAATTCTATCCCCATCTCTCCGCATTGGCTGATTATTTCGCTCACATGATTTATTTCATGTAAGGCCGCAGTTTCAAGTATTTCCAGCTCCAGTTGAGTGGCAGATATTTCTGGAAACTCATCTAACATGGATTTAAGAGATGACACAAAATTATCCTGTTGAAGTTGAAGCGCAGAAACATTAACACTAACAGACATTTTAAGACCGCTATCTAACCACTCTTTTATCTGTCTTAGAGCTTTTCTTAATACCCAGTTACCAACCTCAATAATCAGATTACTATGCTCAATATGAGGTAAAAATTCCACCGGATTCAACATTCCTTTTGTCGGATGCATCCAGCGAATTAAAGCCTCTGCACCAATAATTTCTCCTGTTCGCATATTAACTTTAGGCTGATAAAATAATTTAAATTCTTCATTTTTAATCGATTGCTTTATCTCTTCCTGCAAACCTTGTACAGCAATAGCATTGAGTTCTTCACTGGGGTCAAAAAAACTATGCTGGTTCTTGCCTCTTTTTTTCGCAGCATACATTGCCTGATCAGCATGCCTGAGTAAGGTGTCAGGTTCATTGTCATCTTGCGGATACATGGCAATACCTATACTGGCTGATATAGATATCGGTTGCCCTGTCGTTAGAAAATAGGGGTTCGCAATGGTAGTCAATACCCGGTCAGCCAGTTCCTCTAATTCATAAGCACTGTTTAAATTGACCATTAATAAAACGAATTCATCCCCTCCTAATCGGGCGACAGAATCTTCCTGACGCAGGACCTTCTTCAATCTGGATGCGACTTCTACCAGTACTTCATCACCGGCATTGTGACCGTGCTGATCATTGATCTCTTTAAATCCATCCAGATCCAGATAACAGACAGCAACCATTTTTTTATGACGCTCGGCCTGGTTGATAGCCTGACTCATACGATCATGCAACAATAAGCGGTTAGGCAATCCGGTTAATGCATCACTATAGGCAACTCGCTGTAATTTCTGCTCCTGTTCCTTGAGATGCGATATATCTGAAAACACGCCAACGTAATGTTGTATTTGCCCCTTTTCATCATTGACCACGTTAATACTGAGACGTTCTGTATAAACTTCACCAGATTTTTTTCGATTGAGCACTTCCCCCTGCCAATGCCCCTGTTCATTCAATATCTCCCACATTTGTTGATAAAATTCGGCCGAATGGGAACCTGAACTTAATATTTTTGGATTCTGGCCTAATAATTCATGTCGAGAATAGCCGGTTAATCTAAAACAGGCTGGATTAACATCAATAATACAATTATCCACATCGGTGATAACAATACCTTCCTGAGAGTGAGTAAAGACACTGGAAGCAAGACGTTGAGCTTCTGCAGCTTCATTGCGTTCAGTTATATCGTGCCCGGTTCCCAGCACGCCAATAATTTTTTCTTCATCAGTTTTAAAAGGAATATTAGTTAATTCCAGTAAAGCCTTGTGTCCATCATTGGCAAAAATCAGCCACTCTTCAGTAACCACTGAATTATTTGCCAGCATGGCTGATTTATCATTGTCCCGAAAACTATCGGCCAGGTCTAAATCCATTAAATCATAATCTGTTTTGCCAATAATCTGGCTGACTGGAAGGCCAACAAAATTTTCAAATTGCGGATTACAGGATAGATAAACACCTTCTACATCTTTCAACCACATTAAATCTGGTACTGTTTGTAAAATTAATTTCTGCTGGAATTCACTTTCCCTCAGCTTCTGTTCTGCCAGTTTTCGGGCTGTTTCATCACTATATATTGTAACAATTTCACCTGTCTCTAGACGGTAAATAAAGTTATCGCGCCAACCTTTTAATTTATCATCCTGATAGATACTTTGTGGTAAAGATTCTGCTTTTCCAGTTCGCCAGACTTTCTGTAATAACTCGAACAAGCCCATTTCTTTAATGCCAGGAAAAATTTCTGTAACTTTTTTTCCTAATAAATTTTCACGTTTAATCCCTTCGATTTTTTCACCGGCTCGATTAAAGTCTATGAATTCAAAATCATTTCCATCATCAACAGCCCGATATATAGCCACACCATCAGCCATATTTTCAAATAAGCCTCGAAATCTGTCCTGACTCGCATGTAACTGTTTTTCATTTTCCTTTTGATGGGTAATATCTCTTGAAAGCATAATAAAGCGATACGGCGTGACATCCTGTGTTTTTAAACTGGTAGACAGTTCAAACCACTTAGCCTCTCCATTTCCTGTAGGTAAATAGATTTGCTGACCACTGGAATAGCCTCTATCACTTGCTTCCAGTAAAGCATCTAAAACTATCTGCGCTGCTTCTCTGGGAAGAACTTCGGTTACGTTTTTCCCGAGTAAAATTGATTTTGTGGCCGTCAATTCATCCGGGTTTCTAGCCCACACATTGATATACCGCCCATCCATATCAAGTTCAAGCATAAGCTCAGGGATAGCAGATAGAATGGCATCCTGTGATGATAAAACATCCATCAACTCTTTGCGGTTGAAATTTAATTGCAAATTTCTATAGGTAAGCAGCCATAACAGAAAGCTAATGACAACAATACTTAAGATAGCGAACAGGATAAATAATTGATTCTGAGTCCAGATATCCTTCCAGCTAACTTCTGGTACTTTTTCAAACGGAGGTAAACGAAGTGTTCGAGCCACATTTTCAACTTCGTGATAATCGGCTGGCGGAGCAAAACCCATAATTCCTGCAGCCACAGCTGCCGGGTGGTTTTCATCCAGCGCCATTAAAATTGAAGCAATTCTACTCACAGTTCGCCTATCGACATGTGAAAGAGCAACAAAAGGCCATTCAGGATATAATCTTGTCGAAACTAAAAATGGAAAATCATCATGATATCGACGATTAATCACTTTAATTGCAGCTAAATCCAGCCTTCCTTCCCTGTTTAAATCTTCCAGAATATCAGTACGAACAAAACCTGCATCAACCTGATTGGATAATACTTTCCTGACCACATCTTCAAGTCCGTCGGTTTCAACCAAAGTGATATCTTCAAGAGGATTTATTCCTGCTAAAAATAACTCATAACCCTGACTTTGATAGCTACCCATTTGTTTTTTACCAGGAAATGCGACTCTCTTACCTTGTAAGTCGGTTAGCTCATTTATTAAGGAGTTTTTCTGTCTGGTAAAAATAACCCCGCCCATATTTTGCGTGTAACCACCATTTCTGCCACGCTTGACCTGGCTGGCAATCGCTCCGGTAAGTTTTTTACTGCGCTGTAACTGGATGAACTGGCGGGGATTTGTGAACAATAAATCGAGCTTATCTTTTCCGATGGCAGTTTGCATTTCGAAAAAATCAAGAATCTCCATGTCAATATGAACAGTTTTAAGCTGTGCATTCAAATACTCTACCAGAGGTTGGTAGCGTTTGATCATGGCCGTTTTTTCCCTATCGGCTAAAATACCTAAAGTTAGCGAATCAGCAGCCTGTAGCTCCGATACAACTAAAAATTGCAGGGCAAATACCAACCTCAAAAAAAACCGGAATTCCATTTTATTCACTTAATATTCACTGACTGAATCTTCTCCAGATTAATCAATCTTTATTCACCGTTACTGGAATGGACAAATCATCTTTGAAGAAGACTGGTGAAAAATCCATAAATACGCAAACATGTCATCTAAATTATAAGTTAACATTCGCTAAATATAGCTTGCATTTAGAATATTGCATTTTTCCCTGCTATAGATCAATTTCTTAAGCTGTATCAGATAGCCAGGCGCTAAGACTGGCTATTCAAAATTCACGCACAAAACTGATTATGACTGATTCTTCAGCACCTGTTGTTCCCTGCAGGCGAACATAAGCTGAACGCTCAACAAAATAATCCAGCATAATCCCCTGAGTTTGAATTTCGGACTGTTGAAAAATACGGGTGCCAGAAGTTGACGTCATATCACCATCAATATTGCGAAAATTGATATAGGGACGTATCGATAATTGATAGAATCGAAAGCTAATACCAAAATCGAGACCGAATTCATTAAAATTAATTTCATCTTCATTACTATCAAGTGGATTGGATCCCATGTACATCTGATAGTTAATCCGACTATGAAATACCAGCTTATCTGTTAATTTTATAGGCCAGCGAAGATAAACTGAAAAAAATTGTCCGGCATATTTTTCAGCATTGCTTCCATTGATAGCATCCACCAGTCGGATATCAAATTTTCCTGCTCTGGCTCCTACTCTTAAATCAACATCGGTATTTTCTTCAATACTTAATCCATAAAAATCAATATTGGCATTTTTTTCAGATGATGCTTGAGTTAAAACACTATCTGTTTTCCCTGCAAATGCTGAAATACCTGTCCAGCCAGTTGCATATACCTCAAAAGGTATCAGTAATAAAAGCCATAAAAACCTAATAGACACCAATAATATCCTGTAGTGAATAACCTGATTTCGGATATTCCTTTAAGGTAGTTTTCTGAGCTTTTAAAGAACTTGAGCAACTGTTATTAAGACTCACATGTAAAGCTTCTTTTAGCATAGGATCCTGTATGTCTCCAAAAGCAAAATTCAGATCATCTTCTGAAGAGCAATCTGCTGGAATACCATTATAAAACTCACCTTCTCCATCCTGGTTATAAGAAGAGAAAGTAATGGGTAAAATAACCTTGTCACAAAATTCATAGGCATTCATACCAACTGGCTTACCATAAGTTGTACTACCTACGGTTTTAATATCAACAAAAGGTTTAAGTCCATTGATAACCAGTTCACTGGCAGAAGCAGTTCCACCGGTGGCAATGATAGTAACCCGGTCAAGGTTCAATGAGTTCGTCTGAGATTCATAATAATATCTTGAATTGAGATTCTGGTACTTATTGTTGTACCTGAGTTCTGCGAACAAATCCGAATTATTATTGCTTATCCGCATTAAACTGGCCAGATGTTTAGATACTGCTACACTTCCACCACCGTTGTAGCGCAAATCCAGAATCACTTTATTCACAGCAGCCGCTTTAAAATCAGCAAATACCTGATTTAATTCTTCTATAGATGTACTTAAAAAACTTTGAAAAATCAGATATCCCACTTTATCACTGCCATTGTCAATAACACTGTGATGTAACACAGTATTGACATTAACCACTGATTTTTCCAGCTTCATATTAACTGTTTCTCCAGATAATTTTCTGACCTGAATATCAACTGATACACCAACTTCATCCGGCCCAAACTCATCTTCCCAGCTTTCATTCAGAATGACTTGCTCAATAGTTTGATTATTAACCGATAGAATCCTGTCTCCACGCTCAAGCCCCGCCCTGCCTGCAGAGGAATCATCAAATGAATACATGACCTGAGCGGTATTATCTTCCAGTATTTGAAATGAAAAACCATATTTTACAGTTTGCCCCTGCGTAAACAGAGCATTAAATTCATCGGCATCGGTAATATAGGAAAAGCGATCCTGTTCGACTTTGAGGAAATCCAGCGTTTGCTCAGGAGAGTCAAAAGTTTCATAGTCCAGTGTCTGAACAACATCCTGATACCAGAAATATTTATCCAGCAGAATTTCATGGACTGTTTTATTCTGCTCGGCAATAGAGCATTCCCCTCCACCAAATAAACCTTCTCCATCTCCACTTCCACAGGACACTAATAGTCCAGCCAGTAAAGCAATCAAAGTAACTTTGTATCGCTGCTTCCATTTTTTTTCAATTCTATTCAAAATACTTCCCTCTTAGTCAAAATTTCTATAGAGATTCTGATTAATCCTGATTGATTCCAACCGTAATAAAAAATCATAAATTGATCAGAGTTTCTCTAATTAATACCCAAACGTTTTAACTGTTGCTTATCACTTATCTGCTCACCTGTTTCAGTAATCCATTGTTCTACCAGTTTTATAATTTCATCAGGCTTTTTGCCAGCAGGGTCAATTGGTTTACCGATCACTAATTTAATGGTCCCGGGCCATTTTATCCAACTATGACGCGGCCAGAATTCACCGGCATTATGAGCGACCGGTAAAATGGCATAGCCTGTTTTATCCGCCAGAATAGCGCCTCCAAGTTTAAACGGTTTATACTGCCCTGGCATCACACGAGTACCTTCTGGAAATAACATCACAATACGACCTTCATCCATACGCTGACGCCCTTCTTCAATCAATTGCTTGATAGCTCTGCGACCTGTACCCCGATTGATAGCAATTGCATTCATCGCTTTTAATCCCCAGCCAAAAAAAGGAATAAAGGTTAACTCCCTTTTAACCACCCAGACCAGAGGACGAAAAAATTTCTGTAAAGCAATCGTTTCCCAGGTTGACGAGTGTTTACTCATGATAATAAAGCCTTCATCGGGAATATTTTCCAGGCCTTCAACCTGATATCCCAGACCACAGGTTAATTTTATCCAGCCAAGATTCATTAAAATCCAGACTTTAATAATTCCCACGCGGAAAGAGACCGGTAAAAAACTTGTCAGTGACAGTAAAATGGCACAAAGCAAAACACTGGGTAGAAAAACAATCCAGAACAGGCTACTTCGTAGACTTAACCAAAATCTATACAATGAACTCACACTAGATTTATTTTTTTCCATCTTGATGCCTACCGCTTACCTCTTAGAAACTCTCTCACAAAATGACTTAAATTATCATACACAGGAACACCTTCTATAGGTCCATGTTTATGGATTGTCGATATACCTTTTCCACTTTTCACTAATACCGGTTGACTACCAGCCAGCCGGGCAGCCTGAATATCTGTAAAGCTATCGCCTATAAAAAAAGTGTCTGCAGGTTTAACCGCAAACTCTTGAGCAAGTTTTAATAATAGTCCAGGTTTGGGCTTACGACAGATACAATTATCACTCGGACTATGCGGACAAAATACAATACTATCTATAGCCACACCACGTTGTGACAATAAATCCTGCATTTTTTTATGCATTGCCTGTAATGCTTTCTCATCAAACAATCCACGAGCCAGGCCCGATTGATTACTGGCAACAGCAACTTGATAACCCGCTTTTTTCAATCGGCTTATCGCTTCAATACTGCCAGCAACAGGTATCCACTCTTCGGGTGATTTAATATATTCATCAGAATCTTCATTAATAACACCGTCACGATCAAGTATGATGAGTTTTTTCTGCATACCAGTAATTACTGAATTTTGGAAAAATCAGCAACTCGTAAAAAATTATCAGCCAGCCGCTGCAGCAGAGCCAGACGATTATTTTTTAAGGCTTCATCTTCCACCATAACCATCACGTCATCAAAAAATTGATCAACCACTGGTCGCAATTCAGCCAGAACATTAAGACCGGATAAATATTCTCCCTGATCAAAATAGCTGAGCGCAGTTTTCTCTACTGAAGATAATGCTGCATACAATTTCTTTTCTGCTTCTTCCTGAAACAGTTCAGGGTTTATAACAAGGTCATTAGTCTGATCCTGTTTTTTAAGAATATTGCTGATACGTTTATTAGCCGCTGCCAGAGCGGTGGCAGAATCATGTTTGAGGAATTCACTAACCGCCATGATTCGTTTTTGTAAATCACTCAAAACGGTAGGATGACAACTTAATACTGAGTCAATTACATCAATCCGGATACCCTGATCAAGGTAGTAACTCTTGAGTCGATCAAAGATATAGTTAACAACATCATCGACAACTTTAGCGGCATCAATTTTATCTGCCAGACCGGTTGCGGCCCGCTGGCATAATGTTTTCATATCCAGTACCAGATCATTCTCAATAATGATACGAATAACACCTAAAGCAGCACGACGTAAACCAAAAGGATCTTTAACCCCCGTAGGTTTCTGACCAATGGCAAATATCCCTAACATTGTGTCTACACGATCTGCAATCGCCACACACTGTCCTGTAATATGCGTTGGAACGGCATCACCAGCGTAACGTGGCCAGTAATGCTGTTCGATGGCATTCGCTACCATTTCAGATTCATTATCAAGACGCGCATAATAATTACCCATAATGCCCTGTAACTTGGGAAATTCACCTACCATGTCGGTCATTAAGTCACATTTGCATAATTCAGCTGATCGCTCCACTTCAGTGACATTGGCCGAGAGACTTTCAGCCACATAACCAGCCAGTGAGCGAATTCGAATAACCTTATCACCAATACTGCCCAGTTGTTTTTGAAACACCACAGATTCCAGACTTTGTAAACGCGAAGAAAGAGTGACTTTCTGATCCTGTTCCCAGAAAAACTTGGCATCTGAAAAGCGTGGCCGTATAACTCGTTCATTACCACTGGAAACCACTTCCGGCTTCTTACTATTAATGTTTGAAATTGTAATAAAAAATGGCAGGAGCTTATTATCATTATCAAAAACAGCGAAATATTTCTGATGATCCTGCATAGTTGATACCAATGCTTCTACCGGAACCGATAAAAACTCTTCATCAAATCGGCCACTGACAGGCGTAGGCCATTCAACCAGTGCGGTTACTTCTTCCAGTAAATCTTCATCCATGCGAACAACACCACCCAGCTGACGGGCAGTTTCATTAAGCTGCTTTCTAATGACTTCCTTACGTTTCTCAAAGCTGGCTATCACAAACGCCTTATCCTGTAATAACTTCTCGTACTCACTGGCCTGAGAAACTGTTATTGAATCAGGCGCATGAAATCTATGCCCTCTGGTTTGTTGTGCAGAATCTGTTCCCAGGATATTTACCTCAATCTTTTGATCATCCACCATCATTACCAGCCAGTGCACAGGACGGACAAATTCATCGGAACGGTCTCCCCAGCGCATTCTTTTTGGAATCGGTAAGCGAGATAAGGAATCATTAACAAGATCCGGTAACAAGGCCTTTAATTCTTTACCCGGTTGTTTTTGCTCAAAATATAGCCAGCTACCTTTATCAGTTTCTTTTTGTGCAAGCTCGGAAATATCTACACCACAGGAACGTGCAAAGCCCAATGCTGCTTTGGAAGGGTTGCCTTCAGCATCAAAAGCAGCCTTTACAGCAGGCCCACGTTTTTCCACAACCTGATCCTGCTGTTGTAAAGGAACGCCTTTGATGAGCATAGCAAGTCGTCTTGGTGTTGCGAAGGGTTCAACCGAAGCAGGATTTAATCCGGCTTTTTGCAGTCCATCTATAACACCATCAGTAAATGCTTTAGAAAGTTTAAGCAGTGCTTTAGGGGGTAATTCTTCAGTACCCAGTTCAATTAAGATATCGCTCATGATTCACCTCCGGTTTTTTTAACCAGCGGAAATCCAAGATCCTCACGGGATTGATAATAAGCTTCTGCGACAGCCCGTGATAATGTGCGAACACGTAAAATAAATCGCTGACGTTCAGTTACTGATATGGCATGACGGGCATCCAGTAAGTTAAAACTATGTGAAGCTTTCATTAACTGCTCATAGGCGGGTAAAGGTAATTTAGCCTCTAATAATTTCTGACTTTCGCTTTCACAGACATCGAACCATCGAAATAATTCGTCAATATTGGCATGATCAAAATTATAGGCGGATTGCTCAACTTCATTTTGATGAAAGACATCTCCATAAGTGACATCACCATCAGGTCCATGTGTCCAGACCACATCATAGATACTTTCTACTCCCTGAATATACATGGCAAGACGCTCAAGACCATAAGTAATTTCTCCGGATATCGGACGACATTCCAGTCCACCCACCTGCTGGAAATAGGTAAACTGAGTAACTTCCATACCATTTAGCCAAACTTCCCAGCCCAGACCCCAGGCTCCTAAAGTTGGTGACTCCCAGTTATCTTCTACAAAACGAATATCATGCTCAAGCGGATCGAATCCCATCATTTTGAGAGAATCAAGGTACAAATCCTGAATATTATCCGGACTTGGTTTTAACAAAACCTGAAATTGATAAAAATGCTGTAATCGATTAGGGTTTTCACCGTATCGACCATCAGTTGGGCGTCGACTGGGTTGAACATAGGCTGTACGCCATGGTTCAGGACCGATGGATCTTATGAAAGTGGCCGGATGAAAAGTACCCGCACCCACTTCCATATCGAGAGGTTGCATCACAACACAACCCTGGTTAGACCAAAATGTTTGCAGGGTCTGTATCAAACCCTGAAAGGTGCTAACATCAACTTCAGATATTTCGCTCATAGACTATTGAATGTAAAGTATGTAAAACTGGAAGAACGTTTTGATTAAAAGCCATTATTGGCTTAAGTCTTGGCGCTCTAATTAAAATAGCCTGCTAGTATAGCCAAATGAACCCTTTTACTCATTAGTTTTTATAACTCAATTGTTTCATGTCAGATAATTCTGTAAATACACTGTATTATGTTCACGACCCGATGTGCAGCTGGTGCTGGGGATTTCGCACTCAACTGTTAAAATTAAAGCCAATGTTGTCAAAAGATATCGAATTTGTCAGCCTGGTTGGTGGTCTGGCAACAGATAGCGAAGATCCCATGCCAACAACTTTACAACAGGATATTCAGGCCACCTGGAAACACATCCAGCAGGTTATACCCGGAACCCGGTTCAATTTTGATTTCTGGACTCAAAATACGCCACGTCGATCAACTTATCCCGCCTGCAGGGCTGTCATAGCAGCTCGTCAACTGGCAGACAGGGCTGATCAAATGACCTATGCTATTCAACAGGCTTATTACCTGAATGCACAAAATCCCTCCGACCTGGACATACTCATCACTGCCGCAGGATCTATAGGATTACAGACCAGGGAATTTGAACAATTAATGCTTTCTACTGAAATTGAAGATTTGTTAATTACAGAGCTTGAAAAAGTTAAATCCATCCATGTTTACAGTTTCCCCAGTCTGGTTCTTCAACACAACAATGAACTCTATCCGTTAAAACTGGATTACAATTCAGCACAAAATATGATGCAGGACATAACAGCCATTGTTTCCGGACAGCGGGCTTGAAAGATCTCATGAATGCATCCCTTTCTGTCTGGCTGTATTGCCTGAAACATTATCTGAAGATGGTTTTTTTTCTGTCATCTCCAGCTGAGTTACCTCACAATCCTGCTTCATTATTACTGACCCTGATTGCCTACATTATTGCTGCTGTAGTGTTGCTGGGTGACCAATCTTCGCTAGCGGTTATTATCGCTCAAGTCTTAATCGAAGTTATGATATTGCTTGGCATCAGTTATATTATTTTAAAGTTTAATCAAAAATCTGCACGCTTATTTCAGACAATGTCAGCTTTAATTGGATGCAATCTGATCATGACTATATTCACTATTATTTTTACCCCGCCTTTATCTGAAAACGGCGAGTTGAGTCCTTTATTCGTTAAAATCAGTCTGATTCTTCTATTCTGGAATCTGGCGGTTATTTCTCTCATTTTTAAAAGGGCATTTGAAATCAGGACGATAGTTGCCGGTTTTATCTCTTTCAATTATTTTTTATTTTACGAATTCCTATTATCCTATCTATTTAAAATGAATCTTTAATATGAAAATCTACATAATTGGGATCTGCGGCACCTTTATGGCAGGTATAGCCATGCTAGCACGAGAAAAAGGTTATGAAGTCATGGGGTCAGACGCTAATGTGTACCCCCCTATGAGCACTCAACTGGAACAGGCCGGTATCGAATTACGGGAAGGCTATACAGCTCAAAACCTGGATGAATCTGTTGATATGTTTATCATCGGAAACGCAATGTCTCGTGGTAATGAGCAAGTTGAAACAATCCTGAATAAAAACCTGCCCTATATTTCCGGTCCCCAATGGTTATATGAGCATGTATTACGTGATCGATGGGTACTGGCAGTGGCTGGCACACATGGCAAAACCTCTACCAGTAGTATGCTTGCATGGATTCTCGAATACGCCAATATGCAGCCGGGATTTTTAATTGGCGGATTGACACAAAACTTTAACTGTTCAGCAAGACTGGGAAATACCCCTTTCTTTGTTATAGAAGCTGATGAATTCGATACAGCTTTTTTTGATAAACGCAGCAAATTTGTCCACTATCATCCCCGAACTTTAATTTTGAATAACCTGGAATACGATCATGCTGATATCTTTGATGACCTGGAAGCGATAAAACGTCAGTTTCATCATTTAATGCGCATCGTACCTGGAAATGGACAGGTTATTAATAACCAGCAGGATAAGAATATTGACGCTGTATTAAGTCTTGGCTGCTGGTCAGAAACAAAAAGCTTTGGAACAGAGTCAGCCTCACTGACTGTCGATCACTCTAACAATTCAATATATGACGCTATTCATAATAAAGAATATCAGCTCGAACTAGCCCAGCCCGGCCTGTTCAATCAGTTAAATGCCTGTGCTGCATTATTGGCCGCTCAACATGCCGGTGTACCGCTTAGCTCAGGACTAGAAGCAATAAAGTTATATAAGGGTGTAAAACGAAGACAGGAAGTTTTTGCCACTATCCGGGGAATTTCACTAATCGATGATTTTGCACATCATCCGACCGCTATTCAGGCCACTCTGGAAGCACTTAAACCGATGACTCAGGGTAAACTTATAGCAGTATTTGAACCTCGTTCAAATACGATGAAAATGGGTATTCATAAGCATACACTTGCTGAGGCATTTAAGCAGGCAGACCGGGTAATGTTTTTCGATAACAAACAACTGGACTGGGACTTAAGTTCTTTAAAATCAGCTCAACTAGACTTGTATAATGATATTGAACAGATAATTGCAGAGCTGGTCAAAACATCAGTTTCAGGTGATAAAATCGTTATTATGAGCAATGGTGGTTTTGACGGAATACATCAGAAACTAAAGAAGGCGCTTGAATAGAAAAAGAAATGACAACTCAACCTGAAAATTTACTACAGATTTCAAAATACGAAATAAAACAGGTGATCGGCAAAGGCTCTATGGGTATAGTTTATGAAGCCTATGATCCTTTTGTACAACGAAGTGTTGCTATCAAGGTAGCCCATAAAGTTGATGACAATAACCCCCAGCAGGCCCAAAAAATACGTGAAGGTTTTTTTGCTGAAGTTTATTCTGCCGGTCGTATGCATCACCCTTCTGTCATCTCTGTGTATGATGCCGGGCAAATTGATGATTTGAACTATATTGTGATGGAATATGTCGATGGTGTAACACTACAGGAATATATCACTGGAGATCGGGTGTTATTAACCAATCAGGTCATTGATGTCATCTATCAATGTGCAAAAGGACTGGATTATGTACACCGGCAGGGCATTATTCACCGTGATATCAAACCGGGAAATATTATGCTTAGTGTTGATGGAGAAGTTAAAATTATGGATTTCAGTATCGCCCATGTCGATCTGGGCGATGGCACACAAAATAATGTACAGGGTAGCCCGATGTATCTGCCACCCGAACAGATAGGCAAAGAAAAAAGGCTTGTTGAACAATCAGATATCTATTCTTTAGGTGCAGTAATGTATTCATTACTGGCTAGACGCCCATTATTTCATGCCGATAGTCTTCAATCGCTAATTCAGAAAATAACCGAAGAGGAGCCGGATTCACTTTCTTTTCTAAGACCCGATTTACCGCAACAGGTCATAGATATTGTCGAAAAATGCCTGAGTAAAATTATTTACCACCGCTATGATCATGCCCGTCAGCTGGCTAATGAGTTATCAAGAACCTATGGCCGCTTACGAGGGGTAGGCGAACGTATTGATATGAAAGAAAAATGGACAACCTTGCGATATCTGAATTTTTTCAAGGATTTTAGTGATGACCAGATTAGTGAAGTCGTTGATGCCTGTGACTGGATTGACTATAAAAATGGAGAAACAATAATTTCCGAAGGTGAAATTGAAACCGCTTTTTATATTATTGCCAAAGGAGGTGTAGAGGTATGGAAAAATGATATTTCTATTGGCCGCATGTATCAGGGGGATTGCTTTGGAGAAACCGCTTTCATAAAAAACGAACACCGTATGACCACCATTACGGCAAAAACAGATGTCACCTTAATGATTGTCAGTAGTTCCCTTCTGGATAAGTTATCGACCGAAACTCAGTTACAGTATTACCGGATCTTTCTGGAAAATCTGGTCAACAGATTGTCAAAAGCAACCGACCAGCTTATTGAACAGGACCAGGGGAAAATAGCATGAAAAACAGAAGACATATTACTGTCGCAATGACTGGTGCTTCTGGAGCTGTATACACATTACGACTGATCGAACAACTTGTTTTATCTGAGTTTCACGTACAGTTTATCTGTTCACAGCCCGGTCAGATAGTCATGGCGACTGAAACAGATTTAAAGCTGCCTTCAAGTCCACAGAAAATGCAGCAAAAACTGAATGATTACTTTAACTGTGATCAGCAAATAACAGTATATGGAAAAGATCAATGGACAGCTCCGATGGCCAGCGGCTCATCTGTTGCTGAAGCTATGGTAATATGCCCCTGTTCAATGGGTACGCTTGCTTCAGTCGCTCACGGTATAAGCAACAATCTGATTCATAGAGCTGCCGATGTTGTCATAAAAGAGAGAAAAAAGTTGATCATCGTACCAAGAGAAACTCCATTTTCCAGCCTGCACTTGGAAAACATGCTGAAACTGTCAAACCAGGGCGCTATCATCCTGCCACCTAATCCAGCCTTTTATCAGGGTGTAGCAAGCATTCAGGATTTAATTGATTTTGTCGTGAGCCGTATCCTTGATCAACTAGACATAGCTAACAAACTATCTCCAAGATGGGGGCAGGAGCTGAAACAATGACACAACTCCCGATATTTCCACTCAAATCAGTTCTATTGCCAGGCAATGAAATGTCACTGAAAATATTTGAACCTCGCTATATTGATATGATTGCCAGTTGTATGCGTGAAGATAAAGAGTTTGGCATCGTACTTATTTATAGTGGAGAGGAAACCACTGCGAACCCCAAAATCTTCAATATTGGAACTAGTGCAAAAGTGACCGATTGGCAAAATAGAGAAGATGGTTTGCTGGGTGTTACTGTAACCGGTCAGAGACGTTTTCAGATTCTCTCTACAAAAACAGAGAAAAATGGATTATTAGTTGGTGAAATTGAATATCTTGAAGATTCAATCGAACAGGCCGTACCAGATCAATTTTATTATATGAGTGAATTATTAAAGCATGTATCACCCAATAAAAACGACACGCAAAATGAACAGGAATTCAATAAAACAGTCTATCAGCTGATTTACCTGCTTCCTCTGGATAATTCACTCAAACAAAATTTACTGGAAGTACCTAGTAGCCTTGATCGTGCTGTAGTGCTGCATGCAGAACTTATTCGGCTGGGAATTATTCAATATATAAAACCCTGACGGATAAATTATGCGTTCAGAAAATGACCCTATTAAAAACAGGTTCTTCGTTACACAGTCAGAACGTTCAGCTATAATATCCAGATATAACATTCCGTAGGAGTACTAAAATGACAGTTGTAGTAGCAACAAGAGAAAACATAGAGGATCTGGTCGAACAGAATAATATTGTCATTTTTGATTTCTGGGCTCCATGGTGTGGTCCCTGCAAACAGTTTGGGCCTATATTTGAGGCCGCTTCCAACCAGTACGATGATATAATTTTTGCCAAGGTCAATACCGAAGAAGAAAAGGAAATAGCAGCTCATTTCAGTATCCGTTCAATCCCAACTATTATGGTTTTTAGAGAGGCAATGCTGGTATTCGCTCAACCCGGTCTGATTCCTGAAAATGCAATTGCTGATTTGATCAATCAGATCAAAGCACTTGATATGGACGAAGTTAAGAAAACTAAAGAGAAAGCTTAATTATGTTTAAATTCCTTTATGCATTCCTGTTTTTCCTTGGTATTAATTTTTCAGTACAGGCAAGTGAATTAGCCGGTATTACAGTTGAAGATCAAATAACAAGTGCCAATAATGAAACGCTTACTCTTAATGGCATGGGCTTAAGAGAAAAATTCTGGCTGGATATTTATGTTGGCTCACTTTATCTTGCAAAAAAATCTAATAATGTTGCCGAAATTTTATCGCAACCTGATGCACTAAGAATCCAGCTGGATTTTATTTACAATAAAGTCACCAGTGAAAAATTGATAGAAGCCTGGAAAGAGGGCTTTGAAAAGAATCAAACTCCTGAAAAGATAAAAGCCTTACAGGATAAAATTGATCGATTTTATGGTTTTTTTGAAGAAGATGCTTTAAAGAAAGATAGATACGTTATTGACTATGTTCCAGGGCAGGGAACTAGCGTCATGAAAAATAATGTCCTGTTAGGCAATATAAGTGGTAGCGACTTCAAAAATGCATTATTAGAAATCTGGCTGGGAAACTACCCAGCTGACAAACAATTAAAAAAGGGCATGCTGGGTTTCAAATAAATACCTGTAAAATGTGCAATTCTCAAGCAGGTATTGAGTTAATATTAACCTGTCAGGCTTAAAGTCTAATGGTATATAGTCAGCAATTTGACTGCCTGGATTTGCAGGGCGGGCCAGACCTGAAACAAACCAGATCATGGATTGGAAAGGATGTTTCGACTGTTTTAAAGACGGATAATATTTCTAAACTGATTCTACTAAGATCGATCACAAGTGCAACCGTAGATATCGATATTCGAAACATAGTCAAATCAATTAATAAAGCGACAAAATTCGAGTTAGTTAATCAATATCCAGGTAATTTTTTTAGCTTGCAAGCTGTTCTACTGATGAATAATGGTGAATATATTTATTATCAATCCACCGGAGACCTGAGGCATATAACAACAGAAACTGGCGGTGGTTTTTTCAGCAGGAAGACACATTAATTCACCTATCTTCTAAAAGATAAATCCTTTCTAACATTGAAGCTGGATTCCGCAAACGCACACTTCAATCGAGGATTCCAGGTTCAACCTGGAAATATCAGTTAATCATGAAAGTCTACATAACATGTTATGCTTTTGTGAACACAATCGAATATCGGGTGAATATCATGTATAAAAAAATAATTCTTGCTGCTCTTTTATCCCTTCAAACAGGAGCTGTTCTAGCCAATGATTCCCGTATCAGGGTTAAACTACCCGATATGATGCAGCAACACATGCTGAGTAATATGCGCGATCATTTACTGGCTCTACAGGAAATTACTCAATATTTAGCTGATCAGCAATATGATATGGCAGCTGAAGTCGCTGAAAATCGTCTTGGTATGTCGTCATTACAACTTCATGGTGCAGAACATATGGGTAAATTTATGCCCGCAGAAATGGGCACGATTGGTACTAATATGCATAAAGCAGCCAGTCAATTTGCACTGGCAGCTAAAGATGCTGAAGTTGAAGGCGGCTTAAATCTGGCATTCTCAGCTCTGTCAAAAGTCATGCAACAATGTGTAGCCTGCCATAAAGGATACAGGGTGCATTAGCGATTCAGTAAACCTGGAGAAATCAAAAACACCGTTGTCAGCTGATTGCTGATGAGCGTGTTTTTGATTTTAAAACGATTTTAACATCTGCTATTTGCGATAAAGGTATTTCTGGTTACCACTTGATCAAACGCCACTGAAATCCACATTCTCAAATACCAGTGTAGGACAAAACGTTTTGGCAAATGAATATGGCCATGGATCATTACCTACTTCACGAAGATTATTAAACAGCGTTTCCAGATCTCCGGTCACATTCATTTCATCAACTGGTTTACCAATTTTACCATTTTCAATCAAATGACCACGTAGTCCCAGAGAAAACTCACCGGTCGTGTTATCAGTATTACCTCCCATCCATGAAGTAACATATATCCCTTTTTCTGTATCAGCGATTAACTCATTAAGAGATCGTTTTCCCGGTTTTATTATCCGGTTAGAACTAGTGCCAGTCGTTGGTGCCATGTCTAATTTGCGGCCATAATAGGTATCCACATAGATATTTTTCACTACCCCGTTTTCTATCAACGTCAAAGGTTTAGATGAAATACCTTCATCATCGTAAAGACGGGAACCCATACGACGAGGTAGTAAGGGATTATCAATAATCGTGAGCTTTTCATTGAATGGCTTACTATCTATATAGTCTGACCAGAAAGAACGACCCTGTTGTATTGAACTTGCATTTGCAGGGCTGAGTAATTTATTTATCAAAGAATCGGCAACTGAAGGATCAACCACCATAGTCGTTTTGATACTCGGTCCTTTAGTCGCTCCCAGGCGAGCACGAACACGACTTAAGGCGTTTTCAGAAATTGTGCCGGGTGATGGAAGATCTTCACGATTTGCAGTCCCCGCATAAAAATAAGAACTGGCTCTTCTATCGCCCCTGTCTTTAAATGTTAACTCGCTACCTAGCCATACATAAGTTGATTCCATACCACCTGAAAATCCATTTGTGCTGGCACTAGCGGAAAATGAAACCCCATCATAAACCGCACTAGTTGCTGAAATAAGTCGTTTGTCGGAATGCGTGAGTTCATCCAGTTCTTCACACCAGGCCAATCTTTGATCCCGTTTCAAGTTCTTCAAATCTGTATCGACCAGTTGTAGATCAAGCTTTGAACGACCGGAAAATAGCTCAGATGGAGTAATTTCTCTATATTTATCAACTTCCAGAGCTTTCGTTAAAGCTATCGCTTCTCTAATAAAATCAGCGACCTGTTCAGCTCTCATGTCGGTGGTGGAATGTGTTGAATAACGTCCATTCACAAACAGCCTGATGGACATACCCAGAGAAGTAGCATCTTTTACTTTTTCCAGTTTCCCATCCCGATAGATGAATTCGACATCACGACTTTGTGTGGCTGTTGAAAAAGCATCATTCGCTCCTAACTTCTGGGCAATTTTTATTGCAAATTCAGCCTGTTTGGAAAGTTCAACTAGCATTTTCACCTCCCACTGTCATCTTTGATACCAGTACCGAAGGCATACCCTGAGACACAGGGACACTCTGCCCATCCTTTCCGCAGGTCCAGCCACCGGTATCCAGCCTTCCATCATTAGAGACCATCGTGATATTTTTTAATACTTCCGGACCATTGCCAATGATATTGCAATCTTTAATTGGTGAAGTGATTTTGCCATTTTCAACCAGCCAGCCATTTTTTATATAGAACGTAAAGTCTCCCGCACCGATCTGTACCTGCCCATTTGTATAAGTTTCAGCGATGATGCCTTGCTTCATTGAAGCAATCATCTCATCTTTGGAATGTGGACCATCTTCCATAAAAGTACAGGTCATGCGTGGCATAGGAGCAAATTTATATGATTCACGCCGCCCGGAACCAGAAGGTTTTCGTTTGTAATGGCGAGCAGAAATATTGTCATGTAAATAGGATTTCAATATACCATTCTCAACCAGCACATTTCGTTGAGAAGGATTACCTTCATCATCGAAATTAATCGCCCCACGTTCATGCGCTAAGGTTCCCTGATCAACGACTGTAACAAATGGTTGAGCCACTTTCTTACCCAGCATATCCGAATAGATACTGGTGCCTTTGCGGTTAAAATCTGCTTCCATTCCATGTCCAATTGCTTCATGTAATAGAATACCACTTGCCCCTGCAGCCAGTAATACAGGCATTTCTCCTGCTGAAGGACGTCGAGCTTCAAACAATATCATAGTGCGATCCACTGCTTCATCTACCAGTTTTTTCAAACGATCTTCATTATAAAAATCCAGTCCCTGACGTGCGGCCAGGTTAGATGAATTAGATTGAACTATAGCTTTCTTTTTAGCAGTTATATTGCAGGAAAGGTAATTTGAAGGTCGATAATCAGTCACGATACGACCATCCAGAGTCGCTATCATGACCTTTTGTTCACTATCAGCCCAGACAATTTTAACCTTTTGAATAGCTGCATCACGATGCTGCGCCATTTCTGCCACTTTGCTCAGTACAGGTAATTTTTTATCAATACCAGTATCAGACCAGGGCACTGAAATATTGTACAGATTACCCTGTTTCTGAGGAGTAAAATTGGCAGGTAGTTGAGCTGCTTGCCCGGCTTTTGCAATGGCAGCAGCTGTACGCGCAGCTTTTAACATGGCTTCCAGAGATAGATCCTCTGTAAACGCAAAACCCGTCTGATCGCCAACCACTACACGTAAACCGACTCCCTGAGAAATTGAAGAGTTTGCTTTACTGATAATGTGGTCTTCAAGAATAATATAATTTTTCCGGTTATGCTCAAAGTAAAGATCTGCATCATCGGCTCCATTTGCCACCAGTTCTTTCATCACTCGGCGGATAACCACCTCATCCACCCCAAACCAGCTCATAAATGGATTATCCGGGCTTACCGAAAGTACATCACCGGGGCTATTTGCCTGTAAAAATGCCGGCATCGTCAGCATTGAGCTACCAGCAAGGCTTGAAGCTAGAAATTCCCTTCTATTCATATTTATTATTCACTCTATTAAAAGGCGGTTCATAAAAGGACAAAACTATTATATAAAAGTTCTATCTTCACAGAATATCATTAGACAATATTATCAGCAGAAAAAAAACTGGTTAAAATAAAGGGTAATTAGCGGTTTATGTTACAGGCAGGCACAGATGAAATCTGTGCCTGTTAAAAATGGTTACAAGAAGAAATCTGAGTCGCCCAAAACAATAAAAGTCTTCAGTTATTATTCTCCGGCATAACCTAAAGCTTTCAATGCTTCAGTAATTTCATTAAGAATAGCCGGATCATCTATAGTTGCAGGCATTTTCCAGGGTGTTCCATCGGCAATATGAACCATCGTGCCGCGTAGAATTTTGCCAGAACGGGTTTTGGGTAAACGACTGACTACTTTTGCCTGTTTAAAAGCGGCAACAGGGCCTATCTGATCTCTAACCCGTTGTACCAGTTCTTTGACTATTTCTTCTTCAGAACGCTCTACACCAGCTTTTAGAATAATTAAACCGACTGGCATTTGCCCTTTCAAATCATCAGCAACACCAATAACCGCACATTCAGCGACATCACTATGACCTGCTAAAACCTCTTCCATTGCGCCTGTAGACAGACGATGTCCAGCGACATTAATGACGTCATCTGTGCGACTCATAATCCACAGATAATTATCATCATCCTTAAAACCGGCATCTCCAGTCAGATAATAGCCGTCATATTTGGATAAATAAGCATCAATAAATCGCTGATCATTACCCCACAGACTTGGTAAGCAGGAAGGAGGCATGGGTAATTTAATGACAATATTACCCATTTCACCAGCATCCATTTGTTCCCCTTCTTCGGATAAGATTTGCACATCATATCCAGGCATGGCAACCGTAGGTGAGCCAGCCTTAACTTTCATGGGCTCAATACCTAAAGGATTAGATGCAATAGCCCAGCCGGTTTCAGTTTGCCACCAGTGATCAACAACCGGTTTATTTAATTTACTTTTCGCCCAGAATAAAGTATCAGGATCGCAACGTTCACCCGCTAAAAACAATGAATCCATACAGGACAGGTCATATTTTTTTAGATATTCGCCATCAGGATCTTCTTTTTTAATCGCTCGAAAAGCTGTAGGCGCAGTAAACAGAACTTTTACTCCGTGCTCACTGATAACCCGCCAGAAAGCACCTGGATCAGGTGTGCCAATCGGCTTACCTTCATACATAATGGTGGTGCAACCTTTAAACAAAGGGGCATACACTATATAACTGTGACCAACAACCCAGCCAACATCAGATGCTGCCCAGTAAACATCTCCAGCTTCCACATTATAGATATTTTTCATGGACCAGTTCATTGCCACTGCATGACCACCATTATCACGGATGACACCCTTCGGTTCTCCTGTTGTACCCGAAGTATATAAAATATATAGAGGATCTGTAGCAGCTACCGCGACACAATCAGTCTCATTGGCTTTGTTTGCTTCTTCATCCCAGTCATAATCACGCCCCTCAATTAGAGTTGCCTGCGCCTGTTCACGAGCTTTGATGATGCAGCAACTGACTTTATGAGTGGCCTGATTAATCGCCTCATCCAGTAAGGGTTTATATTGAATAACTCGACCAGGCTCAATTCCACAGCTTGCACTAATAATGATATCCGGTTTAGCGTCATTAATTCTTGTTGCTAATTCATTGGATGCAAATCCACCAAATACAACAGAGTGAATAACCCCGATTCTTGCGCAGGCTAACATAGCAATAGCGGCTTCCGGAATCATCGGCATATAGATAATGACTCGATCACCTTTTTTTGCACCATGTTGCTCTAACACGCCAGCAAAGCGAGAAACCTGTTGTTGCAATTCACGATATGTAATTTTACGTTGCTGATTAGTAATAGGAGAGTCATAAATAATGGCTAGCTGGTCCGCCCGACCAGATTCCACATGGCGATCAACTGCGTTATAACAGCTATTTAGCTCGCCACCAGCAAACCAGCGTGGGACAGGTTTAGCCTGCAAATCAATAACCTTATCCCACTTTTTTGACCAGTGCAGCTCCTCAGCGGCATTACCCCAGAAAGTTTCTGGATCATCAATCGATTGCTGGTAGATTTCATTATATTTCGTCATAAACTGCTCCTCATTGTAAATTGACCATTATTCAGGTACTTCTTTTTTTATTTATATGATATTAATTTTTATTAGCGATAACACGCAGAGTCTGACATCTTAATGAAAAGCCGGTTTAAAATCGATCCAGGCTCAAGATGCACTGCGCTAAAGGCACTATAATACCGATGATCAGGACAGCCTTGCTGATCTGATTACCAATAGTCAGCATTGAAAACTGCATCATGAAGCTTAATTTTCAATAATTGTTACAGAATTTACTCTCATTCCTGTAGCAATTTAATAAAAATTTCCCTCAATTGTTATAACTCGGGAAGCCTTAAGCTAATTTTATTTCGTTCTTGTTATTGCAGACTCAGCTTTGTATACGATTTCTCAATAGAGAAATATTAGATCAGTTAAGATTTTTCATCTATAAAAGTGTAGATGATGTGAACAGAAAATGATTAAATGATTATATCGACTAAGCTAATCCCTTAAATACATCACTAATGTATTTATTTATGGTCAATTAAGGAACCTCTGATTAAGTGTGAGCAGAATTGTATGAATAAAATTGCGGCTATATTATTGATTTGCCAGTTATTTCTTGTATCTGGTTCCGTGATGGCACTGGATGATCAGGGGCTTGGTTCAATCATGTCGATTATTGATAAAGCTGTTGAGCAATTTAATATCAAACCTGATGAACAGATTAATGAAGAAGAGCAAAAGAAAAAAACCACCTCAGCCATTGCTACTATCGTCAATTTATCTCGGACACTGGGTAAATTAAGTTATTCCCGCTTACAATGTGGACAGGCCGATGTACTGGCGGAATTCACCCAACGAGTTCAAAAAATGCCGAATGAGTTTCGTAATCAAATGCGTGAATCTTTTCAGCTAGGTTTCGATAAGAGTAAAGCTGAGACCGAACTTTTATCTGAAGATGAATGTAAACGCCTGACCGAGTCCAGAAATCTGGGTGATAAGGAAATAAGCGCCAATGTTGAAGATCAAAAAGAACCTGTTGAAAAAGAAAAAGTGATCGAAAAGCCAGTCGTCATAGAAGACCCAAAGTTCAAACACATGCGTATTGCTGAATTAAGCGGTCAACTGGCTTTCAAAAGAAATTTCTGTGGTGATCAAAAAGTTGTGACCCGCGATTTCAATGAAGTGATTCGTAATATGCCCGAAACTTTTCAGGCCGATGCTAAAAAGGCTTATTGGAAGGGCTATAAACATGGCAAACGATTAAATAAGAATCTAACTAAGGATAAATGTAATTAGTTAGCAAGCTTATTAAACGTCAAATATCATGACCCTGGCTGATATTCCGGGGTTTTCCACCTGCACATAAAATTTTCAAAATTACCCTGTGCTCCAGTATAAATATTTTTTAAATGCAAAAACCGATTTTTCTTATCCCTGTCAACCCTATGTAAGCCAATCATTATTGGCATGGTATGTTCAGGTTCAGAATGTTTCTCAATTTTAAAATGAAGTAATAACGCCTTATGAATAAGCAAATTCACCCTCCAGCCAGTCTTGGCTGGACTATATGGGGACTGGGAGCAGCACTGTATCTATATGCTTTTTTCCAGAGGGTCGCTCCTGCTGTCATGACGGCAGAACTTAGTGCTGACTTTGCCCTGTCTGCATCTGCTTTGGGGAATTTATCTGCTTTTTATTTTTACAGTTATGTCGCCATGCAAATTCCAACTGGAATTTTAGCTGACCTCTGGGGACCACGACGATTATTAACTGCAGGCGCTTTAACTGCCGGACTGGGAACGCTATTTTTTGCCTTTTCTGAAAGTCTGGCGCTTGCCTCTATTGGTCGCTTTTTAATAGGCGGATCAGTTGCTGTTGCTTTTGTGTGTATGATGAAACTGGCTCATCACTGGTTTTTACCGAAACAATTTGCTCTGGCTACCGGATTCGCATTGTTTACAGGTATTGTGGGGGCAGTATTTGCAGGTGTCCCTTTAAATCTCCTGGTTGAGTCTTACGGCTGGAGAGATGTGATGGCTGTCTCTGCTATCTTTCCATTTTTAATTGGTATCATCATCTGGTTTTTTGTTCGTGATGACCCGCGAGAGAAGGGTTATAAGAGTCATATCACTCACGTGCCCCGAACAGTAAATTCCCCCTGGACACATGCATTTAACGGACTCATCAAAGTATTATCATATCGAAATACCTGGTTACTCTCTTTAGTTCCAGGTGGAGTGGTCGGCAGTATTCTAGCCTTTGCCGGTCTCTGGGGAGTCCCGTTTTTAACTACCCATCATGGCTTATCAAAAAATGATGCCGCTGCTATCTGTTCTGCCATGCTCATAAGCTGGGCAATTGGCGGTCCCATATTTGGAGCATTATCAGATCGGCTGGAGCGACGAAAACCCCTATATATTCTTGGTTGCGCCATTATTGCGAGCGGCTGGGGTTTGTTAGTACTGCTCCCACAGATGAACACAATATTACTCATTATCCTGTTATTACTGATCGGGTTCGCCTCTGGCAGTATGATTATCGGATTTGCTTTTGCCAAAGAATCTGTCTCAGGCCAACTAGCCGGAACTGTTTCAGGTGTCGTTAATATGGGGGTCATGGCAGGACCAATGCTGCTGCAACCCGCTGTCGGTTTAATGCTTGATAATTTCTGGACAGGAGAAATGCATTATGGAATTAAGAGCTATAGTCTTAGCGCTTATCAGAGTGGCTTTATTTTAATGGCTGCCTGGGCCACTTTATCATTTCTGTTGATTATCTTTAGCATCGAAACTAAAGCGAAAGCTCTAGAAGAAGCATAACAGGCATGATATCTGATGAAATACATTCTCAATCACTCTATAACACTATATCTTTCGGCTGTTTTAATCTGGGGCTCCACATTTTTTGCCATAAAATTTCAGCTCGGTGAAGTGAGTGCAGAGCTATCTGTAGCTTATCGCTTTATTATTGCATCATTGATGTTATTTGGCTGGTGCAGATTTCGGGGTTTACCATTACATTTTAATCGCCAACAACATTTATGGATGGCAATTCAGGGAGTATTTTTATTTAGTCTGAATTACCTGATCATTTACTGGGCAAGTTACAGCTTAACCAGTGGTTTAATAGCGGTCATATTCTCCACCATCGTATTGATGAATATCATGAATAGCATGTTATTTTTAGCTAAACCAGCCAGCCTCATTACTATCGTCGGTGCATTGCTTGGCCTGGCAGGAATAGCATTAATATTCGCTCCTGAGCTAAGCAGTTTTCAATCTTCCAGTAACTCGTTAACAGGTATAGTATTTAGCTTACTGGGAACCTTTGTCGCTTCTCTAGGCAATATTGTTTCTGCCCGTAATCAGCGTCAGCACATACCGGTTATTCAAACAAATGCCTTTGGCATGGCTTATGGCGCACTAATGCTTTTATCTCTGACCCTGATTCAGGGACATTCTTTACAATTTGAATTTACTGCAGCCTACAGTTTATCTCTGTTATATCTTGCCCTTTTTGGATCCGTACTGGCTTTCGGCAGCTATTTAACTTTGCTGGGTCGTATTGGCCCGGAAAAAGCAGCATACACTATGGTTCTTTTTCCATTAGTAGCCCTGCTTATTTCGACATTATTTGAAAATTATCATTGGTCTTTAAGCGCTATTTCCGGCGTCGCTCTGGTATTAACAGGTAATATCTTAATTATTTTACCGAAACGATTTCTGCATCGACTTAAATAACAATTGATCCTGGAAAAATCAGTTGAGCGTGAAAAAAGATGCGTAACAGATTGATGTGCCTGGTCTAAGTCAGGGATGACTGTCGTTAGAGCAATACAGGCACAATTGCCGGGAAATTAAAAACACCGTAGTCAGCTGATTGGCGAAGACTGTGTTTTTGATTTTATCAGCTGCATTAAGGTGCTATGTAGACTTTCATGATTCAACTGATTTTTCCAGGTTGATAGCACTTCCCTGTGCAGTACATCAATAAAGATTTATGTTTGCGAATTATTGGATAATTCAGGAGTTATTATGCTTCAGACTGTTTTTCTCTGGGCAATATGATATTCAATAAAATGGCCACAATAGCTGAAAGACCGATACCTTTTAAAGTAAATTCCCCATACCCTAATGCCATGCCGCCCAGCCCGAAAACCAGAACCAGCGAAGTGATAATCATGTTTCTGGTTGCTGATAAATCTTCACCTGAACGTACCAGCGAATTCATACCTATAGCCGCTATAGCACCAAACATTAAGGTCATAATCCCTCCCATTACCGGAGTTGGAATACTTTGTAACAAAGCGCCTGTTTTACCTGAAAAAGAAAGGAAAATAGCAAAACCTGCTGCCCATGTCATGATGACGGGATTAAAAGATCTGGTTAGCGCTACAGCACCGGTAACCTCTGAATAGGTTGTGTTTGGCGGACCACCAAATAATGCAGCAGCCGATGTAGCCAGGCCGTCACCTAATAAAGTACGATGTAAACCGGGTTTTTTTATAAAATCTTTACCGGTAACAGCACTTATTGCAACCATATCACCAACATGCTCTATAGCGGGAGCAATCGCGATGGGCACAATGTATAAAATGGCCTCCAGATTAAATTGCGGCGCAGTAAAATCAGGTAAAATAAACCATGCAGCTTTGTAGATAGAGTCAAAATTGACGATGCCAAAAAACAACGAAGTGATATAACCTACAGTAATCCCAATTAAAATCGGAATGAGTTTAAACAGCCCTTTGCCAAAAAAAGAAGCCAGAATCGTGGTGATCAATGTAATCATCGAAATTGTCAGAGCCGTATCATGAGTGACCAGCTCAGCTGCCCCATCACCTGTTTTTCCTAACGCCATATTGATTCCAACCGGAGCCAGGCTTAAACCTATAACGATAATAACCGGGCCGACCACAATCGGAGGCAGGTAGCGATCAATGATTTCTTTACCTTTTATTTTTATTAACCCACTTAACACCGCATAAAGCAATCCGGCAGCCATTAAACCTGACATAGTTGATGCTATACCCCAGGTTTGTACGCCGTAAATGATAGGGGCGATAAAAGCAAAGGAAGAAGCGAGAAATATTGGTACCTGTCGTTTAGTAACCAGCTGGAAAATCAAGGTACCTAGTCCTGCCGTAAATAAGGCAACATTGGGATCAAGGCCTGTTAATATTGGAACCAGTACCAGTGCACCAAAAGCGACGAATAGCATTTGGGCACCTAAAATGGCACTCTGTAATGGAGACTGTATGTTTTCTTCTTTACTCATCTATGGTTTCTCTTTATAAAGTGTGGAAATTATTTTGTACCAAAAAGTTTGTCCCCAGCATCTCCCAGACCTGGAATAATATATCCATTTTCATTCAGATGATCATCTACGGCTGCTATATGAATATCTACATCAGGATGCTGTTTTTGAACAGCTTCAATACCTTCTGGAGCGGCTACCAGAAAAAGCCCTCGAATATTCATACAACCCGCTTCCTTGATCATATCCACTGCAGCATTGAAAGAACCGCCGGTGGCTAGCATAGGATCTACAATAAGAGCCATGCGTTGATCAATATCAACCACTAATTTTTCAAAATAAGGTACAGGCTCCAGTGTTTCTTCATTTCGATAGAGTCCTACGACACTTATACGGGCATTGGGAATAAGCTCAATCACACCATCAAGCATACCAAGACCTGCTCTTAATATAGGTACAATTGTGATTTTTTTTCCTTCGATCTGTTTTATATCAACCTCTCCATCCCAGCCCTGTATGGTTGTGCTTTCTATCGGCAGGTCACTGGTGGCTTCATAGGTGAGTAACATGGAAATTTCACTAGCAAGCTGGCGAAAGCTTTTGGTACTTATTCCATCTTTTCTTAACAGCCCCAGTTTATGCTGAATCAGTGGGTGATTGGCGACATGTATAGCCATTTATTAATATCCTCAAGTTTTAATGAATTGAGTTTTGAGCAGGAGAAATTTTCCAGTCAGATTTAAACAGAAGTATGCCATGAACAAAAATCTTTTTTGCATCTATGGAAATATTATTTTTATCCTGGAAAAATCAATTGAACGTGAAAAAGATGCGTAACAGATTGATTTTATCAGCGGCATTAAGGTGTTACCTGGACTTTCATGATTAACTGATTTTTCCAGGATGATACACTTCAACTGTCATGATTAATGAAACAGTGGGTTAACCTCTATTGCGAGCGATCAACTGCGGAATCCAGGTTTAACGTTCCCACATAGTGAAAGGAGCAAATTTACTCCATGCAAAGGAATGATGATCCACCAGACCTTTTTGAACCAGAGAGGTTTTATGTAAATAAAAAACTTCTCCTGGTCTACCGAGCTGCAAACCACTTCTATTGGTTAAAAATCGAAGTTTAGAAGACAGGATATTATCATTATCAGGACCTGTGACAACCATCGCTTTTTCCAGAGTTTCGAATATTAATATAGCACCGACTGGAACCAGACCATTTATTTTCAAAAACAATCCCCCCAGTACTGGATCAAGCTTTTTCTCAGAAAACAATTTTGCAAATTCTTTACAGGGATTAATGATAATATTTGCAGCTGATTTGGGAAATCGCGATAAAGCTATGTCCGCATAGATAAAAGGCGTTCTTAGCAACAGTGCTTCTAAAGATGGATTGCTGTTTACCATATTATGATTTTTAACAGCTTCTATGCTAACTGAATTTGATATCCCCATTTTATTCATTACTTGAATGCTCTGCTCAGGATAGTTTTTTCTGAGTATCGCCCTTTCTTCAGGAGATATTACACGCCTGTCTTTAGCGTTATTATTCTTTTGCTGTATTAAACCGATGTTATGCAATAAAGCTGCATCAACCAGATTTTTTGTCTTGCTATCATTGATGAGCTGTTTCTGTTCGTATTGATTATATCGATTTATTAATTCAATCAGGGAAGCAGCTATATACAATGGCCTGACCTGATTGTAATTAGCCATTTCAGAGATATACAATTCACCCAGTACCTGAAAAATATTCTCATCACATATATCAAATAAAATATTGATAATCCTATCTAATTCATCTTTATCACGATTGTCTGCTTCAACAATAATTTTTTTCTGTAACTTTGCTAAAGCTGAAATTAATTGATCAAGTTTTCCATGTACTGAATTCGGGTTAACATAGTTGATACCCTGATTGATATAAGACTTATCCTTTTTGTTAACTTCTTCCTGAATCAGCCCTTCTTCTCGCATGCGCTTAAAATGAGCTTCTTTAACACGGCTTCCTTTCTTAACAAGTAAAACACCATTGCTATCGAAGAGATCTTTTCTTGCTAATCCATTGACAATGTCATTAGATTTTATTTTGCGCTCTTCAAAAGTGTTATTGGCCATTTTTTATCTGTATGCTAAATACCTGGGAAACTACTGAATTGAATTTACATAATATTTTCATAAGAGAGATAAAATCTAAGCTACTCTAAGCTCATTTCCAGATGTAGTAAGTGTGAGTTTCTGTTTAATTATAGATAAAAAATCCAGCATTGCTGAACGAAGAGTCAGTCTAAATAGAATTGCTTATTGAGAACAGGCTCAGAATAGTCACTCTCAATGCCGAGTGAATTTATCGCTGTCATTCTAAAGTTATATAAAGTATCAGGTTTTAAGTGTTTAAATTCATAGGCTTCGACATCTATGCCATCCTCTTTGGCCTCTACCAAAATTTTTTGATCAAACTCTCCTGAACCATCATCATAATAAATATAATAATGGTCCAGATCTGTTAATTCTGATTCATCTTCATTTAACAACGGCTTATTCCAACTTAAGGTAGCCTGTATTGATTGATAATTTTCAAGACTTAAAACATATTCATTTGAATCAAAGTTAGTTGCACTGGTAATTTGAACAAAAAATTGTTGACCGGCTGTCGCACTCTGAAAAATAACTATATCCTCTCCAGTAACCTGTTCAGAGAGAATCTCACCATTTTCATCCATAATAGTCACGATAAAAAAGTCATCACTGCTGGAAGTAGGCACATCAACTGAAAAAGCAATTGAGCCTGTCGTAAACGCAGTAAAGCTAAACCAGTCATGATCAGCCGCACTACTTAACGTTGCCTCCATAGAAGAATTTTGATAGACCGTTGTTGCAGTTGTCATATCATCATTCAAAGCTACTTCATTAGCTGGCTCAGTAAGATTCACTGGACTAATTTCAATGGTTACAGTTGAGACCCCGGAATTACCTAAATAATCTTTAGCTGTAAAAGTAAATTGATCTGTACCCGTTTCACCAACAGGAGTATATGAAAACTTACCCGTTAGTGGATCAAGAGATGTAATCGTTCCTAACTGCGGATTATCAATTATTTCAAAGGTTAGAGGATGTCCATCGGTATCATTCGCTATCAGCTGATTTTGAATATCAGTTGTATCTATAGTTGCCACAATATTTAAATCACTAGAGACTGGCAAAGTATTTGATATGACTGTGACCGTTATCGCACTAGCCTCACTTACTGGAGAAACGGCTTCTTCATTATCAGTCACCTGTAAATTTAAAGTTAACTGAATATCTGAAGACGTTACAGCGGGACTAAAAAATGCAGGGGTAGCAGTTTGTGCATTGGCTAATAACAGATCTGGACCGCTTGATTGAGTCCAGTAATATTGCGAAACGTTACCATCAGTATCATATGAACCACTACCATTTAAAGTTACCTCAGTTTGCTCAAAAACCGTCATATCATTACCTGCAACAGCGACAGGAGGTAAATTAACAGCTGTTACAGTTACCTCAACATCATCATATTGCGAAGCCCCCTCATCATCTGTAACAGTAATTCGAAAGATGAGTATTTCAGATGTGGTAACTGTAGGGGTAGTAAAAGTAATAGAGGTTGAATTCTGCTCATTTATGATAACATCTGGTCCAGAGATTTGCTGCCAGCTTATATCTGAAATATGACCATCAGGATCAGATCCAAGACCGGTTATGGTTATTTCTGTTTGTTCTTCAATGCTGATGTCTTCGCCGGCAGATACTAACGGGAGGAGATTCTGGACATCGACAGGGTCATCGCCACATGAAGCCAGAATTAAAGTTAAAAACAGCAAAAGGAGCTTTTTTAAGCGCGAATATATACGGACATTAAGCACTCTACTCGACCGCAATATATTGTTAGTGAATTTACCTCGCATCCTTACATTACCTTAAAGACATATCAAAAATGTCTGTTCATATTTATCAGTTTGCCAACAGGTAATACCTGTTATCTCTTTCTTAAAATCAAAAAGGATATTAATTTGAATTATAGTTTGTTAATTTCAGTTTATCCTGGAAAAATCAGTTGAGAGCGAAAAAGATGCCTAACAGATTGATGTGCCTGATCTAAGCCAGGGATGACTGTA
>JBNKKI010000109.1:0-64917 GCA_050291745.1 Gammaproteobacteria bacterium | reverse complement strand
CAATTTGCTAAACCTTTTGGATATATCGGTTGTAACGCCAAATTTATCCTGTACGGATTCCCAGGTATCACCTGCCCCTCCCACGCTTGGATTATGAAAAAGCGTATACTCATTAACCGTCTTACCAAATTCAAAATCAAGGTGAGCGCCCATTAACCAGCTTGCTTTTATCAGGTTATTTGATTGCCCGTTAACTGCCGCATAGGCAGTATCAACCGAATTTACCTTTCCAGCAGACTCCCAGTTTCCCTGGCCATTACGTTTAATTTTATATAGCGCAGGCTTTTCAAGTCTATCCCTTTCCAGTTGAATATTATCTTTTGGTTCAATATTGAAAACCAGCACCTGCCCGCTAAATACTTTGTACCAGATATTATGATAAGTGGACTGCAATATTCTGGTATCAACTGAGCCAGTTTTACTCAAGCTGGTTAGAGAACGAGTATTAGAACGTAATGAGTTAATTGCTCTTTCCAGAGATTGCCCATAATTTAAGGTTTTTTCCCGCTCAAGCACTTTACCCGCATAGCCTGAAATAAATACCCTGTAGCCTGCATAAGTCGGCGATTTTAAATAACTTGCTTTAAAAGGTACCGGGGGCAAAGCGTTTAACTGTTGTATTTCGGCAGGTGATGCCTGAATGCTTCCTTCTGAAAAAATAAGTTTATTTAAAGTATCTATATCGGTGGCCATATTTCTAAGTCCCTTTCGGTTCCAGTAAGATTTTAAAAAACAAAACTATACTAGAAAATATATTTATAAGGAAATAAGAAATCAAAAAAAAGGAAATACTTTATACAACTGCAATAAAACTCTAAATATCTGAATTTACTTAGAAATATCTTCACGGAATACAACCAGAAACTGAATAATATATTCCTGATACTAGTCAGGATAACAATACAGAGCCATACGTAGATTTTTTATGTTAATTATGCATATAAATAACTGATTATAACTTTTCTACAACATATGATAAATATAAGCAGTCAAACCAGCTCATATTCAGCATTAATAAGCAATTATTTATATATTTTAAGTATTTGATTTATATGACTTTAGTGATTAATTTTCATTCATAAATGAAATTTAATACTTCCTGAAAGATCATTAACTTCTATTTTTTGAATAAATTTAAATACAGGTCTCTGGCATAAAGATAAAACCAATTGCTGGATTTACATTGGTAGAGGTTGCTATAACGCTGGTCTTTTCTGCTCTTCTTATTGGTGCTACTCTCAACCTGGAAAAATCAATCAAATATTAATGCTTAAGATTCATTTTATCGACAAAAGCCATACCAATAGCTGATAACACAAATGTAATATGAATAATCACATACCACATTAATTTATCATTCGCGATGTCATCGGCTTCCATGAATTTTTTGAGTAAATGGATAGATGAAATAGCTACGATAGAAGCGGCTACTTTTTGCTTCAGACTACTCGCATCAAGCTTACCTAACCAGGAAAGCTTATCAGTATTATCGTCAAGGTCGATTTGCGAAATGAAATTCTCATAGCCACTAAACATAATCATAACAAGCAAGCCTCCAACCAGTGCCAGATCAATCAATGATAAGACAATCAATACCAGATCGGATTCTGTCGCTCCCATGACTAATGGAAAAAAATGAATAACTTCCTGAAAGAATTTAATACCCAGTAAAATTAGCGCAAGCGAAAGCCCTATATAGATTGGTGCTAATATCCAGCGGCTTGCATAAAAGATAGATTCAATCAGTTTTTCCATATAATACCTTGTTATTTATAAATTTTCGGGTTGCTGTTTTTTGCAGAGTTATTACTCATTTCATTCGATGATCACCAGATCATTAACCTCGACATGATCAAACAATTCGATCACATCCAGATTTTTCATTCGAATACAACCAATTGATACAGGTTGCCCTATATGTGATTCATCCGCTGTCCCATGGATATAGATATATCGATTGTAAGTATCAACTTCACCTTCAGAGTTATAATCCAGCTGCAAGCCCTGAAGCCATAAGATTCGACTGGTTATTACATCTTCTTCACCCATGTAGTCTTCAGCAAGACATATGCTATCAGTAGCAATTCGGGATTTAAAGACACGCCCTACTGGCTCATTATCACCAATTTTTTGAGCTATCTTATGAATACCAGTCGGTGTTTTTAAGCTACCTAGAGTTTGTCCAAGACCGAATTTTGAAGTGGACACTGGATAATGCTGAATCACTTCATCCCGACACATTACTCGACTTAATAGTTGTTGCTGAGTATCGATATAAATAACCGGTCGAGACTCATTTAAAGAGATCCCCTTAAGATTTGCTTCCTCAACTTTTAGTTTTAACTGCTGCCATAACATAGTGCAAAGGCTCAGGCATTATTATGAAGATCCATACCTTCAAAACGCGAAGCTTCCGACTGGCTCAAGGCTGAATCATTACGCCTGGCCTTAATTTGATCAAGGTAATCGACACTAATATTATTAGTCACATACTGACCATTAAAACAGGAACAATCAAACTCTTTAATTTTCACATTACCTTTCTGTACGGCTGCTACTAAATCTTCTATATCCTGATAAATCATCCAGTCGGCTCCAATTGATTCTCCGACTTCATCATCAGTTCGTCCATGCGCTATTAATTCTTCCACTGCCGGCATATCAATGCCATAAACATTAGGAAACCTTACCGCTGGAGCTGCTGAAGCCATATAAACCTTGTTAGCTCCGGCATCTCTAGCCATTTCAATAATCTGTTGTGAAGTCGTACCACGTACAATTGAATCATCCACTAACAACACATTTTTACCTTTAAATTCAATCTCTATCGGATTTAGCTTACGCCTCACTGATTTTTTCCGCAGGGTTTGACCCGGCATGATAAAGGTACGACCAATATAGCGATTTTTGATAAAACCTTCGCGAAACTTTACACCAAGATGAAATGCCAGTTCCATCGCAGAAGGACGACTGGTATCGGGAATGGGAATCACCACATCAATATCGTGATCAGGCCTTAATCTAAGGATTTTCTGGGCTAGTTTAACTCCCATTCTTAAGCGCGCTTTATAGACGTAAATGTCATCAATAACTGAATCGGGTCTTGCCATATAAACATGTTCAAAAATGCAGGGACTCAAACGCACATTGTCCGCACATTGGCGAATATGAACATTGGAGTATTTATCGATATAAATAGCTTCCCCCGGTTGCAAATCAGCGACTAATTCAAATCCGGATGTCTGTAAAGCCACCGATTCCGAAGCCACCATATATTCAATACCGGTTTCTGTTTCACGTTTACCATAAACGACAGGGCGAATTCCATACGGGTCACGGAAGGCAAGAATACCTTTACCAGTTATCATAGCTACAACTGCATAGGCTCCTTCAATACGCTTATGAGTAGCACTGACTGCCTTAAAAATATCATCTACTTTGAGTACTAACTCACCTGAAACCTGTAATTCATGAGCTAATACGTTTAGCAAAACCTCTGAATCGGATTCTGTATTAATATGTCTTCGATCTTCTGCATATAGATCAGCTTTCAGTTTTTCAACATTCGTCAGATTACCATTATGGGCCAGCGAAACACCATAAGGTGAATTAACATAAAATGGTTGCGCTTCAGCTGATGAAGAGCAGCCAGCGGTAGGGTAGCGCACATGTCCAATCCCCATATTCCCTACCAGTTCAGTCATGTGACGGGTATGAAATACATCACTTACCTGACCATTATCCTTACGCAGGTGTAGCTTGCGATCATCACAGGTCACCATGCCAGCCGCATCCTGTCCACGATGTTGTAACACCAATAACCCATCATAGATAACCTGAGCTACAGGTAACTGACTGACAATACCGATTATTCCACACATATTTTAAACTCTTCGACAATATTAGAATTTGAAGCGACCCGCGATATCCTGCGGCATCCATTGCTGAATCCAGACAGCGACATCCATAAACATCGGGATAAGTTGAGATTCCTGCCACCAAACTTCAGAAGGCATAGGTGTTAATCCCGCAAATAGCACGATCATTGAGATAATCAATATGCCTCGAGCAGCACCAAAAATCATACCCAACATTTTATCAGTGCCACTCAAACCGGTTTTAGAGACCAATTGGCTAATCATATAATTAATGATGGCTCCCACGATTAATGTGGTAATAAATAAAATTGCAAATGCAACAGCCTGGCTAATGGTAGGAGACTCAATATACGGCAATAAATAACTTGATAACACCAGATAATAGGTCATCGCAATGAACCCAGCTATTAACCAGCTAGCCAAAGAAATTGATTCTTTTACAAAACCTCGAATAAGGCTGATTAATGTTGAAATCAGAACAATAGTCAAGATAGCTATATCAAACCAGGCCATTCACTTACCCTTACAAAAAAACGGATATTTTATCATGTCTTCGCGCAGGAAACTGCTCAAAAAATAGAAAACAACATAACAGAGAGCGGTCCATATTTGTAAACTCAATTGTTGGTGTTATTTTTCATAGTGCATAACCAGTCCCTTAATATTGTACTTGGCTCGCAGTTTATTTCCGATTATTCTGGCGTTATCACGAGAAACAAATGGACCCATTCTAACGCGATAACTCAAGCCACCATTATGTTTGAATTTTTCAATAAATACAGCAGCGAGACCTGATTTACGTAACTTATCCCGTTGCTTATAAGCTTTGTTTTTATCGCTAAAACTACCAACCTGTATCACCCAACTACTGCCACCGGAAGGGATTTCTTCAGGTTTTTTTTCTGTACTTTTAAGTGGTTCAGGTTCTGCTTCAATTTTAACCTGACTAGACTCTTTAGCAGGAATAACGGCTGGCTCTACCTTTGCTTTACCCTGTTGAGGCTTCTGTGCTTCAGGAGCAGTTGTTATCGCCTGTTTCTGAGCTGGTTCAGGAATATCCAGCGGATCACTAATCTCATCTACTATCTGTGCAGCGGGTTGTGGAATCCTTTCAACTCTATTTTTCAGCTTTTCTACTTTCTCATTAACCAGTTCATAGGAAGGTACTGGTGGTTTTTCAGGTATAGACACTTTCAGGTGGCTCGGGTGATTTCCGGAACCATCCAGTAACATCGGTAGAAAAATTATAGCCAGAGAAAAGATGACTGCAACGCCAACCAATCGCTGTTTTAATTGTTGTTCCATTATTTCAAAAAATTTATTGGAAATTTAAGTTAATAGTTCAGATAAAATGGCTTCTACCGTCATAAATGAGCCACAGGCCAGTAGTATATCCTGATTACTCAGGCATAACACGGCTTCCTCCAAACAGTTTTCAGCAGAATCAAATAATTTTGCAACCGGGACTATATGCTTTATCTTATCAGACAGTTCTTCGGCTGATAAGCCTCTATCACAGTGCAAACCTAATACCCACCATTCATCCACTATGGGCATTAATTTACTCACAAAACTTTGAGGATTCTTATCTGACAACATCCCTAACAGTAAAAAGACTCTGCCCTGAATATTTAAATCTCTAATTGCACTATTAAGCACCTTTGCAGCATCTTCATTGTGACCGACATCCACCCATAAGTTAATCGAATAAGGGTTTTCAATTTTTTGTAATCGGCCTGCACAACTAACGCCGTCAAAAGCCCTGGAAATTTCACTTTCGGAACGGGATTTAAGAAATCCAAGCAGCTCCAAGCCAGCTAAAACACCACTAATATTCAGTGCCTGATGCTTTCCCGGTAATATTGGCTTCACGTTTACCGTTAGATTTTCACTCGCCCATTGTACTTCACCCTGCGGTAATACTTCATAACGATAATCCCTGGCAAGCATACTGCACTGGTTTTGCCTGTCATTAATAGCCTTAAATAATGAAGCCGGCACTTCAGTCATATTGCAGACAGCTAATCTATTCTGTCGAAGTATTCCTGCTTTTTCAATGGCGATCTCTTCAACTGTAGAACCCAGCCAATCCTGATGATCAAGTCCTATAGGGGTAATATGAGCAAGATCTGCATCGATAATATTAGTTGCATCAAGTCGACCGCCAAGTCCCACTTCAAGTATAACTACATCAGCTTTGAAGCCACTAAATATATACAAAGCAGCGAGTGTGCCAAATTCAAAATAAGTTAATAGAAGCTCTCCACGAGCCTCGTCAACAGCAGCAAATGCCTCCAGTAATTTTTCATCCGAAACAGGTTCAAGATTAAGTTTAATACGCTCGTTATAGCGAATTAAATGAGGAGAAGTATAACTTGCCACTTTAAAACCAGAATTTTTAAACCAGGTTTCATAGTAAGCAACGGTAGAGCCTTTACCATTAGTTCCTGCTACAGTAATTACCGTTTTGGCAATTTTCTCTAATTTTAAACGATCATAAACCTGACGAACTCTATCTAACCCGAGCTCTATTGTTTTCGGATTTAAAGTTTGTTGCCAGTTTAGCCAGGAGTCGAGTGTTTTAAAGCGCATAGAGAATTATTTAAGATGGCAATTTGAGTCGGATTTTTCACTTAACTGAAACGAAATTGAATAATGTGGCAATAAACACAAATGATTAGAGAATCCCGTCAAAATTCTTTTTCTGCAGTAACTTCATACTAAATCCAACAGTCCACAGAATGGCTTAATTAACAGAATTACAGGATTAACAGATTACTGAAATGGAATCCTGTAACAGCCCTGAAAGCAGGGGTTAATCTTTTTATGAAATACATGAGCAATATAGATAAACAATTTAACAGGCAGCTACAGTATCAAATATATCTGTTTAAATATCTGTTAATTATGGTGCAGGTTTATTCATCATCATGCTGCACAAAGAACTTATCTTATCACGCATTTCACGTCGATCTACAATCATATCTATAGCGCCATGATCCTGCAAAAATTCACTACGTTGAAATCCCTTGGGTAATTGCTCACGAACAGTTTGCTCAATGACACGGGGACCGGCAAAACCAATCAGAGCCTGAGGCTCAGCAACATGTATATCACCCAGCATGGCAAAACTAGCCGAAACACCACCCATAGTTGGATCTGTTAACACGGAAATAAATGGTAACCCACGACGAGATAATCGAGTCAAAGCCGCACTCGTTTTGGCCATTTGAAATAATGAAATTAATGCTTCCTGCATACGTGCTCCACCACTGGCAGAAAAACAAACCAGCGGGATATTATTTTCCAGACAGGTATTAACAGCACGAATAAATTTTTCACCAACTACTGATCCCATGGAGCCACCCATAAAACTAAACTCAAAAGCGGCGGCAACAAGATCAACACCCTTGACAGAGCCTTTAATGACAACCAGAGCATCTTTCTCACCGGTAGATTTTTGTGCAGCTGTTAAGCGATCACGGTATTTTTTATCATCTTTAAACTTTAGTACATCTTCAGCTTCAAGATTAGGTGCAATTTCTGATCGATTTTCCTCGTCAAGAAATTGGTCAAGACGACGGCGCGCAGGCTGACGCATATGGTGATTACATTTTGTACATACATCCTGATTACGCTCAAGTTCCGTCCGGTAAATTATAGCATCACATTTATCACATTTAGCCCATAACCCTTCGGGTACATTTTTTTTATCATTACTACTATATGTACGGATTGATGGTAAAAGTTTTTCGAACCAGCTCATAGACTTATCTGTATTGTATATTGAAAATAATCAGATCATTATGATCACGAATTATTGAATAAGTAAAAGTTAAATTCACTCATCCATCATGCTTCGCATATCCCGCAAAATTGATGATACCTGATTATTCATTAATTGTTGATCATTCTGATGTTCAGCAACCTGTTTTACCAGTGCAGAACCAACTACCACAGCATCAGCTATACGCGATACAGCCTGCGCCGTTTTTCCATCCTTAATACCAAAGCCTACACCAACTGGCAAATCAGTGATAGCACGAATCTGTAATAATTTTTCAGCCACAGAATCAACGTCCAGAGTATTTGCACCTGTTATACCTTTAAGTGAAACATAATATAAAAAGCCAGATGCAAACTGGTTAATTTTTTCAATTCTTTGCCTATCTGTGGTAGGAGAAATCAGAAAAATGGTATTGATTTCAGATTTATCCATGATGGCGCAGAACTCGGTTGCTTCTTCAGGTGGCATATCCACAACCAGAACACCATCAACACCAGCTTTTGAAGCTTGTTCAGCGAATGTCTGATATCCCATAATTTCAATTGGATTAAGATAGCCCATTAACACTATTGGTGTTTCATTATCCTTTTGCCTGAATTGTTCTACCATCAATAATATATCACGTAAACCTATGTGATGTTCCAGTGCTCTTTCATCAGCAGCCTGAATAACAGGACCATCTGCCATTGGATCAGAAAAAGGAACGCCTAACTCAATAATAGAAGCGCCAGCAGAAACCATTTCGTGCATTAAAGATACGGTAAATTCGGGCTGCGGATCACCAGCAGTAATAAAGGGAATTAATGCTTTCTTTTGTAATGTCTTTAACTGGTTAAAGGTTGCCTGTATGCGACTCATACCTTAATCCCCTCTAATTCAGCTACAGTATGAATATCTTTATCACCACGACCAGACAGATTTACCAGAATAATATCGTCAGCTGATTTTTGAGTTGCAAGTTGCATGGCATAGGCTAAAGCATGTGATGATTCCAGTGCAGGAATAATTCCTTCTACCCGCGTTAAATCATGAAAAGCCTGCAAGGCATCTGTATCAGTAACTGCGCCATATGTGGCACGGCCACTATCTTTTAACCAGGCATGTTCAGGACCTACACCGGGGTAATCCAGCCCAGCTGAAATACTATGAGTTGGCATGATTTGACCATCTTTATCTGTCATTAGAAATGTTCGATTACCATGTAATACACCAGGAATACCTGCACTCAAAGGCGCAGCATGATTACCGGTTTCCACTCCATCACCACCACCTTCTACGCCATATATCTCAATATCCTGATCATTTAGAAATTCATAAAATAAGCCTATAGCATTTGAACCCCCACCGACACAGGCCACCAGTGCGTTCGGCAATCTTCCTGCTGCTTCCAGCATCTGAACACGAGCCTCACGACCGATAATTGACTGAAAATCTCTTACCATGGCCGGATAAGGATGAGGACCGGCCACTGTACCGATAATATAATAAGTGTTATCAATATTTGTTACCCAGTCACGCATAGCTTCATTCATCGCATCCTTAAGCGTTTTCGAACCGGAAGTGACTGAGACGACTTCAGCGCCCAGCAATTTCATGCGATACACATTGGCTGTCTGACGAGCAATATCTTCTTCGCCCATGTAAACAATACACTCAAGTCCTAATCTGGCAGCAACAGTTGCTGAGGCGACTCCATGTTGTCCAGCACCAGTTTCAGCGATAATTCGTGTTTTACCCATACGCCTGGCAAGTAAAGCCTGACCAATCGTATTGTTAACTTTATGAGCACCAGTGTGATTCAGGTCTTCCCGTTTCAACCAGATCTGCGCGCCACCCATTTTTTTTGTTAGGCGTTCAGCAAAGTACACTGGGCTAGGACGACCTACATAGTGTTTTAAATCAGCATCAAACTCTTTTAAAAAGGTTTCATCCTGAGAAAACTTTTCATAGGCATCAGTTAACTCCTGTAACGGTCCCATTAAAGTTTCAGCTACAAATAATCCTCCAAACTGACCAAAGTGGCCGCGTTGGTCTGGATACTGGTAAAAATCTGTTATCTGTTTTTGATCTTGCTTATTGTTGGCAATCGACACGAAAAACCTCTTTACAAAATTGTCTGACTAAATCGGCATCCTTCACGGCTTTCACTTTTTCAACACCGCTACTCACGTCCACAGCCCAGGGATGAACCTGAGAAACAGCTTCAGCCACATTTTGCGGTGTTAATCCACCTGCCAGAATAAGCGGGTATTGAAATGTTGAAGGAATCTTCGACCAGTCAAATGTATCACCAGAACCACCCTGACGTCCAGCAACATTACTATCCAGCAAAAAACCCTGCGCAGTAGAATAAGGTCGCGCAAAAGCATTAGCATCGGACACACTGCCCATAGGTATTGCTTTTATATAAGGCAAACCCCAGTAATTACAATACTCAGCGGATTCATTTCCATGAAACTGTAAACAGTCAGGCTTAACCTGAGATATTACCTGATCGACATACTCAGTATCTTCATCCATAAACAAAGCAGTCACTGTAACAAATGCGGGAGTTTGCTGACGTATTTTTGCGGCTATATCCAGTTCAATAAACCGAGGACTTTGGCGATGAAAATTCAGCCCAATAGAATCAGCGCCCAGGTTCGATACAATTAAAGCATCTTCAATGCTTTTTAAACCACAAATTTTAATTCGGGTTCTGCTAGTAGATATTTGTGAAGTCATGAGGTCATTTTAATTAAAATAAAACTGGTTTGCGTTCAATTTGCTGCAAAATAAAGGCTTCCGGATAAAATGCTCTTATAAAATAAAGACCAGCAGCAACTGATGTTTTAGATGCCTGACGCCTATCTTTACTTTTAAGCACCTCTAGTAACCACTCAATTGATTGATCACCTGTACCAATAGAGATTAAGCTTCCTGCTAAATTCCTGACCATATGGTGTAAGAATGCATTTGCCTTAATATCAATGTATACAAATTCTCCCTGCCTTGAAACATTTAAATATTCTATGGTTCGAACAGGTGATTTAGCCTGGCAACCAGCAGCTCTAAAAGCATTAAAATCATGTTCTCCAAGCAACTGCTGAGCAGCTTCATGCATGAGTTTATCATCCAGCCTCCGATGCTCCCAGCATACCTTGTCATGAAATATCGCAGTCGGTACAGCAGAATTTTGAATAATATATCGATAACTTCTCGCTATCGCGCTAAAACGGGCATGAAAAGATTCATCAATAGGATGAATCCACAGAATTCTAATCGATTTTGGCAATCGACAGTTAGCACCCAGTAACCATGATCGATCAGATCTTGTCACATCAGTTTCAAAATGTGCTATCTGTTCACAGGCATGTACTGCTGTATCAGTTCGACCTGCACAAATCAACTCAACCGGTTTATTCGCCACAAAGGATAAGGCATGCTCCAGCTCAGCCTGTACGGAAGGGCTATGTGACTGCCTCTGCCATCCACAATAAGGAGAACCATCATACTCAATACCTAAAACAAATTTTTGCATAACACTAAAAGTACAAAATTCAGAAATTGCCGGTTTAATGGAGAAGCCATATTAAGAGAAAAGTAAAAACTTTATCCTGGAAAAATTAGATAGTTATAAATAGCAGCTTAAAGTTTGATTTTATCAACTGCATGAATTGTTACATAAACAACCATCACAGATAAGGAAAAGTAGTGAATTATCCACCTTGAACCTAGAAAAATCAGTTGAATCAACTGATTATTTCAGGCTTATGCATTCTAAGCTAGCAGATCTTCCAGCAACAGGCATTTATCATTATCTGACACAATTCTCATACCGCCTCAAAACAAAAAGCCTGTTATTTAAAAATAACAGGCTCAAATAATAAAGACAGCGTCACTATTCACTGAATAGTGACAGATTAACAATTATTTTATCTGTTCCAGTAATCCTCTTGCTTCTGCTTTTTGTTCATCAGAACCTTCTGCCAGAACTTCTTCAAGACTACTACGTGCTCCTTCAGCATCTCCCATATCAATAAATGCTTTAGCTAAATCGAGTTTTGTACCAACTTCATCCACATCATCTGGCAGCATTAAATCCTCAATATCTTCAATATCGTCAATCGAAGTGATCATTTCAGGTTCATCATCAAGAAAGTCACCTGGCGCAAAGGTACCGGTTTTATCCAGTCCAGCTGAAGCATCTATTTCAGCTAAAGCAACTTCATCTGTTGCACTTGCTATAAAGGCATCAAAATCCTTATCTTCATTAGATTCTTCAGTTTCTGCCTGATCAACTTCATCCGATTCAACAGCCTTATCTGCTTCATCCGCAGGTGATAGTGCCAGTGTGTCAGATGGAGAGAACTGACCACTCTGCAAATCGGCATCATCCATATCAGACATATCGAAATCCAGATTATCATCAATATTGATATCAGCATCCAGATCCAGGTTTTCGCCATCTTCAACTATAGTATCCTGCCCTTCAAACTCTTCAGCATCCATAATCATGGTGTCGCCAGTCAATTCACCCAAATCTAAATCAGGGGAATCATCAGCATCCAGCACAGAATCATCGAGGTCAACCTCTGCAGCTTCATCATCATCCATAGGAGGTACTTCATTTAATGAAGGCGGGGCTTCTACCGTTGGTTCCAGGTCTACAGCATCATCAGATGCTTCATCCTCTGACGATAAGTCTAAATCATCTGGTAAATCGAAACTTAGTACATCGTCAGCTTCCAGGTCATCATCTGTCTCATTGTCAACTTCAAAATTAATACTGACATCTAAATCATCACCAATATCAAATTCATCTTCTGAGCCAGATTCTGCATTTTCATCATCAGAGTCATCTAAATCCAGATTGTCAACAAGCTCATCATCAAGCTCAGGTTCATCATCTAAAACGATTTCATCAGGTAGATCATTTGCATCTTCATCAGGTAAATCAACATCCAGCTCTTCAAGATCATCCAGGTCCTGTGTTTCAGAAAAACTATCCTGTATCACACCAACAGATTGAGTTTCTACTGTCTCAAAATCATCTCCCAGATTGAAATCTGTATTGCCAAGATTATCAGAATCATCGGCTACGCTAATATCAAAATCAGCTGATTCAGGCTTGGCATATTCCAGATCTTCAACAGAAACCTTACTATCCTTAGCACCGGAGAATAATTCATTTTCCGGGGCAAGTTCAAAACCCATTATCTGTACTCTATCCCAGAATCGATTGGCTGCTGAACCCATTGATTTTAATATTTCAGCTTCTTTAATAAATGCTTCTGCATTCTTCGTTGCAAAATGTGTATCCAGTAACTTCGATCTATAATCAGCTCTATCAGGACTATTTTGTAAAGATTCTGTTAACAGGTCTTCGGCATTATCATATAAACCATAAGCCAGATAGACGTCGACTTCATTTAATACATCATCCTGCTCTACATTAGCCTGTTCAGCAGCATCAGTTTCAGCGATTAATTCATCGCTGCCAACAATAGCTGTTTTCGAAAATTCATCTTCTTCATCATCAGTAGAAACTTCAGAGACTACTGTTTCGACCAGATTCTCCTCTGAATCCATCACTGCAGTTTTGACCACAGTTTGAACTTCAGTCTGAACCTGATCATCGCCCTCTTCTTCATCGATTGAAACCTGTGTATTAGATGGCACATGTATTGGTGTAGCATCATCATCTAACAGGTCATCAGGAGTTTCTATAGTTATCCCTTCATTCTTGTCAGCTGAGTTTCTCTTTTTAAGGAAAATAAATCCAATTAATAACGCAAGAATCGCACCTATTCCACCCAGCATGACAGGGTCAGTTAACAGATTTTCAGTGGAGGGTAAAAATTCCTCATCCGGCTGATCTTCAGGTCCCTGAGTTATGATTTCAGGTACCGGTACGGTAGCAGTTTCTGACTGCTCAATAATTGCCTGTTCATCAGTAGTACCTTCATTTGCTGTATCTATTACCGTTTCAGCTTCTGTTGAATCCTGCTGCGCGAGCATATCATTTGCAGCACCATCTTCAGTTGTTTGTTCTGGGGCAGTTTGTTCTGAGGTAATTTGATCTGAACCAGCTTCTTCAGACATGATTTCACCAGCCGCTTCTATCATGACATCAGAAGGTTTATCTTCTGTTAACAGATTATCTTCGGCCTGGGTGGTATCTTCGGTTAAAACTTCTTCGCCAGTTGTATCATTGACAACTTCATCTTCTATGATGATTTCCTGCTGTGATTCTGAGGTGGGCTGATTAACTGGATTGTTTGAAACAGTTTGTTGTAACTGAGCCAGAGTTGAATCCTTAATTTTAACCAGTCTTTCTAACTCTTCTATTTTAGCCTGCTGCTGTTCCAGTATTTCAATACGGGATTTTAAATCATTATTCTCCAGTCTGGCTGCTTCCAGCTCTTCTTCAGCCAGTGCTAGCTGTTTTCTTATCTGACCAGAACTTTCATTGCTCGCATCATTGCTCGCATCATTTTGTAAGCTGGCACTGTCTGAGTTTCCTTCATCGGCAGTTAACAGACTTAACTGACTATCTTCTTCCTGTTGACCACTGTCTATAACTGTCGATTGTTCAGCAACAGCTGTAGTGGTTGAACCAGATTTTCGAGCAACATATTCATCCCAAAGGCCATTCTGTTCCAGTACCTGAGCATAAGCCTCCTGCTTGGTAATCTTATCCAGCACATCCATATCAGGTACACGTAGGACCGCACCAACTTTTAGATTATTTATATTATCTTTACCAAAAGCATCAGGATTTAGCATTTGCATGGCCAACATAATTTGAGCCATGGAATGACTTTCATCTTTAAATAGTGATGCGATACCCCATAAAGTATCACCTTTGGTAACAACAATTTCATTATCTGAATTTGCAGTTTGCAGAAAAGCATCGTCTGCGACATAAGGTACTTCCTTCTCAGCGGAAGGTTCAGGAGTCATCGCAATCGGTTGCGCCACGCTTTCCTGAGAATCTGATTCGACAGCCTGTGTTTCAACAGAAGATGACTCGGTACGATTAAATTGACCCGTGTCTGAGGATTGCGGTTCTTCAATTGCCTTAGGCTGCTCAGGAGCAACCTTGGGAGCGCTAACGGCCTGTTGGGCAAAAGACATGGGGTCCAGTAGAATAGTAAATTCACGTAACAATCTACCCTTTGCCCAGTCAGCTTCAACCAGAAAGCTAAGAAAAGGTTCCTTAATAGGTTTTTTTGTAGTAACCAGAATTTTAGCCGACTGCCCATCTTCAGATTTTTCAACTTTAAATCGAAGTTTGGATAACTCTGCAGGTCTATCCAGTCCGGCTTTAGCAAATGCATCTCTACTAGCCAGACTGATCAACAGGTCGTCTATTTCACCAGGTCGAGCAGAAATTACCTCTATTTCGGCTGTTAATGGTTGATTTAAATAAGAGCTGGCTTCAATTTCACCCAAACCGAGGGCGAAACTAGTCAACGGAAATAACAATAACGCCGCCCAAAGCGATGATATAAGTCCCAATTTTTGCACGTTTAGTCTCCCAAACTCCCCACCGGATTGAATTATTAATGTGCTGCTTAACCTCTTGTCAAACAGTCACATGCTTAAATATGATAGAATTTACTTTAAAGAAAGCACTTTCACAAGTTCTTGTAACTATAGATTATAAATAAGAATTTAGCAAAATTTCCAGCATATTTAGATAATTTTGAATTAATCCATTTCTAACCGAATCAGTTATCAACCAGAATTGTAGCCTATTAATATCTTTTTGTGGTTGATGTAGGCCAGAAACTATAACAAAAGAGTCATTTTTACAATCAGTCAATGGACTGACCATTTGCTGCTCAACCTTCAAACCATGTTGCTCGTTTAACAACCTGGTCACCTCCTGTAAATCCATTTTTTCGGTGGTTTCCAGAGAAACAGATATGGCTAAACCATGAAAAGCGGCAACCAGAATATTTTGTACACTACAGCGTAGCGTATCATTCTGCATAATTTGAACTAACTGCTGCTCTGCAACAGTCGAGGATGCTAGCGGAACCATATTAAAAGCCAGCTGTACAGGAAATACTGTCGATTTAACATCCTGACTATTTAACAAACTAATAGTTTGAGAAGCGAGTTCCTCTACTCCTGTTTTACCATAAACAGAGGAAGACAATACATTCACAACATTAAGTGAATTGATTGCATAATTTTTATGTATGACATTTGCCGCCAGGAGTAAACTTGATAACTCTGCTGAAGCAAGTTTAACTGGACAGGGCTTTTCCGGTAAAATCGAAATATCAGGAGAAAATATTTGCTGATCCAGCTGTTCATTAAAGTGATGACTAATCACATAGCAGTCTGCATGTTGCAATAAACTTTCTAGCTCAGCATCTGGTTCCAGTAATAAAACCGCTGTCAAATCCTCGTAATCAAATTCAAGCTGGTCCATGACTGTTAAATAGGTATCACCAAACGAAAGACGATTACCTACTTGCTGTTGATGATCAAGCAACACGACATTGTCGGGTTTAATGCCAGATTCTGCCATTCTTTCCAGCAATGCCTCAGCCAGTAATCCACTGGCATGAGAAATTGCAAATTTTGCCTGTTGCATATATTTTATATTTACTCTCTTTCGATAAGGATATTAAGCATTCTTCTAAGGGGTTCTGCAGCTCCCCACAGTAATTGATCACCTACTGTAAAAGCTGACAGATAATCATCACCCATAGCCATTTTACGTAAACGACCTACGGGTACTGATAAAGAACCTGTAACAACTGCGGGGGATAATTCCTGCATACTAATTTGCCGATCATTAGGTAATACTTTTACCCAGTCATTGGCTTTTGCCAACATGTCATTAATCTCATCCATCGGCAACTGCTTTTTTAACTTAATAGTTAAAGCCTGGGAATGACAGCGCATGGCACCTATGCGAACACATAAGCCATCAATGGGAATCTGATTTTCTGATCGTCCAAGTATTTTATTAGTTTCAACAGCCGCTTTCCACTCTTCTTTACTCTGGCCATTTTCCATGGGTACATCTATCCATGGAATTAAACTACCCGCCAGCGGTACACCAAATTGATCTGTAGGGTAATTTTCAGAACGAATATGCTGTGCAACCTGCTTATCAATATCTAAAATTGCCGAAGCAGGATCAACCAGTAAGTCATGTACTGAATTTTCAATACTGCCCATCTGGCTGATTAATTCGCGCATATTCCTGGCTCCGGCACCGGATGCCGCCTGATATGTCATCGCACTAATCCATTCAATAGAATCATTTTGCAATAACCCGCCTAGCGCCATCATCATTAAACTAACGGTGCAATTACCACCAATAAAGTCTTTTTTACCAGCATCAAGAGCCGCATCGATAACATGGCGATTAACCGGATCTAACACAATGACCGTATGATCTTTCATGCGTAAAGTGGAAGCGGCATCAATCCAGTAACCCTTCCAGCCTGCTGCGCGCAAATCATCATAGATTAATTTAGTATAATCACCACCCTGACAGCTAACAATAGCATCCATTGCCATTAATTCATTAATATCTTCTGCATTCTTCAGTGGTGGGACATCCTTACCAATATCCGGACCAGGCTGACCAGTCTGAGATGTACTAAAAAAGACAGGTTCTGCTATTTTCGCAAAATCATTTTCTTCGAACATACGTTGCATCAATACAGATCCAACCATACCCCGCCAACCGATAAAACCGACTCTATTCATATCATTTATCTCTATTGATTAAATTTAATTACACATTGTAATGAAGGATTAACGCTTAAGCGCTTTAATGACAGCATCACCCATTTCCTGAGTACTGACAAAAGCACCGCCATCAGCGATATCTTCTGTACGCATCCCCAGATCCAGTACATCACTGACTGCCTGCTCAATTTGTTGAGCAAACTGTTGCTGATTGAGACTGTAACGCAACATCATTGAAACAGATAATATAGTTGCAAGCGGGTTAGCCTTGTTGGTACCGGCAATATCAGGAGCAGAACCATGAATCGGTTCGTACATGCCCTTACCATTTTTATCCAGTGATGCAGAAGGTAACATGCCAATAGAACCCGTCAGCATAGCTGCGGTATCAGAAAGAATATCACCAAACATATTCTTGGTTACAATCACATCGAACTGCTTTGGCCATTTAACCAGTTGCATCGAGGCATTATCAACATACATATGTGATAACTCTACTTCAGGATATTGCCGGCCCACACGAATCATCACTTCGCGCCATAATTCAGATACTTCAAGCACATTGGCTTTATCCACAGAGCACACTTTTTTATTACGCTTCATCGCGACTTCAAAAGCTGAATGCGCAATCCGTTCTATTTCATGCTCTGCATACACCAGTGTATTAAAGCCCTGTTTTTCTCCATTATCCAAAGTTCTGATGCCACGTGGCTCACCAAAATAAATGCCACCTGTTAATTCACGTACAATCATCATATCCAGCCCGGATACTATTTCAGCTTTAAGACTGGATGCATTAGCCAGTTGGGGATATAAAATAGCTGGACGAAGATTTGAAAATAACTTCAGATTAGAGCGTAAACTCAATAAACCTTTTTCTGGACGTAAATCCCGCTCCAGAGATTCATACTGAGGCCCGCCTACAGCACCTAATAAAATCGCATCAGCTGATTTACAAAGATCCAGAGTTGCTTCGGGTAGCGGGCTACCTGATTCATCATAAGCTGCACCACCTATAGCGGCCTGTTCAAGTTCTACCTGCAGACCAAAACTTTTCTGCAGACACTCAATGACTTTAACAGCTTCGCTAACAATTTCAGGGCCAATACCATCACCAGCTAAAATAGCAATTTTATGAGACATAGTTTTTGATACCTTTTACTTTAACCACGGTGATTGTTGATAATACTGTTGTTCAAAAGATTTAATTTTATCAGCATATTGTAATGTCAAACCGATATCGTCCAGTCCATTAATTAAACAATGCTTACGGAATTCATCCACTTCAAAGGGTATTTGAGCCCCCGCAGAATTACTCACAATCTGATTCTCAAGATCAATTGATAACTGATAATCTTCATGATCATTTAATTCTTCAAATAACTGATCGACTACTGTATTACTGAGAACAATAGGTAACAGACCACTTTTAAAACTATTATTAAAAAATATATCTGCAAAGCTCGGCGCAATTATCACCTTAAAGCCAAAATCAGTTAAGGCCCAGACAGCATGCTCACGTGATGATCCACAACCAAAATTTTCACGAGCAAGTAAAATCTGTGCATACTTATAAGGTGTTTTATTTAACACAAAATCAGCATTTACCCGACGTTCCTTATTATCCATACCAGGTTCGCCACGATCCAGATAACGCCAGTCATCAAATAAATTTGGACCAAAACCAGTACGTTTGATCGATTTTAAATATTGCTTGGGGATAATGGCATCAGTATCTACATTTGCTCTATCCATCGGCGCAACAATGCCGGTAAACTTTTGAAATTTTTCCACCGTAATTACTCCTAATTTATTTCATTTAAATTAAAGTTAATTTCTGATCCATTGATCATCGTAATCATGATCTCTTTAATTTAATTTTCTGATATCAGTAAAATGACCAAATACAGCTGCCGCCGCAGCCATTGCAGGAGAAACCAGATGGGTTCGACCACCCTGCCCCTGGCGACCTTCAAAATTTCGATTTGAAGTCGATGCACAACGTTCACCCGACTCCAGTCGATCTGCATTCATAGCAAGGCACATGGAACAACCCGGATCACGCCATTCAAACCCTGCCTCGATAAAGATTTTATCCAGCCCTTCCTGTTCGGCCTGTTCTTTAATCAACCCACTGCCTGGTACAACCATTGCTAATTTGACGTTATCAGCTACCTTTCGACCTTTTGCAATTTCAGCAGCAGCACGCATGTCTTCAATACGGGAATTGGTGCAGGAACCGATAAAGACCTTATCAACAAATACCTGATCAATAGCCACATCCGCCTCAAGCCCCATATAATCAAGAGCCTTTTGAATACTATCAGCTTTGACTTTATCACTTTCACCAGCTGGATCAGGTACATTAGCAGTTACGGATATAACCATTTCCGGTGAAGTACCCCAGGTTATCTGTGGTTCAATTGATTCACCTTTGATAACCACTTCTCGATCAAACACTGCATCATCATCAGAATGAAGTGTATTCCAGTAATTGACAGCAGCATCCCAGTTTTCACCCTCTGGTGCATATGGTCTACCTTTAAAATAATCAATAGTAGTCTGATCGCAGGCAATCATACCCGCTCTTGCCCCGGCTTCTATAGTCATATTACATACTGTCATACGACCTTCCATAGAAAGATTCCGGATTGCTTCACCGGCAAATTCAATGGCATATCCAGTACCACCTGCAGTACCAATTTCACCGATAATGGCCAGCACGATATCTTTTGCAGTCACCCCATTTCCTACTGCGCCATCTATTGTGACACGCATATTTTTTGATTTTTTCTGAATCAAACACTGTGTTGCCATAACATGTTCAACTTCAGATGTACCTATACCAAAGGCAAGCGCAGCAAATGCACCATGAGTCGAGGTATGCGAGTCACCACAAACAACTGTCATACCCGGTAAGGTTGCCCCCTGTTCAGGACCAATAACGTGCACAATACCCTGCCGTAAATCATCCATTTTAAATTCGGTTAACTCAAAGGAAGTACAGTTCTCATCCAGCGTTTCAACCTGTAATTTAGCAACAGGATCGGTAATACCCAGATCTCGATCTTTGGTTGGAATATTATGATCAGGTACAGCCAGGATAGATTCTTTTCGCCATAAAGGACGATTATTCATCCTCAGACCTTCAAATGCCTGAGGGGAAGTAACTTCATGGACCAGATGTCTATCGATATACAATAAAGCAGTTCCATCATCTTCCTGGCGGACAACATGTCGCTGCCAGACCTTGTCATAAAGTGTCATTGCGCTCATTAATTTTACCTTCCCATCGTTATGTTTAACTTGCAGACAAGTCTATCTTCATTTATAAAATAACTCTAATTCATAATTTTCATAATAGATATAACTTTTAGGAATGCTAGATACTATAAATTTACAGGCTTTTGTCAAAGTAGCTGAAACAGGCTCTTTCTCAATAGCCGCCGGTCAATTATTTTTAACTCAGCCTGCAATCAGTAAACGTGTCAAACAACTTGAATCACAACTGGGTAGCAAGTTACTGGATAGATATGGAAAGAAATTACAGTTAACACAAACAGGCCGTGTGTTATTAATTAAAGCGAGACAAATTCTGCAGGAAATAGAAAATACCCAACAACAGATATTAGATCTGGAAGGTAAACCGATGGGATCTTTCAGTATGGCAACCAGTCATCATATCGGCCTGCATCGACTACCACCGATTTTACGTGCCTTTACAACAACTTACCCGGAAGTAGATCTTGATTTAAATTTCATGGATTCAGAAAAAGCATGTCAGTTAGTTGAAAACAATGAGCTGGAAATAGCAGTGGTGACCCTGCCTTTTAAAAATTCCGATAAATTATCCTTTAGCCGAATCTGGGACGATCACCTGATGATTACCTGTGCACTCGATCATCCACTGACTGAAATCTCTTCACCCACCTTAATGGATTTAATTCAGCACCCGGCTGTCTTACCTTCCCATGGAACTTTCACTCGTGAAGCAATTGAAAAAGCACTGGTGGATGTGCGTAATCAATTAATCATAAATCTTGAAACGAATTACCTTGAAACCATCAAAATGATGGTTTCAGTCGGATTAGGCTGGAGTATTTTACCAGTCAGCATGTTAGATCACTCTTTACATCACCTTAAAATACCAGCATTTCAATCCAGTCGACAACTGGGGGTCGTACTCAATAAGAACCGTAGTCAATCCAAAGCGGTCACTGCCATGCTGGAACTTATTCATGCAACCAGAAATCCATCAAACTAACCATGCATCACAGAAGTCAATATACTATGGATAATGTCCTGATCAAATTCATTATACAAGCTCGCTATAATCCTGTATTACGGAGTTGACCGCTCGCAATAGAGGTTAACCCACTGCTTCATAAACCATAACAGTTGATGTGTATAATCACCTAATCGGTGCATCCCGCTACGAACTGAATTGCAGGTGTAGCGGCGTATCTGTTCGTTGTACCGCCCTGGAATAGCTCGCTATTCCGCGTCATTACGCCTTGATCTACATCACCTCAAATGCATAATTAAATCGTCCAGCTGCAGATTCCAGGATAATCTGCTAAACCAGACAGATTCATGGAGATCGAGTCTATATTCCCGTGTTAATTATTGATATATTAGTAAATTCAAAACAATAAACTGAAGGGAATAACATGGATAAACTAATCAAAATTTTATTTTTAACGGCTTCTTTATTTTTCAGTGCCCAGTTATTTGCTGGAGAAGTTAGCCGAGCACAATTTACAAGCGAAATTCAAAATCGGGAACCGGTAGATACTCTCCTCACTTTAAGCACCGATCATAATCAGATTATTTACTTTACGGAACTGAAAGATTTAAGTGGTCACAAAGTAACCCATCAATGGATGTACAACGATAGCGTCATGTTTGAAAAAACTTTTGATGTTGGTGGGAATCGCTGGAGAGTATGGACGCAAAAAACACTGCAACCAGGCTGGACAGGTAGGTGGACGGTTAACATACTGGATGAAGATCAAACAGTATTAAATACTGAATCATTCGAATATCAGTAGAAAAACACTTACTCAAACGGCAGGCTTTGCCGTTTGAGTAATCTTCAAGGAAATAATCAAACCGGTAAATGCCAGTAGCGAGGCAATTAAAAAAGTCGTTGAAGCAGGCACTTTATCCCATAAAATTCCTGCATACAAACTTCCACTAGCACCACCAGCGCCAAAACTCACAGAAGCATATAGAGCCTGACCACGTCCTTTATGTTGTGGAAAAAAATCATAAATCAAATGAATAGCTGCCGCATGAAATAATCCAAAGCTAGCTGCATGCAAGCATTGAATAATGAGCACTATAACTGATTCATCAGAAAAGAAAGCCATTAGAAACCAGCGCACTGAAGTTAATAGCAGTGAAATAACTAACCAGAAACTGGCAGTTTTTATACGTAGTAAATGGGGCATAAAAAAGAATAAGACAACTTCAGCCAGCACGCCTAATGACCATAACAAACCAATACTTAAACGACTATAAGACAGACTTTCCATGTGTAGACTAAAGAAAGTGTAATAAGGACCGTGACTAGCCTGAATAAAAAAGCAGGATAATAATAAGGCGATCACTTTTGGCTGTTTTAATACAGACCAGATAGAAGAAGATAGTTTTTCCTGTTGGCTATACTCAGAAACCTGCAGACTGGAAAACCAGATAGATAAAAATATCAGCAGTAGTAAAACAGGTAAGTAGTTGATGGAAACTGACTGAAATACTGCCCCCAGCAAAACCACCGTCACAATAAAACCTAATGAACCCCATAATCTGATTTGACTATAGCGATTTAAATCTTTACCCAGATGACCTAATGTAACCACTTCAAATTGAGGTAATGATGCATTCCAGAAAAAGCTGAATAACAACATAAAACAGAGCATGGTCCAGAAACCATCGAACCACAGTAAAGGTAAAAAGCAAAGCACAGACAGCAGCGAAGTAATCTGTACAATTCGAATATGAAAACCGGTTTTATCGGCAACCCAGCCCCAGATATAGGGTGCCAAAATTTTACTGACAGCCAGAGTTGCGATTAACTGACCTATTTCCAGTGAACTAAACTGTAAATAATCAAGATATAATGTCCAGAAAGGAACCAGAGCCCCAAGACTGGCAAAATAGCAAAAATAAAACAGTGACAAGCGCCAGTGAAGAAACTGCATCTATTTCAGGATATATTTTTTAAAATTATTCAATTTAAAACCTAATCAATCTCTTCAATATATGATCTGGCGATAGGCGTTTGCACATATCTTTTTTTGCCATTCTGCTCTACCCAGAAGTAATAATAGCCCTTATCAGCTTCAGTAGTGACTTTACCATCCCGAATAATCCAGCTTTTAACATGCTGTCCATCAGCATAGGTGACTTTGTAATTCCCTTCCAGCCAGGTAACACCCAACCTGGAAATTTTATTTTGCTGCTCCTGACTACAGGATGAGATAATAAAAAGAATACACAGACTTAATATTATATTTTTCATTGTCAATATAATGCTCAAGATTTAGTAAAGAATTACACTGAAAAAGATAATATGACTAATGCCAGCATAGCAGGCATAGCCTGTACCCAGAAGATAGTACGACTCACTGTTAAAGCTCCAAAAACTCCGGCAATAAATACACAACTGAGGAAAAAAAGTTGTACCGAAAATTGTCCAGACAAAAAGGCCCAAACCATTCCAGCAGCCAGAAAACCATTATACAAACCCTGATTAGCAGCCAGTCGTCTGGTTGATTCGGCATACTCCGGCTTCAATTTAAATACTTTCCTGCCCAGTGGTTTTGTCCATAAAAATATTTCCAGCAACATAAAAAGAAAATGCAGCAATGCGATTAAAACAATCAAAAGATTTAATAAACTATTCATTTCTATCCAGAATACGGGTTATTTAAAGCGACTCTTTTTATCGAACCATAAAAGAAAAGATAAACAGGCTCAGTTAAGTTAAATCAGCTTTGTCCAGCAGGTATTAACGGTGTTGAACACTTTACATCGGCATTTTGCGCGCGATGTCTAAGTAAATGATCCATAATCACCAGCGCAAGCATTGCTTCTGCTATTGGAGTAGCGCGAATACCTACACAGGGATCGTGCCGACCATTAGTAACCACTTCGACAGGATTGCCATGAACATCTATCGAGCGTCCCGGTAAACGCATACTTGATGTAGGTTTTAATGCCATATGAACAATTAAATTCTGCCCTGAGGATATACCACCAAGCGTTCCACCAGCATGATTAGATAAAAAGCCTTCAGCTGTAATCTCATCTCGATGTTCAGTACCCTTTTGCTCGACACAGTTAAAACCTGCACCAATTTCAACACCCTTAACTGCATTTATACTCATCATAGCATGAGCAATATCTGCATCTATTCGATCAAAGATGGGTTCACCAAGACCAGCAGGAACACCTTCTGCAATCACTGACACGCGAGCACCGATAGAGTTTCCCTCCTTGCGTAATGCATCCATATATTCCTCCAGATCTTTCACTTTAGAAGGATCAGGACTAAAAAATGGATTATTATTAACTGCATCCCAATCTTTTAGTTCAAGTTTAATCGGGCCTAACTGAGAAAGATAACCACGTATTTTAATGCCATATTGTTCAGCCAGATACTTTTTAGCGATACCACCAGCCGCAACCCGCATAGCAGTTTCACGCGCCGAAGACCGACCTCCACCTCGATAATCTCTGAAACCATATTTTTGCGTATAGGTATAATCAGCATGTCCCGGTCGAAACTGATTCGCAATATTCCCATAATCTTTCGAGCGTTGATCTTTATTATGAATAATGAGTGCAATCGGCGTTCCAGTGGTTTTGCCTTCAAATACACCGGAAAGAATTTGCACTTCATCATCTTCTCTTCGCTGAGTCGTATGACGGGAAGTCCCGGGTTTCCGTCTATCAAGATCATCCTGTAAATCAGCAGTTGATAAAGATAAGCCGGGAGGACAGCCATCCACTATACAACCTATAGCTGGCCCGTGACTTTCGCCAAAAGATGTAACCACAAATAATTTACCAAAACTGTTTCCAGACATTCGATGAACCTATTCAATATCAACTGTTGATTTATGGCTGTAATGCCATAACATTAAAACTATGTCATATTCTACAAGAAAATTAGGCAATACGTTCACCTGGCTTGGCTGGATTGCAGGTTTTTTTTTGCTGTCCTTACTTTTTGGCAATATTCTTGATAAACAAAACAATCCTAACCAGTCAGTAAACACGATTCAGTCTGGTAACTATCAGGAAATAGTTCTCAAAAGAAACCGCTATGGGCATTATTTATTGAATGGCTTAATCAATAATCAGCAAGTCACATTTCTGCTCGACACAGGAGCCACCACGACCAGCATCCCGGAACCACTGGCTAACAAACTGGGATTACAAAAAGGATATCGTTTTCCAGTGCAAACGGCTAATGGCAATAGTTTTGCTTATGCTACAGAATTAAATACGCTGCAATTAGGCGAAATCATTTTCAATAATGTAAATGCCAGCATAAATCCAGGCTTCGAAGGTAATGAAATACTGCTGGGTATGAATATTTTAAAAAATATCGAGTTAGTTCAACGTGGTGATAGTTTGATACTTAGAAAATAACTTGCGTTTTTTTTAAATTGTATTGAACTTACCTATAAGGTGCATCTCTAAGCAATTGTATATGGTATGCACCATGACGATAATTTATTTAAAAAGAGGAAATAATATATGAATACTGCAAAGAAAATTTCTGGCGTTGCACTGGCTGCTGCAGCTGCAACAATGTTCGCTTTAGCACCAATGAGCGCTTCAGCTGCTTCAAATAAAGCTGGCAAATGCATTGGAATTAACAGTTGTAAAGGCACCAGTGCCTGTGCTACAGCCACAACCAGTTGTGCCGGACAAAATTCATGCAAGGGTCAAGGTTGGGTTAAGGCTACTAAATCAGAATGTGAAGATAAGGGTGGAAAATTCGAAAGTTAAACTTTTAAGCACTTATTTATAATAAATGCACTGATTTTCAGTGCATTTTTTTTGAGTTAATTTATAAAATATAATTTTCTAATCGATTAAGACAGTCACTGCGTCAGCAATTTTAAAGCCGAATTTTTGCTTGCCTTGTGGAAACCCTCTGCTCATCAGATAAAAATAAATCTTTATTGTTGATGCCAATTAAATTATAACCTGCTAAAACTTCCTTTTCAGGATCAACTACATAGTCAGACATGTCATCACAAACAAAAAAACCTTTTCTTGGTTTTGGCCTGGGATTAAGAACCGACCATTATCAGGATATTCTCGATCAACGCCCGAAAGAAATTGACTGGTTTGAAATAATTTCAGAAAACTACATGATAGAAGGCGGTAAACCGTTGTATTTTCTGGATAAAATTCGACAGGATTACCCTATGGTCATGCATGGTGTATCCATGTCAATCGGCAGTACAGATCCATTAAATTTTGCTTACCTTAAACAATTGAAAGAATTGATTAACCGGGTAGAACCTGTCTGGTTTTCTGATCATCTGTGCTGGACAGGCGTTGATCATACGAATTTACACGATTTATTACCTCTACCCTATACTGAAGCTTCCGTAAACCATATCGCTGATAGAATAGCCCAGGTGCAGGACTTTCTCGGTAGACAAATGCTAATAGAAAACTTATCAAGCTATATCACTTATACAGCCGATGCCATGACAGAATGGGAATTTATTACAGCAGTCTCTGAAAAAGCCGACTGTAATATTTTACTGGATGTTAATAATATTTATGTCAGCAGTTATAACCATCACTTTGATCCAATGGAATACCTGCAGGGTGTTCCTGCTGATCGAGTCTGGCAACACCATCTCGCAGGCCATCAAAACACCGGCAATTTAATTATCGATACCCATGATGAACCAATTATCGACCCTGTTTGGGATTTATATGAAAAGACGGCTGAATTGCTCGGTCCTGTTTCTACCATGATTGAACGGGATGCCAATATTCCACCTCTGGCTGAAGTTATTGCTGAGCTGAATCAGGCAAGAGAAATCGCTGCCCCCTATTACGGAGATAAAGATCATGACTAATATGGATAGCGATCTGCATGCATTACAAACTCGCTTTCAGGATTACATCACCGGTAAATCAGAAGATTTTGAGAAAGATATTGTCAGTACTGAGGATGCACTGGCTGAACATCGATTAGGAGCTTATTATAATGCCTATAGAATCCGCTTAATTGACTGTCTGGCCACCGACTTTGAAGTACTACAAAAAGAAATTGGTGAAGAAGAATTTGAACTGATGATTCTGGATTATTTAAAGCTATACCCTTCCAGCAACCCTTCAGTACGCTGGGTTGGTAGTCATATGGTTGAATTTCTGCAACATAGTACACATCCACAAAAAGAATTTTTATCTGAACTCGCCTTATTTGAGTGGTCTCAGGGTTTATGTTTCGATTCAGCCGATACTGATCATATTTTCAACCTTGATGATATGACCCAAATAGCCGCAGAATCCTGGCCTTATCTCAGTTTTTCATTTCACCCCTCAGTTCGCTGGCTGGATCTTAACTGGAATGTCCCCCCCTACTGGATAGCAATAGATAAAAATGAACAGCCCCCTGAAAAAAGCTTTGAGGAATCCCCCACTCGATGGCTTATGTGGCGAAAAGAGATGAGTCCTAACTGGCGCTCAATGGATGTTGCCGAAGCCTGGGCCATAGAAGCAGCCTTTAATGGATCTAATTTTGCCGAATTATGCGAAGGTTTACTTGAATGGATTGGAGAAGACTCGGTGGCAATCACAGCCGCAAGTTACCTCAAACAATGGATTACAGATGAAATAATAGTTTCAATCGACTCTCATTAGCAGAGTTAAAGCTGGATTGCGCAATTACCACTCGCAATAGAGCTTAAGCCACTGTTTCATAAACCATGACAGTTGATGTGTATAATCACCCTAGAAAGATGCGGTGGTTCATTACGAGGCGGTTTCCAGCGCAGGCTACACCACCTCAAACGCACAATCAACTCATCCAATTGCGGATTCTAGGTTAATCTTTCCCAGGTCCAGAACAGACCCATCACTGAAATACCAAGTGATCCCGGAAGTACAATCAGTTTACGGTATAAATCTTCCTTTTCTCGCAGCCAGAAGACAGCAAATAAAGCCATAAAAATAACGCTTAACTGTCCAAGCTCAACCCCCACATTAAAAGAAATTAAAGCCGTAACAAATCGAGATTCAGGTAAACCCAGTTCTATCAAAACACCCGCAAACCCCATACCATGCAGTAAGCCAAATAAAAACACGATAACAATTCGCCAGGGCTTTAATTCAGTTGTCAGCAAATTTTCAATACCAACATAAGCAATAGATAATGCAATCAAGGGTTCAATTATCATGGAAGATGTACTGATTACAGCATAAATACTTAAGGCTAATGTCATTGTATGCGCCAACGTAAAAGCAGTCACCTGCCATAATAATGGCTTGAATTTTTTACTCAGCAGGAAGAGTCCCAGCACAAATAATATATGATCCATTCCTTTCGGTAGTATATGAATAAATCCAAGACTGATATATTCCACAACTACCTCAGTCCAGCTGCGTGAAATATTTTTTTTAATTAAATGATATGGTGGGCTTGGCTGCCCTTTTGCCAGCCAGTAAGTGGTTTTTTCAGCATCTCCCTGAAATTTGAAATTTACAATAGCATCACCATACTGCTGATCAAAAGACCACACTGCAGTCTCTGCTTCAGCCGGGATTTTTGCCTGATAAACAATTTCAGATTTTCTCGATAAACGAATATCGCCAACTTCTGGAACTACAATACTGTTAAACTGCCATTGCACCGCCTGACCATCTATCAGTAAGTTTAAACTGCCGGCAAATTCTTCAGCAAAAGTAAAGAATTTGTTCCTTAACGCTATAGATGGTAATTCTCGTAAGTCGCGGTACACTTGAACCTGGGGTGCATCATCTGTATTTTTATGCTGAGAACCAATTCCTGACAAAATGGCCTCAGCATTAGCCTCAATCAGAATTTCTACACGATCATTCTGTTCAAAGTTAATATTTACAATGACTGGTCGCATTTGATGCGCCATAGTTGATCCGCTCATTACAACCAGCAATAAAAATATAAAGGTTTGAAAAATGGCACTATGATAAAGACGCATTATTTATACCGCATATTACTAAGCTGCTTAATGTTGGTTTCTGCTAAAGTTTTCAGTCATGACTTCTGGTTGGAGGCGCATCCATTTTATACCACTGCGAAAAAAACTGTCGATATTTCCATTCATGCCGGAAATAATTTTATCGGTGATAGTCTGCCCAATATAGTCACCTGGTACTCCGACTTTAGCCTTTACAATGGCTTATCAAAAGAGGAGATAAACGGTGAACTGGGACGTGATCCAGCCGGGTATTTCACTCCTCAAATAAATGGTACTTATGCTATAGGTTATATGAGTGATTTTAATTACATAGAAATCCCTGCTGATACCTATAATTCATATTTAAAAGAGGAAGGACTGGATAATGCCATAAACTACCGCCAGAAAAATGGATTAAACAATACGGCAGGTAAGGAAAAATATATTCGATACGCCAAAACCCTGGTGCAATCCGGTAATAAGTTTGATATCGATAATTCAGCTAAAAATATCGGTTATGAATTAGAAATTATACCTTTAAGTAATCCTTATAAGAAAAAGATAAATGATGAGCTTACCATCAAAATTTTATACCTTAATAAACCGATAAAAGGTATTTTGCTAACAGCCTTTACTAAAAACAAACCAGAATTAAAACAATTGATAAGAACCAACCATAAAGGAGAAGCCAGTATACTTTTAGACCAACCAGGCCCCTGGTTATTAAAAGCGGTTAAAATTAAACACATTAAAGATAAGCGGGAAAACTGGCTAAGTCTCTGGGCCAGTCTGACATTCAATCTGCGATAATTTAACAAATATAAAATCACAAGGTTATTTATCTGAATTTTTTGTTATCCTAGCGCCATTCAAACTAATTAATTAATTTCAGGTGTGTTATGCCCCGTTATCGCTCTCGAACAACTACTGAAGGACGCAATATGGCTGGAGCACGTTCGCTCTGGCGTGCAACAGGAATGAAAGATGATGATTTTCAAAAGCCTATCATCGCTGTCGTTAACTCTTTTACCCAGTTTGTACCGGGACATGTGCATCTGAAAGATATCGGGCAGCTGGTCGCTCGAGAAATAGAAGCCGCTGGTGGTGTCGCGAAAGAATTCAATACCATTGCAGTCGATGATGGTATTGCAATGGGTCATGATGGCATGCTCTATAGCCTGCCAAGTCGAGATCTGATAGCCGATTCGGTTGAGTATATGGTAAATGCCCACTGTGCTGATGCCATGGTCTGTATTTCAAACTGTGACAAGATAACACCAGGGATGCTGATGGCGGCGATGCGGATTAATATTCCCGTCATTTTTGTATCTGGTGGACCGATGGAAGCAGGAAAAACCAAACTATCGGAACATGGCCTGGATCTCGTTGATGCAATGGTTATAGCCGTCGACGATAAAGCCAGTGATGAAAAAGTAATGGAATATGAGCGTAGTGCCTGTCCAACCTGTGGCTCCTGTTCCGGTATGTTTACCGCTAATTCGATGAATTGTCTCACTGAGGCGCTGGGATTGAGCTTACCGGGTAATGGTACCATGCTTGCCACCCACGCCGATCGCGAGCAATTATTCAAACGTGCTGGATCACTAATCGTAGATATTACAAAGCGCTACTACGAACAGGGAGATGACAGTGTGTTACCACGCACAATTGGTTCCAAAGCAGCATTCAACAATGCGATGGCACTGGATATCGCAATGGGTGGCTCTACCAATACGATTCTACATCTGCTCGGTATAGCTCAGGAAGCTGAGGTAGATTTCACCTTAAAAGATATCGAAGCTTTAAGTCATAAAGTTCCACAGCTTTGTAAGGTCGCACCAAATACACCGAAATATCATATCGAAGATGTACATCGTGCTGGTGGCATCTTAGGCATACTCGCTGAACTGAATCGTGCCGAATTAGTCGATGCTCAATGTTCTACCGTGCATAGTGCAACAATCCAGCAGGCACTTGATCAATGGGATATTACACAAAGTGATGATGCCGATGTAAAAGAATTTTACAAAGCGGGACCAGCTGGTATTCCCACCCAAACCGCATTTAGTCAGGCAACTCGCTGGCCAGAGCTGGATGATGATAGAGCGAACGGATGTATTCGTTCACTCGAAAATGCCTACAGTCTGGAAGGAGGCCTGGCAGTCCTATATGGCAATATCGCCGAAGATGGCTGTGTCGTAAAAACAGCAGGTGTGGATGATTCCATTTTAGTATTTGAAGGTAGTGCTCATGTTACCGAATCACAGGATCAGGCCGTCGATGATATTCTCAATGATCGTGTCAAGGCTGGTGATGTAGTCATAGTGCGTTACGAAGGCCCAAGAGGTGGACCCGGTATGCAGGAAATGCTTTATCCCACCTCATATATCAAATCAAAGGGTCTCGGCAAAAGCTGTGCACTTTTGACAGATGGTCGTTTCTCAGGTGGAACCTCCGGTCTATCAATTGGACATGTATCTCCTGAAGCAGCAGCCGGTGGAGCGATTGGCCTGATCAGAAAGGGAGACAGAATATTGATTGATATTCCAAAACGATCCATCAATGTTCTGCTATCTGACGAAGAGCTGGCTAAACGCCGCGCTGAACAGGATACAAAAGGCTGGATTCCAGCAGAACCACGACCCCGTATGGTCAGTGCTGCCTTAAAAGCTTATGCGATGCTGGCAACCAGTGCGGATAAAGGAGCAGTGCGGGATTTGACGAAGCTGGATAAAGTGTAGCTCGGAATTTATAATCAATTCATCATTTTTATGCCGGTTAGAAAATATCCGAAATGAGGTAGAATGAGGCAGAGGTTTATTAGAGGATTTCTGCCTCTAATACTGCCTTTGCGATAGCTTTGCCTAAAACTTTATGTTGCGATTCATCCAGGTGAATACCATCGATATCACTTGATTTCGTTACATTACCAGCATCGAAATAAAATGCAGATAGATCTGCTGCCACTTTTTCAAGCTCACTGGATAAGCCAGCACATCGCTTCTCGGCTCCATGAAATTTATCAGCAATAGCGCCTTTTGGATGAGAAATTTCTGGTGGTGCCACGATCATTATTGCTGGAACAGGCATCCCGGGCTCAATCGGTGATTGTCTGATAATATTGACCAGCTTTGCTATACCCTGAGCAGAAAGCCAGGCATTGTTTTGATGGGTGCATTGAAAATCATTAGTGCCCAGCATAAGGATGACTAATTTAAGCGGGGAATGCATTTCAATGACCTGAGCTAATCCAATAGAACCATCCCTCCCATTTTTAAAAGGATCTGACCAAACCGTTCTACGCCCATTTAAACAATTCTCAATAATCCTGATATTTTTATCCGCTTTTAAAAGCGTATTTTCAAAAACTCCAGGCCAGCGTTTATCAAATGATAAGCGTTTCCTGGTATCAGGGATTATGCCCCAGGTTAGGCTATCAGAGTATATAAGTATCTGTTCCATAATTTTCATTATCACTCCAGTCATAATTAATCTTGAACAATTTCATTCATTATACTGATAAACATAGTTTTACAGGTTTAGTCACAGTTATTCAGCCCCAGATGTTCAGAGTCAAATAAATACTCAGTATAAGGCCGGTATAGCTTTATGTTTTGCATAAAAGATTACAAATATTTTGGAGTCATACAGGTCCAAAAACATATCATCAGGGTAATATAAAATCCTTTTTTAATCAGTGACCATAAAAAACGCTATTATTTTATAAATTTTAATACTCAAAACAAACTATAAACTGAATATAGAAAAAATATTAAATCCAACTATTTATTTATGTAACAACATGATTTTACTAAGATTTTTTTTGACCGGCAGTAGTTTTAACATTATGAAAGGTATATTTCCTTATCTACTACTATCATATAATCTGCGCCCAGTTAAGAAGTAAAATCACACATATTATTTATAAAAGTGTTACAACCTGAGCTTGGTGAATTAATTCCACTGTAAATTAATAACATAGTTTTAGCTGTAGTTGATGGTTACACGATTTATATGGAGATAAACAACAGATGCGAATTACGACCTTGCCCCTTTTTATAGCACTTGCTATTACGGGTTGCGTACCGGCAGAAGATGATCCTGTTCCTGGAGACACTTCTAACCCAGATGCATTAGTTATAACTGCCCCGGCCAATGTCCAAAAAGAAGCAACCGGTATTCTCACCAATGTCACAATTGGTTCTGCATCGGCAACAGGGGGAGATGAAAATTACACATTTACTAATAACGCCCCAGCAAATGGTTTCCCACTGGGCTATACAAGCGTAATCTGGACAGTCACCGATAATGCTGGTGTACAGGATAATACCAGCCAGTTAATCACTATTACTGATACCACTGCACCTACTTTATCAGCACCTGCAGATATACAGACAACCGCAACTGGAAATACAACTGTAGTCAATATTGGCATGGCAACAGTTTCTGATCTCGTCGATCCGGACCCTGCTGTAACTGAAAACAGTCCGGCAAGTGGATTCCCGACAGGTGAAACAATTGTGACCTGGACTGCAACCGATGCCAGTGGAAACACATCCACTGCATCACAGATCATTAGAATATTGGCAGCTGATTCAGAGCCTTTGACTTTGACCCCTCCGGCTCAAATCACAATGGAGACAGAAACACTCTTAACTATTTTATCGCTTGAAGAGCCTGTGACCTCTGGTGGTGTTGCTCCAGTTTCAATCACGAATAATGCACCCGCAGATGGCTTCCCAATTGGTGAAACAGCGGTGACCTGGACTGCCATAGATGCTATCGGAAATACGGCTACCACCATACAGATGGTTATAATTTCGCAAGCTGAACCTGAACCTTTAACACTGACACCTCCAGCGACTATAACGGTTGAGGCTACAGCTTCCACAACCTCAATAACTCTTCAAGAAGCGATAGCCTCCGGTGGTGTCCCCCCTTTGACCATCACCAACAATGCTCCAGCTACAGGATTTCCGATAGGTGTAAGCACTGTCACCTGGACAGTTGTAGATGCTGAGATGACAACCGCCACAGCGACCCAGACAATTAACATTACAGACACAACTGCACCATCAATCACCGCTCCGCCGGATATCACTACCATCCAGGCAATTACGCTTGGTGATACTTCAGTGATCACTGGAATGCCTGATTATTTTGATATTGCTGATGAGAACCCGTCAATCACTAATAACGCTCCACTGAATGGCTTCCCGGTTGGCACCACAGAAGTAGTCTGGACAGTTACTGATGCCAGTGGCAATTCAAACAGTGCTAGCCAACTGGTAACAGTCAATCAACTGGTAGTACAAACCTGTGCTTCCATGGTCACAGAATTTATCGATATCATTTATCCGCTAATGAGCCAGCAAAGCCCAAGCCCTCGTACCTGTAGTGGCTGTCATACAGGAGATATGCCCAGACAAACCACACATGGATTTGCTTTTCCAAATAATCCGGCTATTGCTACAGACTTCGACCTTTTCCGTACTATTGCATCAATCAATTCCGGAGATCAGTCATTAGTACTTGTTAAAGCAATGGGTAATCAGGGACATGCTGGTGGAGACCGTTTCCCGAATCGTCCGGATGATGCAGATTTTGACCTGTTTGCCGACTTTGCCAGTCGTGCAGCAGTATGCCAACCGAACCCTCCAGCTGATCAGGCTGCTATCAATTCAGGTACTGGATATGAACAGTTACATAAGATAGTGGGGGCACTGGCTTCCAGGCTGCCGACCACTGATGAAATCAACACAATTAATGCCGCTAACAATCAACAGCAAATAGATGCAGCACTAGGGGCAATTATAGATACAGCCATGGACGAGGATGCATTCTATACACGTGTTCAGGAACTCTATAATGATTTGCTTCTTACTAATCGAAATGCGACTAGTCGTAGTGCCGTAAAATTTAAATTTGATATAGGCGCATTTGCCAACTTTGATTATTTCGAAGATAACTTCACCACTCCCGAGCTCAATAATTTACGCGAAAACACCAATTATGGGCTTTCACGAGCACCGATAGAACTGATTAAATATGTGGTAAAAAATAACCTGCCATTCACTGAAATTCTGACTGCAGATTATACTATGATCAATCCGTATTCTGCTGTCATTTACGACAATGATGCTGGTGATCCTGACTTCCCATTTAACTCAGATAATATTGAAGCCAATCACGATCGGGACGATTTCCGACCAGTGAATAATATTCAGCAGCAGGATGGAACGCTAGTGCCAGCAGCGGGAGTCATAGGCACACATGCTTTTCTTGAACGCTATCTATCAACCAGTACCAATATTAATCGCGGGCGCTCATTCTATGTATTCAACTATTTTCTTGGCATAGACATAGAAAGTCTGGCTTCTCGCGATGGTCTGGATCTGGATAATGTCATTGGTAGTGTACCCACTTTTGAAGACCCCCAGTGTACGATTTGCCACAACGTCATGGACCCTGTTGCCGGACTATTCAGCAAACGTAACTACCGGGGAAAATATAGAGTTTCGAATAATTTCCAGCATAATCTCACTTTAGAAGGGGTACCTCGTATGGTTCCTGCCGGTTACACACTGGATCAGGCTGATCAACTCCCTGAATCCGCAGAAGATGCACCACTTCAATGGCTGGGAATGAGGCTGGCAGATGATGATCGATTCGCAGAACATACCGTACGCACAGTATTAAAAGGTTTTACCGGTATAGAAGCAACTACGACATCGACTACTACATTCGTAAATCAAACTAAGAATCGGTTTATAAATGCTAACTACGACTTTAAGTTACTGGTTAAAGATATTATTTCAAGCGAATACTTTCTGGCACGCAATCTTGCCATAGTAGAAAACCCGGACAGCTATGTTGACATTGGCCCAGGGCGCCTGTTAACACCGGAGGAATTAAATCGCAAGATTATCGCAGTCACAGGATCAAGCGATTATGAATGGCAGGGTCCCAACTCCCACAGCGGACTGACAGGCAAACATAATCTACTCTACGGCGGAATAGACTCTGCCGAAGTGACTAAACGAATAACAGAGCCAACATCTTTAATTAATGGCATACAGGAACGTATTTCTAATCAGGTCGCCTGTGAACGGGTTGCTGCTGATCTTTATAGTGATACAGGCACTCTGTTCCCATTTGTTGATGAAACTGATACACCCGAAAATGCAGAAGATGCTATTCGTCAGAATATTCAGTTTTTACACCGCCATATTCTTGGTGAAGAGCTAGCGCTTGACAGTGCAGAAATCGAACACAGTTATCAGTTATTCCTTGATGTACGCAATGCAGGAGAGACGCTAATACAGAGCCAGTGCCGGGGTGGCGGAGGCAGTACCGATAGTAATGGTACCGTAATTCCATGGATGGCAGTAGTAAGCTATTTACTCGCTGATTACCGTTTCTTTTACGAATAGGCAAAGGAGAATCCAGAATGAATCGACGTGACTTTTTACGAATAACAGCTGCCACTGGATTATTGCTCAGTGGTCAAACCCGGCTTGCACATGCGCAACAGGCATTCAACGGCCCTTACTGGCTTTTTATTGAAGCCATAGGTGGCTGGGACCCAACCAGTCTTTGTGATCCCAAGGGAGCCGGACTAGGTCCTAATGGTGATATTAATACCTACCAACAGAATGAAATTGGTCAAATAGGCAACCTGCGCTATGCCCCTCCTCCACCTCCTCCAGCAGATTCACCTGATCTCTTTAATGGCCTTTTCAGAAATCAGGACTTCTTTGAATCACACTATGAACGCTTGCTGGTGATCAATGGAATAGATCTTGGAACCAACTCACATAATGTTGGCCGTACTGCAACCTGGACCGGATCACGTGCCCGAAACTACCCCAGTCTTGGTGCACTCATTGCATCAGAAAAAGCATCAAATCTGGCCATCCCTATCGTTTCAAATCGGGTATCTGAAAGCAGCAAGACTAATGGACTGGTGCCTGGTACAGTGGTTAGAGGTAGTGACCTGAATGCAGTTCGTGAAATAGCTTTCCCCAACAGGACCAATGCTACCCAGTCAAACCAGTACTATTCAAACGCTATTCGTGAACTGATTAAATCGGCAAGTGCTTCCCGCCTTCAACGCCAACTCGACGAACAGCAACTTCCTCGAATACAGCAGGCCTTAACCCGTCTCAATGAAGCTCGTAATCGCGATGTGACTGCATTGCAGAGTTTCGTCAATAATTTGAGTTCATCTTCAGCACCCAATGATTATGTTAATTCAAGAAAAAATGCCAAAAACATGTTCAATCAGGCACAGACAGCATTTGCCGCTTTTGAATCAGGTTCAGCTGCTTGCGCACAAATTGACCTGAGTGGTTTCGATACACACAGTGATCATGATAAAAAACATTATCCCCAGTTAATGGATTACCTCGCAGCAGTCGACAATATTATTGATGATGCAATGATGCGGGGAATAGGCGATAACCTGATCATAGTAATGGGGTCAGACTTTGGTCGGACCAATAAATATAATGCTTCCAACGGCAAAGATCACTGGTCACATAACAGTATGATGGTCTGGGGAGCACCCGCACATTTTCAGGGTAATCGTGTTGTTGGAGCTACCGACGACAACCAGGTATCGATGAAAATTAATCCTGAAACTCTGGAACTGGATGATAATGGAATTAAAATATCACCGGAATATTTACACCAGGCATTACGCTCACTTGCAGGTATAAATACAAACCCCGGCGTTACCGGCGCCTTCCCGATTTCAGAACAGTTGCTACCTATTTTTACTTAAGAAGCCCCTGATTAATTCTGCTTGATTACAGATTGAGATATTAGCAACTGACTTGCATAAAGCTTAAGATTCAAAAGCTCTGGAAATAACAGGAATATGGTAATTTTTGCCAAATTGCATATTAACTTCCTGTAATCTATGACACGGCAATCTTTTAGCCTGGAATCCGCAGCTGGACGAGTTGATTGTGCGTTTGAGGTGGTGTAGAACAAGGCGTAACGACACGGAATAGCCAGCTATTCCAGGGAATTACAACGAAGTGATACGCCGCCTCAAACGTGCAATTCAGTTCGTAGCGGGATGCACCGATTGGGTGATTATACACATCAACTGTCATGGTTTATTAAACAGTGGGTTAACCTCTATTGCGAGCGGTCAACTGCGGAATCCAGGTTTAGCCTGGAAAAATCAGTTGAGCGTGAAAAAGATGCGTAACAGATTGATGTACCCGGTCTAAGTCAGGGATAACTGTCGTTAGAGCAATGCAGGAGCAAATGCCGAGAAATCAAAAACACCGTTGTCAGCTGATTGATGACGAGCGCGTTTTTGATTTTATCAGCTGCATTAAGCTGTTACCTGGACTTTCATGATTCAACTGACTTTTCCAGGTTTAGGGGTACGAGTCATAGTAAATTGAAAATTTATGAAATTTAAAGTTCGATTTGCAGAAATTTTTTAGCGGCTGAAATTCCAGCTTCAATATCCCAACCAGGAACGACAGCTTCAAGCAACTCCGCTGATATATTCGCGTCGGCAGAAACTAAGGCTTTTAATATTTCATCGCCAGCTGGAATTCCATTCAAACCAGGAGCATCTTGAGAAAACACTCTGAGCATTTCTAAATCATTTAAACTGCAAGCAGCTTTTAAATTAACTGAGTCAAATCCATCTGCCTCGTCATAATTTGATCTTTGCCAGTTTTGTCCATCCCAACCATAAACAAAACCTATCCACTCTCCAAAAGGCATTGGATTAAGATCAAACCCCCACCATTCAGGAGCCCCCTTTAAAATATCCGTCTCTTCCTCTTCAAAGAAATTAGCGGCCTCACCATAATATGTTTCTGAATATTCATGATCATGGCCAATTAAAATAGCCTGATTTTTTGCTTTAAAACGCAGGCAAACCCAGTTTCCACCACCATCGTGATACAACCATTGATCCTCTGTTGCATAGGCACTATCTCCCCAGCCTTTAGCGGCGACTACGGCTGCAAAAGCAGCCCACCCTCCACGTAATTCTTTTGGGGCTGGAAAATCTACTTTTACTAATGACATATGCTCTCCTTTATTGTTAATAGCGAATACTGACCTGGTTAATAATACTAAAGATTAAAATCCTGTAACACTTACTTATTGCAGCTTGTTCTTTCAACCTGGAAAAATCAGTTGAGCATGAAAAAGATGCGTAACAGATTGATGTGCCTGGTCTAATCAAAAACACCGTTGTCAGCTGATTGGTGATGAGCGTGTTTTTGATTTTATCAGTTGCATTAAGCTGTTACCTGGACTTTCATGATTAACTGATTTTTCCAGGTTTAATCCATATCGAACAGCTAAGTGAGCGCCGCTAGCGGTATTCACTTGAGCTGCTCGATAGGCTAAATTGAATTACTGTTTTTTGCGAAGGACTAATGAGATAAGAAATGTATTTTCATTACCTTATAATTCCGCTTACCCCCTGAGCTTGAAGAAAAGCTGAAGGGATATATTCAACCTGCGTGGGGACACGGCAGAACAAACAGTTAATATGTGATATGCCGTAACCACCTGCTTCAATTTTTTTTACTGCATCTGAGAACTTAACATTGCCCTTACCTTTAACAAATATGCTGGTTCGATTTCTCACCGTCAGTACGGCTGCATTATTCCCATCAACGAATCGCTTAATAGCGTTATAGTCTTCGTCTTTATCCCCATGCTTGCCCTGAAATTTTGATAAAAAATAGTCTTCACAGGAAGTGTTCGGTGGTAAACGTTCGTTTGGATGAGCGAGCCCTGTCTTCAGGCTGGCCCTTAGTGATTCGTTTCGAGTCTGATAAAAGCCAATATGCAAGGATGAAGTAAAGTTATCACCGGTATAAGTTTGCCCGCCATGAGAAGAAACAATACACACTCCACTGGTAAATCCCTGACCGCGCCAAAGATAAAAGTGATCACCTAATTTAGTTTTAGTTGCCATAGTAAACCTCCAGATTGTTGATAAAATAAACTACTGGTACGTAATACTTTAGTTTTGTAATTATCAAAACTTACCAGTTTAATAAAAGGAAACTGACATATTCAAAATATGAATGAATTCCTTTTATTTCAGTAACCTTACTTCCTTTTCCAACATGCTAATCGACTGAAAAAGGTATTGTTAATAAACTAATCAGACATAAAAAAACTATAAGAATAATAACTTACCCAAACCTCCATAGTTCAAAATCAAGTTTATTCTGTACCCATACAGAGTATAATCGTAAGGTATTTATCAAGAGTAGTACGGAACTAATATCAAAGCAACTTACAAAGGTAAGCTGATAAATAAAATCAAAAAATTACAGGTGAAGCTAAGATTTTTAAAATTCCAGCGTGAAACCATTTTGTTACGCCATGAATTCGCTCTGAAGCTACGGATTCAGCTACTATTAAATTGTTTTAATGGGTATAAATCTTTTCCTTAAGTCTTTCAACCTGGAATCCGCAGTTGGACGAGCTGATTGTGCGTTTGAGGTAGTGTAGATCAAGGCGTAGCGACGCGGAATAGCGAGCTATCCCAGGGAGTTACAACGAAGAGATACGCCGCCTCAAACGTGCAATTCAGTTCGTAGCGGAATTCACCGATTGGGTGATTATTCACATCAACTGTAATCGTATATGAAACAGTGGGTTAATCTCTATTGCTAGCGGACAACTGCGGAATCCAGGATCAAATTATTCAAAACGGTAATGTTTGGATATGTATTCTATAACTTTCCAGGTACAGGACATGCCTTTCGGGAAAGTCACAAAGTCTCCTCTCCCAAGTTCAACCGGCTCACCATCATCGGGGGTTACAATCACTTTACCTTCAAGAATGTAGCAAACTTCCTGGCGATCATAGGTCCAGCTGAATTCGGATGGTTCTTTTTCCCAGATAGGCCATTCTTCGACCCCTAAAACATCCAGCTTTCCCGGAGCGGGGTTATGTTCGTATAAAATATCAGTAATCATAATATGTTATCTCATTCCTCTGGATTGTTTAATGTGTTCATAGGCGTCCTTTATCTGTTGGGTTTTTTCAGTGGCATCTTTAATCATTTCTTCCGGCAAGCCTTTGGCAACCAGTTTGTCCGGGTGATGCTGAGACATTAAACGACGATAAGATTTTTTAACTTCTGCATCAGTGGCTGATTTTTTTACCCCCAGTAAAAGATATGCATCTGACAGACTGGTGGTACGAGGCGCCTGTGCTGTTGACCGATAAGAACTCTGACCAAATCCGACTTTCAGCATTTCTTCCAGTCGACGTAGTTGATAAACCGGAATACCTAAGCGCTCACAGATATGAAGTAGTATTTTCTCTTCTGTCGTATCGAGTACGCCATCGGCATACGCAGCCTGTAACTGGATTTCCAGAAACATCTGTAACAGGGTACTGCGACGATGTAATTCTTTTTTGAATTGATCCAGCACATCATCCAGAGGAAAATCTTTTGCTTTTCCTTCATTGAATAACCGACGGGCCGTCTCACGTACTTCGTCGGTTAATCCCATATGATCCATCACTGCATTGGCCATCTGGATTTCATCAGCAGTGACTTTACCATCTGCTTTGGCAATGTGACCCATCACCGAAAATGTGGTGGTAAAAAAGACTGCCTGCACTCTTTCCTGTTGACCGGGTTCGAATTTTTCGCCGGACATGATTTTACCCAGTCCTTTATCGAAACTATGTCCAAATACTATGCCTATAAGTGCACCAATCGGGCCGCCTATCATAAACCCAAATGCGCCACCCAGGGCTTTGCCCCACCATGCCATTTTCTTTACCCTGCCATTTGTAGTAAGTAGAATTTATAAATTTTATATTTGGCAAATGATTCTGCATTTCGTTCGCCACTAAGATATTTATAATCAATCTTGTCCAGTTTTTTACGAAATTTCCAGGTGAATATTTTAGATAACCAGGGACGATTACTTTTAAATGTGTAAGCTATCAATTTCATCGTGGGCATCAATAAGTCCCGCCCCATCTGATTAACAAGATCCAGATTTGGCGCGGTTTCTTTTGTAATATCTTTTTCTTCCAGCACTTTTAAACCGGATTGTTGCAATACCTGTTGAAATTTATCGAATTTATGCCCACCACCCACGACAGACTTTCCAGTTGCATTGGTTTTGAAAAAATCACAAATAACAATATAGCCGCCAGGTCGTAATAATGATTGCGCTTTATCCAGTACCATATCCAGTGTTATGTATTGAAAACTTTCACTGAACATAACCAGATCAAATTTTTCGTTTAGCGAAAAATCGACATCTTCAAAACGTCCATGATGAATTTTAAAATCTTCCCCGGCCTGACTTTGTGCTGCTTCAGAAAGTAAAGGACTGGGTGAGACGCCCTGAACTTCATATCCCCTGCTTAGTAATTCTGTAGCGAGGCCGCCGGCACCACAACCAACATCCAGAATTGTTTTGATATCCTGCGGAAAATGACCGATTAAAAAATCTGAATATCTTTTTTGTGCTTCGGGCAGATTCTGAACGGTAACTTCAAGGTCATCAGTCCATAAACCATAATGTAAATCTTTGGTTCCTAAAAAAAAATTAAACAGGTTTAATCCTGCTACTAAACCGACCTCTTTCGAGTCTACTTGCTGAGTTTTAGCCATTTAACGCTCTAATAATAAATCAAAAAAATGTTTTAAATCTGCAGCAGTGACGCAAAATACTCCGCCACCACCATGTTCAAATTCGATCCAGGATAAAGGTAATTCCTGGTATTTATCCATCATTGCCTGCTGTGAATTACCAACTTCTACCACCAGCAAGCCATTATCACTTAAATATTCACAGGCGTGATGCAACAGCCTGTCGACAATTTCAAGACCATCTTCCCCGGCGGCCAAACCTAATACCGGCTCTGCTCTAAACTCATCAGCCAGTTCATTCATATCTTCAGCATCAACATAGGGCGGGTTTGATACGATTAGATCAAAATTCTGAGCAGGAATTTGCTCAAATAAATCAGATTCATACAGTTTCATGGTTTGTACCAGACCATGCTTTTGACGGTTTAGTTTCGCCACATCAAGAGCATCTCTGGATATATCGGAAGCACAGACAGTGGCTTCAGGAAAGGCATATTGACAGGCAATGGCTATACAGCCGCTACCTGTACATAAATCAAGAATATTGTTTACCTTACTGGCATCAATCCAGGGTTCGAATCTTTCATTAATCAATTCAGCAATCGGTGACCTGGGCACCAGAACACGTTCATCAACATAAAAGGGTAAGCCACAAAACCAGGCTTCATGGGTTAGATAGGCAGCCGGTTTTAATGAAAAAACCCGCTTCAGTAAAATACCATGCACCTTTTCTCTTTCCGGTTCTGTCAGTGTTGTATCAAAATAACTCTCAGGAAAATCATGAGGTAGAGAAAGGGCATGCAAAACCAGATATACAACTTCATCCAGTGCATTGCCGAAACCGTGCCCAAAAGTCAGTTTTTGGCGATAAAATTCACTACACCCCCAACGAATATAATCTTTCAGGGTGGTTAATGGCTTTGTTATGTCTGTAGATTCCACTAGGTTTAATTTTAGTATTCAAATATAATGTTGCTGATTTTACATGGTTTTGAACTTCCATTCCTTTTTTTTCAATTCATTTAACAATCTATCTAAGTGAAAAAGGCAATAATAATTATTACAGCTCTGACAGTTATCCTCGGAATAACCAGTGCATTCTATTTATTAAAGCCTGAACCCGTTCAACTTATGGCTATAACATGGTTCGGTGATCAGGCAAAAGCTTTACCAGAATTTGAACTGACTGACCATAATAATCAACCATTTAACAATAAAACCATTCGAGGAAAATGGCATTTATTTTTCTTTGGATATACTAATTGCCCTGATATTTGTCCTGATACTATGCAAATGCTAAGCAATATGCTGGCGCAAGTTAAGGATAAAAGCATTTTAGAGAATTTACAGCTTACCTTTATATCAGTCGATCCTGATCGGGATGATCTACAAAAAATGAAAAGCTATGTGACTTACTTCAATAAATCAATTATGAGTGCCAGGGCAGACATTGACAGCGTCAACACTTTAACTGATGCTGTCGGTATTCTTCATTATATTGTAAAATCTGCTGAAGAGAACATTTATGAAGTAGCCCATAGTGGATCACTTATTCTAATCGACCCTGAGGGACGGTTTTGTGGAGTCTTTAGCGCTCCTCATGATCCTGAAAAAATTGCTCATGACTTAACGGCATTGATTAGCCATTAATATTCATTATTTAGGTCAGTAATTAATCCTCTTTTTATATACCGAGTTTACAACCATGAAATTCAATCTATTTTTAGCCATTCTACTATTAGCTTCCGGTCTGGCATTTGCCCAGGATAATCAGGTTCAATTTAACGGTGGCTGGATTAAACAGCTTCCACCGGTTGTTCCCATGCGAGCAGGTTATATTAAAATAGTTAATACTTCTGAAAAACCCAGAAAAATAGTCGCCATGCAAAGTAGCAGTTTTGAAAAGGTAGAAATGCATGAAACTAAACTGGTAGATGGTTTAATGAAAATGATAGCGCTGGATAGCATTGATTTACCAGCCAATTCAACCACAGAGTTTAAACCGGGCGGCAAGCATATGATGTTAATCACACCCTTACAAACTTTAGCTATCGGCGATAAAGTTGAAATTATTGCCACATTTGAAGATGAGACATCTCAAAGTTTCATGCTTGAAATAAAGAAATAAAATCATCAAATTATGAAACCCTCTTCTTCACGATGGTCAGAAAAATTACTGGGCTGGTTATTTACAGTACTGCCACACCATTTAATATCGCGAGTGGTTTTTTATTTTACAAGAGTTAAAAGCCCTCTGGTCACACCGGTAATACGCTGGTTTATTAAGGCTTTCAATGTGGATATGTCTCATGCTGAAATTCAGGATATCAGTAGTTTTCCCACTTTTAATGATTTTTTTGTTCGAACACTGAAACCCGAATTCAGACCCATCGCCTCGGGTGATCATGAAATAGCAAGCCCGGTAGATGGAACAGTTTCTCAATGTGGCGACATCATGAATGACCATTTGTTTCAGGCCAAAGGACAGTTTTACTCTGTAGAAGATTTACTGGGAGGAGATAGTTTACTGGCTAATTTATTTAAGGGGGGGCGTTTCGCAACAATTTACCTTGCTCCCTATAACTATCATCGCATTCATATGCCTGTTGAAGGTCGCCTGAAAAAAATGATTCATGTGCCGGGAAGATTATTCAGTGTTGCACAATGGACAGTTCGTGCCATCCCCCGCTTATTCGCACGCAATGAACGTGTTGTTTGTCTTTTTTCAACAGCAGCAGGACCTATGGCTATGATACTGGTTGGCGCAATCAATGTCGCTGCTATTGAAACAGTATGGAATGGACTGGTCACCCCGCCCAAAGGTAAAAAGATTTCTGAATTTGACTATGATCATACTGAAAAAATCTATGCTAAAGGTGTCGAAATGGGTCGCTTTAATATGGGGTCTACAGTCATTTTGCTAACGACTGAAAAGGTACAATGGTCTCAATTCTTAAAACCTGATCAAAAGTTGAAAATGGGTGAACTTATTGGTGTTTATAGCGCCTGAAACAGTAACTTGTTCAGGTAGTTTCCGGGTCTCGATAAAAAGCTTTAAGTTTATCAAAAAGAGTCGATATATCATGACTGATACAGTAAATAGCCGGTACAAATAGCAAAGTAACAAATAGTGCAAATAAAACCCCAAAAGCCAGAGAAATAACAGCAGGATGTAAAAATTGAGCTTGAGTAGATCGCTCAGCCAGCATCGGCAGTAAACCCACAAATGTCGTCACTGAAGTAAGTAGTATAGGACGAAATCGTTTCACCCCGGATTCGATTACGGCTTCATAAAGCGATAATCCTTTTTCCCTTAAACGACCAACATAATCCAGTAAAACAAGATTATCATTCACCACGACACCTGCTGCTGCACCAATACCAAAATATGAGTACAAAGCCATGGGTGTATTAAAAATTAAATGCCCATAAACAGCCCCCATAAAACCAAAGGGAATTGCGGTCATAATAATGACTGGCTGCCAGTAGGACTTGAAGGCAATAGCAATTAAGGCATACATTAGAAAAAGAGCAAAAGCATACAAACTTAACACTTCCCTGAAAAACTCTTCTTCACCTTCTGCCTGCCCTTCTTTATTTATCTGTAATCCCGGATATCTGGACTTTAGTTCGGGAATAAACTCTTTTGACAGTTCATCCATAATTTTTTTACGCACATCATCTGTACTGAGTTCTGCATCAATATAGGCACTGCGACGACTATCCCGGCGACTGATTTTATTAATACCGGGGGCATACTCGACACTGACAACAGACAATAAAGGCAACTCTCTGCCATCAATTGTACGGAAACGGAAATTATCCAGACTATCCAGATCACGTCGGGCAGATTTTGGGTAACGAACCATCACTTTTACATCACCATTGGCTCTAGGTAAGCGTTGGACTTCTTCTCCATAATAAGCCTGTCTAAGCTGTTTTAATACAGCTGCCAGAGTGATTCCCAGTTTTTCAACGCCGGGTAGCAGGGAGAAATGTAATTCATCTACTGCTCCCTGCATGTCATTTCTAACATAAAAAACATGTTCATATGTTCTCAATTTAGCTTCCAGATCTGCTACAGCTTGCTGTAAACTTTTCAGGTCAGGGTGCTCCACTGAATAGTTAATACGTTGGGTTGCATTGTTAAGCGTATATTCAACAGTTACTGACTGCGCATCAGGAATATCACCCACCAGTTCACGTAAACGGGTTGCTGTTTCTTTAGCTGATAATTCACGAACTTCCGGTGGTGCCAGTTTAACCAGTGCCAACACACTATCGCGGTGCGAACGGGTATACCAGTTTTCAATTAATTGACCACCACTTTCCCCGGCTTGTTCATTAATTTCCTTTTCCAGTTGTTTTTCTGCTTTTTGTAATTGCTGCAAAATTTCCAGTGCTCGACTGTAAGGTGAACCAGTAGGCATCTCAACGTTAATATATACCTGATCACTTTCTATTTCCGGCATGAAGGAAAATTTCACCCAGCCAGAAGCAAACACTCCCACACTGATAATAAAAAAAGATATAAAAGTCGCTGCGGTAAAATAACGATATCGTAATACCGCAGTCAGCCATGGCTGGTATTTTGTGGTCGCAAAACTAACCAGACTATGCGCAAATTTCTGTTGAATTTTTGCCAGTCCGGTTAATGATTCCCGGTGTTTTAATTTTCGTAGATGAGATGGCAGGATAAACAGAGCTTCAACGAGTGACAGGCTCAGGGCTACACTAATTACTATAGAGAGCTGGCGAGTAATCTGAACCACTTCTCCGGTTAAAAATAACCAGGGTAAAAATGCGACCACGGTGGTTAATACGGCAAAAACAACCGGTTTGGCCACTATTTTTGTACCTTCAATGGCAGAGTAAATGCCACCACCATGCTCACTACTATGGTGATGTATGCTTTCACCAACAACAATAGCATCATCTACCACTATCCCCAGCACCAGTAAAAAAGCAAATGTCGATATGACATTCAGTGATACATCGTTAACCGGTAACATGGATAAAGTGCCGAGAAATGCAACACCTATACCTGCTGTTACCCACAGAGCTACCACAGGTCTTAAGGTCAGGATTAAAATTAAAAACACTAGAAATAAACCGGAAATAGCAGCTCTGGAAATAGTTGCCATGCGATTTGAATAAATTTCAGAGCTATCCCACCAGAGTGTCAGATTGACACCTTCCGGCATTCTCTTTTTAGCTTCTTCCACCCATTTTTTCAACGATTCACTGGCTTTCACCACATCCATTTTATCGGTACTCATAACCTGTACCAGTACAGCAGACTGACCATTCAGGGTTGCCAGAATTTCATCATCTACATATCCATCAATAATATGAGCGACATCAGATAATTTGATGATAGCTCCTTCGTCAGTCTGTCTGATAATAATTTCAGCAAAATCCTGCTCTGTATCAGCAAGATTCCTCGCTCTTAACTGCACATCACCGGTTTTGGTACGCACACTACCGGATGACACATTAATGGAACTGGCCCGGATGGCACTGGCAACTTCTTCAAACGATAATCCATACCGCATCATCGATTTTTCAGATAATTCAATAGATACTTCTTCTTTACGTGAACCGAATAATTCCACGATGGATATATTTTTCAGCTCAGCCACTTCATCACGAATATTTTCAGCCAGGCGGGTTAATTCTTTTTCAGAAAGATCACCATGCACAGCCAGACGCATAATTTCCTGTCGCTGGGTTCGTTGACGAACCTGTGGAGGCTCGATTTCAGCAGGCAAAGAGGTAACACCATCAACCCGAAGTTTAACTTCATTAACAAATTCAGCCATATCAACTTTTGAATTTGCCTCGACCCTGATGGTGCCCTGACCTTCAGTAATAATGGATCGAATATGGTCAATATTATCAAGATCCGATAAAGATTCTTCCAGACGGACAATAACCTGTTCCTCCATTTCCTGAGGAGCGGCACCCGGCCATACCACAGATACATTCACTGTATTTAATAATACCTGAGGAAAAGCTTCTCGCTCGATATTGAGATATCCTATCCCTCCCATCAATAAAATACCCAGCATCAGTAAATTGGCTGCAACCGGGTTGTGAACGAACCAGTCGATTAATTTATCCATTGTCAGCCTTTACATCCGGGTCAACTATAGATTCTTTTTCCATAACCAGTACGTCCATACCTTCGATTGGATCACGCACAGTTGAAATGACCACTTTCTGCCCTGCCTCCAGTCCTGAGTCAATGACAACTAAATCTGATGACTTATAAACCACATCCACTGTTTTGATATGCAGTCTATTTTGTTCACTCACCAGATAAACTTTATTACCGGATCTTAATGCTGGGCGGGGTATCACCAGTGCCTGTTCTATTTTTCGTCCATAAATTTCAACATTTACAAATAGCCCGACAGCCAGTGGCATGCTATGTTTTTCATGATAGGGTTTATCAACTTCTACCAGCGCATAAATCAATCGACTAGTTTCATCAAAAGAAGCTTCAATTCGTTTCAGGCTACCTTGCCAACTGCGCTCTTTACCGGCGACAAATGCCTTTAAATCAACCCGTGGCGCATCTTTATCTTTAGCGACAAAACCGATTGGTAAACCCAGATAGGTCAATTGTTGATCAGTCAGTGGAAGTCGTAACTTTACTTTATCAGTCGCAAAGCCACGAGCCAGTATGGTACCTGGCGCTACATATTGTCCAATATTAGCGCTGGTGGACTTCAAGCGGCCTTCAAATGGTAAACTAATGCGAGTTCGATCTAACTTTAATCGAGCCAGAGACAAATCCGCCTGGGCAGCAATTAAATTAGCTCTGGCTTCTGCAAGTTGTGGTTTTTTCAGGGCTAAAGGTGAAGGATTTTTAGTACCCAGTAACTGCACTCTGGCGACTTCTGCATCGGCTTCTGCCTGTTTCACTCTGACATCCGCTTCCGCTACCCTCGCCTGGCTTCCTTCAAGACCCAATTGATAATCAGCATCATCAATCCATAGCAAGGTTTCATTCGCAGCAAATCGACCTCCCCCTACAAATTCTGGAGAAACAGCTTTAACCAGGCCGCTTAGCTGACTCACTATATCCACTTCAATATTGGCTTTAACCTCTGCCTGGGTATACACCTTTAAAGTTATGTCTTTATGACTGACTTCATCAATCATTAACGAAGGTGCATGTATGATTTCCTTTTTCTCTTCAGGTTCGGGTTTATTCAAATCCAGAATCATGGCTACACCGATACCTACTGCCAGCATCAACAGAGGTGCGGCGATTTTTAGAATTTTTTTCATCATTAAGTTTTAAAGTAAAACTTTTCCTGAATTAAACAGGGCATCGACAATATCAGAAATTTTCCTGCCAGTTAAGGAACTTTACAACTTATGTTTATTAATTTTTAACAAATTGATAAACCAGGGAATGAAAGTCAGAATGTATCCAGCAATATCACATCATGAATAGATTCATACTGGTGCTTCACCATCAAGACTCTATCCAGACCCAGTGCAACACCTGCACAGTCTGGCAAGCCCTGTTCAAGGGCCTGCAGAAAATCTTCATCAACTGGATAAGTTACTAATCCAGCAGCTTCTCGCATCGCATTATCCTGCTGAAAGCGTAAAAGTTGCTGTTTGGCATCTGTTAATTCAGAAAAACCATTCGCCAGCTCAATATCCTGATAAAACAGTTCAAAACGTTCTGCCAGATGGGGGGAACCGGCTTTAATCCTGGCCAGTGAAGCCTGGGAGGCCGGGTAATCATAAACGAATGTAAAACCTTCAAATTGTTTAGAAACCACCTGACTCATCAATAAATCCAGACAATCATCCCAACTAAGCTGATTAACATCAATACCAGCGATATGTGCTAACACAGTATCCCGACATTGGCTAAGCGATGCTGATTGTAAATCCAGATTTAAATGGCTGTAAAAGCTATCAAAATAACTGATTTTTTGAAAAGTTACTTCCTGTTCGAATAAAAAATTAATTAACTCCTGCATCTGTAAAATTAAAGCCTGATAATCAAAACCCAGGCTGTACCATTCCAGCAAACTAAATTCAGGATGATGTAATAAACCTTTTTCTTCATCCCGAAAAGCATGACAGATTTGATATATTGAACCACTACCCTCAACCAGTAATCGTTTCATGGCAAATTCTGGCGAAGTTTGAAGATAATGCGGTGAAGAGCAGGCGTTGGCAGTTATTGACTGAATATGAAAATCAGTATTAGTGGCTTTTCCAAGTAAAGGGGTATCAACTTCCAGATAGCCAAGATCATCAAAAAAGGCCCTGGTCTTTTTATAGATCAGAGCCCTTGTTTGTAATTGTTTTAATGTTTCCAATTAATAAAAAACCTGAAACTAAGCATTCAAGTTTAAATTAACTCTTTACTCGAGACATATAATCACCACTCCGGGTATCCACCCGAACTTTTTCACCGATCTCCAGGAATAAAGGTACTTTGACAATTGCACCCGACTCCAGAGTGGCAGGTTTGGTTCCACCCTGTGCTGTATCACCTTTTAATCCGGGGTCAGTTTCAGTAATTTCCAGTTCAACAAAGTTGGGAGGCGTAATGACAATAGGTGCACCGTTATATAATGTGACTTCATACATATCCTGGGCTTTTAACCAGATATTAGAATCTCCTACCGCATTTCTATCGGCGGGATATTGCTCATATGTGTCGGGTACCATAAAATGATAAAACTCACCATCGTCATACAAATATTGCATGTCTATATCTATAACATCAGCACCTTCCAATGATTCACCGGATTTGAAGGTTTTATCCAGAACCCGACCAGTTTTAAGATTACGAATCTTAACGCGGTTAAAAGCCTGACCTTTGCCTGGTTTTACGAATTCATTTTCAATGATAGAACAGGGATCTCCATCGAGCATTACCTTTAACCCGCTACGGAATTCATTCGTGCTATAACTTGCCATATAAATCTCTTTAATAATAAAAAATTATGTTAATGATACCTGAACCAGTCATTTCTACACAAACTCCAGACTGGAAACAAAGTCTTTCTAAGAGTTTTCGGACAATTCAAGAGTTACTAGAATACTGCGAACTGGATGTTAACTGCCTTGACGCAGGAAGTGAAGCTGGTTTTCCTGTCAGGGTAACGAAGTATTATGCCACATTGATTGAAAAGAGAAACCCACTGGACCCCCTGTTATTACAAGTTATCCCGGATCAGCAGGAACTCAGACAAATCGATGGTTACACAATGGATGCTGTAGGTGATCTTAAAGCGATGCCGGTACCCGGGTTAATTCACAAATATAACAATAGAGTGTTATTAACCCTGACTGGAGCCTGCCCTGTCCATTGTCGTTACTGTTTCAGACGACATTTCCCTTACGATCAAGCCAGACTGGATATAAAACAGGATAGTCAGGCCATAAATTATCTGAAAAACCATAAGGAAATCAATGAAATTATTCTCTCTGGTGGAGATCCTTTAATGTTAAGCGATCAAAAATTGGCCAGCCTGATCAAGCTTTTTAATGAAATACCACATATTCGATATTTACGATTTCATAGCCGCTTACTATCAGTATTACCTGAAAGAGTTACAGCGTCTTTTATTCAAACTTTACATCAGTTCAAAGGCAGGGTGACTCTCATCACTCACATAAATCATCCCAATGAATTAAGTGAGTTAAATCAAAAAACTTTCAGATTATTATCACAAAATGATTTCCATCTTTATAATCAGAGCGTTTTGTTAAAAAGAGTTAATGATAATTATGATACTTTAAGTGAATTATCCTATAAACTTTATGACTCTTTCATTACACCTTATTATTTACATAAAATGGATAAAGTACATGGTACTGCTCATTTTGATCTACCGGTGGATCAAATTTGTAAAATTTATACCCGTTTACAAAATAGTTTACCGGGGTTTTTAGTGCCCAAATTAGTAAATGAAATATCAGGCAGCTTGTCTAAAACATTAATCCAATGTATATAACTATTTTTATTCGCTCAATAATACCCCGAATTAACTAAGGAAGTTATGATTTCAAATTCAGATAAATTAATCCGATTATTAATCGTTGATGAAGGCCTTCATCAAGCAGAAGTAATCACCAGTGCATTACGCAGCTCCGGTTTACATGTTCTGGCAGAACATGCAGAAGATATCGAAGATATGCAGGAATTGATTACCAATAAACAAATTGATCTTGTTATTTTTTCGCTGGAACTGGAAGATTTTACCTTACAGCAGGCTCAACACCTTATTCGCGAATGTGGTCGACATTTGTATATCATAGGTCTAAGCAGTGAAGTCAATGAAGAAATGACTGTTGAAGCGATGAAGCTAGGAGCACAGGATGTCATTAGTAGCACTTCATTAGAGCGCATGGCACTGGTCATAAAAAGAGAAGCTGATAATATAAAAACCTGGAGGTTTGCCGTTAAGGGTGAAAAGGATTTACATGAATCCGAAAAGCGTTGCCAGTCACTGTTAGCCAACTCAAAAGATGCTGTGGCCTATGTCCATGAAGGAATGCATATTTACGCTAATTCCGTCTATCTGGAACTATTTGGTAACAATGATTTTGATGAGCTTGAAGGCATACCATTAATTGACATGGTTGATAGCAGTCAGCAAGGTGAGTTAAAACAGTTTTTACGTGATTTAAGCCAGAACAAAAATACAGTCAATGAATTAAACCTTAAATTAGTGCATGCCAATGGCGACACAATCGATGCTATTTTAGAGTTTACCAGCGCTAGTTTTGAAGGCGAAGCCTGTACTCAAATTGTCATTCGATCTCAAGCTGATACCAGTGAACTAGAAGAACAGATAAATTACATGCATCAGCATGATCTGATCACTGGTCTATATAATCGACAATATTTCATGGAACAACTGCAGGTTAGTATTGATGAAGCTATCAATGGAAAGGCTCATAGTACTTTCTTATATATTGCTATCGATAATTTTCAAAATATCAGAAATACCGTCGGTATCTCTGGCAGTGATATTTTAATAAATAATATAGCCACTATTATCAATGAATTTGCCTCCCCTAATGAACTCGTAGCCAGGTTTGGAACTTATAGCTTTAGCATTCTGTGTACCGAAAGAGAAAAGAAAAAGACTGAAATCGAAAACAATACAACGATATTATTAAAGCGAATCGAAGAACATATTTCAGATACGGGGCAGCAAAGTATTAGTAGTACCTGTAGTATAGCTGTCTATTCAATTGATGAGTTCACCACAGATAATCCGAATGAAATCATTTCCAGAGTTGAGCGAACTGTAGACAAAGTACAAACAGCAGGTGGTAACAAAGCTGAATTTTACGTCCCTGTTCAAGGAGAGATGACACAGCAGGAAGAAGATAATGAACTTGTCAAACACATAAAATACGCAATAGCCAATAATACGATAACACCTCTTTACCAGCCCATAGTCAGTATTGCTGGAAGCTCTGGAGAAAGATACGAAATTACAAAAGTGATCATCACAGAGAATGGTAAAGAATTACAGGAAGAAGACTTTATAAAATCGGCTGAAAGAAATAATCTGGCCAAAGCACTGGATCGTTGGGCAATAATGACCGCTATTAAGCAAATTTCTGCAGCATCAAGAAATGATCGTAAAGTGGATATTTTCATTCCCCTAAGCGGTGATGGGATAAAAGATCCAACACTTGCTCGCTGGATATCTTCTCGTATTCAAAGTACCAAAATACCTGGAGAACAACTGGTATTTACCATAGATGAAGCGGATGCAGTGAATCAGTTAAAGGCTGTTAAAAATTTATTTAAAGGCCTTAAGCAATTACACTGCCAGATTGTTCTGGATAATTTTGGTACAGGATTAAATCCTTTTCAGCTGGTCAAGCATGTTCAACCTGATTATTTACGTATCAATATGGCTTTCGTTGAAAATTTAGCCGCCAATACTGAAAATCAAAATAGCATACGTGAAATTTCTTCACAGGCTTCTTCCATGGAAATTAGTTGTATATTACCGGGTGTTACCGATGCGGGTATGCTCAGTGTTATCTGGAATGTTGGTGCTGATTTTGTTCAGGGTGACTTTTTGCAACCACCATCAAAATCTCTTAATTATGACTTTTCATCAATGTCAGGTTAATCCTGGGAAAAATTACCAGTAGCAAATTAAAGATAACAGGAACATAGAATGACATATTAATATGTCTCATTCTAATACAAACCTCTCATCACCCTGGAAATTTTTTCAGGGTGTATATTCACATTCCCCTATTTTTGAAACGGTTATTATTGCTTTCATATTTTCACAGGCATTTGAGAATCCCGGAAAATTCCTGATTCAATTCGGCTGATTTCTGACGAAAAGATATAAATATTCCGCTTTGTTTCGGAGTAAGCTGTAATAATCACTCTATTGCTGTTATCTTCAGGCAGAATTAAAAATATGAATTGGTCAGAGTTTCCCTGAATTTAATATTAAAAGAGAACCTTAATGAACGATAATCAACCATCAGATAAAGAATACTGCGCTCCCTGGGAAAAAGCATTCAACTGGGTTCTCTCCCCGCTTGAGGAGTTTATTCATCGACAAACTACCAGCGGCATTTTACTTATGCTTTGTGCTATCGTTGCAATACTTATTGCAAATAGTCCCTGGAATGAAGCCTATCATCACTTACTGGAAGCAACTTTCACCATTGGTATTCCAGGCTTTCAGTTATCCAAATCTGTTCATCACTGGATAAACGATGGCTTAATGGCCATGTTTTTCTTTGTTATTGGACTCGAATTAAAACGCGAAATACTGGTTGGAGAACTGGCTGATCCCAAACAGGCTATATTACCAATTTCCGCAGCTGTAGGAGGTATGATTGTTCCTGTCGCTATTTATATGAGTATTAACTCAAATGGACATACATTTGATGGCTGGGGCATACCGATGGCTACAGATATTGCCTTTGCTCTGGGAACTCTGGCTCTTTTAGGTAATAGAGTACCTAAAAATTTATTAACCTTTCTGGTCGCATTAGCCATAGTAGATGATCTGGGAGCAGTTCTTGTTATCGCATTATTTTACACTGAAACGCTTAATATTACGGCACTGGCGGCTGCCGCTGTTCTATTAGCTATTCTACTCGCTCTAAACCTTGGTGGCACGCGTCGCGCCTTACCCTATATATTAATAGGGATTATTATGTGGATTGCCATGTTAAAAAGTGGCGTTCATGCAACACTTGCAGGTATTTTTCTCGCTTTTACTATACCCATGCGGCCAAAATACGATCCGGGGCGTTTTCTTGAACAAATTCGTGGCTTGATTGAAAACATAGAACAGGCATATAAAAAAGATCCTAATATTGTAAAAAACGATGAATTACGCCACCGTGTTCATACACTGGGAAAAGGTGTAAATCTAGTACAGGCACCAGCTCAGATTCTTGAACATAAAATGCACTTACCTTCAGCTTTTATTATTATTCCCATTTTTTCACTGGCTAATGCAGGCATTCCTATCGACCCGTCATCATTTGGAGAGATTATTACTCACCCTGTATCGATGGGTATAGCAATGGGCCTGGTTATAGGTAAGTTACTGGGTATCGCCGGTTTTTCATGGATTACTGTAAAGCTGGGGCTTACAAAGCTACCAGCTGGAATAAATTTCAATCATATTATCGGTGTCGCTTTCATGGGGGGCATTGGTTTCACCATGTCCATATTTATCGCTGAACTTGGCTTTGCTCATTCCCCGGAAGATTTACTAATGGCAAAAACAGGTATACTGTTAGCCTCTTTGATAGCGGGTGTCTCTGGATTTCTCTGGCTATATTTTAGTGCCAAAAAGAATCCGGAAAATTAACAGTCACCTGTAAACGCTCAATATAACGGTAGAACTTATTTGATAAATTGGCTTAATCCTATTAAAAAAATGCCACTCGGTTAAATTCGGGCTTTTTGCTAACTAACATTAACCTGGAAAAATCAGTTGAGCGTGAAAAAGATGCGTAACACCTGGTCTAAGCCAGGGATGACTGTAGGTAGAGCAATGCGGAGCAATTGCCTGGAAATTAAAAACACTGTAGTCAGCTGATTGGTGAAGACTGTGTTTTTGATTTTATCAGCTGCATTAAGCTGTTACCTGGACTTTCATGATTCAACTGATTTTTTCAGGATTAATCAGGGGTTTGTGAGTTTTTCGTTTTTATCGATGATCCCTCAGGGATTTTGCAGAAACCCTGCGGAGGTACATCCAGGGCACTATTAAATTTACTGGATAAATTCTGAAAAGCGATCAATCCTGTTAACTCAACAACACCGTCTTCATCAAAGAATTTTTTTAATCGATCAATTAATTCATCACTCACCTGTTGATCTGAATAGGTAACAGCTTCTGTATATTCAAGCACAACACGTTCCTTTTCATCGAATAGTTCACTCTCTTTCCAGTTATCAAGCGCTTTTACCTTATCCATGGAGCCTGACCGGTTCGCCAGAGTAGCGGAGTTAATATCGACACAAAAATGACACCAGTTGATTTGAGAAACTCGAACTGTCACCAGTGAACGTAAAACAGGATTTAAAGGTGAACTCTTTCGATCTAGAGCGCCGTACAATAATGCAACAGATGCAAATAATTTAGGCACCCTTCCCCATAACAATCCAGGTTGCAACACTGCCCCATATTTTCTTTTTTGATTCCAGAAAAAGGGGCGTAATAACCAGGGGTATTGTTTTAGTGGTTTAACCGATATTCGCATATTATTATTTCAGTTTTTTCTCTCTTTCCTGTAAAGCAGCTATTCTATCTTCAATAGGTGGATGTGATGAAAACAAAGCCATTATTCCAGCTTTATCATTGATTCCAAAGGCTGCCATTTGTTCCGGTAAGGTATCAGGCTCAACCTGCCCCAGACGCTTTAGAGCATTAATCATATTCTGATGTCCAGCAAGATCGGCTCCACCAGTGTCAGCAATAAATTCTCTTTTCCTGGAAAAATACATGACGATTATTGAAGCAAGCACTGACAATACTACCTGAGCAACCATAGTTGTTAGAAAATAACCAATACCGTGACCCCTTTCATTTTTTAATATGACCCGATCAACTATATGTCCAACAATTCGTGATAGAAATACTACAAACGTATTTACAACACCTTGAATCAAAGTCAGTGTAACCATGTCACCATTGGCTATATGACTCATTTCATGCCCGACAACAGCTTCAATTTCACCATCAGACATATTATCTAACAGCCCCTGAGAAACTGCCATAAGAGAATTGTTTTTAGAAGCGCCAGTAGCAAAAGCGTTCATCGCGGGAGAAGGGAAAATCGCAACCTCAGGCATTTTAATACCGACAATTTTTGCCTGCTTTTCAACAATATTAAACAACCATTTCTCCAGATTTGTAGTGGGTTGTGAAATAACAACTGCACCGGTCATGCGTTTAGCCATCCATTTAGACATTAACAGAGAAATGAAAGACCCGCCAAAACCGATTACAGCTGAAAGAATAACTAATGACTGAACATTTAAATCAGAACCATTCTGAGCCAGAATAGTATCAACACCCAGAATTCTTAGCGTAATACTCAATACCAGCATTATCGCTATATTGGTTAAAATAAATAAAAAGATTCGTTTCATCATTCACCTGTATTACATCGTATATTAAAAATGAACAGAACCTGATAAAAATGGTACTGTGCCTGCTATTCACTATATAAGGTCTAATCACTGGAGATTAAAGATGATTTTCTGATATTCATGTTTCCCCAGAATCAATATTGGTCAAAGTCAAATTGAAAACTATGTAAATTAGAAATGCTATCTGTATTAAACTTCCGTTAGAAAACTAACTTAGTAGAGAAAATAATAATGCCAGTCATATTTATTGCCGATAATGGTTCTGCAAAACCCGATGCGACTAAACAATTGCGTGATCTGGCTAGTCAACTTTCGGATAAATCAGGTCATAAAATATACCCGGTCTCTCTTCAACATGCTCAACGAATTCCTGCAGAAAAACTGGATGGCAAGCCAGCACAAATATTATTCGATTTCCTGTCACAGAAACTGACAGAAGGATATCGTGATTTCCTGCTTTTACCTATGTTTTTTGGCAAAAGCAAAGCTTTAACTTCATTTGTTCCCGAACAGGTCGATTTATTAAAAGCACAATTTGGTGATTTTACACTGGAAATTGCAAAGGTCATTTATCCCCTTCCTGATGGAGAGCCTTTGCTGGTTAATATAATATATGACCATATTTTAAAAACCGCTAGCAACAATCAACTTCAAATTGAAAATATCGTACTGGTTGATCATGGCTCTCCTGTCGCAAAAGTAACAGAAGTACGAAAAAATCTGGCAAGCCTTGTTCAGCAAAAACTTCCTTCAGGCGTCACGCTTGAACAGGCTGTAATGGAGCGTAGACCCGGCAAGGAATACGATTTTAATGGAGACCTGTTACAAAACTGGCTTAACGAAAAGGCAGAATCAGGCGCGACCGGAGCAATTGTTATTCTGCAATTTTTTCTGGCAGGCAGACATGCTGGAGAAGGTGGAGATATTGTTAAAATCTGTCAGCAAATTATGCAGGCTTACCCACAGTTTAAAGTCGCAATCAGTCCCCTTATTGCCGATCACCCCGCACTACTGGAGATATTGCATAATCGACTACTAGCGTCTTTTTGCGAGCGGTCTACTGCGGAATCCAGGTTAAACAGTACCAGGCTCGACTAAGCTGACAGCAATGATCAAGCAACATGATTAATCCTACAGCTGAAGATATCGCAGATCTGTTATAGTGCTCGATATCAAATCCAGCAACAGATTAGTACAAACCAAACGAACCAGTTAAATTAATCTATATTAATTTTAAACTAATGAAATTCTTAATAGTCAATATCATAATGTTCAGGAATATTATAATAAAATGCTCACAGAATTAGTCATCATTACTGCCTGCATCGCCTTCTTATCTATACTTTTATCTCCACGTGTTAAATCAGAGTTATCGTTTTATCACGGCACTTCAGTATCGGGTACTGAACCCGGGCTTATTACATTAATATTTTCTCAGGTCACCACCTGGATATTTGCACGCTCTTTAATGAATGCCGCTATTCTGGGTTTTTATTATGGCATTTGGGGTACACTGGCTTATGCCGCTTATTATTTATCCTTTTTAACCGGCGCATCAATTATCGACAGTTTAAGATTTCGTCATGGTTTCAATAGTATACAAAGTTTTTTATTTGATCGATTTGGTTCTATTGGCAGCGCCTGTTATAACTTTGTAATTGGCCTTCGACTGGTCAGTGAAGTATTTGCAAATCTTCTGGTAATTGGCATTCTTTTTGGTGCTGCAGGGAGTAATCTCTATACATTCAGTATCCTGGGGTTTGCTCTGGTAACACTTATTTATTCCATGAGTGGTGGATTACATGCATCTCTTCGTACCGACCTGATGCAAATGATTATTTTCATTATTGTTCTATCTGTATTACTAGTCAGTGTTATAGGGGGTGATCAATTCAGTTGGGACATCATGGGCTTTAATGAATTTAATATTAAAGAACCTGGACCAATTTTATTACTGGTGGCATTTCTGCAAATATGGAGTTATCCAATGCACGATCCGGTGATGATGGATAGAGGATTTCTGGTCGATCGTAAGAAAACACGCCTTAGCTTTTATCATGCTGCCTGGATTAGTATCCTATGCATTCTAGCCTTTGGTTTACTGGGAGTTTTTGCCGGAGCAAATGCATTACAGGGTGAAACAATGAATGCTGCTCTGAGCCGATTAACCAGTGAAACCAGCATGCTTTTATTCAGCTTAACACTGGTTATATCTGCCATGTCGACACTGGATAGTACTTTATCCAGTTCAGCAAAATTATTAGTCATTGACATGAAATTATTCAATTCCAATCTGTTAAATGGTCGAATTGTTATGTTGATATTTATGCTACTGGGTCTTTTAATGGTATTTATCGGTAACAAGGATTTATTCAGTGCAGTTGCGGTTAGTGGCACAGCATCTATGTACCTGACTCCTGTGATATTCTTTTCACTGTGGGGGAATCGTCATGACATACCCGTATGGAGTTATTTCGGTAGTTTCATGCTGGCAGTAACTGCTGCATTACTCTACTTTCTGGAATCTTCAGCTTATACCAGCTTTTTAGGTGATGCTCATAAATACACTAAATTATTATGGATTTGTATTGTCGTATTAACTGCTGGATTTATGCTGTTCTGGCTTGGTGGAAAAACCTCAACTCAAAAATCTGATTTAATGGAAAATCCTGTTTCATGAGTTTCTCGGATTGTGTTGACATTGGTGAACTTAAATCGACAGTTTTAATCTTTGGTGGTCCTTACAGTAATTTAGAAGCAACCAGATCTATGTTACTTGAAGCAGATAAGCTTAACATTCCTCCGCAAAATATTATTTGTACAGGTGACACTGTCGCTTATGCCGCTGAACCAGAACAATGTTGTGAGTTAATTCGCCAGTCCAAAATAAATTTGCTGATGGGTAATTGCGAAGAGTCTCTGGCCAGCAGACAGTTAGATTGTGGCTGTGGTTTTGAAGAAGGTATGCTGTGCTCTACATTATCTCAGGACTGGTATCAATATGCTCAATCTCATGTATCCGATACGACTCGTGAATGGATGCATCATTTACCCGGTATGATCAAATTCACTCTTAATGATTATCGTTGTGCGGTGACTCATGGGAGTTTGACTCAAATAAACAGATTCATTTTTCACTCCACTGATATAGCCATTAAACAGAAAGAACTGGAACTGGCTAATGCAGATATTGTCATTGGAGGCCACTGTGGATTACCTTTTGGGCAAGTAATCGGTAAGCGCTTATGGTTAAATGCAGCAGTGATTGGATTACCAGCAAATGATGCTACCCCTGATGGCTGGTACTTATTAATGGAGCCAGAGTCTGAAGCAGTTAAAATTAGCTGGCATCGTTTACAATATGATTATCAGAAAACTTATCAAACTATGAAAATAGCCGGTCTGGATGGCTATGCAGATGCCATAATTAATGGACTTTGGCCGAGTATGGATATATTACCCGATAGTGAACGCAAGAAACAGAGTATCCCGCTTAAGCCTGAGCCAATGATTTATCAGAAAAGCTGAATTTATATTTCTTCATCAGCCTATGCTGCAGTACCCAGCAATCTTTCAATCGATTTTCTATTTTCTTCATAATTTAAAAAACGAAAACACCTTAGTCAGCTGATTGGTGATGAGCGTGTTTTTGATTTTATCAGCTGCATTAAGCTGTTACGTAGACTTTCTTGATTAACTGATTTTTTCAGGTTTAAATCTCTAATTGGTAGCGCGTCTAAATCAGACAAGACTGCGAGCTAATGGGCAAGAACCGGGCGCACGGTGTGAAGCGTTGTACTGAAGTTTTTCCAGAGACATAACCCCTCCCTCTGAAAACTCTTTCTATTTCCAAGCTGATAACACAGGTTGCAGAATTGTTTTGCCCTGAAAAGCCATCCAAAGAAAGTTTTCACAATAAGGTCAAACTAAACCCTATTTTTAACGTAACAGCCCCTTCATTTAATTGAAGCCATAGCCTAATATCCAAAGATTAATTTCTTTTCTAATTACTGGGTGTTTATTATTGTTCCTTCTTATTGCGGAACAGTAAAACATTAACTTTCAATATAAAGCCCAGTGTAAACTGGACTGGATACGCTAACAATGAACATTCCCTATAAACAAATTCGTGCTGTTTACAACGATAAAACTATTCGTGTTTATCAAGCCTATTCTGATGCTATCGCTGATAGCGCACTAGAACATGGCACCTTTATTTCGCCACCGTTCAAGATGGAACGTATGACCTGGATTAAACCGTCATTCCTCTGGATGATGTACCGGGCGGGCTGGGGCAAAAAAGACGAAGGCCAAAAACGGATTCTGGCCATCGATATTACAAGAGAGGGGTTTGACTGGGCGTTAGCACATAGCCTGCTTAGCCATGAAGCCAAAAACTACAAAGACAAAGAAGAGTGGTTGAAAATTAAGAAGGCAACGCCCGTCCGTATCCAGTGGGACCCCGAACGGGATTTACATTTACAGCCTTTGGAACATCGAGCGATTCAAATCGGTCTTTCTAATGAAGCCGTCCCTCTCTATGTCAACGAATGGATTCAGAGCATTACTGAAGTGACAGACCTTGCGGAAGAAATTCATACGCTTGTGGAAAATGACAAATTGGAAGCAGCTCAACAAAGACTACCAGTCGAAAATAACTACCTTATTTCTGAAGAACTAAAAAAATACATCTAGGAAGCAAAACTATTGAGCAATGTATGAACCAAAAGGGCCGTATACAACTTCACCAGCAGCTATAGCTTCATTGAACTCATCCTGAGTAGGAAGAGTATCCGCATATTCAGGCCACTGTTCTTCTACATCAGACAATAAGGGACTCGGTTTACTAATAAAGAGATTAGCTGGTAGACAGACAAGATATAGAAACAAACTGGAAGGTCGAAGTGGAACACTCTGGGAGAGCCACTACAAATCTAAGCATAGTAGACGCTGAGGTCTATTTACTAGCATGTGTCAGATATATCGAGTTGATTCCTGTGAGGGCAAATATCGTGGCTGATCCCATTGACTATACCTGGTCACGATATTCATATCGTGTTGGAAAGAGTGATTATTTTTGGTTGGATGAGATATCTGAGATACACAGCAAATCAGGGGAAGAGGATGAGAGTCTGTATTGCTATGAATCCTATATCAAGGACACGATACCACAAGGCGAGTGGGATTTAATTCGCATGGCAGTAAGACGAAACCAATTAACTGACAACAGTCGTTTTACGGCAGAAATAGATAAAATCTCGGGTAGACACATCGAATTTAGAGGCCAAGGCAGACCAGTTAAAAAAAGCAGTTAGAAAAATAAATAAATCTGTCCCGTTTTCCGCTTTCTTTAGCAGTACCAGGATTAACCTTGCTTAGTTTCGACTGATTAAATAAAAAGCTGTCAAATTATTCAGGAGAAACGCGAATCGCCAAATCAATATCAGATGCGGACTTGTCGGTGCCGCCTGCACGGCTACCTTGCACAAAGATGTCATCGCCTAAACCAAGATCATTTGCTTTGGATCGAACGACTTGCGACAAGTCTTGAAATTGAGTTCGTGATAGACCTTGAGGGATATCCAAAATCGTGTTTGGAACAACTGATTTCTATCTACCAAGTATCTCCAACACCCTAATTATCCATTCCCGAACCTCCATACCTTCTGACTCAGGCTTAAAATTTCCACCGAGTTTATTAATAGTATTTTGAGGTAATTCTTCCTGCTCTAATAAATCATTTAAAGCGCCAACCAACTGAGTCTTCGACTCAGTTGGTTCAGCCTTTACAAAATCCTCGATTGCCTCAAATGATGACCCATAATCATCTCGCCAATCTTGATGAAAATACGCATCAAAGAAATATTCAAATATTTCACTCATGTAATACCTCAATCGTTCGGCTTTGGAAATAAATCATAAATGCGGACATATATGGACGCCTTCCTACTGTCAAGACATACTTGTCCTTAAACTCAAATAATTGAGCTTTATTCTTCTTCTGTTAATGCTTTAAATTGACAACGGTTTAGTAAAAAAAGTGTGCTGACATATATTCGGGCTCTCG
>JBNKKI010000108.1:0-24242 GCA_050291745.1 Gammaproteobacteria bacterium | reverse complement strand
AAAGTCTACGTAACACCTTAATGCAGCTGATAAAATCAAAAACACACTCTTCACCAATCAGGTGACTACGGTGTTTTTGATTTGCCGGCAATTGCTCCTGCATTGCTCTAACTACAGCCATCCCTGGCTTAGACCAGGTACTTCAATCTGTTACGCATCTTTTTCACGCTCAACTGATTTTTCCAGGTTAAATCAGGTCATTTAGATAAATGGATTTTATGTTTATCTAACTCTCTACACCTAAAAAAATAAAATTATATGAAGGAGATTTTAATGAATAAAAAAATAATAGCAGGTTTAACTTTAGCTGCAGTATGTACATTTGGCAGTACGGTGGCAATGTCGAAAACACTTGTTTATTGTTCAGAAGCAAGTCCAGAGGGTTTCAATCCTTCACTATACACTTCGGGTACAACCTTTGATGCAACATCCCGTGCAATTTTTGATTCTTTAGTTGGATTTGAAAGAGGTACGACTAAAGTGGTTCCCGGACTGGCTGAATCCTGGGACATCTCCAGTGATGGAAAAACATATACTTTTCATTTACGCAAAGGCGTGAAATTCCATACAACCGGTAATTTTAAACCCAGCAGAAATTTTAATGCTGATGATGTTTTATATAGCTTTAATCGTCAATGGAAAGATAGTCATCCGGATCATAAACTTTCCGGTGGTTCGTATGAGTATTTTAATGGTATGGATATGCCTAAATTACTAAAAAGTATTGAGAAAAAAGGGGACTACACTGTTGTTTTTACATTAAACAAGCCTGAATCACCTTTCATTGCCAATATGGCGATGGACTTCGCTTCAATTTTATCTGCTGAATATGCTGATAAAATGCGTAAAGCCGGTACACCTGACATGATTGATCAAAAACCAGTGGGTACAGGACCCTTTCAACTGGTTGCTTATCAAAAGGATGCTGTTATTCGTTACAAGGCAAACCCGAATTACTGGGCAGGAAAAGCAGCTATAGATAAACTGATTTTTTCTATCACACCGGATGCTGCTGTCAGGTATGCCAAGTTGAAAGCGGGTGAATGTCATATCATGCCTTATCCAAACCCTGCCGATATTGCCGGTATGAAAAAAGATAAGTCAGTCAAGCTGATGGAACAGGAAGGCTTGAATGTTGGATATCTAGCCTATAATACCAAGAAAAAGCCCTTTGATAATAAACTGGTTCGTCAGGCAATGAATATGTCTATCAATAAAGCCGCTATTATTGATGCCATTTATCTTGGTGCAGGTGTTGCTGCTAAAAATCCAATTCCTCCCACTATGTGGTCTTATAACGATGATGTGAAAGATGATGAATATAATCCTGAGAAGGCTAAAGCTTTACTGGCAAAAGCTGGATACCCGAATGGATTTGAAACTGATCTTTGGGCTATGCCTGTACAACGTCCTTATAATCCAAATGCCCGACGTATGGCAGAAATGATGCAGGCGGATTTTGCTAAAGTCGGTGTTACTGCAAAAATTGTTACTTATGAATGGGGTGAGTATTTAAAACGCAGTAAAAATGGTGAACATATGTCAGCCCTGTTAGGCTGGACTGGTGATAATGGTGATCCGGATAATTTTCTATATGTCTTACTGAGTTGCGCCGCTTCTAATGGTGCTAACCGTGCTCGCTGGTGTTATGAACCTTTTGATGACTTATTGAAAAAAGCAAAATTGACTACTGATATTGCAGAACGTACCAGACTGTATAAAAAAGCTCAGGTTATTTTTAAGGAAGAAGCTCCCTGGTTTACTATTGCTCATTCCAAGGACTCTATGCCAATGAGTAATAAAGTTGTCGATTATAAAATTGATCCATTTGGTGGTCATATTTTTTATGGTGTTGATTTAAAATAATCATAACATTTGAGATAATTTGATCAGGCTGGTAATTCTTATCAGTCTGATTATTTAACTGTTTTCAATGTTTCGTTTTTTATTTACCAGAATCGCTTTAATAGTTCCCACCTTTATAGGGGTAACTCTATTAAGCTTCTCTTTAATTCGTCTTGTACCGGGTGATCCCATCGAATTACTGGCCGGTGAAAGAGGAATTGATCCTGTTCGCCATGCTGCTTTACGGGCACAGTTAGGATTAAATAAGCCCTTACTTGAACAGTACTGGTTGTATATTCAAAAAGTTATACAGGGAGACCTGGGGCAATCAATCGTCACCAAATCATCTGTGGTCGATGAGTTTTTAACCTTATTTCCAGCTACCATAGAATTATCTCTGTTTGCTATAACTCTTGCACTTATTATTGGCTTACCAATAGGTATTCTGGCCGCCGTCAAAAGAGGTTCTATTTTTGATTACAGTTCGATGGGGGCATCTCTCTTTGGCTATTCAATGCCTATTTTCTGGTGGGCATTATTACTTATTTTGTTTTTCTCTGTATATCTGGGGTGGACGCCGGTATCAGGTAGAATATCTGTATTATTTTATGTGGAACCAGTCACCGGATTTCTGCTGATAGATTCTTTATTGTCTGATGAAACAGGGTCTTTTCAGTCAGCGCTGAGTCATTTAATTTTACCGGCCATTGCACTGGGAACCATACCGCTTGCAGTTATTGCCCGTATGACCCGTTCATCAATGCTGGAAGTTCTTGCCGAAGATTATATTCGTACTGCTCGAGCTAAAGGTCTGGCACCATGGAGAGTAATAATTATTCACGCCTTACGAAATGCTTTAATTCCAGTAGTCACTGTGATCGGTTTGCAGGTAGGCGTACTGTTTGCAGGTGCTATTTTAACGGAAACTATTTTTGCCTGGCCAGGGGTTGGGAAATGGTTAATTGAATCGGTACAAAGACGTGATTATCCCGTATTACAGGGAGGCGTTTTATTGATTGCTTCAGTGGTTATGATTATAAATTTAATCGTTGATTTATTGTATGGTTTTATTAACCCCAGGATTAGTCGATAAAGATGAAAGATAGCACGCCTGAAACGGTTGATAAAATTCACTCTCCGCTAAGAGAAATCTGGGATGCCTTCCGTTTTAATCGAGGGGCTCTGGTAGGTTTGCTGGTGATTGTTATTATTGGCTTATCAGCATTATTCGCGGGTAGTTTAGCGCCTCATTTACCGGCCGAACAGTATCGTGATGCTTTTCTGGTTCCGCCTGCATGGTCAGAAGGTGGATCAGTTCGATTTATTTTAGGGACTGATGATATTGGCAGGGATATTTTATCTCGTATTATCTATGGTGCCAGAGTTTCTCTGACAACTGGTGCAATGGTGGTTTTTTCATCCTTATTATTCGGTATCTTACTGGGATTGATTTCAGCCTTTAACCACGGGGTTATAGATATTTCAATCATGCGTTTGATGGATGTTATGTTAGCCTTACCAAGTTTATTAATGGCTATAGTGATTGTTGCTATTTTAGGGCCAAGCCTGGTGAATGCTGCGATGGCTGTTGTAATCGTTCAATTACCCCATTTTGTCCGTTTAACGCGTGCTGCCGCTTTAACTGAATTAGGTAAAGATTATGTTATCGCTTCAAAGGTTGCTGGAGCTGGCACATTAAGATTAATGTGGATAACGGTTTTACCCAATTGTATGGCTCCTTTAATTGTTCAGGCTACGCTTGGTTTTTCCAGTGCAATACTGGATCTGGCGGCGCTTGGATTCCTGGGAATGGGTGCACAGCCACCGACACCTGAGTGGGGAACCATGCTATCCAGTGCTTTACAGTTTATTCAACGTGCCTGGTGGGTCGTGACCTTTCCCGGACTGGCTATTTTAATTGTGGTACTCGCATTTAATCTGATGGGTGATGGATTACGCGATGCGCTTGATCCTAAATTAAAATCCGGATGAGTTGTTGAACTATGGCTTTATTAGAAATTGAAAATCTAACTGTCCGCTTCGGTAAATTTACCGCTGTAGATCAACTCTCAGTGCAATTAGAAACAGGCGATATACTGGGAATAGTTGGTGAGTCCGGTTCCGGCAAAAGTGTCTCTATGCTTGCCTTGATGGGATTAATTCCTTATCCGGGTGTAGTAACTGCTGACAAATTATTTTTTGATGGACATGATTTACTTAAACTTTCTGCTGGACAGCAAAGAAATATTATAGGTAAGGATATTGCAATGATATTTCAGGAACCTATGACGAGTCTAAACCCTTGTTACACTGCGGGTTATCAAATTATTGAAGCCCTGAAAATTCATGTTGGTGGTACTAAAAAAGAACTTAAGGAACGTGCTGAAATGTTACTGGATCAGGTTGGTATACCAGACCCAAAGAGCCGCTTGAAGTCATATCCTCATCAGCTTTCGGGTGGAATGAATCAGCGTGTCATGATTGCTATGGCTATCGCCTGTAATCCTAAACTTTTAATAGCTGATGAACCCACGACAGCATTAGACGTTACCATTCAGGCACAAATTTTAGATTTATTATTAAGTCTGCAGGAAGAAAGAGATATGGCACTGGTGTTGATAACTCATGATATGGGGGTTATCGCGGAGACTGCGCAATGGGTTAATGTTATGTATGCCGGTCAAAAAGTAGAATCGCAGGATGCATCCAGTTTATTTCATCATCCCCGTCATCCTTACACCAGTGCTTTACTGGAAGCTTTACCTGAACGTAGTAAGGGCAGAAGTCGGTTGCCCACTATATCTGGTGTTGTACCCGGTGCTTACGATGATATTCAGGGCTGTTTATTTCATCCTCGCTGTAGAAAAGCCAGTGAACGATGTGCAACAGAGAAAGTACCCTGGGATGATGTAATGAATGTTCGGTGTTTTAATCCGGAGCAGGATAATGACTGAAACAAAATCATCTTCTGCTACGGTTGTTACTGCGAATCAACTGAAAAAACATTATTCTGTAAAAACATCTGTGTTCACTAAATCACAGCAATTAAAGGCGCTGGATGGTGCGAGTTTTGAATTAAAAGCTGGAAAAACACTGGCTGTTGTAGGAGAGTCCGGCTGTGGAAAATCAACATTGGCCCGATTATTGACTTTTATAGAACAACCGACAGCAGGGGAAATGACAATTCAGGGCATTCAGGTTGATCCTTATAATAAAAAACAGATTCAGGATTTAAGAAAATCCGTTCAAATGATTTTTCAGGATCCCTATGGGTCACTTAATCCACGTAAAAATGTCGGTTCTATCCTGTCTGAGTCTTTAAAAATTAATACCAGTTTTAATGCTACGGAACGTCATGAACTGGTGATCAATATGCTGGAAAAAGTAGGTTTAAGAGCTGAGCATATTGCACGCTATCCGCATATGTTTTCAGGTGGTCAACGTCAACGAATTGCAATCGCACGTGCGCTGATGCTGAAACCGGCTCTGGTGGTTGCTGATGAACCTGTTTCAGCGCTTGATATTTCTATTCAGGCCCAGGTTTTAAATTTATTAATGGATTTACAGGATGAATTAAATACGGCATATGTATTTATTTCACACGGCTTAAGTGTGGTGGAGCATATCGCTGATGATGTGATGGTTATGTATCTGGGGAAACCTGTAGAACAGGGTTCTCGAGAACAAATATTCGGTTCCCCCCAACATCCTTATACCCAGGCCTTACTTGCCAGTACACCTTTTGTCGATCCGGATAAAAGAGCCAAACGTGTTGCTTTAAAAGGTGAATTACCTTCTCCCTTAGATCCACCTACCGGTTGTGCTTTTCATCAACGCTGTCCATTTGTGATGGATCATTGTAAAGTATCTCAACCCGAGTTAAAAACATCTCAGGGTCGATTAATTGCCTGTTTTAATGTTTCGTAAATAGTTTACTATACTGTCCCTGCATGCCTTTTAATTTTGTGGAGAACTAGAATGCTTATAGGCGTACCCAAAGAAATAAAAAATAATGAGTACCGTGTAGGTTTAACACCTGCCAGTGTTCGAGAAGTTATCTCTCACGGTCACAAGGTCTTGATCGAAACCTCTGCCGGACTGGGTATTGGCAAAACTGATCAGGATTATATTTCTGTTGGTGCCAGTATTGTGCAAACCGCTGCCGAAGTTTTTCAACAGGCCGAAATGATTATTAAGGTTAAAGAACCTCAGGCTGTTGAACGGGCAATGTTACGACCTGATCAAATTCTATTTACCTATCTTCATCTTGCCCCTGATCCAGAGCAAACCACAGACCTGATTAATAGTGGTGCTGTTTGTATTGCTTATGAAACTGTTACTGCAGCAACAGGCGGATTACCATTACTAGCCCCTATGTCAGAGGTAGCAGGCCGTATGTCTATTCAGGCAGGTGCGAACTGCCTGCAGAAATCCAATGGTGGTATGGGTAAATTACTGGGGGGTGTGCCGGGCGTAGCGCCAGCTAAAGTTGTAATTATTGGCGGGGGTATGGTTGGCAGGCATGCTGCTGATATGGCGATTGGTCTGGGTGCAGATGTTTGGGTACTCGATAGATCTAATAGTGTATTGAAAAGCCTGTGGGAACATTTTGGGCGTTCTATTAATACGGTCTATTCAACGCGAGATTCTCTTGAAGAACATGTTTTATCAGCTGATCTGGTTATAGGCGGTGTATTAATACCAGGCGCTGCGGCACCTAAACTGGTCACTGCTGAAATGGTCAAACAAATGCAGCCAGGTTCTGTACTCGTTGATGTTGCTATTGATCAGGGTGGTTGTTTTGCAACTTCGCATGCTACGACACATGCTGATCCGACTTTTGTTGTGGATGATGTTATCCATTATTGCGTGGCCAATATGCCTGGAGCTGTTCCTCAGACTTCAACCTTTGCTTTAAATAATGCCACTTTACCCTATGTACTGGATATTTCTTCAAAAGGATATAAAAAGGCATTGATTGAAAACCCTCATTTACGTCATGGTCTTAATGTTTATAAAGGTAAGGTGACCATCAGGGAAGTTGCTGATGTTCAGGGTCACGAATATTATTCTGCTGAAGAAGTACTGGAAATTACCGGGTGAAACTAGATAACCACTTAGATCCTCAGGACTGGAATGAATTAGCCGAATATCTGGCAGAATTTACAACTGAAGAAATCCACGAACTTGCTACTACTCTAAATTCTGATGTATGGAAGCAGGTGCCTGATTCGGTTAAAAATGAACTCTTTTCAGAGTCTTTACCACTTGATGAGTCTGATCTGGATTCTGTTGTCGAACAATATCGAAATGGTATTCGCCCCTATCGAAATGGCAATACTCATCCACGTTTTTTTGGCTGGGTGCAGGGCACGGGGACTGTTCCTGCGATGATGGCCGATATTGCCGTCAGTACTATGAATTCAAACTGTGGCGGAAGAGATCATGGAGCAGTTTATATTGAACGGCTGGTCGTCGACTGGTGTCAGCAAATTTTCGGCTTTCCACAACAGGCAGGTGGCGTTCTTACTTCTGGAACTTCGGCTTCAACTCATCTTGCTTTACAGGTTGCTATCTTCCATAAACTGGGACTGGATTATAAAAAAATCGGTTTTTTTGGTGTTAGTAAGCCCTTACGTTGTTATACCTCTATAGAAGGGCATAGCTCTATCATTAAAGCAATTCAGACCAGTGGTATCGGTTCTGATAATCTCATAGTCATTGATACAGATGAAAATAATCAGATATTGCTGACAGAACTTGAAGATCATATTAAAAAGGATTTAGAGCAGGGCTACTTACCTTTTATGGTCATTACAACAGCGGGTACAGTTAATACGGGAGCTTTTGATAATTTCAAAAAAATCAGGGAAATATGTGATCAATATGATTGCTGGATGCACATTGACGGTGCTTATGGAGCCTGGTTGAAACTGGCGGATGAACCTTACCGCTCATTAACTGATGGAATTGGCGTTGCTGATTCACTTGCTTTTGATTTTCACAAGTTAATGTATGTGCAATATGAGTGTGGTGGCCTTATCTGTCGAGATGGTACTTTTCAGCAACAGGTTTTTTCAATTCGGCCGAATTATCTGGCACCCCATGGTCTTGGACTGGCTGGTGGTGACCCCTGGTTTTGCGATTTTGGTTTAGAGCTTTCACGCTCATTCAGGGCATTAAAGGTGTGGTTCACATTTAAGACTTATGGACTTAAAAAACTGGGTTTTGCTGTTACTGAAAATTGTCGTCTGGCCGCATTGCTGGGCGATTTAATTATGCAATCTAAATATTATGAGTTAATGAATACACCAGTCTCAACTATTGTTACTTTTAAACTTAAAAATGAAACCGATATAGAGCAAAATAATTCGCGTTGTGAACAGATTGTTGCCAGTTTGCAATATTCTGGCGAAGCTGTCTTTTCTTTAACCCGTACAGGAGATTACCGGGTAATTCGTGCAGCCATTGTTAATCACCGCACCAAAGATAAGGATATTGAGTTTGCGGTGCAACGCCTGAATGAACTAGCTAGTTTAGCTGGGTGAAATAGCAGATAGCCTCCAGCCAGCATGAAAAACATGAATTGATCAGAGGCTTCTTATATATTGAGTCGGCGTGAATTCTGGTCAGGCTGACTATTTTCCCAGGCATCATCAAAAAATTCTAATTTTGTTTTAACGTGTAAACGATTATTTTTTATCAGGCTGCCTTCATAGCGATCCGGATTATTTATCTGGCAAATTGAATGATCGTCAGCTATTAACCAGCTCTCGGAAAACCGAAGTAATTCATCTGTAACAGGTACTTTAATTTGAATGGAAGAGGGTAATCGTTGTGACAGGTTGATTAAGCAATGGCCTTCTGAAGCGATGGAACGGGTTTTTAAAGCGATGATACGGATGCTAGAGTGTCTGTTTTTTCTTGCCAGGCTCGATACCGCATCACAGATACCCTGATGATTATAAAGTAAAGGTTCAAGTTGTTGACTAAAGATCTGAATATTTTTTTGGGCACTCAGAATTACTTCTTGAACAGCATCAGTACATTCCTGTCTATTATTTAATGTGATTACTGAAGTATTATCCATAAGTAATTAAATTTATTAAATTAATATGACTAAACTTTATTTATTTTATAAATGCAGATTCATCAGCCTTGATTCTATCATCTTCAGGAAAAACGCCTTCAATGGTATACAGGATTTCTTCTGCAATATCAGTTATATGGTCTCCAATTCTTTCCAGGCTACGAGCAATAAATGACAGGTGAGTACAGGAACTGGAAAGTTTTGCATTATCAGAATTTATGGCTAATAAATCACCAAAAATTTTGCTAAAAAGCTCATCTATCTGTTCATCCTGCTGGCGAATCAATTTTGCACGGCTGGCATCCTGATCTCTAAAAGATTCTATCACTTCTTCAATCATTGTAATAACTGCATGTCCCATGTCTATTACACGTTGCTCTTCACCGGTAATTTCTAATGTATCAAGCGTCATTGAATGATTGGCAATATTTATCGAATAATCACCAATTCTTTCCAGATCTTTTGAGATTCTAAGGGCGGCAATTAACTCTCTACAGTCTTTAGCGACTGGTTGATGAAGAACAATGGATTTAATAACAAGGTCATCAATGATTCGTTCACTGGCGTTAACAAGAGAATCGACTTCTACTGTATCATTTGCCAGCTCCTGGTTTCTATTAGCAAAAGCCTGAACGCTATCTGAAAGCTCTTTACAAACCATTTCTGCCATCATGATGACTTTAAAGCGAACCTCCTGGAGGTCATTATCAAAAGCCGTATGAATATGATCGGATTTCATGTTTTACACCTTTTAGCGATTTTAATTAATTAATTGAGTGTGCAAGAGTTAATGTCATATGTACATGCTCTATATCAGCTTCAATAAAAACTTCAGAGTTGATAATAAACCCATATTTCTGATAAAAACCTAAGGCAGTAAGCTGTGCATTTAAATGTAATGACTCAATATTGTGCTGGCTTGCATAATTGATGAAAAAAGCAAGCATTTTCCCACCAATTCCCTGGTTTCGATAATTCTTTAGCACACACATTCTACCGATATAGTTTGATGGTAACAGTCTGGCCGTAGCAATAACTAAACCGCCAGGGGCAACGGCTTTAACATGTTGAGATATGATATCCTGACCATCTATTTCTAATTCTTCTGCTACCTTTTGCTCTTCAATAAAAACACTTCGGCGAACTGCTATTAATTGATCTTGGTCAGTCGCCCAGTCTGCTTGTAATACACTATATTTACTCATCTTCTAATACTGGAATAAGGGCTTTTGAATTAATTAACAGCAGTAATAATTTCACGGCTGACTCAGGAAGTACATCATAATAGTCTGAAATTGAGATTATGTATTGATTACATAGCGTTTTACAAAAATCCAGATTTACTTCTGATATCTCCAGTCCATACGCATTACCATTATAATAAACAGTGATTTGATTTTCTGATTTGTAATAAAAAATCCTGCTGTCTGGATGTTTTTGCCAGGTTATGCTGGAAGCCTGTTCTACTGTTTCACAGTTCATCGACTCTATATCATCAGATAAAGTACTATCAGAAACCAGTTTACCGACCACATCTGGCCAAAGATCAGTTGATTGATCAAGTAAATTTTGCAGCATTGATTTGAAATTATGAATATCGTCGGCTGTTATTTCTGCTGAATCTCTTTGTGTATCTAATGGAATATCCTGATAGCGTTGATCAGTTAATTTGTGATCACTGCTCTCCAGTAAAAAACTATCCATGATGTCGCTGATTGCTGGTGCTCTAAATCCGATAGAATAAGTCATGCAGCGGTCGCCTATAGCAACACCATGGTGAGCGAATTTGGGAGGCAAATAGAGAATATCTCCCGGTTCCAGTAACCATTCATTATCAGCAGAGAATGTTTTCAAAATGGCCAGTTCTAACCCGTCGATCAGATCTGGATGACTATTTATGGTTTGTTCTATTGACCACAGTCTCTGTCCACTTGCCTGCAGCAGAAAAACATCATATTCATCAATATGAGGCCCTACTGATCCATGTTCAGATGCGTAAGAAATCATTAAATCATCTATACGCCATCTGGGTATGAAGTTGAAACAATCTAGCAGTTCCTGCAATTCTGGAATCCACTTTTCACACTCTGAAACAAGTAAGGAATAATGAGTTTCTGGCAAGCTGGTGAAGTCTTCATCAGTGAATGGGCCATATCTTAACTGCCAGGGCTGATTACCGCCTTTTTCTAATATTAGTCGACTATGTACACCTTCTTCACAGGCTAATCCAGCTAACTCTTCTGGAGAAATAATTGATTTAAAATCGATCAATCCCTGACGTATTACTAATGGTTTTTTTTGCCAGTAATTCTTTAAAAAATCATCGACATCAAAATTTTTGAGTTGCCACATAAATGAATATTAATTAAATAATGGTTTCAGCACTGAATCAGAGAGTTTGTTGTCAGAATAAAAATTCATTTATTGATTAAGATTTTGTTTTCTTAATGTTTAATGCCTGTTCATTTGCATTACCAATATAATTTGCGGGTGTTAATTGCATCAATAGCTGTTTGGCTTCACCTGGAAGTTCGAGCCCTTCTACAAATTGTTGCATTATTTGTTGATTGACGCGCTGACCACGTGTTAACTCTTTCAGTTTTTCATATGGTTTTTCAATGCCATATCGACGCATCACTGTTTGAATAGGCTCGGCTAATACTTCCCAGTTTCGATCCAGATCCTGAGCAATTTCCTGTTCATTAACCTCCAGCTTGCTAATGCCACGTTGGAGTGAATCCAGTGCTATAAAAACATGCGCGAAACCTACACCCAGGTTACGTAATACAGTTGAATCTGTCAGATCGCGCTGCCACCGGGAGATGGGAAGTTTTTGCCCCAAATGAGTCATGATCGCATTAGCTATACCGAGATTACCTTCTGCATTTTCAAAGTCGATAGGGTTTACCTTATGTGGCATTGTGGATGAACCCACTTCACCAGCAATAGTTTTCTGTTTGAAATAGCCTATCGATATATAACTCCATATATCTCTGCTAAAATCGATTAATATCGTATTACAACGTACTGCAATGTCGAACAATTCAGCAATATAATCATGAGGTTCGATCTGAGTTGTGTAAGGGTTGAAGGCAATTCCCAATGATTCAACAAAAGATTGCGCAAACTGAACCCAGTCGATGTCAGGATAAGCACTAATGTGAGCATTATAATTACCCACTGCTCCATTTATTTTCCCAAGAATTTCAACAGAAGCTAACTGACTAATCTGGCGTTGAAGGCGATATGCTACATTGGCCATCTCTTTACCTAATGTAGAAGGTGAAGCGGGTTGTCCATGTGTTCGACACAGGATGGATTCATTTGCATTATCCAGAGCTAGTTGTTCGATAAGCGCTGTAACCGATTGATACTGAACAAGTAGTGATTCTGTACCGGCTTTTAGCATTAATGCATGCGATAGATTGTTGATGTCTTCCGAGGTACAGGCAAAATGAATAAATTCATTTACAGTCATTAATTCTTTGTTATCAGCAATTTTTTCTTTCAAATAATATTCGACAGCTTTTACATCGTGATTTGTCGTTCTCTCAATTTCCTTTACCCGTAAGGCATCAGTTTCAGAAAAATTTGTGATGATATTTTCCAGTACTGTGTTGGCCTGTTCACTGAAAGTACTTACTTCTGATATTTCTGTCTGTTTGGAAAGTGCCTGTAACCAGCGAATTTCAACAAGAACTCGGTGATAGATAAGACCATATTCACTAAAAACAGGGCGTAACAGTTTTGTTTTTCGGCCATAGCGACCATCCACAGGTGAGATTGCAGTTAAAGAAGATAAATCCATACGAATATAAAATAGAAAAATTAAAAAGATATTTTACCTTAATTCGGATTAATAACGTACCGGAATGATGATTAAAAAAGAATATTAGATTTGATTAATATCCTTAATCCTGAATGAAGATTGTATTTGAAATAGTTAACAGAAGATAAGTGGTTTAAAAAAACTTTTAAAAGCAACAAAATTAACCTCTTAGTTCGGTGGACTAACTAAGAACAAGATGGCAAACTCACTGATATGTATAAAAATATAATAAAATTATCCATTTTCCTTTTTTCACTGATTATTTTTCCAGTTCATGCAGTAAATGTATTGGCTTACCCTACTGGAGAAATTAATGGTCAACAAATTGCAGAACAGGTTTATGCCGTAGCTCATGGTAATCTGGTTAAGAATGCAAGTAGTAAAAAAAATAAAAATGATATTGCTATGGTCGTTAATCGCCCACCAACAGAAAAAAGAAAACCCGGGCGTCGTCCTATTGTTAACACCTTCGAAACTTATGGTAATAGTAATCCGCTTAATTCAGATATTGATTCAATGCAGATGGCTATTATTAAATCCGGTAAGGCTAAGGGCACTGGAATCCTCTATACCAGCTATACAGATAAATCACGTTCTGGACAGTTAATCATCTGGTTACCATCACTCAGAAAGTCTCGACGTATGAATGAACCAGCCCATGAAGATACCTGGGTTGGTACTAACCTGACTTACGGTGAGTTAGTGTTAAGACGACCTGAGCATGAGGTGCATGAAAGAATGCCTGATGCAATTTTTGCAGATTGTCTGATCACAATGCAGTTAAATCCCTGGGAAGTAAACCGTTACACTGAAAAACTACCTGAACCTCAGTGTGGGCACAAAGGTAAGCCTGTTTATGTTGTAAAAAGTAGCACTAAATTTAAAGATTGGTGGTATGACTACCATATAAGTGAAGTTGATAAGAAAACTTTCGCTGTATATCGAACTGTATATTATAAAAATGATGAGAAAATTAAAACGGTAGTTATCGACTGGCAATCGCTGGAACAACCTGACCCCAGAATAGTATACCCCCGCTACATTTATGCATTAACACATACGACTGGTATAGATAGTATGATTTTCGTGCCAAGGAGTACGGTGTATCTTAATGAAAGTTTACCGGATAGTTTCTGGTCGGAACAAACCTTAAAGAAGTATGGCAAACGGTAAATCTGAAAATCAGCTTGCCAATGTAGCACAACCACAAAACAGTCTTGCAGATCGCTATGCCCGTTTTGTATTAAGGCATCGTTTGGCTGTCATTATATTTATTTGCAGCTGGACAGTACTTGCGGCGTTTTTTATCAAGGATGTCAATCTCAGAAATGATCCTGACTCCCTGTTACCCCTTTCTAATCGTTATATAGCAACCAATATTTATAATGAAAATCACTATGGTATGGGCAATATCATGGTATGGGGTGTAAAGGTTAAAGAAGGCGATATTTTTCAGCCATGGTTCGTCAGAATGATGGATGAACTATACGATGATGTAACAAAGCTGGACTATGCAAATAGTGAGAATTTTACCGGTCTGGCTTCATCCAAAATGCGTCACCTGGGGTTATCTGAAGATGGAAACCTGGATTTCAAAAGGTTAATTCCAGTCAGTGGATTATCAAATGATCCAGTAAAAATGCAAGAGGAAATTGATTATCTGAAAAATGGATTACAAAAGCATCCCGTATTAGAACCCTTGCTCGTATATTATGAAAATGATGCGGGTGAAAAATGTAATTTAGTCGATCAAAATGGCGTTATATCGAATGAATCAATCGCTTATGCTCATGAACATTGTCAGGCAAAAGCGACCTTTATAGTCGGTGATTTTAGTAATGGCCTTAAAGAACATCATCTTGACTGGATTAATAAAGTTAATGCTCAGTTGAAAGACTATGAGGATCGATATGGTGATCGGGTTGAGTTTTTAATTTCAGGGGAACCATATTTTCTTGCATCTATGGTTCAGGAAGTGTGGGATAAAGCCTGGTTATTTGGCATCTCATTACTCATTATTTTAATCGTATTATGGTATGAATTTCGTAATTTAAGCTGTTCAATAGTGCCTGTACTAGGTGTGGGCATGACTATCATTCTAACTTTAGGTTTGATGGGATTTACACAGTTTAAATTAACAACAATGATGATTCTGACGCCCATGTTATTACTGGCTATAGGAATCGGACACGCAATGCAGGTAACCCGACGTTTTATGCAGGAAGGGCGTAGAAGCAATGATTTACCAACCGCTGCCTATGAGTCTATCCGCCATACCATTATTCCTGCTTCTCTATCTATTGGCACTGATTTACATGGTTTTTTTGCCATTTCTTTTGTTGATATTTCCTTTTATAAAGCCTATGCCTATTTTGGCATATTCGGGATGTCTACCTTAATATTGACCACGACAACTCTAATTCCGCTTCTATTAATGTCGTTTCCGCCGAAAATGAAACGATGTATAACTGAACAAAGTTGGGAGTTTATCATGGGTAAAAACCTCGCAACTTTATTGACCAGTAAGATGAAGTGGATTCCTTTATTACTTGTGTTTGGCATATTGTGGGCTTCAGCTCATTATGCGCAGTTGGGAAGAGGTGTGAGTGCTATTTTTGCAGGCGAATCTGGCCGTAGTGATGCGGAAATCGCCCGTATTCAGGATGAATTCGATATTATGCCAGGAGCTGAAAAGGGTATTAACTATCCGCGAGCTGCATTTAAAGATCATTATTTACTGGGTGACCTTTTTGGTAATGGGGAAGTCAAGCAAATATCTGACCTGGATAAGTTTTCTCAAATGATGCCCGGTGTGATAACGGCCAATATGGTTATACGTTCTAAAAAGGGTGTATTACCTTCCTGTGGCGAAGATTCGAGGAATGACGATGGTGACAGGATCAAGGGGCCTGATGTTTGTTTTGACGAGCTAGAGGATCCTGCACAGGGTGTATTCAATGATGCAGTCGTATTAAAAGCCATTTCAGATTTTGAAGACTGGTTAAGAAAGCATCCTTATGTTGGTTACTCAACATCATACGTACAATTTGTGAAAACTTTGAACATGATGCTTAACGCGCCAGAAGGCGAGGCACCAATGCAACATATGAATTTATTTGCAATACCTGACATACAGCATTTCAAGGAAAACCTATATGCTTATGAAGATTCGGATGACCCGGGTTATTTACCTGATCCTGATACCACCGTACAGCTTTATAATGCAATGCTTGTAAATAGCACATCACCTGGAGAACTGGATTCATTCATCAATACAGCAAGCTGGGACGAAGGTATTATTATTTGTTTCATTAATACCATGGACCCTGTAAAAACACATCAGATAGTGGTAGATATTCAAAATTATTTAGAGCAGCATAAAAATGACCCTGGAATGATAAAGCTGCGAATCGGTATAGAAGCTGGAGAAAAGGTAAATATTAATACCCAAACTGGTACTGAAACTATTACGATTGTCGAATCAATTAAAGATGGAAAATCAGCCATTGGTGGATTTCTTGGTATAACTGAGGCAACCCGGGATGTAGCGTTTGCTGAATGGTTACATGCACCAGCAATGACATCAATAACTGTTTTTCTGATGTCAGCAATCATGTTTCGTTGCTGGTCAGTAGCGCTGGTATTAATATTACTCTGCTATATAACCCTGATGTCTCAATATGGATTGGCTGGATATATGACATCGATTAAAGAATGGTCTGCCAATCTTGCATTCCATGTTCAGGTGGCTTTAAGTATTGCTATGGGACTCGGTGTAGATTATGCAATCTACATGATTTCTCGCTTGCGCGAGGAAATGCAAGACTGCCAAAATAACTGGTTTGAAGCCCTGCAAAATACAATAAGTTCTACCGGGTCTGCAATAGTCATATCGGTTGCAGTATTGCTGGGCAGTGTCATTCCACTGATGAATACTTCTCTGGCAAACACCTGGTCAGTCAGTTTGTATATTGCAGAAGCATTAATACTGGATGTATTGACAGCTTTAATGCTATTGCCATTAATAATCTACTGGTTAAAACCCAGATATGTTTTTACTGCTCTTGATGAGAAATAATGATTAAACCTGGAACCCGCAGTTGGACGAGTTGATTATGCGTTTGAGCTGGTGTAGATCAAGGCGTAACGACGCGGATTACAACGAAGAGATACGCGGCCTCAAACCAGCAATTCAGTTCGTAGCGGGATGCACCGATTGGGTGATTATACACATCAACTGTCATGGTTTATGTAACAGTGGCTTAACCTCTATTGCGAGCGGTCAACTACGAAATCCAGGTTAAATTTTTCTAATAATTTTATGGCTCATAATAGCCGGCTTTTTTAAATATGAGATAAGTGAAAATTAACTTTAAAAATCATATAGATGCGACTACTTCATCCGATTCTTTAGCGCCTGTTTCAGTTTTGCTTTCTAAAGGGATATGCTGAGTATTGATTAAACTACTCCAGGTAGATTCTATCATTTCATCATATAACTCTGGTAAAGGCTTATTGATTAAGCCATCCAGCCGGAGTTGAATTAAACGGATTGCACCGCCATAAATTATCGAGGAAGCAATCATACAGTTTATATCTTTTAATTCACCACTATCTATACCTGACTGGACGATATCCCGCATTTTCTGAAAAGGTTCTGCAGAGCAGATGGGTGAACCCTCAGAAATATATTCTGAATGTTTGGAATATAAAACATAAGAGATGATTTTACTTCTGGTTTCCGTGTATTCAAATAATAGCTTAATTACTTTATTGCAGCGATTTACGGCTCCTTCTTCCTGTTCAATGACTGATTCAATCATTTCATTCATTTCATTCAGCAGGTGAGAATACAACCCTTTGGCAATGCCTTCTTTACCACCAAAGTGATTGTAGATAGACCCAATACTGACATTGGCTTGTTTTTGAACATCGTGAATAGAGACACTGTGAAATCCATTTTCAACAAACAAATCAAGAGCTGCCGTTAGAATTTTGCAATCTATAGGTTCTGGATCAGGAACAATTTTAGTTAAATAAGGCATTTTAATATCGCTAAATAAGATGGAAGTTAATATAACCTATCTTGCTATGGAAATGCAAAATGAACATTCATTCTAAAAATACTTGACGAATTGATTATATGGGAATATGTTAAAAACTCAAAACCATAAAAAAATAGAGGAGAGTTATGAGAGTGAATATTATTAATCATTTTAAACCTGTAGTAATGATGACAATAGGAGTTATAACGCTACTTGGAAGTTTTAATTCGGTACAGGCAGATGAAACCTGCCAGTCACCCTATATGGCAAAAATTACCGGACAGGAAGATTTTGTCTATGTATGGACACTGGGAGTTGAAGGTTTGGGGGATGGCCAGGATAAACTCGTCACTGTTGATACAAACCCTGAATCCCCTCAATATGGGAAAATTGTAAATACTTTATCGGTAGGGGGAAGAAATGAAGCCCATCATTCAGGGTTCACCGATGATCGAAAGTATCTGTGGGCTGGCGGTCTGGACACCAACAAAATATTTATATTTGATGTTCACACTGACCCGTCAAAACCGGTATTGACACATGTAATTAAGGATTTTGTCTCTTCAAGTGGTGGTGTGGTTGGCCCACATACTACTTATGCTTTACCTGGACGAATGATGATTACCGGTTTATCTAATAATAAAGATCACGGTGGCAGAACAGCACTGGTTGAATACAGTAATGAGGGTAAATATATTGCCACTCACTGGATGCCCACTGACGAAAATATGAGTGGTGCTCAGAAAGCTGGAAAATTTGCAGATGGTTATAATTATGACGTTCGAGTCTTGCCCCGCAGAAATTTGATGCTTACTTCGTCTTTTACCGGCTGGTCAAACTATATGATGGACTTTGGTAAAATGCTCAGTGATAAAGAAGCAATGAAACGCTTCGGTAATACTGTAGTAGCCTGGAATTTACACACTAAAAAACCAATGAAAGTTCTGGATGTTCCTGGTGCTCCATTAGAAATTCGTTGTGCCTGGAAAGCAGAGAATAACTGGTGTGTCACTACAACAGCACTGACTTCCAAGATATGGTTAATCTATGAAGATGACAAAGGTGAATGGCAGTCAAAGGCTGTAGCTGATATTGGTAATCCTTCAAAGATTCCATTACCTGTAGATATTTCAATTGCATCTGATGATAGTGGCCTGTGGGTAAATACATTTATGGATGGAAAAACCCGTTATTTTGATATGACTGATCCTTTTAATCCTAAACAGACCTACGAAAAAGTGATAGGAAGGCAGGTTAATATGGCATCGTCAAGCTGGGATGGGTCTAGAGTGTATTATACCAGTTCACTGTTGGCGAACTGGGATAAAAAAGGTGCTGACAATGAACAGTATCTAAAAGCTTATTCCTGGGATGGCAAAAAACTGGTTGAAAATTTTTCTATAGATTTCAACAAGGAGAAATTAGGCCGTGCTCATCAAATGCGTTTTGGTGCATATTCTTTATATAACAAATATTCAAATAAAGAAGTTCCAGTTGAAACAGGTTCTAAACTGGCTCAATTGAGCAAAGAATCCATACAGTAAAGTTATCTTTAAGCTTTTGATAATGCACCAGTCATCTACAGACTGGTGCATTTGAATGGGGATAATAAATTGAAACTGCAAAATTTTTTTTTGAAAATGATTGTTGCAATCATTTTTATACCATCCGTCATATCTTTTAATGTACAGGCTCAGCAGGGACAGGGATTTCAGTTAGCACCAGGCTACGGAAAATTGGCTTACCCTTTGCCAGAAATTGGTGGATATCAATTACCGGTACTTGGGCAGGCAAAGAATGGTCAGGTACTAAATGAGCAGGGAATCAGTAAATCACTGTTTGAAATTTTTGCAGGTAAATATATTCTTCTGAGCTTTATTTATAGCAACTGTAGTGACATAAATGGTTGCCCGCTCACTTCAAATGTTAATTACAAGCTTAAATCAGCTATGCAAAATGATACTCAGCTGGCTGATAATTTACGTTTAATTAGCCTGAGTTTTGATCCTGAGCGAGATACGCCAGAAGTCATGAGATTGTATGGGGATAATTTCAAATATGCCGGTAAGAAAGGAGAATGGAAATTCTTAACCACTGCTTCTTTAGCTCAATTAACCCCTATATTAAAAAGCTATGATCAGGATATTCAAAGGGAGAAAAGCGTTAATGGTTCCCAGCAGGATAGTATTTCACATTTATTAAGAGTTTTTCTCATTGATCCTCAGTTAAATATTCGAAATATTTATAGTGTCGGTTTTTTACATTCAGATCTGGTGATTAATGATCTGAAAACATTGTTACTTCAATCTGAACAAAGCAATACTAAAAATAAAAGGAAAACGACAGTTACCAGTCTGTTAGCTAAACCTGGTGATTACAAAGGAGGATATGAGACTGATAATTACATTACTCAAAGTAGAGCGCTGGCTGCAAGAATGGCAAAAGGTAAGAAAATTGACCTTTTGGCTATATCGCAAAACCCACCATTAGGATTGCCGGATCTACCGGCCAATATTTTAAATCGATTAAATCGAGATAAAATTGAATTGGGTAGAAAACTTTTTTTCGATAGACGTCTCTCTTTAAATAATACCTTTTCCTGTGCTATGTGCCATGTACCCGAACAGGGCTTTACCAGCAATGAAATTTCAATGGCAGTGGGTATAGAGGGACGAAGTGTTCGTAGAAATGCCCCAACAATTTTTAATGTCGCTTATGCTGACAAATTGTTTCATGATGGAAGAGAAAACACATTGGAACAGCAGGTCTGGGGACCTTTGCTGGCAAAAAATGAAATGGGTAACCCTTCTATCGGATATGTTATCGAAAAGATTAAACGAATTGATATTTATCCTGAGCTTTTTAAAAAAGCTTTTGATGATGAAGAAATTAATATGCTGACCATCGGCGAAGCTATTGCCTCATATCAGCGAACTTTAATTTCTGCAGATTCTCCATTTGATAGATGGTATTACGCAAATCAAGCGGATGCTTTGACCGCTAAAGCCAAAAAGGGCTTTCAACTTTTTACCGGTAAGGCGAACTGCGTTGCCTGTCATACCATCCGGCAGGATAGTGCACTTTTTACTGATAATAAAATGCACAATACTGGAATTGGTTATATTAGCTCGATGGGCATTAAGCCAGACAAAGAAAAGCTGGTGTTAGCCCCGGGGGTATTTGTTGAAGTAGAGCGAGAGTTAATTGATTCAATCGGTGAACAGCGGCCAGCCGATCTTGGCTTATATGAAATCAGCGAAAATCCTGATGATCGCTGGAAATATAAAACACCAACTCTCAGGAATATAAGTTTAACTGCACCTTATATGCATAATGGTTCAATATCATCTTTGAGAGCTGTTGTTGATTTTTATAATCATGGTGGCTTTGACAATGAAGTACTTGATCCATTGTTACATCCTTTAAATTTGACTGATGAAGAGATTGATCAACTGGTTGAATTTTTAGAGTCTTTGACTGGTAGTAATGTTGATAGTCTGATAGCGGATGCTTTTTCAGTAAAAGTGGGAGATGTTATTCAAAGGAGAATAAATCAGTCAGAAATAGAGCAGGGTAGTCATGATTAAGCAAAAAAGAAGCTTATTATTATTTCCTGTTTTATTGTTTTTACTGGGCGCATTATCTTTTATAAAACCGGCTATTTCATCACCACCAGGGGTGGGTGGTGATTTTGAGCTGATTGATCATAACGGGAACATATTTAATCTACAGCAGGAAAGAGGAAAATTAGTATTAATATTCTTTGGCTATACATCCTGTCCTGATGTTTGTCCGATGGAATTATTTAATATATCAAATTTATTAGATCAGCTTGGCGAAGACTCTAAAAGAATAAAGGCACTATTTATCACTGTTGACCCAAAAAGAGATACTGCGGCAGTTTTAAAGCGCTATGTGTCTTTTTTTAATCCTGAATTACTCGGATTGACTGGAACCGAGAAACAGATAAAAGAAGTGACTAGTCAATATCACGTACAAAATAGTATTGTTCCAAATGGGGCCGGTAGTAATCAATATACTGTTAACCATTCCAGTAATCTTTATTTACTCAATACAAAAGGGCGTTTAATCAATATTATACCTTTTGGAATTCCTGTTGCCCAAATACTGCATATAGTCAAATTTGAATTATCACGCCCTGACTTTTAAAAGCATTTTTAAAATTGAGAATATAATGTATAATGAACATTCATTCTATTTTTATAATTAATATTTTTTGAATAAGGGGATACTCCAATATGAAATGTAAAGCTGCTGTAGCCTGGGAACCTAAAAAACCACTGGTAATTGAAGAGGTAGAGGTGATGGGACCGAAAGAAGGCGAGGTTCTTATCAAAGTAATAGCTTCAGGCGTTTGCCACACAGATGCATTTACTCTTTCAGGTGATGACCCCGAAGGTTCTTTTCCCTGCATACTTGGCCATGAAGGTGGCTGTGAAGTAGTTGAGTTAGGGCCAGGGGTTAAAGACTTGAAAGTTGGAGATCACGTCATCCCATTATACATTGCTGAATGTGGTGATTGTGAATACTGTAATTCAACTAAATCAAATTTATGTCAGACAATTGCACCGACAATCTGGACTGGCTATATGCCAGATGGTACTCGACGTTTTTCTAAGAATGGCAAAGATATATTTCATTATATGGGTTGCTCAACCTTTTCTGAATACACGGTGGTTCCTGAAATTGCGCTGGCTAAAATTAACAAAGCTGCTCCTCTTGATAAAGCCTGTTTACTGGGTTGTGGTGTGACCACGGGCATTGGTGCTGTCTTGAATACAGCTAAAGTTGAAGCAGGTTCTACGGTCGCTGTGTTTGGTCTGGGTGGCATTGGATTGTCTTGTATTCAGGGTGCTGTAATGGCCGGTGCAAAACGTATTATTGGTATCGATATTAATCCTGATAAATTTGAATTCGCTAAACAATTAGGCGCAACTGATTTTGTAAACCCTAAGGAAATTAACGGAAATTTTGTTGAATACATGCAAGATACTTTTAACGGTGGTCCTGATTATTCATTTGAATGTATCGGTAATACACATGTTATGCGGGATGCACTTGAATGTACTCATATGGGATGGGGTGTTTCAACGGTTATAGGTGTGGCTGGCGCTGGTCAAACGATTGAAACACGTCCTTTTAATCTGGTTGTAGGGCGTACCTGGAAAGGAACAGCATTTGGTGGTGTAAAAGGTAGAACCGAGTTACCTGGTTATGTCGATAGATATATGAATGGTGAAATCGAACTGGATAGCCTGGTTACTCATACCATGCCACTGGAAGATATCAATCGTGCATTCGATTTAATGCATTCTGGTGAAAGTATTCGTTCTGTAATTATCTTTTAATGGTTATCTGAGTTAATTATGAAACAAATTGAATCAATCAAAGAATTTGGTGGGTATCTGAACCGATACGAGCATGACTCAACTAGCTGTAACTGTGTTATGACTTTTTCTGTTTATTTACCACCTGCAGCCAAAGTTAAAAGAGTTCCATCTGTCTACTTTTTATCCGGCTTGACCTGTACTGATGACAATGTGCGTACCAAGGCTGGTGCACAACGTTATGCTTCTGAACTGGGTATTGCCTTAATCATGCCTGACACCAGTCCCAGAGGTGACGATGTAGCCGATGAAGAAAGCCGCTATGATTTAGGTAAGGGTGCCGGTTTTTATGTCAATGCGACTCAGCAGCCATGGGCCAGTCATTATCAAATGTATGATTATGTGACTAAAGAATTACCTGCTCTGATAGAGAAGGAGTTTTTTGTCATACCCGGCGTTAAATCGATCACTGGCCATTCAATGGGTGGACATGGTGCATTAATCTGCGCACTTAAGGAAGCGGGTGCATATAAATCTGTTTCAGCTTTTGCACCTATTAATCACCCCAGTGTATGTGGTTGGGGGCAGGGTTGCTTCGAAGCTTACCTGGGTAGCAATAAAGAAGACTGGAAAGCTTATGATGCAACCGAACTTGTGTTAGCAGGTGCAGAAAAAATTGAATTGCTAATCGATCATGGAATGGATGATGAATTTCTTCGGGATCAACTTTTCCCACAGGATTTAATGAATGCCTGTCAGGAAATGAATTTTCCACTCAATTTAAGAATGCAGGCTGGATATGACCATAGTTACCATTTTATTTCGACCTATATTGGTGAACATTTAGAATATCATGCAGCAAAACTTTTCGATTAAATGAACTCATAAGTAATTACCCTTGCGTACTTACCCTTAAGAAGGATAATACCTTTCTTAAGGGGTCTTTTAACCTAGTGTACTGTCCTAAACTGTATGCAGGTTATAGCGAGACGGGAAATAGTCATATGCAAGGCGTCATCCGCAGGGAATGGCATGCCCTTTTCAAGGATGACAACGCAGCAGATGGCTGTTTCCCGTCTCGCCCG
>JBNKKI010000107.1:0-4694 GCA_050291745.1 Gammaproteobacteria bacterium | reverse complement strand
TTCGGGCGAGACGGGAAACAGCCATCTGCTGCGTTGTCATCCTTGAAAAGGGCATGCCATTCCCTGCGGATGACGCCTTGCATATGACTATTTCCCGTCTCGCTATAACCTGCATACAGTTTAGGACAGTACACTAGGTTAATAGATACAGGCAAAGTGAATTCACATCTAAAGCTTGTCGATAAAGCATGTTGAAATCTGATTTTTGGTAGTTCAGGAAAGTATGAAGTATTACAGTATTTTAATCTTTATGTTGATGGTGTCAGCCTGTTCAACAAAACCTTTTGTGGTAAATACGGCCGATATTCAGGTTTCTTCAGCCAGGGAAATATATATATTGAGTCATGGCTGGCATAGCGGATTTGTCATTCCTGCTGCAACCTTAGGCAGGCTTCTACCCAAAATAAAAGAGCGCTTTGGTAATGCTCAGTTTATTGAAATTGGCTGGGGTGATAAGGGGTTTTATCAGGCACAGGAAATTACATCAGGTTTAACAATCCAGGCTATTTTCTGGCCAACGGAATCGGTTGTTCATGTTGTGGCTGTACCTGTGTCTGTCGAAAAATATTTTCCCGGAAGTCAAATAGAAACTGTTTGTCTGCAGTCCAGGCAATTTTCAAAACTGCTTCACTTTATTGAAAATAGTTTTTTAAAGGATAGTAATGGAAATATCATTCCTTTAAGAAGTGGAATCTATGGAGATAGTCAGTTTTATAAAGGTGAAGGGGAATATTATCTATTTAATACCTGTAATAAATGGACAGCCAAGGGTTTAAAAAGCGCAGAGATGGATATTTCAACTACATTCAAATTGACTGCGAGTAGCATCATGGATTATTTAACAGAACGCAAAGGTCAGCCGCTTGAAGATACGGGTGCTTGTTCTGCCGGACTGCAAGATAGTGAAAATTAAGGTATCTGAATTAGAGGAATAAAGCGGCAAGCCCTAGAAAGATAAAAAATCCCATACTATCTGTTAATGCTGTGACCAGGACGCCTGAACCCAGTGCCGGATCACGTTTAAACGATTGTAAAGTTAAAGGGATGGCAAGGCCTAAAGTTGCTGCCAGTAAGAGAGTTAATGCCATAGCTAAGGCAATAATGAGTGTTAACTTAAGATTGCCATAGAATATATAGGCGAATAATCCGACAGAAGTCCCCCAGACCAGGCCATTGAGAGCACTTAATTTCATTTCTTTGCTGATTAACTGTCGTCGGTTATTGTTATTAATCTGTGACAGGGCCAGTCCTCTGACTACCAGTGTGGTGGTTTGGTTGCCGGTATTTCCTCCAATTGCTGCAACGATGGGCATTAAGGCAGCCAGCGCGACATAGCTTGCTATAGTTTCCTCAAATAACCCAATGACTCGTGAGGCGGCAAAAGCTGTCAGTAGACTAAGGAAAAGCCAGCTCCAGCGGTTGCGGGCACTATTCCAGACTGATGAGAATAAATCTTCTTCTCCATGCAACCCGGCTGAATTCAAAGCGTCATCACTGATATCATCACGCACAAAATCCATCACTTCATCTACGGTCAGGCGGCCAATAGGGCGACCCCGGCGATTGACTACAGGTGAAGATATCAGGTTATAACGTTCAAATGCTCTAGCTGCATGAGAGGCAGTGTCATCTGGTTGAAAGCTGACGAAATCTCTGGACATTAATCTGGATACTTTTTGTTCAGGATCATTCATGACCAGGCTATGCCATTGCAAAACGCCTACCAGACAACCTTTATGATCAGTGACGAATAACTTATCGCTTTGAGGGGGGACTTCCTTATGTTGTCGTAGCTGTGTAATAACCTGTTCCAGTGATGCGTTTTGCTTAATCAGTAGCATGTCCTGATCCATCATTGCACCGACACTATCCGTATTGTATTGAAGTGCTTTAGTCAGCCATACTTTATCTTCACCAGTTAATTCCTGAAGACGGTCATTGAGTACAGGTTCAGGTAAAAACTCTCCCAGAAAGACAATTTCATCTGCATCCAGTTGCCTTAACAGTTTGCGTAGGTCAGTTTCTTCTGTAGCCTGAATAATCTGCTTGGCGACGGTATCCGATAATTCCATCAAAATAATGCCACCACGTTTGAATAGCTCAATGCTCCAGACTACTTCCCGATCTTCTGGAGACAGGCTTTCCATTACTCTGGCTACATCTGCTGCGTGCAGGTCGGAAAGGATTTTTTCCAGACGGCTAACCTGTTGACGATGTGTCAATTGTTGAATGACCGGTTTTTTAACGCTCGATTGCTGCTCAGTCAGTGAGTCAACCAGGCGGCCTTTTTCTATTGCCTGTTGAACCAGATAGAGAATATGTTGAAATTGACCAGTGGCTAAAGTATTCATAAATATAGATGTTGACGATTACCCGGCGATATTAACATCTATTGCTTTTCTTTTAACCTGGAATCCGCAGTTGGACGAGCTGATTGTGCGTTTGAGGTGGTGTAGATCAAGGCGTTACAACGAACAGATACGCCGCCTCAAATCTGCAATTCAGTTCGTAGCGGGATGCCCCGATTGGGTGATTATACACATCAACTGCCATGGTTTATGAAACAGTGGGTTAAGCTCTATTGCGGGCGCTCAACTGCGGAATCCAGGTTTAAGAGATAAAGAGTCAATTTCGCTTAAAGTTTCACTCTGGTCTGTATTTCATCATCTTTACTTCGATGACCTTTATCGTTGATGTGGCGGATTTTTCGCAATCCTTCACCATATAGATGGTAAGCCTGTGCGAAGCCTCGTACATAGGTACCGGATTGTGGCTCAATTCGAAACAGGTGAAAATCAGTCAATGATCTGAGCATGCTGATGATGTCACCGAAGCGCTGTCCGAATATATCAAGTATCAGTTCAAAGTCTTCAGTATTGCGTTCGATCTCTGTTGCGTTGCATTTCAGTGTCATGCGCTGGCGAGCAAACAGGTTTTGTGCCTGCTCTTCATTCTCAATGAATATCAGGCTGACCTTAGCTGAGTGCATAAGATTCCCGGTATGCTTTGCCAGTTCACTAATATAGACATAGTAGGCATTGTTATGGAATACATAAACAGCGTAACTCGCATCCGGATTACCTTCGGAATCAACGGTTGCCATTTGTACCGTATTAAACTGGTCAGGAAAGTTTATGTATTCTTCACGAATGGAATTCAGATCCTCTGCGGTATTCGACATGGCTTTCTCCATAGAAAAAAATCTAGATTACCGATAATAACAGTTTATGAAAAGTCTGATCTGAGATGCACTAAAATGCGCCAACTGGCAAATTAGGGGCAATAGCTTTACTTATAAATAACGACTTACCTTAACTTCATAAGCGCCACCTATCACCAGATATTCTTCCTCACCTTTCATACAACCGGGTAGCAGATCGGGAAAGAATAGAATTTTTGCATGAGGTATCTCAACCGTCATGATTAAATCACCAAATTCATCCGCACGATCTTTATTGAGGGTAAATGAATTGAGGTTATTTAACAGGATGGTCATGTTTGATGAGGATGGTCTGGACAGGATTTCATGATCATCAAGGTGATTGAATCCTCTATATAAGGTGCAATGTGATTGATCAGGATAACGACGTAATAGTTCGTACTGGGTAAAACTGTACAGTAGATCCAGTTGCGCCTCCAAAGCATTGGTATTATATAAGCCAACACATCTGGCATGCTGGTAGCGTTGATATTGTTCAGAAGTAAAATCACTAATAGGCCCCTGATGATTAAGGGTCATTAATCCAAATCTGGATTCAACCCAGCCTTTCATCACTGCTGCTTCAAGGCTGTTCGGGTCAAAGTGCCAACCACGAAGTAATTTGAGATAGTCAGCTTTGTCGCGCCGTTTAGTAGTACTGTTTTCCAGTTGCCCGACCTGTTCCGGATTGTCCAGTAAAAAACTGGCTCGCATATAATCATTAAAATGCACAACCCTTGTGTTGATCTCATTAATATTGTCTAAATCATTAAACAATTGTGTATGCATTTCGGTCACGCCATCAATGTTTAAAGCAACAGGATGTTGCTGGAAAGTCAGACCGCCGAGGATTAAAGCAGGCAGGTTACAACGGTTAATGGGTAACCTTGAGTAAGCAGGTAGTGATGCCTTCATTGTTGGTGTTTGTGTGTATTCTTCCATACATTAATTAGGGTATTGTCGTGAAGCCGACCTAAAAAAATATTTAAATAAAATCAATAAAGCAAATAAAAACAATAACTTACTGTATATTTTCAATATTGGCACGCAGCTTGCTATCTCCTACAGTGTGAGTGATCCGAATTCTTTCAGACACGATTAATTAACATATATTAGGAGATTAAAAATGGCTATGCGTCAATGTGCAATTTACGGTAAAGGTGGTATCGGTAAGTCTACCACAACTCAGAACCTGGTAGCAGGTCTGGCTGAGTTAGGTAAAAAAGTCATGATCGTAGGTTGTGACCCTAAAGCTGATTCTACTCGTCTTATCCTTCATGCCAAGGCACAGAACACTATCATGGAAATGGCTGCTGAAGCTGGTACGGTTGAAGATCTGGAACTGGAAGATGTGTTAAAAACCGGTTACGGCGATATCAAATGTGTTGAGTCTGGTGGTCCTGAGCCAGGTGTTGGTTGTGCAGGTCGTGGTGTTATCACTGCTATCAACTTTCTTGAAGAAGAAGGCGCTTACGAAGAAGATCTTGATTTCGTA
>JBNKKI010000106.1:0-19311 GCA_050291745.1 Gammaproteobacteria bacterium | reverse complement strand
CTTCGGGCGAGACGGGAAACAGCCATCTGCTGCGTTGTCATCCTTGAAAAGGGCATGCCATTCCCTGCGGATGACGCCTTGCATATGACTATTTCCCGTCTCGCTATAACCTGCATACAGTTTAGGACAGTACACTAGGTTGAAATCATAAAGAATTATTTATCGGAGATTAAAAATTGGAACTTTTACAGGGCTTAATATTCATTTCATCTATTCACCTGTTGGCTGCTGCATCACCGGGTCCAGACTTTGTTCTGGTCTCACAGCAGACATTAGCGAATGGAAAAAAAGCAGGTTTGATGAGTAGCATTGGCATAGCGCTGGGGCTTTCAGTTCATATAATCCTAGATTCCGCAGTTGACCGCTCGCAATAGAGGTTAACCCACTGTTTCATAAACTATTACAGTTGATATGTATAATCACCCAATCGGTGAATCCCGCTACGAACTGAATTGCACGTTTGATGCGGCGTATCTCTTCGTTGTAACTCCTTGGAATAGCTCGCTATTCCGCGTCGTTACGCCTTGATCTACACCACCTCAAACGCACACTTCAACTCGTCCAACTGCGGATTCTAGGATAATTTATTCAGCTCTAGGTTTAGCAACACTGATTGCTCATTCATCCAGTGCACTTTGGGCCATAAAAATATTAGGTGGTAGTTATTTAATTTACCTGGGTATAAAAGGTCTAACAAGCAGCTCAGCAAAGAATATTGATGCGGTAGAAAATACTGCAGAAAAGGTTTCAGTTAGAAAGAGTATTGCTACAGGTTTTTTATGTAATGTATTGAATCCGAAAGCCCCGATTTATTTTGTTTCTCTGTTTACGATTGTTTTATCTCCAGATATGCCTTTATATCAAATTGCAATATATGGCGCATGGATTATGGTAATACAATTTGCCTGGTTTTCTTTTATAGTAGGCATATTGTCACGTCCTTCAATAAACCAGAAATTTAAGCAATACGGGCACAGGATAGATCGGATTTTAGGAGGAGCAATGATTGCACTTGGTATAAAAGTGATTATTACACGCACTAATTCATAACTAGAAGAATATCCTGATCATCCATATTAAGGTGGATATAAATTTAATGCACTATTGGTACAGGTATTTTACACTTACATATTGATGATAGGCACTCACTTTAATTTTAAACCAAAGGCTCTTAGATTGAGTCAATAAGGAATATAAATGAAACCCAATGTTAAACCGGTAAATCCCAATTTTTCTTCAGGCCCCTGTACTAAGCGGCCTGGTTATGATCTTAGTTCATTAAACATTAACTGCCTTGGGCGCTCTCACCGCAGTAGTTTAGGTAAAGAGCTGTTAAAAAAAGCCATCGATGAAACTTCTCGATTATTAAATTTACCTGAAGACTATAAAGTTGGCATAGTGCCAGGTTCAGATACCGGGGCGATGGAAATGGCGATGTGGTCACTATTAGGTCAGCGACCGATTGATGTGTTTGCCTGGGAATCATTTGGCTCCGGCTGGGCATCTGATATTGCAAATCAATTAAAAATTGAAGATGCACGGACATTTACCGCTGAATATGGTCAATTACCGGATTTTTCACAAGCTAATCAGGATCACGATATTATTTTTACCTGGAATGGCACTACGTCAGGCGTAAAAGTTGATAATGCAGACTGGATAAGCGATGAACGAACAGGCTTAACTATATGTGATGCAACCAGTGCTGTTTTTGCAATGGACATTGACTGGCATAAAATTGATGTCGCCACCTATAGCTGGCAAAAAGTTCTTGGCGGTGAAGGTGCTCACGGCATGTTAATTTTAAGCCCTAGAGCTGTTGAACGTCTTGAATCTTACACGCCTGCATGGCCATTGCCTAAAGTGTTTCGTTTAACCAGTAAAGGTAAATTAATTGAAGGTATTTTCAAAGGCGCTACCATTAATACACCTTCACTTTTATGTGTTGAGGATTACCTTGATGCTTTAGGCTGGATCGATGAAATTGGTGGATTAGATTCTGCTATTGTAAAAAGTCAGGAAAATCTACAGGTTCTGGCTGAATTTGTTGCTGAAAATGACTGGATTGATTTTCTGGCACAAAGACCGGAAATTCGCTCTAACACCAGTGTATGTTTTCAATTAAAAGCTAGTGATGAGCAAATTAAGACCATGATCAAGTTATTAGCCGATGAACAGGTCGCTTATGATATTGGTGCATACAAGGATGCACCTTCTGGTTTACGTATCTGGTGTGGTGCCACGGTAGAGAAATCAGATGTGATTGCACTATTACCCTGGTTAAGCTGGGCCTATCAACAAGCCACAGCGTAACTGATCAGGCTGGTTACTTGCAGTAAAGGTTAGGCATTTCATGGATACCCATAAATTAATGGGGAAAATCCTGAAATGCCTGCGCTTATCTTTTTCCATACTTAAATAGATTAAAAAGCTGATTTAATCTTTAGGCGTTTTATTGAAAGAGCAGTTAAAAAATGGGTATGGATTATTCTATCAGCTAAGTAGCAGATTCTCGCAGGATCAGCAATTAGAAGTTTTTCGCTAACAGGCAGTAATAATCTTTCAATCTGGATTCCGCAGTTGACCGCTCGCAATAGAGCTTAACCCACTGTTTCATAAAGCATGACAGTTGATGAGTATAATCACCCCACCCAGTCAGTACATCCCGCTACGAACTGAATTGCAGGTTAAAATAATCATCTTTTTAGCAATTTTTTAATCGATAAATTCGATGGTCACGATTCATAATATTCATTAGACTCATTTCATTACCTTGTCTAGCATCAGCAGAAGGAGCTGTATCGATTTGAAGCTACAGTCCCTAAAATAAAGCTACAAATTGATTACTATCAGTGATTAATCTGAGTAGCATTTTTTCAGATGATACATTTATTCAAGGTGATCGTTATGCCTAAAAAAAGTAAACAAGTCATTGATTTGGTAGAAGAAAGTTATGATGACAATATCTATGACTTTGACTCAAACCAGCACATGCTTCATCGTCAGCAGGCTGAGAAAAAATATTTGTTAAGGCGTCGCATAGAAGACTTAAAAGAAGAGAGGGAACTAAGAGAGCAGGATTATTTTTGATCTCATAAATTACGTCTGGACAAAAAAAGGTTCTAAGAACTAATTTTTGTTCAGCTATTTAATATCACTCAAACCATTTTAGTGCTTTTTCAATAGAGTCTTTTTTATTACTAGCTGCGGAATAGATGGCATAGGCATCTTTGTTAATGACCGGGGCATCTTCAACCTGAAACAATGTCAATCCCAACTGTTTTTCGACCATGGCCTTAGGCAAATAGGCTGCACCGCCACATTCATTTAAAAAATTAAGCGCTATTCTCCCCACGCTTGCTCTTAATTTTGGTGGGGGTAACTCAGGAAACTGGCGGGCATGTAACATTCCGAATGATGTTCCCCAGTCCACCAGAATATAATTATTAATGGCAGTTTCGGTTTTTTCATCGGGTATTGATGAAACCATAATCAATGGCACTGGTGTTAACTCTATAACCAAAATTTGAGGTGTTTTAGGTGGATCAAATAAGAAACCTAAATCCAGAACACCGTCCAGAATACTTCTTACCAGAGAATCCTGGCGCATGATGTCAGATTGAATAGCGATATTGTTATTACTTTTATACAGCCAGACCAGCCAGTCATCGATGAATATTTCCCAGATACTGGGTAATGCCGCAATACTAAGAAAAGAGGAGTGACCTTCTGGTACAGCCAGTTCCTGTCTTGCACGGTTCCAGCTATTAACAATATTATCAGCATAGTTTAGAAACTTTTTGCCGGCATGAGTCAGCTCAATATTGTTACGATCGCGAGTAAACAATTTTGCGCCAACCTCATCTTCAAGTTGACGTATGCGGGCACTTATAGCCGATTGACTAATAAATAGATTGTTAGCAGCACGGCCAAAATGGCGTAACCGGTTGACCTCAATAAAGGCTTTTAACAACCCTAGATCCATTATCTATAGCTCCGTAGAAAAGATAAAAAGAAAAGCTGATATTAATCGAAAATAGTAATCGTCACATGCATTTTTATTCACTTTACTCAATCCTGGAAATCATAACAATACCATCATCCTGTCTTTGCCGGCATTCAATATGACAGCTATAAATATATTTTAATTTTTTAGAGAACCTGTTATGAAGCAAGTTATTGTACTTACATTTTTAAGCTTAATATTTTCATTCCCTGTTTTTGCTGCTGATGACTCAATAGAATCTGACCAGGATATTCTGGCTTATTGTGAAGAGCAGGCTGCATCAGCTGGTATTGAGGATGCCACTGAAAAAAGTCAATATGTTCAGGATTGCGCAGCAAACTTTGGCGTTACTGTAGCAGAAGAACCCCCTTTGGAATAAGCTTTAAAAAACATTCATTATCCTTGAAAGCCTCTTTTATAAAGAGGCTTTTTTTTACACTGATGAATATGGTTTAAAACTTAACTACAGATAATAAATAACTAATTAGCATCCAGTATTTGATCATTGATCGAGTACACATTACCGGTATCCTGTTCTGCCTGATTAATGACTACAATCGTAGCTTTATCAAACAGATTGAAATCAGTTGATGATGCTGAGGTATAAGCGCCCATTTGATGTCCTACCACAATATCTCCAATCGCTAGAGGTGGTATTTGAACCTGCTCGGCAATAACATCGATACTGTCACAGGTTGGTCCAGCCAGAACTGCTTCTTCAGTTTCTGTAATATCACTGAAAATAGAGATCGGATAGATAGCATGATCAAATAACTGTCCAGAATAAGACCCATAGACGCCATCATCCAGATAATACCAGCTGGTATCACTACGTCGCGCTTTTCCCATGATACAGGATACAGCTGTCATTGCCGGTGCGGATAAATATCTTCCCGGTTCGGCAATAATCTGAACATGTTCCGGCAACTGTTTTAATGCCGCTCTAATGGGGTTGCAGAAATCATTAATTTCTACAGCTTGACCAATGTACTCAACCGGAAAACCACCGCCAATATCCAGTATGGAAAGCAACTTTCCACTATTTTGATAAACTTCATCGATAATTTTTGCACACTGTTCAATAGCAAAGACATGATTTGCAGAATCCGGGCATTGTGATCCGGCATGAAAAGATAAACCTTTTACATGAATTCCTAATGACTGTGCTTTTTGAATTAACAATGCTGCTTCATCAGCCCGGCAACCAAATTTTCTTGATAAATCAATTGCGGTATTCGGATTTGGAAAACTGACTCTGGCCAGTAATCCAACGCGATGACGATAAGGAATAAATTTTTCCAGCTCCCAGATATTATCGACAACGAAAGTTGTGCAGCCAAAACGTAAAGCATCACGAATGTCTTTATCGCGTTTAATGGGGTGGGTATGTATTGTATTTCGTCCATGAGCACCCTGCCTTCTTAATAAGTCGATTTCTCCACTGCTCGCAATATCAAAACCGGCACCAAGAGATTGCAGCGTTTGCAAAACCGCAGGGTGTGGCAGGGATTTAATAGCGTAATAAAGTTTAACATCCGGTAAAGCTTTGCTTAACAAAGAATATTGTCGGCCTAATTGATCACAGTCTAATACCAGTAAAGGCGAACCATGCTGTTGAACCATTTGCTGATAAAATTTAGCTTTATCGAGTGCTTCGATTGAGATGCGATTCATATTAAAGTGCCTCCAGAATATACTGAGGCAGAGCAAAGCTGGCTGTATGAATAGCCGGGTTATAATAACGGCATTTGATATTTGCAGTCTCGAATCGTTGTGTTATGAGCGTTGTGGATAAATGCCGATATGCCATATTATTCGTAGCCCATGCAAAAGTCATCAGACCACCAATATAGGTTGGTATAGCGGCCGTATAAAAAGAGTGGTCTTCAAAATAAGCCTGTAAACGCTTAGAGGTCGTAGTCACTTCATCCATTTGCATGAAAGCTACACCATTTTGAGTTGCCAGTATGCCATCTTTGCTTAAACACTTTTTACAGTTAGCATAAAACTCAGAAGTAAATAAAACGTCTCCCGGTCCAATAGGATCTGTGCTATCAGAAATAATCACATCAAATTGATCAGCATATTTAGCCATAAAATGTGCGCCGTCATCAATAACAATTTTGACCCGGGGATCTTCATAGGCACCCGCGCTATGATTCGGTAGAAACTCTTTGCACATCGAAATGACCTGATTATCAATCTCAACCTGAGTTACATGCTCAATGGATTTATGCTTGCACACTTCGCGTAACATGCCACCATCTCCACCACCAATAATTAACACACGTTTAACATGACCGTGTGCTAACAAAGGAACATGAGTGAGCATTTCATGATAAATAAATTCATCGGCCTCGGTGGTCTGGATAATACCGTCCAGTGCCATTACACGGCCAAAGCGGGCATTTTCAAAGATAATCAGGTGTTGATGATCGGTCTTATTTTCGAAATAAACCTTATCTATTGAAAATTCCTGCCCATAAGAATCGTACAGAGTTTCAGTGTAAGTTTTCACTTCTGTACCCGTCCACGCAGTTCTTCACAAACTTCAAGGCGGTGCGGGAAAAAAGCACGTTTTAATACAGGTATGGCGTTTTCAGGTTGCGCATCGCCACACATAAATACATCAAAAGCAGCGTAATCGCGTTCTGGCCAGGTATGCACACTAATATGAGATTCAGCCAGTACAGCAACACCGGAAATGCCACCACTGGGAGAAAAATGATGTAGATGGATATGTAATAAGGTAGCGCCACATTTTTCAACGATATCGCGCATGGCCTGTTCCATTCGAGCAATGTCATCCAGGTGGCTGGCACCCCAAAGATCGAGTAAAAGGTGAGTACCGGCAAATTCAACGCCATTACGCTGAATAAAGTGGTCTTTTTCCTCGTTATCTGGTTTATTGATTTGTAGCTTTTGGTGGGCCGCTAGTTGATCGATTTTCTGATCATTCCAACGGCCCACTTTCGCGGTGGGTTCTTCCAGTTCCACCTCAATGGGTGCAGTTGCATACATGGTGTGTCTCCTCTTATTCAAGACAGGTTTTTTAGTGAATAACATAAGCGTTACAAACCGGCCCAATGAAGACTGTTGCAATGCTAAAGTTCGAGAATCATAAGTACTCTAAGTACAATTTCGGAACCGTGATTTTATTCATGAATTACTAAAAAGCAAGCGCTTTCAATGGCTATAAATGTGATCGAATACATGAAAATGATAAGTCAGTGATCTTTATCAATAGATTCGATCCCTTCTTTATCCATACTGCTACTGATTGTATCAGCAACTTCAGATGCCGCATCAGGGAAATTTTCGATAACGGCTGTGGCAACCTCTTCAATATTATCCGGCGAAACCTCTCCGAGTCTGTTCACTAACTCAACCGCTTCTTCAATTTCACTAGCAGGTTCCTGCATCAAATCCATACCCTCTTCAGTATGGCTTTCATGCAATAATCTGGAGACTTCAGCTGCGACATGGCCAGCACTCTCTGGCACTGCTTCAACTATTTTCACGGCAAGATTAAGAGACATCTGCGGTGATAGCTGTGACATCCGTATTAACCATTCAACGGCTTTGTTATGCTCATCTTCTACATTGATAGACTCATTTTCGGGTAGATCTGCTTCAGCATGAGCCACATTGTTAGCCTCCTGCTCCTGTTCAGTAACTGACAGGTACTCTTCAGTTACCTCGAGCATAGAGTCAGGCACAGCTTCAACCACTGCTGCAGCAACATCCATCGCCTGCTCTGGCGCAGCTTCAGATAATCTGGAGACCCATTCAATCGCATCTGAATATTCAGTTTCCTCCGGATCAGTAAAATTACCTTCACCCGACTGAGTGCTATCTTCATATGTTGACATATACTCTTCAGTCAGCGCTACGGCAGTTTCCGGAACTGATTCAGCAACCGTTACTGCAATATCCAGTGCCTGATCCGGGTTAGCATCCCACAATTCGGAAGCGATAGTCAGGGCATCAGATTCACTGGTATCATCTTCTCTATCTGCCGGACGCATCGCTGCACGTTCCTCAGCGATAAGATCTGAATAATACTCTGCTACATGAGTAGCCGATTCGGGTGCTGATTCTACCGCAATTCGCGCCATGTCTATGCGCATTTCAGGAAACACCCGGCCCACTTCAATAGCAACTTCTACAACCTGTTGCGGATACCACACAGCCAGTTGAGAGACCAGTTCAGGGGCCAATTGCGGTTTAGCTTTCACAATAGCCCGGGTAATTTCCTCAATTTGATCGGGTGCAGCTTCTTTCATAACCTCATACAGCCGCATAACATCGATACCAGCAACAGTCGCAACAGCTGCTGCTACTTCTGTTCCTTTTTCAGGATTTTTTAAAGTCAGTGCACGTGCCATATTTACCGCAGCAGCCGGGTCTGTTTCAGCAATCAGTACAGCCGTTTTAGCAGCTGAACTACGGATAGCATCGGGTTCAGAATATTCAGTTCGTGGATCCAGATTAATAGAGGTAGAAAGAGCAGCGCTTTGCATAACAAAGTCCTCCTGATCGGTCACTGGTATTGCCTTTCTGACCATCATTCGATATGACGCAAATAGAGCCAGTAAAATCTGTAAAAGAGCGAGGAAGTAAAACAGGCTGTAACTTCCAAAACTCTGCATTACCAGAGAAGCACTATAAGGACCAATGGCGCCACCTATACCAAATGCCAGCAGCAGACTACCCATTGCTGAAACCATCTCAGTCTTTTTTAATTTATCGAAAGATTCAGCGACACTGATGGGGTAATAACAGGTGACTATGCCTGCTGTAACGGCAATGAGAATGAAGGTGGCAATAATATTATCCATTTGAACCAATGGTATAACTGCGATACCTGAAACAGCAGAAATCAATAACAACACAAGCAGAACTGTTCGACGATCAAAACGATCAGACAATAAGCCTACGGGAAACTGCAGCGTAAAGGCACCAATAATTGCACAGCCCATAAATAGGGAAAGTTGAAAGCCATTGATGTGATTATCCATCGCGAAAACCGGTAGCAGATTAAACAATGCAGAATAAACAGCGCCTGATGTCAGGCAGGTAACCACACCCAGAGGTGAAATTTTAAACAGTGAGATAACAGACATCGGTGCAATGGTTTCAATGACCGGACCCTGGGAGCGACTAAAAAGTACAGGCAATGCCGCCATACAAAAAAGGATGCCAATAATAACAAACAAAGCGTTATCAGAAGGTTCAGTAACACCCATCAGAAACTGCCCGCCGAATAATCCACCCAGAATACAGGCATTGTAGACAGCTAATACTTTGCCGCGATTTTCCTCAGAAGCGCTGTCACTAAGCCAGCTTTCCATCGCAGTAAGAAGACAGGCGTGACTAAACCCAAGAAGAACTCTTAAAACACTCCAGAGAAACGCATTAGAGTCGAGCGTAAAAACAAGAATGCAGATAGCTTCAATAGCAACACTACCTGCAAAGGCGCGAATATGGCCGACGCGTTTAACCAGTTGTTTACTGTAAAGTGCCCCGGCAAACAAACCCAGGAAATACATTGATAGCACCATCCCGATGGTATCAATAGACATGCCTTCTAATGCCATTCTGGAAGGCATCAGAATATTCATCAAGCCTATACCCAAATACAGGATTATACAGCTACTAAACAGGGCGATTAATGGTAACAGGGCATTTCGCACTAAACGTATTCTCAATAATACTGTTTAAAAAAGATAAAAAGCCAGCACCTAAGGCCAACATGATATGTGGCAGTCTAAAACATCTCAACTAAAGTTGGAAATCGATATAAATATCTATTTACGATATCACCCGAATATCTGGCCTTAACTCCAGGAATCCAGTAGCAGGATAATGATTAGATTCCTGAAAACCTGAAAAAGAGGCGGTAAAAATAGAGCATATAATCAGATTTAATAAAAAACTAAAATTTTACTGCTAAAATTATATGAAGCTTTTGAATTTATGACGCGAAATGAATCCATCCATATAATAGTGAGGCCTCCTCATGAGATCAAATTCAATAAAATCAGGTCTTTTTACATTGCTTTTTCTTTGGTCGGTCCTGAGCTTACCGGCCAAAGCGCAACCTGATATTTTTATTTTCAATACCAGTACCGCTGCACCTTATTCAACAAAAGATCAAACCGGGTTTCAGGATTTAATAGTCAGTGAAGTGTTCCGCCGTATTGGATTAAAAGGTCGCGTTGAATTATATGATGCTTCAGCCCGGGCATTAATTAATGCCAACAATAATGTAGATCAGGGTGTTGCCATGCGCATTAAGGGACTGGAAAAAAAATATCCAAATCTGGTTCGAATAGAAGAACCTCTAATTGATAATGATTTTGTAGCCTATTCTAAAAATATCGATTTAATCACAGATGGCTGGGATAGTCTCAAACCCTATTCTGTTGTATACATCAATGGTTGGGTTATATTTGATCGAAACCTGGCTGCTGATCAGGAAAGTCGCATGGTTAAAACACCCCGCCAAATGTTTGCTATGCTGGATAAAAACCGGGTTGATCTAGTGTTATATGAACGTTGGCAAGGGCTACAGCAGGCAAAAGACTCCGGTATGCAGGTTAGGGCACACAAGCCTCCACTGGCCTCTGTTAAAATGTATATGTACATTCACAAGGATTATGCCAGTCTGGCACCAAAACTGGCTTTAGCATTACAGCAGATGAAAAAAGATGGTAGTTATCAATCTATTTATGATCGAACATTAAATAGATTGTTAAGATGAAATTTACTTTTTAAGCTGTGATAAATATCAATGCCTAATAAAATTGCAAGGAAGCTAATATTACTACTGATAATCTTTAGTTCAGTAATAACGTTAATTCTTACATTAATACAATTGTATTTTGAATATGAGACTGAACTGGATCAGGTCAATTCCTATTTTGAACTGGTAGAGCGAAGCTACATCAATAGTATTTCTGAAAATGTCTGGGAGGAAGATTTAGATCGTTTAAATCTCCTTATTAAGGGTATTGCTGAATTTCCTGGATTTAAATTTGTTAGAGTTCGGGATAGTAACGATAAAATTTTAGCCAGTGTTGGGAAAAATATTGATAGACAGTTAATCAAAAGAATCTATCCTTTAAATTATACCTTTCGTGGTGTCATACGATCTATTGGTGACCTAGAGGTAGTCGCCAGTTTGTCAAATATCTATCAGCAGTTATTCAAACGCTTTGGCATCATCCTCATATCAAATGCAATTAAAACACTGTTGATAACAATCTTTCTATTCTTTGTCATTCAATGGTTGCTAACCAGTCAGCTGAACTTAATGACAAGGTTTACAAGGGAAATGAATCTTTCATCAACCACGCCGCCCCTGCAACTGATAAGAGGACAATTCAGTGGGCATCATGATGAGCTGGATCAGCTGGCAGATGCACTCAATGAAATGCAGGAATCTTTAACGGAAACCTATAGCTCATTAAAAGAAAGTGAGGGGCGTTTTCGTCAGTTGGCCGAAAATATCAATACAGTATTCTGGCTATGTGCCCCTGACTTAAGTGAAATATATTATTTAAATCCAGCCTTTGAAAAGTTATGGGGAATTAAATGTGAAACGGTTTATAAGAATCCGAAGTTATGGCTGGAAGCTATTCACCCTGATGATAAAAAGCAGGTGATGGCGGAATTATCTGAAAAATTAAAGGTAATTGAAGATGCTTTTGTTATTAGTGAACACCGGATTATTCAGAGTCATGGAGGTGTACGTTGGGTAATGCCGAAGGTTTACGCCATCCGTGACGAGAATGGACAACTAATCCGTTTAGCAGGAATCGTAGAGGATATAACTGAGCGTAAAAATTCTGATGATGAACTCAGAAAACTATCTCTTGCAATTGAAGCTAGTTCCTCAGCAATATTCATCACCAGTAAAAGTGGAGAAATAGAATACATTAATCCCATGTTTACCGAATTAACGGGTTACAGCAAAGAAGAGACCATTGGTAATATGCCAGATTTTTTGCTATCAAAAGAAGCAGTTGTCTCCATTTATGATGATTTGTGGCAGGTTATTATTGCTAAAGAGGAGTGGAGGGGAGAGCTGGATGTACAGACCAGAGATGGCCAGAATTATCGCGCACGTATTTCAATTTCGGCAGTAAAAAATAAACAAAATGAAATTACGCATTTTATAGGAATTCAGGATGATATCAGTCATGAACATAAGCTTACAGAACAGCTTAACTATCAGGCCACGCATGATGCATTAACCGGGCTTTATAATCGAGTTGAATTCGAACGCAGATCAGAAAAATTATTTGCCGATAGCCGGGAAACACAGTCTCAACATGCACTATGTTTTATGGATCTGGATCAGTTTAAAGTGATAAATGATACCTGTGGTCATACTGCTGGTGACGAATTATTACGACAACTTGGTCAGCTACTGCTTGCAACAGTCAGACAAAGCGATACTCTGGCACGTTTAGGTGGAGATGAATTTGCTGTGTTGATGGAGCATTGCTCGTTACAACAGGCTTACCGGCTTGCAGAAGCATTGTTAGAGAGTATTCACCTTTACCAGTTTGTATGGGAAGGGCAATCCTTTCGTGTCGGTGTAAGTATTGGTCTGGTTGCTTTAACCCACGAAACAGCTAGTTTGAGCGAGTTACTAAAACAGGCAGACTCAGCCTGCTATATGGCAAAAGATTTAGGTCGTAATCGTATTCATGAATATCACAGCGATGATAGTGGCTTAGCGCAACGCCAGGGCGAGATGCTGTGGGTTAATCGTATAAGCCATGCACTGGAAGAAAACCGTTTTCAACTATATGCCCAACCCATAGTAGCGTTGGGTAAATCAACTCAAAAGCATTATGAATTGCTAATTAGAATGCAGGATGAAGATGGATCGGTAATACCACCCGGTAGTTTTTTACCCGCAGCAGAACGCTATGATCTGATAGAAAATGTCGATAACTGGGTTATGCAAACTGCATTTAAAATATTATCCACCCATGCAGATTTTGTAGAACAAATTGACTTTGTTTCTATTAATCTTTCTGGCGCATCCTTAACTAGTGGGAAATTTCTCGAAGCAATATTTTTGAATTTAAAACAGGCCGGAATAAACCCCTCAAAGGTTTGCTTTGAAGTCACTGAAACAGTCGCGATATCAAATTTAAATGCTGCGATCACTTTTATTAAACTGCTTAAAGATATCGGTTTTAGATTTGCATTAGATGATTTTGGTAGTGGTTTATCATCTTTTGGATACTTAAAAAATCTACCGGTCGATTTCCTCAAAATAGATGGCATGTTTGTCAAAGATATGGTCGATGACCCGATTGACTATGCGATGGTGAAATCGATTAATGAAATTGGTCATGTGATGGGAATGCAAACAATAGCCGAATTCGTAGAGAACGATGAAATTAAGGAAAGTTTGATGCAAATGGGTGTTAACTTCGCTCAGGGTTATGGGGTTGGAAAGCCACAACCTTTCGAAGAAATGATTAAAAATATGAATGCATAATTCAGTACTAATCCTGGAGACAGATAGTATTTTTTAAAAATTGAGTAATTCAGAATAAATCTGTATTTTTGAAATTATTATTAAGCACGGCAACTTCTGATTAATGATTTTTCTAGGTTGAACTGGAACAGGCTATAAAGATTGCACGAGAGTGAGCAACTACTAACAGCTCGCCTTTTCAGAGCCATTAGAATTTATCAAAAATAAGGGCAAACATGAAACTACGGATTCAGCTCAAATAATTTGACGATAGATCGACCTGGTGGCGACTCAGCCAAGGCCAGGTATTTTCCATCAGCTGAAGCTGTTAAATCAGAAATTCTATTTTTTGTTCTATATTCTTGAGATAGCGTCATTTTACTAAGATCAAGTTTATAAACCCCTGAACTTTTGCTGCCTAACCAGTAATCGTGATTATAACCCTGTGAACATGCTTCCATATTATCTTCAATATGCCATTTTTGAGTAATCTCGAATTCATTGTTAAGCAATAAAATATCGCCATTTAATAATCCGACCACAAGGCCGTGTTGAGGAATATGGCACCAATTGGTAATTCCAGAAGGAGGGTAGAAACTTTCAATATCTTCATTCGTCTGTACATTGAATAAGCCTAGTTTGTGTGCAAGAAAGTTATGATAATTTTCAGTGATTTCAGCATCATAACTGGCGTAAAAATTTTCATCATTTCGAAAACTAATTTTGTTGATAGCATTAATGCGTTTTTTTATTTTCAGATTCACTCCTTTTTTCAGGTCGTAAGTATCCGTTCCCCAAAAGTAGCCTGAAGTAATCAGGTATTTATTATCATTTGAAAAGGCGAATCCAGTAGGTGATCGGTATCTGTCGGTGTCCATGATTTTTTCTGCTTTCTTCTGTAACCAAATTGAAGCACCTGTATAAAAATATTTAAAACTGGGAGAAAATCCGCTGAAATCGCCTGCAGCCATAGAGTCGAATTGTTTATCTAATTTCCAGTCAGATGTCCTCCAGATCTGTAAATAGTTCCAGGTTGAAATAAAGTATTCTTTTCCGTTTGCAGATAATTGACCACTTGTGATCCCCGCGTCAGGAATTTCAATGTGTTTAATGGTTTTGCCATCTTCTACATTAACGATAAAAGCATTGTTTATATCGTTGATGAACAGTGAACTGGATTCAGGGAAGAACTCAATGTGCTGAGCTGTATACTCCTGATTCGTGTAGACCAGCTTATATTGTGCCGCCGTCGTTTGAACTGGACTAATTTTGAAATTTAAACTATCAGTAAATAACGAGCAGCCGGTAACAAGCGTTATTAAGCAAAATCCAAATGAGGCAATATGAGCAACTTGGCGTAATTGACTGTATATGTGATGCAATATAGCTGTTTCCATGAGTTGTTAATTCCATTTAAATAATTTGACGATAGATCGACCTGGTGGCGACTCAGCCAATGCCAGGTATTTTCCATCAGCTGAAGCCGCTAAATCAGAAATTCTATTTTTTGTTCTATATTCTTGAGATAGCGTCATTTTACTAAGATTAAGTTTATAAACCCCAGAACTTTTGCTGCCTAACCAGTAATCGTCATTATAACCTTGTGAACATGCTTCCATATTATCTTCAATATGCCACTTTTGAGTAATCTCGAATTCATTGTTAAGCAATAAAATATCGCCATTTAATAATCCGACCACAAGACCGTGTTGAGGAATATGACACCAACTGGTAATTCCAGAAGGAGGGTAGAAGCTATCAATATCTTCATTCGTCTGTACATTGAATAAGCCTAGTTTGCGTGCAAAATATTTATAATAACCATCAGAGTAATCAGTATCGTAACTGGCATAAAAAGTATCATCATTTCGAAAACTGATTTTATCGACAGCATTAATGCGTTTTTTTATTTTCAGATTCACTCCTTTTTCCAGGTCGTAAGTATCCGTTCCCCAAAAATAGCCTGAAGTAATCAGGTATTTGTTATCCATTGAAAAAGCGAATCCAGAAGGTGACCGGTACCATTCGGTGTCCATGAATTTTTCTGCATTTTCCTGTAACCAGATCGCTTGACCTGTATAGAAATATTTAAAATTGGGTGAAAATCCGCTGAAATCACCTGCAGCCATAGATGCCAATTGTTTGTCTAATTTCCAGTCAGAAGTCCTCCAGATCTGAAGGTAGTTCCAGGTTGAAATAAAGTATTCTTTTCCGCTTGCAGATAATTGTCCACTTGAGATACCCGTGTCAGGAATTTCAATGTGTTTAATGGTTTTGCCATCTTCTACTTTTATGATAATAACATTTCTTGAGTCGTTAATGGACAATGAACTGGAATCAGAAAAGAACGCAACGCGCTGATCTGAAAGCTCCTGATGCGTATAGACTAGCTTATATAGTGAGTCTGCTGTTTGAACTGGACTGATTTTGAAAGTTAAACTATCAGTGAATAACGAGCAGCCAGTAACAAGTGTTATTAAGCAAAACTCAAATGAGGCAATATAAGCAACTGGGCGTAATTGACTGAATTTATTATTCGACATAGCTGTTTTCATGAATTGTTAATTCCTTTTACATGTCCATAAAACAGGCAACTCCGGCTACCCTGAAATCTGAAAACAAGAGTGGTTACTTTATGTAGAACCTGAATCCGTGGTTTTAATAACTTGTGTCTGTGGCCAACATGAAGCTACGGATTCAGCTCAAATAATTTGACGATAGATTGACCTTGTGGTGATTCAACCAATGCCAGGTATTTCTCATCAGTTGAAGCCGCTAAGTCAGAAATTCTATTTTTTGTTCTATATTCTTGAGATAGCGTCATTTTACTAAGATCAAGTTTATAGAGGCCTGAGCTTTTGCTACCCAACCAGTAATCGTTATTAAAACCTTGTGAACATGCTTCCATATTATCTTCAATATGCCATTTTTTGAGTAATCTCGAGTTCATCGTTAAGCAATAAAATATCGCCATTTAATAATCCGACCACAAGGCCGTGTTGAGGAATATTGCACCAACTGGTAACTTCAGAAGGAGGGTAGAAGCTTTCAATAACTTCATTCGTCTTTATATCGAATAGTGCCAATTTATGCGCAAGATATTGATCAGAAACTTCAGAGTAATCAGTATCGTAACTGGCATAAAAAGTATCATCATTTCGAAAACTGATTTTATCGACAGCATTAATGCGTTTTTTTATTTTCAGATTCATTCCTTTTTCCAGGTCGTAAGTATCCGTTCCCCAAAAATAGCCTGAAGTAATCAGGTATTTATTATCCATTGAAAAAGAGAATCCAGAAGGTGACCTGTACCATTCAGTTTCCATGATTTTTTCTGCACTTTCCTGTAACCAGATCGCTTGACCTGTATAGAAATATTTAAAATTGGGTGAAAAACCGCTGTTATATCCAGCCGCCATAGAGTCGAATTGTTTATCTAATTTCCAGTCAGAAGTCCTCCAGATCTGAAGATACTTCCGGGTTGAAATATAATATTCTTTTCCGGTTGCAGATAATTGACCACTTGTGATCCCCGTGTCAGTAACTTCAATGCGTTTAATGGCTTTGCCATCTTCTACATTTACCGTAATAACATTGTTTATATCTTTAATGAGCAGCGAACTGGATTCAGGAAAGAACGCAACGCGCTGATCTGAATATTTCTGATGTGTGTAGATCAGCTTGTATTGTGACTCTGCTGTTTGAACTGGACTGATTTTGAAATTTAAACTATCAGTGAATAACGAGCAGCCGGTAACAAGTGTTATTAAGGAAAACCCAAATGAGGCAATATAAGCAACTTGTCGTAATTGACTGAATTTGTTAAGCAACATAGCTGTTTCCACTAATGATTGTTAGCGCTTTACTTTTATATAACCATAAAACTGACTCAAAAAGTAAGATAGAAATGCATTTTGTGAAGCACCAATTCTGCTTGCTACTTTATTATGTAGCTTTCCCCAGCTAAATACCTCAAGTAATATTCTATCTTCGGTTTCTGTAGAAATATCCCTGTCAAGTAAAGCTTCCTGCTTTTTGGCGTGTATTTTATCCTTAATAGACTTAATGACTTCCTGGGTTATGACTACTGGTGCTGCCAGTGTTTTCGTTTTTTCATCATATAGACGGATTTTAATGTCTGAATTCATGACTACCCAGTGGTTAGGGGTACCAATACTCCATTCTTTCATGCCAGATTTTTTGAAAGCATTAGCATTTACTAAAAAGTTAATGGTATAACCACTTGTGTAATCATTCTGTGCCCGTAACAGGGTATCCAGAGTTTCATGGGGAAACAAACTGGTATTATCTTCGACCTGGGTAAATCCAGCTTTTGTGAACCAATCTTTTAACTTTCCTGGAAAGGTTATTCCGTCAAGCTTTTCATTTGGGTCATCATACTTTGGTTTAATGCTTGAAAAAAGCAACCAGTCTGAATGGTTCATTTTGGTTGGAGTATGTTGTCTGGCTTTTGTTGAGGATTGAAGCTTTAGATTTTTAAGCTGTGTTTTACCATTTAAAAATAAGTCAGTAACGAGTTGAACGTATATATCGGGTCTGATTTTTGTCAAGGTGAAAAAAAATGCGGCTGGGCCACATAGACTTGAACCTCCCTGAAATAAAATTGGTGCTCTAAGGCTGTAGTTGCTATTTAGATCAATTGTGTTAACTGTGTCTGTTAATTCGGTGATAATTTTCGGTTTTACTAAATTTGGATAGTGAGGAGAATTACTAATAGAGCTGTTTTGAAAAGCACTTATTAACTGTATAGCTTTTGTTTTCGCTGTTTGGAAGCTGACAGGAGCCGTACTGGATAAAGGCGTAACAGGGGCAGTAGTGGATAAAGGTGCAACACTTGACATAATACATCCTTGTGAATTAGTAGTTAGTAATGGAGTAAAATCCTAGCATACTGGATTAGTAATAGCATTAGCATTTTTCAGAAATATTTTTATTTTAAATAACATATGTGTATTCATTTGATTATCAATAAGGTTACTCGATCCATGATGCAGGCAATTAAGGTTAAACCAGGATAGGCTATAAAGATTATAAATGAGTATGCAGCTACTAACAGCTAGCTTTCTCAGAGCTGTTAGTGACAGTTATTCGCCGGGGTTGGCCTGTGGCATTAGTCACTATGAGATTGAAGCCAATGTGGGGAAACGGGTTTCAAAAGTGCGGTTTGTGATAGATGCGAAGACTGGAAAAATCACTTCTGAGGGGGGTATGTTTCCCGCTAATCCATGGTGTTAAATCGTTAAATATCTGGTTGAGTGGGAGATTATCCTGGGCCGTTTACATTATTGTGATTGCAATAGGACAGTGTTTCTTCCACAATCGGGTCAGGACAAAAAATATAAACCAAGGGCCTGTAGTTGATTGACACCACACTTTTAGAATCCGAAACATCTAAACAGAAAAACTTGGTTAGATACGAATTAAATTTTAACGTGTATCTAGCCCTAATTAATTTCTACTACAGTGGGGTTATCGCTAATAAGGATAAAGATCGCCGTGCTGCCTCCCTCTTATTGTTTTGAATAACAGATAAAATGCATTTAAACAGGAATTCACAATGACAAGTACCCAACAACGTGCCGCTCTGCAACGCCAGATTTGGGCCATTGCCAATGATGTCCGCGGCTCAGTAGACGGATGGGATTTTAAACAATACGTACTCGGTACCCTGTTTTACCGCTTTATCAGCGAAAACTTCGCGCTCTACATTGAAGCGGATGACGACAGCATCAACTACGCCGAACTGCCCGATAGCGTCATCACGCCCGACATCAAAGAC
>JBNKKI010000105.1:0-36252 GCA_050291745.1 Gammaproteobacteria bacterium | reverse complement strand
GTAGTTAGAGCAATGCAGGAGCAATTGCCGGCAAATCAAAAACACCGTAGTCACCTGATTGGTGAAGAGTGTGTTTTTGATTTTATCAGGTGCATTAAGGTGTTACGTAGACTTTCATGATTCAACTGATTTTTCTAGGATCATGGTTTATGAAACAGTGGCTTAACCTCTATTGCGAGCGGTCAACTGCGGAATCCAGGTTGATAATTACAGGAGTAAGTTTTCGGTAATCGGGTGATAATGAGTGGCAGACTCTATAAGAGAATTAGCAGTCAATGCCTGCACACCATAAACTTCAGATTCGACAGAGTAATCCGTTGCAATCTTTTGCAGTAATAAATCAAAGTCGCCATCCCCTGAAAGCAGGATAACACTGTCCACATTAGGGGCTGCCTGCATCACATCGATAGTAATGCCGACATCCCAGTCCCCTTTCGCCGTTCCATCACTTCGCTGGATATAGGGCTTTAGTTTTACATTGAATCCAATATGTGAAAGAGCACTCTGAAATTTAATTTGCTGGTCATCGTCACGGTTAATCGCATAAGCATTAGCGGTCACAATAATGCCCTGATTCTTGATGATGTCCCATAACTTTCGATAGTTGAACTGGCGATTGAAAGTTTGTCTTGTGGTGTAATATATATTTTGAACATCAACGAATAGGGCAATTTTTTTCATGATCAAATCCTTGCTAAAGCTTAACGATTGCCTGATCTTTGCCTGATTCTACCAGCAGGTTTTGCGCCCTGTGGCTTCTGGCCCCCGGCAAATTTTCTAACAGGTTTTCTGGCAGAATGATTGGTGTTATGGCCCTGTGCATTTTCAGCTGATCTCTGTCCATCTCTATGACCTGCATGAGGTTTTTTTGGTTTCTTTGCTTTAAATGGACGGGTATCAAGACGTGATTCCGGTAAATTGTGTACAGGTTCAAAGCCATCGATTATCTTACGGGTCAATAATTGCTTGAGCAGGCGCTCGATATCAGAAAGCTGTTTAAATTCATCGGCACTAACCAGTGAAATTGCCTGCCCTTCTTTACCTGCTCGTCCTGTACGGCCAATTCTATGTACATAATCTTCTGGAACATTGGGCAGGTCAAAATTAACAACCTGTGGTAATTGATTGATATCTATTCCACGAGCAGCGATATCAGTAGCCACTAAAACCCTGACTTCGCCACTTTTGAAATCAGCCAGAGCTCTGGTTCTGGCTGCCTGACTTTTATTTCCGTGAATGGCAGCAGCACTGATATTCTGGTCTTCTAAAAATTTTGTTAAGCGATTCGCACCATGTTTGGTCCGGGAAAAAACAAGTACCTGTTGCCAGTTTTCAGTTTCTATCAATTCAGCCAGCAAGGCTGGTTTCTGTTTTTTATCAACCGGGCTTATCCAGTGAGTAACGGTATCTACAGTGGTGTTGCGCGGAGAAACCGAGATTTCAACTGGATTATTGACCAGCCCTTTTGCCAGATTGCGAATTTCATGAGAAAAAGTGGCAGAAAACATTAGATTTTGTCTGGCAGTAGGTAATAGCTTTAAAATTCGTTTGATATCATGGATGAATCCCATATCAAGCATTCGATCTGCCTCATCCAGAATGAGGACTTCCAGTTGATCAAATTTAACGGCATTTTGACCGTAAAGATCAAGTAAACGTCCGGGAGTTGCAACCAGAATATCGACTCCTCTACGTAACTTCATCATTTGAGGGTTTATTTTAACGCCGCCAAAAACAACCGTTGATTTAAGTGATAAATGTTTACCATAGGTAACAACGCTATCATTTATCTGGGCTGCCAGTTCTCTGGTCGGTGTTAATACCAGCGCTCTGACCTGATTGCCTTTAGCCGGCTTACCTTTGCTTAGTATTTCAAGTAAGGGTAGAGTAAAACCAGCAGTTTTACCTGTACCTGTCTGGGCTGCTGCCATAACATCACTGCCTTCAAGAACGGCGGGTATTGCCTGTAACTGTATGGGTGAAGGTGTATCGTAGCCAGCTGCAGCGACGGCTTTAAGGATAGGGTCTGATAAACCCAGAGAAGTGAAACTCATAAAATTACTCTTTGCGAAATGATGTGTCAGCGGATGGTTGACTTATCGTAAAGATCGTTAGATAAGTCGAATAAATTTTGTATTAAATTGAAAGTGATTTAGTTAGTATTTGTTACAGGTTAACCGTAGCAACGTATTTTCCGGGGAAATTACGAGGCTGCCATTTTCATCATGAAAATCAATCGGTTAACCTTGATAAAAGCTTTAAATTAACGGCGTTTACGGCCTCTTGAAGCTTTTGGATCTTCGAAACGAACGCGTAAAGATCTATCACTATTACCAACACTATTGCCGTCTAAGGCAGTTTGTGCTGCACGAGCTTCATGACCTTCCATTTCAATAAAACCAAATCCTTTACATTTTCCGGTAAAAATATCTGAGGCTATATTGATAGATCGTACTTTGCCATATTCAGAGAACATAGTGGTAACGCTTTCTTCTGTAGCGTCCTGCGGTAGGTTGCTGACAAACAGTTTTAACATGGGTGTTCCTATTTAGAGTCGGGTGGATTCGACTGGGGGGATGAGAAAAAAAACCCCGCTAGCGGGGTTTTTTTATACTGAAGCTGGTCGAACTAGCTACTAGCCAGGAACAACGTTGGCAGCCTGTGGACCTTTTTGACCATTTTCAGTTTCAAATGTGACTTCCTGACCTTCAGTCAGAACTTTAAAACCACTGCCTTGAATAGCAGAGAAATGAACGAAAACGTCAGCGCTTCCATCAGATGGAGAAATAAAACCGAAACCTTTTGATTCGTTGAACCATTTTACGGTACCTGTAGCCATGAAAATTACCTTTTTTAAATAATGAAAATTTTAACTAATTGCAGATCTCAAAAAGGTGAATTACAGGAGGGACCGGATGGAGCTTCTGATGGCGACTTAAAGGAAGTGCAACTAATTGTTAACAGATGAACTCCAGCAGACAAATTGTCTAAAAGGAAACGCCTGAGGCTCAACAGTATATACGAATGAAAGCTAATGACACCAAGTTTTTTATATTTATGCCGAATAGTTAGCTGAAAAGCTAAATTAACGGGTTTTTTTCATCTTTTATAACTGTATTAGGTAGATTTTTCAGTATTAAGTGACTGAGTACCTGAAGTGCTTTGACTCGAGGAAAGCCGGGTCGATAATAGAGAGAGACCTGTCTCCAGGTATTTTCCAGGTTTAGCTCACGGGTAATGATACCTCTACCGGAAACCCAGGATCCGCTCAGAGCAAGAGCCGGGACTAATGTCGTACCATATCCTGCAGCAACAAGTTGTAAAAGAGTTTCAAGGCTGGAAGCGCGTAAATTAGCCATTTCCTCACTTTGCTGATTTCTTTCTGTAAGGTGGCAGGCCTGCAAGGCTTGTTGTGCCAGACAGTGGCCTTCTGAGAGTAATAATAATTCAGTATTATCCAGGTCAGTCTGGGTAATTTCATCCTTTGTATAAAGCGGATGCTTTTGCGGGAATGCCAGCCAGAAAGGTTCAATATAGAGTTTTATTTTTTTAAAATCAGTTTCCGGGTGATCAGTTGCCAGAATAGCTGCATCTATTTCATGATCATGTAAACGTTGTATCAGCGTGTCCGTTTGTTCTTCTGAAATGTATAGACGCATCTGAGGATGTTCTTTTTGCAATGGTCTCAATATTCGTGGCATTAAATAGGGGCTTATAGTGGGTATAGCACCCACTCTAAGAGGACCTGCCAGTGGATCACTAAAGGATATGGCGAGTTGTTTAATGGCATCAGCCTGTTCCATCATTAAGCGAGCATGTAATAGAATTTCTTTGCCAGCCTGAGTGATTTCTACAGAACGATTAGTACGTTCGAAAATAGTGATGCCCAGTTCTTTTTCCAGTTTTTTAATTTGTCCGCTTAATGTTGGCTGGCTGACAAAACATAAGCTGGCTGCTTTACCAAAATGTCGGGTATCTGCGACCGCAATCAAATACTGGAGATCACGTAAGTTCATCAGAGCTCAGGTGAAATTATTTTTATGCGATCAGTGTCGAAAGATAACCGTTTCGCATCTTCATCATACCTGTATATAACTGTTTTAATTCAGGTACAGCAGAAGCTTGCATGATAGGTAAATTAAATAAGTTTTGGGACCAGGCAGTTACTTTAGGGTGGCGTGCAGTATCGATGATGCCAGCACTAACGTCATCTATGAATTGCAGGCGTTGAAATAATGGCGCGAAGCTAAGATCTACCAGAGAAATTTGATCGCCATTAAAATAGGCATCTGAACTTATCTGTTGTTCCAGTTGATCCAGCTTTTTTAACAGGGCATCTAACTGTTGATTATAGCCATCCTTATCCGCTTGAATAATCAAGTTAAATCCATTCATAAGGCATTCATTACCAAACTCCATCCAGCTACGGTTTTGTGCTTTTAGTAAAGGATCGGAAGGATGTAATGAGTCACCGTAAACTTCATTTAAATACTCGACAATAACAGAAGATTCGAATAAAACCTGTTCACCAACTTTTAATACCGGAACCTTACCAAGAGGGGAGATTGCAGAAAACCATTCAGGTGGATTTTCCAGGTCAATATACTGAATATCATAATCAATACCTTTATAAAGCAGTGTTAAAACGGCTTTTTGAACAAAAGGGCAAAGTTTAAAGCTGATAAGTTCTGGTTTCATAGTATTTAAGCCATATTTTAATTGTTAGAAAGACTGGTTAATGTCTTAGCTTCAGGATATAAAGTAAAAAGAATATCACAGTCGGTATAATATTTGTTATTTCACCAGTATTACTCTTTATAGTTGAGCCACTCTATGGAAAAGGTTGACTAATACCCGGCCGTTAAAGTTCCGGATTGTCTTTGATCAGAAGCACCGGTCCAGCCATCGTCAACCTTTAAAATAGATTGAGTACTTCCCATTGCCCAACGACTGGCATCAATCTGATGCCCTTTCTGTTGCAATAGTTTAATCGTATCAAGGCTAAAACCTTTCTCCAAAGTGAGCTTATCGGGTAACCACTGATGGTGAAACCTGGATGCTAAGGTTGCTTCCGCAATATTCATTTGATGATCAATGACATTGCTGATGATTTGTAATGTCGTGGTAATAATACGAGAACCACCGGGACTACCGGTGACCAGATAAATATCATGACTATCTGGTTTAAAAACGATAGTCGGACTCATTGAACTCAATGGTCTTTTCCTGGCTTCAACAGCGTTCGCATCGCCGCCAATCAAACCATAGGCATTGGCAACACCTGGCTTTGCACTAAAGTCATCCATTTCATTATTGAGTAATACGCCGGTTCCATCGGCTAATAAGCCAGATCCATAGCTGAAATTTAGCGTGTAAGTATTGGCAACAGCATTACCCTGTCGGTCAACGACAGAAAAATGGGTAGTTTGCGGGCTTTCAGGGAAATTTCCTAATCCGGGTTTAATCTTGCTACTAAGACTCGCCTTGTCCGGGTTTATTTGTTGATATAGTTTACGGGCATATTGTTTGTCGGTGAGTTTATTTAGCGGCACATTGACAAAATCAGGATCGCCCAGGTATTCACTTCGATCAGCATATGCCCTGCGCATGGCTTCAGTCATAAAATGGATGGTTTCAGCACTGTTATGACCCATATCTGAAATATTCTGCTGTTCCATAATATTCAAAATTTGAATAATATGCGTACCACCGGATGATGGTGGAGGCATAGATTTAATTTCATAACCTCGATAGGTTCCGCTAACCGGTTGTCGAAATTTTACCTGATAATTTTTCAAATCATCCAGTTGCATACTGCCGCCAGCATGATTCACGGCTGTGACAATCTTTTCCGCCGTATCACCCTGGTAAAAACTGTTAACACCATCAGCAGCAATGTTTTTAAGTGTGTTGGCAAGATCTGGCTGTTTAAAAATTTCACCTTCCTGATAAGCAGTACCATCAGCATGGAAAAAAACCTTTGCAGTTGCGGGCCAGCGTTTGAGCCGTTCAGTTGAGTGTTGTAATGATTTAGCCAGATCGTGATCAACTTCAAAACCTTCTGCCGCGAGTTGAATAGCAGGCTTCAAAACTTGCTGTAACGACATACTGCCATATTGCTGTAAAGCCTCTACCAGACCTTTGACTGTGCCGGGTACTCCCACTGCCAGACCATGAAAACGGGATCGGTTTTTATCAACACTACCATCTTCATTTAGATACATATCACGAAAAGCCTGAGATGGTGCCATTTCACGATAATCGATTGCAATCGTCTGATTCTTTTCCGCCAGGTGTACAAGCATGAAACCGCCACCACCCAGATTACCAGCGCGTGGTAAGGTTACTGCGAGTGTAAATCCAACAGCTACTGCAGCATCAATCGCATTACCCCCCTGTTTAAGAATATCTACGCCTATTTTTGTGGCTATGGCCTGTTGAGATGAAACCATTCCATGTTGAGCCCAGACAGGTTGAGCCAGACTGGCGTAATTAATAATGGGCTGGCTGGCATATCCAGCGCTACACAGATTGAATGATAATAAAAAAATTATTAAAGAATTGATCGCGTAGTGTTTAATTAACATATTTAGATCTCAGGTTTTAATAAATGTGGATTTGTCTGTTAAGCTAAATGTTGACCTTTGTAGATTAACATTAAAGTACAAATAAACAGAAACCCTGGATAAATCAGTTGAATCATGAAAGTCTATGTAACACCTTAATGCAGCTGATAAAATCAATCAGTTACGCATCTTTTTCACGTTCAATTGATCTTTCCAGGGTAACAGAATAGAGTCCCTGCGAAATAAATCAAAGCTAAATGAAAACCAGTTTTAAAATATTATTATTGATTCCCTTTTTGTTATTAACTGGCTGTGCTGACTTTTCTTACTACATGCACAGTGTAAAAGGGCAATTTTCTATCATGTCTGAAACCCGGGATATTGAAGATGTGCTGGCAGATGACAGTACTGATGCTAAATTAAAGCAAAAGCTGATACTGGTTGGGCAAATCCGTCAGTTTGCTTTTCAGCAACTGGATTTGCCGGAATCTGATAGTTATACGGAATATGCTGATTTAGGCCGACCTTATGTGCTAAAGAATTTATTTGCAGCAGCTGAATTTTCCACAACATTAAAGCGCTGGTGTTATCCCATTGCTGGCTGTGCTGGATATCGAGGGTATTTTGAAGAAGATCGATTGCAGCAATATAAGCAGGAACTGGAAAAACAGAAAATGGATATATATATCGCAAATATTCCTGCATATTCAACCCTGGGCTGGTTTGATGACCCTTTATTGAATACTTTTATTAACTGGCCTGATCATTATCTGGCTGGTCTTATTTTTCATGAGCTGGCGCATCAAAAATTGTATATCGATGATGATACAGAGTTTAATGAATCGTTTGCGGTGGCTGTTCAGCAAACAGGTGTAGAAAAGTGGTTAAATGCCAATAAGCAGTCAAAACAGGCAGAGCGATATGAGCAGTACCAGAAAAATCGTCAACTTGTTATTCAACTCATCGAAAAAGCTCGTGAGGATTTAAAATCAATCTATACAGGGGAACTTTTAGAAGAAGAAAAAAGGCAGAAAAAGCAATTGGTTCTGCAAAAACTAAAGCAGGATTATCAGCAATTATCATCCGGTTTTAAAGTGCTAGATGGTTTTAAACACTGGTTCGAAGGAGAGTTGAACAATGCAAAACTGGCTTCGGTATCGACTTATCATTCCACTGCGCCAGCTTTTCGAAATATTTTAAAACACCTTAAAGGAAATTATTCAGCTTTTTATAATCAGGTTGAAAGTATTTCCCGCTTAGCTAAAAAACAAAGACATGAATGTCTTGACAGGTGGATGAGTGCAGAGAAACGGCCAGCTAATTGTTAAACCGAGTGTACTGTCCTAAACTGTATGTAGATTATAGAAGCCCCCAAATTTCCCAAGACAAGGCGCAGTTCGCAGGCAATGGTACCTCCCTTGTCAAGAACTGCAACGCCGGATTGGGGGATTTGGGCTTCCCTTCGGGCGAGACGGGAAACAGCCATCTGCTGCGTTGTCATCCTTGAAAAGGGCATGCCATTCCCTGCGGATGACGCCTTGCATATGACTATTTCCCATCTCGCTATAACCTGCATACAGTTTAGGACAGTACACTAGATTCCGCAGTTGACCGCTCGCAATAGAGGTTAACCCACTGTTTCATAAACCATGACAGTTGATGTGTATAATCATCCAATCGATGAATCCCGCTACGAACTGAATTGCACTTTTGAGGTGGCGTATCTCTTCGTTGTAACTCCTTGGAATAGCAGGCTATTCCGCGTCGTTACGCCTTGATCTACACCACCTCAAACGCACAATCAATTCGTCCAACTGCGGATTCCAGGTTAAAGCACATTAAGAAAGACTTTAAAACCAGATAGATAAAAAAAGTCTGATGACACTGGCATTAAAGCTATATAGTGGCTCTTCACCCGGCAGTGCTGAAACACGGACATCTCGAAAGTCTGCATAATCATACATGATGAAATCATAATTCATATTTAGACTGCCCCGTTTTAGTAAGCCTGTACCATTTTTTCTAAACTCATAGCTTGCTCCAACCCCAATAGATTGAGAGCTAAAAGTACTCATTTCTTTATCTCGAGCCATGAAAATGAATGCATCCTTATGCGAAAATAAATCGGCATAAAAATCAGCTCTGGTCTGATCATAATAGCGATAATTATATTCTATAATCCAGTCTTCTTCATAGGGCATGGTATAACCGATATCAAAGGTATTTGCATTGATGCCCCAGGTGTCTGTAAAAAAACGATACCCACCATGCAGGGCCGCCCGTTGAGGTAAATAATATCGACCTCTGATAGCAAAGGCATTACTGGTACGAGTTTTAGGATACTTTTCAAGTTGATAGGCATAGCCCAGCGGAGAAGTATCCAGATAGCGGACTGATCGATAGGGGTTATTTAAAAATCCCTCGTCTGTCATTGTATCCAGAGCGAAAGACATTATAAAATTCTTGCTAATAATCTGAGATAGGGATAATCGATAATTTCTGGTTACCACATCTTCTGCAAAATTAGGATCGCCATTTCTCCCTACAACATTCGCACCCTGAGAATAACCCATGCTTAATGTCGATAAATCACCAAAAAAATCCTGAGAAAAATTGAGTGAAATAGTCGTCGCTTCATAATCATTTTCTTCACTATTATTATAACTCAGACTCATCAGTGTTTTGTCATTTAGAAAATCCAGGCTTAATGAGTTTTCCTTACGTATTTCGGTATAAGCACTGGCAGTTGATACAACATCAATCGAGGCACTTGATACATTATCAACATAATAATTGTAGGTAGTGGATATATGTTCTCCAAATTTTTTTCTAACCAGTATTGAGGGCCCGGAAATTTCTGAACCACCGCCATCATAACTATGAAAAAGTACATCCGCCCTATCTTCAGGTAACACAGCTGCAATTGACCACTGATTCACGCTAAAGACACTGATAAAAAAAGTGATCAGGAAGCGAACAACAAAGCGTTCCTTGAACAGGAACACGCTCTTTTTAACGAAATTTTTATCGCTTCGATTGATACCCATAACCCGGTTAATTACAACCACAGCCACCACCTGAGGCTGTTCCTGCTCCTCTTGCACCTTCCCGGGTATCATAAACATGATGAATATAATTATTTGAAACAGGGTCCCGATTAAAATTCATTAAGGGGTCGGCAAGATGGGCTCTTTCATAAGGTTTAACCCAGGGCGTGATATTACTGCAAGCCTGTAATAATAAAATCAAAAACAGTAAATTTAATTTACTCATAACAATTATATCTACATTATTCTCGAACTAACTTTTTAATCATTTTTTGATATTTTTTTTCATCACCCGGTTGATAGCCCTGATGTAAATAACGCATATTACCATTACGATCTATCATGACAGTTGTTGGCATAGCAACAACATTATATTTTTTACTTACTTCATTTCGATCATCAAATAAAATCGGGAAATCAACCGGTCTATCAGCAATATAAGAGCGTGCTGGCCCCGTTTGCTCTTCAACATTGACCCCTAAAACCACAAACCCGAGTTTTTCATATTTATTATGTAAGTCATTAAGCAGTGGCATTTCCAGACGGCAGGGAGCACACCATGATGCCCAGAAATTTAACAGCACAACATTACCGGCATATTCACTGAGTTTAATATTTTTTCCACTCAAACTCTTTAAAGTAAAATCTGCTGCAGGTTCATTCATTTCAGTGGCTGCTATGGCAACTGATAAGACTGATGCTAACAGGAACAGGCTTATCATATTTCTTATGAATTTTATTGTGTTATCCATTTTGTTTCTCTGTTTAGTTCAAAATTAAAAATACCAGCCAAAACCTAGAATAAATTCAAGATTATTGCTCTTTTTTATTAAACCGAATGCATCCATATCAAACATATTATTTCTAAATTCAGTTGATATTGAGAATGCATCACTTAATAAAACTCGATATCCAGTTCCATAGTTTATGGTAAACCTGTCGCTACCGGCAAAATCAGTATTGCCTATACCCGCTGATACATAAAACGCGGTATTAAAGGTTGTTTTATCATTATAAAATGCTTCACCAGGTAATAAGTTATAGCCAATATTGATACTATAATACTGTAACTCTCTTTCAGCATCAGTTAATAAAGGTGCAGCCTGAGTAATCACTTCATAACTTGTTTCAGTACCCTCTGACTTGGCTAGTGAAAACTGTATAAAAATAGATTCACTTACATAATAATTTAATTTAAAAGCTAATAATGGATTTACTCCAAAATCCTGTATGCTGAGGTATCCGGCATACAGAGATAATTCAAAGTCATTACCATTTATCTGTGCTTCATTAAAAACACTTCGATCTACTTCAGGTTGAATTAAAGCTGAATCTTCAACAGCTTCTTCATCTGCTGAAAAAGCAAATGGACTAAAAAACAAACTTCCAATTAATAGAGGGTTTAGAAAAAGATAGCGAAACCAATTTTCCATTCACTTATGTCCTCATTATGATCTTTATCATTATTTGCTGAAAAAATAACATATTCATTTATCTCACATCGAAATATAAAACGACGTGATAAATATGTTTTAAAGCCTAAACCAATCTGGCTCATCACATTGTTTTTATCTGCCGGTTCAATTAATGTTGCATTTGGTTTAACTTTTATTGCACCTAATCCCAGTGTAAAAAATGGTGAATAATCCCATTCAGGAAATGGTTGCATTAACAGATTTAATTTGTATAAATCACTGCTCGACACATTACCTATTGAATGTCCCAGAGTAATTTCTGTAGATAAATTTTGAGTTAATACATAACCCCCATAAATAGACAAAATGGGCGCGTTTTCTAATTCACCTGTAGTTGCTCCTAATTCCCAGTTTCTTTCAATAAAAGCTTCTTTATCATTTTCAGCAAATTTTAACTGAATACCAGATGGTAATAAGGTCTTCAGCATTTGTTGTCTACTGGTCCATCCTGTTTTTCCATTTTCAGCCTGAATTTTATACCAACTTGTTTTTCGTTGCAGAATGTAAACTTTCTGTCCACGATCAACCACATTGAAAACTGGAAAGCTGGTTCCTGGTCCTGTATGCATTTCTATAAACGCATCAGCTACAGTTAAAGGCACTGCCTGCTCAGTTTGAGCCGATGCTAATTGTGGATTTACCAGCAATATAACAAGCAATAACGTAAAAATAAATTTCAAAAAATCTTTCCTGCTTTAATTTTTTACTGAAGTTCTGATATTCTTTTATCAGTTTTATTTAATTCATCGGAACGTCTGGATCAAAAGGATTATTAAAATATTGCCCCCCAATGTCCAGCCATTCACTTATCAAACGTAATTCATCTTCAGTCATAAATCCTGAATGATTTACATAATTTTCTGCATCGACTGGCGTTAAATTTCTACCTGCCTCTAATTCAGTTTCAGTCATTTTTTCAATAAAATAACTAGCTCTGGCTCCATTTCCAGACATCGAAGGTGAAGTTTCGGCTGCAGGATCATCGACTAAAATAATATTAAAAGTCGGGTCACCGTTTTCATCAAGTACAGGGTTTCCATTTTCATCCACAATGGGAATTTCCTGGGGTATTTGAATATCTATCAGTTTTCCTGTTTCATCAAGCTCTTCTCCCTGATCCGCACTAAATAATTCACGATATGATTTAAATTGTTTAGGTTCCTGATCGGACATTCCATCGGTTAAATCCAGTTGAGCAGCCGCAACTCTATCCTGATTTAAAACATTATCAAAAACAGTATGGCAGCTGGTGCAGGTATTATCAACAACCCCATTATCTCGTGATAGAGACCAAAGTGGATGTATGTGCTGCTCATAATTAATGATTATCCGACATTTAAAATCCCATTTACCAGGTGGCGAAGGTAAACAGGTACTGCTAGCCGGAGAAGGTGTTTGTAAATTGCCATACAGGTATCCAAAGCTTGTATCCGCTGCACGAACAGCAGGATCTGTCCAGTAATCCTCATAAACTATATCCGAAGTGACATGCGGTTCATCAGCCGCAGGAATTGAATTTTCAGCTTGCTCAAATCTGACTTCAGCCATGGTTTCACCCAGGTTACCAGAATACATATCCACTGTTCCGGGAATTAAAGTATTCTGAAAAGAACCTGTTACTGGCACTCCCGTATTAATCGAGGGTGCTTCTGCATCACGACGATGATGTATATTGGGAATCGCATCATCGGTTGTTGTATGGGTATGACATCCTGTGCATTCCATAGTATCGCCTGCTTTTACCTGAAACCAGTTTTCATGTCTGGGACCAATTCGTCGCCCATATTTATCCAGTACACTAACGGCCAGTGGAATATTGGCGGGCACCTTGGCCTTGACTGAACCATCTGGCTCAACTGCTGCGTAGCCTATTATTTCACGCATAGCCTGGTCTCGCTGAGGTCCAAAAGCGGCACGATCCAGATCCGGTGCATCATCACCCAGATCAGGATCATCAGGATCGGGAAGTGATACTGCTTTTACAAAGCGTACAAATCGGGCCGGTCTTTGATCAGCCGTCGCCTCTGCCGGATTACCCAGTTCGCTGACAGAAGAAATACTACTCACTGGCGTACAGTCAGTCAGAAAACAACCATTAAAATTATTATCTCCAAAATCATAAACACTTTTAATATGTATAGCGCCAACACTGTCGTCTACCCAGAATGTGTTTAATGATTTTTTAGCTTTAACCGTTGGTGCAGGGCGAGATTGGAGCGCAACTATTTCTGTAATCACTGTATCCTGTTCTGCAGTAACAATAATTTTTTCAGAATCATTGGCCATGTCATACAACCAGATACTATAAATTGGCGATGCCTCTTCTGCACTGGCATCGGAAATATAGGGTTCTATACAGGGCCTATTAACATCGTCAATTATTAATTCACAGGTACTCTTACTAACCAGAATTCTATTAGAGCCATCCCATAATGGATAAGCAGAACTATAGCGCCCCCCCAGAGATAACTCCTCAGCTGAGCTTACTCTATTAATAGTCGCTGGTGATTGGGCCTGACCAGTCATGCCTGACATGGAAAAAACCGGTTGCTCATTATTTACATAATTGTTGATATCTATAATGATGATATTTCCACCACCAAAAGTGCCTGTATAAGGCCGTGTCAAAACCAAAATTCGGCCATCTTCCATTTCTTCTGCCTGAATAAATTGAATAGTGGCATCATTTGTTCCAGCATTGTTTGTACCACTATCATGACTATGAACACCATATAGATGTTGTAATTCAGTCCCATCAGGATTTATTTTATACAAATGCATGGCATTATTACCTGCGGCATTATCCCAGCGGGTAAACATCACTTCTCCAGCAAAAACATTGGTTAGAATGGAAGGATCAAGATCATGACTCTGGTTAAATGAAATTTGATGTAATTCCCCACCATCATCATTCATGACGTGCAGAACCATTGCTGTCGTATCTTCATCTTCATCCAGCGCTTTAAACCGGGGTTTTCCTTCATTGGTCAACATTTCTCCTGTCTGACGCTGCCTGTTAGAGCTAAAAATGATTCTTCCATCAGGTAAATAAGCAGGCGCTATATCATCACCTTCTTCTGGTGTAAAACCATCACAGGCAACTGTGGTGATATCATCATCAATGATACATCGCAGAGAATCGTCTTCCAGATTGTACTCATATATATTCCATGTTGGTACGATGTCATCATTCTCATCCTCATCAAACAGTCTTAATGTAAATAGTAATTTTGTCCCATCAAAAGAGGGTTTTAATCCTTTTACGTCTCCCTGGCCATTAGTTATAGAGCCGGTAATATTCTTCTCTACAGCTGTCACTGTTGAGTTACTTCTTATATAAACATCACCACCCTGGGCAAAAAAGAGTGGCTCACGTAGATCCGATTGAATTTCATCTCCATCTTCATCCACCGGAACAGGACGCTTTACAAAAGCAATCGGGGCTTCCAGTACACCCGGATCTGCACCGGTTATAGTCTGCTTGCTACCACTATCCGTACAGGAAATCAGTACAGTTAAAGAGAACAATATAAATGACAATTTTATTGTCTTAATAGAATTTACTAATACCATATGATAAATTTTAATCTTTTGTTGTTTTCCATTTCATTCATTGTAATGACAATTTAATATTTTATAGCAGTCTTTCTAAATAAAAATGATAAAACAGCAATAAATGCAGTTTAACGGTAAACATTTCACCTTAAAACAGGCTAAAATACTTAAAAACCGTGCAAGGATAACAAAATTGACATTTATACCAGTAGCTATTTTCATAAATGTGATCTATTTCCTGAATGTAAAACTTTTTCATGCTAGCCGGCTATGCTAGTTTAAAAGCAATTTCAACAATCTGGTCTATTTGAATAGTCAAATACTCTCAAAAATTCAATTTTCAGATTAAATATTTATGCCACAATTTTACAGGCTTAAAAATGGAGCAACTAAATTTATGTTAAAAATACCTTTTCTAGCCATTCTGGTGGGATTAGTTATGTTTATCAGTCAAAGCGTATTTGCTGACGCAGAACAACGACGCCAGGCTAAACGTATCCATGACCGATTAACCGGCACACCACCCAGTGAAGCTGTTCTGAATGAAATGGAAGCCTTGTTAATTGAAGATCCTACAGGTAAATCTGCTGCTGAAAAGGCGCTTGAAGATCCCGCTTTCTATAATGTAACCCTGAAGAATTTCGCAGCTCCCTGGACAAATGAAGAACAAACCGTTTTTACACCATTGAATGATTTCACTGCAACTGTCATCGGTATGGTACGTGATGACGTGGATTTTCGTGAATTATTAAGTGGAAACATAATATACACAGGTAATAATTCTCCTGCTTATAGTAATTTTAATAATGACCATTATGAAGCACTTGAAAATCTCGGGCCAGTAGCCGGTAATCTGGCTGATGACAGCATACTCGTTAAAAAAGTACAGAGTGAGGTAACTCAATTACCAGCAGAAGCCACAGCTGGTGTTATTACAACACGCGCTGCAGCTAAAGCCTTTTTCTTTAAAGGTACCAGTCGGGCCATGTTTCGTTTCACTTTTTTTAACCACCTGTGTAATGACCTCGAACTGATTAAAGATAATTCCCGTATTCCTGATCACGTTCATCAGGATGTCGCTCGAAGTCCGGGTGGAGATAGTCGAATTTACCTCAACAGCTGTGTTGGCTGTCATGCCGGTATGGATGGTTTTATGGGAGCCTATGCTTATTATGATCTTGGTTTTGAAGAAGTAAATGATGAAGTCACAGAAGGTACTGAACATCTTGTTTATACACCAGGTGAGGTACAGGCAAAATTCTTAATCAATGCAAATAACTTTAAACCCGGCCATATTACAGTTGATGATAGCTGGATAAATTACTGGAGAAATGGCCCGAATGCTCTGTTAGGCTGGTCAGATGATTACCCGGGCTTAACACTGGATGCTAAAGGTCATGCCATTGGCAATGGTATAAAATCGATGGGTAAAGAATTAGCTAATAGTTATGCCTTTGCTCAATGTCAGGTAAAACATGTTTTTAAAAATGTGTGCTTTCGTGAACCTGGAAATTCAGAAGATAGAGCACAAATAAACACTATCACAGCCGATTTCAAGGCAAGCGAATATAAACTGAAACAGGTATTTCGTGATGTTGCAGCCTATTGCAAGGGGGATTAAGCATGACTAATTCACTGCGAAATCTTCTCAAAAACCGTACTCTTCTAAAAACAACCTGTATTCTATCCTTGCCAGTTATACTATTGGCCTGTGATGGTCCATCGAATATCGCCAATCCATTTCAGGGTGGTGATGAGATAGTCAATAGCGGGCCGCCTGCTGCAACAGCGGATGTCCGCTCCTTTGAAGTCAATGTGTGGAATAATCTGAAAGCTGAAAATCGCTGCGGACAGTGTCATTTCCAGGGAGATGGTGGACAGGCACCAGAGTTTGCAGAAACTTCTGACGTCAATGTGGCATATTCTTTTGCCGTTCCACTTGTCAATTTACAGGATCCATCCAGTTCATTGCTGGTCACTAAACTGGAAGCAGGTCATCATTGCTGGGAACAGTTTGATAGTGTTTGTGCAGACAGTGTTGAAAGCATGATAACCAACTGGGCCGGGGTATCAGATGATATAACAACTGCTCGTGCCATTAAATTAACTCCTCCTCCTATTAAAAATCCGGGAGATAGTAAAACCTATCCTGAAACTGCCATACAGAATTCTCCAAATAGTTTTGCAGAAACCATCCATCCAATATTACTGGATAACTGTATAAACTGTCACTTTGAAGAAGGTTCGATTCAGCAACAGGCCCCATTCTTTGCAAACCCAGATGTGAATTCCTCCTACGAAGCAGTAAAACCTAAAATTAATGTCGATTTTCCAATTAATTCACGACTTGTTTCGAGACTTCTTGATGGTCACAACTGCTGGACTGATTGTGGAAGCTATAATCCTGATACCGGCGAAGCAACTGGAGATGCAGGCGAAATGCTGGATGCTATCAAAGTATTCGCAAATGCCATTGAGCCTGATGAAATTGATCCATTACTGGTGACCAGTAAAGCACTGGTTCTGCTAGGGGATGGTATTATTGCTTCCGGTGGTAATCGCCATGAAGCGAATCAAATTGCGATTTGGGAATTTAAAGTAGGCACAGGTTCTACAGCCTTTGATACCAGTGGTATAGAACCCGCCATCAATTTAACCCTGGATGGAGACTATAGCTGGTTAGACGCCTATGGCATTAACCTCACTGATGGCCGAGCCTGGGCTGACACGCATTCCAGTAAAAAGCTGCATGATTTCATCAAGTCTTCCGGTGAATATTCTCTTGAGACCTGGGTTCTTCCTGCTAATGTCACTCAGGAAGATGCCAATATTATGAGTCTGGATGCTGGCCCGACAAGCAAAAATTTTGCTATTTCACAATTCATGTATAACTACAATTTTCATAATCGGACAGCCTTATCTGATACCGATGGAAGACCTGTATTATCCACTGAAGATGCCGGTGAAATCCTGCAATCCAGTTTACAGCATGTTGTCGCTACCTATGATCCTATAGAAGGTCGGAAAATCTATGTCAATGGTGAACTTATCGTTGGAACTGAGGCTATACCGGACCCGATTTCAGATGCTACTTCCATCAACTCCTGGGATGATACCTTTGCATTTGTGCTAGGTAATAGCTCAGGTGGCAGCTCTCCATGGGCTGGTCAAATTCGGATGGCAGCCGTACATAACCGTCAACTAACTCCGACGCAGATAAAACAAAACTATGATGTTGGTGTTGGACAGAAATACTTCCTGTTATTTTCAATTTCAGATCAGTTAGATGACCCAAGCTGTTTACAGGAACCTGAGAATGCAGCGGACCCAATGATTCATAATTGTTTTATTCGCATGGAAGTTTCCCAGTATGACAGTTTTAGCTATCTATTTTTGAATCCTACTTTTATTAATCTTGATGCAAACTGGGTTCCCGGAGGCTTCAATATCCAGAAAATGCGGCTAGGTATCAATGGCAAACTGGCTGTTGCTGGTCAGGCTTTTGGGTATATGAATGAAACCATTGATGATCGCTATACTTCTTCTGAAGGTCAATTACTATCACCTCACGGGGCTGTTATAGCTCTGGAAAAAGGTGCTGACAGTGATGAGTTTTTCCTCACCTTTGAAGTACTGGCAGACAATACCAATACATTTACTGATCCGGACCCTGTTGCTCCTGCTGAACCGGCAGATGCCGATCCAGTGTCACAAATCGGCGTAAGAACCTTTGATGAAATAAATGCGACTATTGCGAAAATGACTGGTATCCCGATAACCAATTCTGCGGTCGATACTTTATTCAGGCAATATAAGCAACAATTACCTCCAGTAGAAAGTATCGATGCATTCCTGTCTTCTCATCAAATGGCAATTGCTCAGCTGGCATTAACTTCCTGCAGCGAGAGAGTTGAAGCTGACCGGGCTTTACCCGTTGGAAGCCCTGCTCGAGTCCTCTTTACAGATGTAAATTTTGACGACACTTCAGGTAGTGCATTTGATACTGAAGAAGAAAGAGCTAACGTTATCAATCCCGTGCTAAATGCCGTCTTATTGAACGACCTGGACTCACAACCTGACCATAATGACATTCGGGATTTACTGGGAGCTACCTCTGTTCAGCATTTAACGAATGAAGATGGCGAACCTCTAGAGGACCCGGATAATGAATTCACCGATGACAGTTACCAGAGTTTAATCACTAAAATGAACACGGTTAATACTTCAGCCAGAACTGTAGAAATCGTCAAAGCTGTTTGTGCTGCTGCCGTTGGTAGTGCTGCAATGCTGATTCAATAGGAAATTATCATGATTCGCAAAAACAAATCAAAACAAGCATTACCTGTTGATGCCCCACTTTTTCATACCGATCATCCCCGTCCGATAACACGGCGCGATTTTATACGGCAGGGGTTTATGACTGGATCAGCAACTCTTTTAAGTGGTGGTATTTTCAGTTTATTCGCTAACCCCAATGTTGCCCAGGCAGCTATGTCAGAAGATATTCAATTACTGGCCAAAGATATTGGATGTACATTTGGTGTAGAGGGTGGAAAGGTTCCTTTTATCTGCTTTGATCTGGCTGGAGGTGGTAATATTGCTGGTTCTAATGTACTTGTAGGTGGTGCAGGTGGACAGAATGACGGTTCCATTTCAACAGCCGGTTACAGTAAAATGGGTATTCCGGGAGACATGGTTCCCGGCCTTGATTCATCCAGTTTCACTCTGTTAAATCCCAGTACAAATAATGACTTCGTCAATGATGACCTGGGACTGAAATTCCATGCGGATAGCGCCATGCTAATGGGTATTCTGGAGAGGGCAGGTACATCGGTCGGAAATATCGATGGTTGTGTTATTCCCGCCCGTTCCGAAAATGACACCTCGAATAATCCACATAATCCTCTGTATGGTATCGCCATGGCAGGCGGTAAGGGATCAGTCGTAGATTTGATAGGGTCCAGAAGTTCAGATTCTGGTGGAAACTCACTGGCTCCTGCCGATATGATCAACCCCGAGGTTCGCCCGACTAAAGTAGATCGCCCCAGTGATGTTACCGGTATGGTAGATGTTGGAGAATTGACCGCCATTCTGAATGATCCGGCGGACATCACCGCTGTCATGGAGTCCATGGCAAGAATAACGCATAAAAAGCTCAAACTTGGCACCGTTAATACAGGTATTAGCAATGATGAAATTGTGAAGGATCTAGTACGTTGTGGATACCTGAAAGCGACTGATCTGGCTGATCGTTTCGCCGGGGTACCGGTTGATCCGACTGAAGATTTGAATATTCTATCGATATTCTCAGCTGATGAGCTGGATAATGATGGTGAATTTCGCAAAACAGCTTCAGTGATGAAAATGGTCCTGAATGGTTACGCTGCAGGCGGCTGTATCACTATGGGAGGCTATGATTATCATACTGGTGATCGCAGAGTTGGTGAAAATCGGGATTTACGTGCCGGCCGTTGTATTGGTGCCTGCCTGAATTACGCGCAAAAACTTGGCAAACCATTAATGATTTATGTTTTTAGTGATGGTTCTGTCGCCAGTAATGGCTCAAGTGATACTTCAACGACAAATGGCGATGTGTTAGGTGGCCGGGGAAAAGGTGCATGGGCCGGTGATAATTCATCTACTGCCTGTTCTTTTATGCTAGTTTACAACCCTGCTTCACAACCTGTTCTGCGTATTCCAGGTCGTCAGATTGGACGCTTTAGTCCTGATGCTTCTGTTGTCACTTCTTCAAGTCCAGCAGCCAATAATGTCAACTTACTGGTAAATACTGTATTGCTAAACTATATGGCTTTAAATGGCGATATTAACCAGTTTACCAATGTTTTCCCCAATCATGGTCTGGGTTCGGCTTACGATCTGTATGCTGCTTTTGATCCCATTGTTTAAAGGGGTTATTTTTCCAGGGAAATGCGATGGAAAATCTTGAATAAACTGTTATGCCTGCTTTGTTTACTGGCGATAAATTGCATAAACATGAGTTATGCCAGCTGGTTAAAACAATCTCAGGATATCATGGGCACTCGTGTGGCGGTTGAATTATGGAGTGAAAATGACCAACAGGCTGTTGACTGTGCTCAACAGGTATTCAATGAAATGCATCGAATTGACTCATTAATGAGTCCCTATAAACCAGCCAGTGAGCTTGCCAGAATTAATAAACTGGCTGCACAAAAAGCAGTAAAGGTAAGCCCTGAACTTTTTAAATTAATTCAGAAATCTCTTTATTTTTCTGAAATATCCGCTGGAGCATTTGATATTTCCTTTGCTTCTATTGGTTTTAAATATAATTACAGAAAACATATACAACCAGATAGTGAAACTATTCATCAACAACTTAAAAACATTAATTACAAAAATTTAATTGTCAAAAATCAAACTTTACAGTTTTCCAAACCGGGCATGTCTATTGACCTCGGAGGTATTGCAAAAGGCTATGCAGTAGATCGCTCAATTAATATTTTACAGAAATGCGGAATCCAGCAAGCGATGGTCAGTGCAGGTGGAGATAGTCGTATTCTGGGTAAGAAACAGGGCAGACCATGGATGATAGGCATTCAACATCCCCGAAAAAAAGAAGCAATAGCTCTTTCTATTCCATTATTTGACACTGCTATTTCAACTTCTGGTGACTATGAGCGATTTTTTTTATCCAACAACAAACGAATTCATCATATAATTAACCCTGAAACAGGAAAATCTGCTAATAAAAGCTGGAGTGCTACGGTAATTGGGCCGAATGCGACTACAACTGATGCATTATCGACCACTATTTTCGTGCTTGGTGCAAAAAAAGGATTGAAATTAATTAACTCTCTCGACAATATTGATGCCATTATTATCGATGCACAGGGTATAGTTCATTATTCATCCGGTTTAGTCAGTCCGACAGAGAATCAATCAGAAGCGGATAAAGATGAAACTAAAAACGAGAAAGCTTTATGATAAGGATGACTGCTGGGATAAGGATAATAGCTACTGATGTTCAATATCAAAGGGGTATAGCCGTAACAAAAAAGACTTTTAGTCTTTTAAACACACTTCAAACCGGTTAATAAAGAAGTACAGGATTATCGATGAAAAACATGAAAAAGGTCATTTACTTAGTTTTATTTTTATTCATGAGTTCCATGCTGTCTGCCTATGCACAGGATGCTGAACCAGCTACCGAACTACAACAAAGCATACAGGACCTGAAAAAAGATGTTTTAAAACTGAACAGAAGCTTATTCATACTGGAAGAGGATTTGTTATTCCCATCAAACACTCAATTCAGTGTTTTTCTTTCAATGGATTCAGGCAAATTATTCACGCTGGACTCTGTTCAGCTGAAAATTGACAACAAGGTCAGTGCAAATCATCTTTACACAGAGCGAGAAATCGAAGCTTTAAGAAGAGGTGGTATACAACGTCTATATCTTGGAAATCTGGCTTCGGGAGAACACGAAATTATTGCTACTTTTACCGGTAAAGGGCCTGAAAACCGGGACTATAGAATTGCAGAAGCTGTCCAAATTGAAAAAGGTTCTGACCCCCAGTTTATCGAGCTTCAGGTCATTGATGATACAAGCAAAGAACAACCAGAGCTAAGATCAAAAGTCTGGGAATAATGGCTTAAGATAAATATATAACTAGCATTAATGTTTTCTCCTTATCATCAAGCGCTTAAGTTTTTAGCAATTCCTTTATTGCTAAGTCTTTTTACGCCTGCATTTTGTAACGATGAAGTTCAGCAGCACAAAGTTACTGATCTTGCTTATGGCACCTCTCTGTTTTACTTATTTCAGGATAAGGAGCTCAATGCAATTACAGAAATTGAAGTCGGAAAAGAAAGGAATTCACTCAAAAATCAACCTGATGATGCAAAGCTTTTATTAGGTAGTTTATATTTTAATTATGGCCTGGCAGATGAATCTGAAAAAATATTCAACGATTTACTGAATGAAGATACTGATCAGCAAACAAAATCCCGAGTCTGGTTTAATCTGGCCAAACTTCAATACGATAAAAGTCACTATCAGCGTGCAGAAGAATTACTTTCCCGTATCAGCGAGCAGCTTTCTGCCCCCAGGGAAGCGCAGAAAAACTACATGCTAAGCAATATATATATTAACGACCAGCAACTTGATAAAGCAGAAAATGCAACTTCACTCATTCAACAGGAATCAAGCTGGTCTGCCTTTTCAGAGTATAATCTGGGCGTAGCGCTGAGTAAATCTGAACAGAAGCAAAGCGGTCAGGCCTGGTTATTGAAACTCATTTCAAGAGAAACTGAAGATACCGAACTGCTCTCATTACAGAATGCAGCACGACTCGTTTTAGGGCTGGATGCTCTTCGCAACAAAGAACCTGAGAAAAGTATTCAGTATCTTGCCAATATTCCGGTAGATAGTGCTTTCACAAACAAAGCCCTGCTTGCTACAGGTTGGGCCTGGAGCCAGTTATCAAATCCTGCTAAAGCTTTAACCTACTGGTTAACACTGGTTGAAAGAGAACAGAAAGATACCGCGACATTAGAGGCTTATCTTGCTATTGGCTATGCTTATGAACAATTAGAAAATAAACCTCAGGCAATTCTACAGTATGAAAAAGCATTACAAATGTTTGATCAGACTCTGGATGATCTTGGCGAAGCAATGCAAAGCATTGGCAACATGGAATTAATCAATGAACTTTATAGCGGAAGAAGTGTACAGCCTGGATTAAATAATTTATTGACCGAAAATCTGCCGAAACATTCTTCAACCCCTTTCCTGCAACAGTTATTCGCCAGCAAAGAGTTTCAACAGACACTATTAAATTACCGGGAATTACTTGAAGCTCACAATGCTTTATTACACTGGAAAGTCAACTTGCCAACACTTGAACTGGTATTAATAGAGCGCATAAATTCTTTCGAAAGTAAGCGCGAAGTATTAGCTAAGACTAACGATATCGCATTACTGGATATACTCCTGCAGCAACGGGACAAGTTAGCCCAGGAAGTACAGAGAATTGAACGGGATAAAGATTATTATGCACTGGCAAATGAAGATGAACTCGATTATCTGGAACAACTTGAAAACTTAACAAATCAATTTGAAAAACTTCAAAGTCGATTAGACCTGAGCAAAGAAAAAGAAAAATTCCGTATCATGTCCGGTTTACTTCAATGGACTATCAGTACAGATTATCCACGTCGTTACTGGAGTATATTTCACGAGTTACAATTACTTGATCGAGCTATCGAAGAGTCCAGAAAATCTATTGCATCGATACAACAGGCTTCGAAAGTTAATTCTGTCAGGTTAAATGAATTCAAACAACGAATTAAAGGACAAAATGATGAAATTGAGCGTATGGAAATTGCTGCTTCCGAATTAATTGAACAACAGGAACAGGTCATTAATTTACAAGCAATGGCAGTGTTAGAAAAACAGTTACAACATATCAATGAATTGAAACTTAATGCGCGTTATTCCGCTACTCGATTATATGATGAGTTATCGAAGACCGGGAGTGCTCAATGAAAGCACAATTAGCCCTCGTTTTACTCAGCATGACAGTTTTATCATCCTGTCTTAAGTCAAGCGATTCATTAAAACCGACTATTGCTAATATTCCTCAAAAGGCTATTGAAAATACGCAACCCAAAGTCACTTTTCAGTTTAATGATGAACAGGCCATTAAAAGTTATCGTGAACTCGTGCAAATCACTCCACAGGGTGGAGAATTTGGCAAAGAAACTCAAAGACTGGCTGATCTGGAACTGGAAACCAGTATGGATTATAAGTTGTCTGAAGATCCGCAACAGGTAAAACAGGGTGAAAAGGATGCTCGACTGGCCATTCAACGTTATCAGCAATATTTAAAAACTTATCCTGATCGCGCAGACAATGACTTAATTCTCTATCAGCTGTCACGTGCCTATGCCATTGAGTCAGATCCTGATACAGCCCAGACTTATCTGCAACAACTGGTCGATGGTTATCCTGATTCAAAATATATGGATGAAGCTCAGTTTCGACTTGGTGAATATTTTTTCGTAGAAGGAATGTATGCCAAAGCGGAAAAAGCTTATCAGGTCGTTGTAGAAAAATTCCATGACTCGCTCTATTACGAAAAATCGCTGTATAAATATGGCTGGTCTTTATTCAAACAGAACAAAAATAAACAGGCTATAGATAGTTTTGTAAACTTACTCGATATTAAACAACAACAGCAACTCATAGACGATGATAAATTGTCAGATGCCATGAGTCGAGCTGAAAGAGAATTAGTTGATGATGTTTTACGCGTCACCAGCCTGGCCTTTTCCTATTTGCCAGAGAAACAGCCCATCGGCCAATATTTTAAAAGAGCAGGTAAAAGAAACTTTGAACCTCTGTTATATAAAAGATTAGCGCAGCTCTATCTTGACAAAGAACGTATAATCGATGCAACTGATGTATATCTGGCCTATGTCGACAATTACCCATTCTCACCCTATGCGCCCGTATTACATGGTTTAGCGATTGATACATTTAAGAAACATGGATTTGTAAGCCTGCTTTTACCGGAAAAACAGGCTTATGTAAAAAAATATAATAAAGGGACAGCATTCTGGAATCAGCAAACAGAACAGGTACACACTTCCTTGCAGCCAATCCTGACTGCTCATATGTATGATATCGCTACATATTATCATGCGACTGCTCGAGCCAGTAAAAAACCCTCGGATTTTAAAAACACAGCAAGCTGGTACCAGCTTTATTTAGATTCATTTCCTATGGATAGCAGGGCTGCTGAAATTAACTTCTTACTGGCAGAATCACGCTTTGATGCCAAACAATATGACAAAGCGATAATAGAATATGAAAAAACAGCATATCAGTACCCTGTGCATAAAAACAGTGCGGAAGCCGCTTACGCCGCATTAATCGCTTACAACAATTTATATAAAATTACTGATAAAACCAAACAGCCACAACTTAAAGATCGCCTGATTCAAAGTTCGCTTAAATTTAGCGATCAGTTTCCTGCTGATAAACGAGCGTCCGATGTTTCATTAAAAACGGCTGAACAGTTTTTTGATATTAAAAAATACGACGAAGCTAAAAAGACGGCTGAAAGACTGGTTAACAAGCCAGAGATTAAGGCAGATGTTCAGCATAAAGCCTGGATTCTTATTGCTCATTCCAGTTTCGAACTTAAAGACTTTGTTACTGCTGAAAAAGCATATACCGCTGTTTTAGCGGGTCTCCCTAAAAAGCAGAGTAAATCAGATAAAAATACCAGAAATATGCAGGAACAGCTCGCTCTATCGATATACCGGCAGGGTGAAGCAGAACGTGAGCTTGGTAATCATCTGAAGGCTGCTTCTCATTTTCAGCGAGTGGCTACAACTGTGCCCGCTTCAAAAAACCGGATAATTGCTGACTATGATGCCGCTACCGAATATATGGCGCTAAAAGACTGGCCAACAGCCATAAAACTGCTGATTAATTTTCGTAAAAACTATCCCAAACAAAATAAATGGAAAAAGGGTATTTCCGAAAAACTGGTACTGGCTTATAACAATTCAACTCAACCAGCTAAAGCAGCCACTGAAATATTGCAGTTAATAGAGCTGTCTCCCAAAAATACGCAACAGGATTTATTATGGCAGGCTGCTGATCTTTATAGTCAGGCAGGAGAGCAAAGCAAGGCGATTTCAACCTATAAAACCTATATCAAAAAATATCCTAAACCCATTTCACGTAGTATTGAGCTGCGCTACAAAATCGCACAATATTATGCAAGCCAAAAAGATATCAAAACACGCTATTACTGGCTTAATGAAATTATAAAAGTCGATGCCAAGGGAGATAAACAACGTACCGATCGTACCCGATACCTTGCGGCCATAGCCACACTGGAGTTAATTACGCCACTACATAAAAAATACTCAAATGCTAAATTAACAACGCCTTTGAAAAAGAGCCTGAAAGTTAAAAAGAAGTTAATGAAGCAATCTATAGATGCCTATTCAAAAGCTGCAAAATATCAGGTTGAAGAAGTAACAACGGCTGCTACCTATAATATCGCTGAAATCTATCGAGAGTTTGCAACTGCGTTATTAAAATCAGAACGCCCGAAAAAACTGAATGCGGATGAACTGGAAGAATATAATTACCTGTTAGAGGATCAGGCTTATCCTTTTGAGGAAAAAGCGATTTCCATCCATGAATCAAATCTGTCAAGAATTCCTGATGGTAGCTATGATGATTCAATTAAAAGCAGTTTACAGGCTTTAGGTAAAATGTTGCCTTTCAGATATGCTAAAACTGAATTGACAGATGACCATGCAGAATAACCTTATGTTAAAAAAAATAACCATTATTACTATTTGCTGTGGATTATTAGCCTGTCAGAGCGGTCAGCAAACACCAGCACCACAGACAGAAGCCCAGGCAAATGCAGCATCACAATCTGCTGCGATAAATGATCAGCTTTATAAACAGGCTTTGCAATCAACTAAAGACGGTGATATTGATAAAGCCATCGATTTATTCAAACAGATTATTCAAAGCGAACCCACAAAAAAACGGGCTTATACTAATCTGGGCTTACTCTATATACATAAAAAGGAAAATGAAAAAGCCATGGTAGCCTTCCTGAATGCCATAGAAGTAGATAAGGAAGATGCTGTTGCCTATAATCATCTGGCCATAATCCAACGACAGCAGGGTGAATTTAAACAGGCATTATTTAATTACTATAAAGCGATTAAGGCGAATCCTGATTACGCAATTGCACATTTAAATCTCGGTATTTTGCTGGATATTTATCTACAGGACCTCCCAAAGGCCCTTGAACAGTATGAAATTTATCAGAAATTAACCCAGAATAAAGATGAAAAAGTAGATAAGTGGATTATAGATATTAAACGAAGAATTGACGCCAGCAGTGCGAAGGATTCGAAATGAAACTATCTCTCATAAAATATTTTTTATCATTTCTTTTGCTGTTATGCTTTGGTTCATCATTAGCTCAACAACGACTTGAAATGGAAGGAACCGCAATTATCGGCAATAAAGAATTACCTAAAGTTCTGTATATTGTACCCTGGAAAGCCGCTGAAGATATTGCGCTTACGACACCACCATATAGCAGTGTACTGGATGAAGAAATTCAACCAATTGAACGTTCAACCTTCAATCGACAGATTAAATACTATAATGATTTGTATTCTACGACTGAATAAAACTTTAAATTTATCTAAAATTATGAAATTTAACCACATTAACCCAAACCACGGAGTGATTTCCCATGCTTGATACCGTAATTCGATTTTTTCAGTCAGGCGGTCCTTTCATGTACCCCATTCTACTGGTAATGGCCATTGGTCTAACAATTACTATTGAACGCTATATCTATCTCTCTGCAGCTAAATCCAAAAACCGTAAAGTATTATCGCAAATCATGCCGATGTTGCAAAAAGGCGAAATGAACAGTGTCATTCAATTAACCAAAAGCTCCAATGCCACTGTCAGCAAAATACTGGCACAGGGTTTAAATAATTTTAAAAATGCCCGACGTCGAGACGACATAGAAGCATCGATGGAAGAAAGTATTATGGAAGCAATTCCGAGACTGGAGAAACGAACTCACTATCTGGCTATGTTTGCCAATATTTCAACTCTGCTGGGTTTACTTGGTACCATTCTTGGTCTGATTAAGGCATTTACAGCTGTTTCTCAGGTTGACCCTTCAATGAAAGCTGAAATTCTCTCTACCAGTATTTCGGTTGCCATGAACACAACCGCATTCGGCTTAATTGTTGCAATACCATTACTTATTTTTTATACCCTGTTACAAACCAAAACAACCGAAATTATAGATAGCCTGGAAATGGCAACAGTCCGTTTTGTAAATCATCTTGCTAAAGTGAAAAATTTAGGTCAACAAGGCTAATGTCCAATAAAACACGCTTCAGAAGAAAACATCCGGCAGTAGAACTTAACATTACTGCCTTTATGAATCTGATGGTTGTTCTGGTACCTTTTTTATTGATGACGGCTGTATTTTCTCATATAACAATTCTGGATTTAAACCTGCCCAAACCCGGTAGCCAGAATAGTCAAAATGATAAAAATGCACCCTACGAATTAAGAGTGACTATTCGTCAGGATGCTTTAATTTTGTCCGATAATAAAGGGGGGCTCATCAAAAAAATTGATCGCCTGGATAATGGCCATAATTACGCTTTATTAAAACAGGTATTAAAGCAGGTTAAGGCACGTTTTCCTGATAAAACAAATTTAACCATTTTATCTGAACAACAGACTCATTATGACGATTTGATTCAGGTCATGGATACTGCTCGATCATTTCCAACCCTGTATGAAGGTGAGATGGTTCAGGCTGAATTATTCCCTGATATTTCGATTGGTGATGCCGCCAGTAAAAAATGAATAATATTAAGAGTTCTAAATCATGAAACTATCTAGACGCGCTAAACGTATGCAACAGCATCATGCTCGAAAAAATGACCGCAATGCGTCATTAAATATGGTTTCTTTAATGGATATTTTTACTATTCTGGTTTTTTTCCTGTTGGTAAACGCTACAAATTCTGAAGTTTTACCATCACCAAAAAATATAGTTTTACCTTCTTCTAGTTCAGAAAAACTGCCTTCAAGAAACCTGGTGATTGCAGTTAATGATAAAGATATCACCCTGCAGGGAAAACTGGTAATTAGTGTTGCCAAAGCAATGAAAAATGATTCAAAAACAATTAAACCCTTATTTGATTCACTTAAAAAACTTTCAGTAAGCTCAAAAGTTATTACCGATAAAAAAGGAGTCACAATTATGGGTGATAAGAAAATTCCATATGTCCTGCTAAAAAAAATAATGCTGACCTGTGCCGGTGCCGAATACACCAATCTGTCATTCGCTGTTAATCAAACGTCTGCAAAAACAGAAGGTTAATATGATAGCAATTGAACTAAATGCCCCCTGGGTTGAAAGCAAAGAAGACCGCCTGTTTGACAGACTCGCGGTAATCATTACCATTTTATTTTTGATTCTTGGCATAGTTTTAAACAGTCTGTCTGTCCCTGAAGTTGAACAGAAAAAATTAGTCGATGTTGCACCACGACTGGCTAAACTGATTCTTGAAAAAAAGAAGGTTCCACCACCGCCACCACTAAAAAAGGTGATTAAAAAGGAAGTACCCAAAAAGAAACCAGAAATAAAGAAGCCAGAACCCAAGAAAGAGGTCAAGCAAAAACCGGCACCTAAAAAAGATACCAGGGCAGCAGCCAGGGAGACAGCTCAAAAATCCGGCTTAATCGCATTAAGTGATGAGTTAGCAGATCTTCGTGAAAGTTTTGATTTTTCTGATATTGCTGACAAACCTCAAATAAAAACGGGTAATCAGGCTGAAACCGTTGTTTCAACAAGCGATTTGTTAACTGCTTCCGCTTCCAGTGGCAGTGGTGGTATTACTGGTAATACGCTTGAGCGTAAAATCACTACTAGCGAACTCGCACAAAGAAAAACCTCTAAGGTAAAGAGTAGTATTCAATCTAATAAAAAAATCGCAGATGAAGTTAAACAACAGAAAACACGAAATGCAACTCGCAGTCAGGAAGAAATTGAACGAGTCTTTCAAAAGAATAAAGGTTCTATATTTAGTCTCTATAATCGAGAATTACGTAAAGACCCTTCTTTACAGGGTAAAGTTGTTATTGAATTAACAATTGCGCCTAATGGATCTGTCACGAAATGCAGTATATTATCGAGTGAATTAAACCATAAAACACTGGAAAAACGATTAGTATCGAAAATTAAGAAATTTATATTCGCTAATAAAGCCGTGCCAGTTATCACGGTTACATATCCTATTGACTTCCTTCCTTCCTGAAATTAATACTAAATAACTGTATAAAATATAACTTTAAGGTATTATTAATAGTTAGTATTACATTGGGATGTAAGTAGTTGGCAATCCCTCAATTATTATAATTTTTTGGGCTAACAACAGGGAAATCGAATGCTAAAATTAACTAATATTTCCACAGCAGCCATTTCTGCTTTATTGGTTTTTACAGTGGCAGGATGTTCTTCTAATAATTCAGAAATGGATTACACTGCAGCCGCTCCTTCTTCAGCCAACAAATTAGAAGAACCAGCTCCAGCGCCTTTTGTATTTAACTTATTATCGAATAGCGAAGTATCAATTCCTGATTCTGATCATTTAGTAGCAAAAAGGAAAAAAAGCTCATCGCCTGAAACCATAAGCTGGAAACCCTCCACACAAGCGGATAATAATGCTGTTATAAAACTGGGAGAAACTGAAGACCTGCTTCCTCAGGCAATGGATGTTTCAATTCAAATCGATGGTTTTAGAGCACGTGTTGTTATCGATGGGTTTTACACTAATCCACACCAGCAAAATCTGGAAGGTTCTTTTAAATTTCGCTTACCAAATGGTGCTGTACCTTACTTCTTTGCCTTTGGCGAAACAGCTACATCACTCGAAAACGATTTAAAATCTCCTATTGTATTTGATTCAGGCGATCAATCTCTAGCAAGATTATCGCCTCAATCAATCATGTCTCAACGCTCTAGTCACTGGCTTGCGCCTAAAGAAGCGATCATGGTTTCCAAAGAGAAAGCTGCTTACGCTTATAATGAAACCGTAGCTCGTCAGGTAGACCCTGCACTTTTAGAGTGGGCAGGAGCTGGTATTTTTTCTGCTAAAGTTTTCCCTCTACAGGCAAATAAAACACATCGAGTTGTAATAGGTTATGATTTAAATTTAAAGGCGCAAAATAATGATTTAATTTTTGATCTGCCTGTCACTAATGAATCTATCAATAAACGCATTCAATTATTTATTAATCAAAAGGCTGCTGAGCAGGTTCTCCTGCAACGCATAATTAACAATGAGTTACAAAAAGCAGAAAACATCAGTAAAAACAATGAATTGATTCAGCATACTATCGAACAAAAAGATATCAATGGTATCAGGGTATCTATTCAACAGCATGGGCATGTTGCATTAATGGGACAGGATCAGGCAGGCTCATATTTTGCACGTCAATGGAAAGTTGATTTACCCGCAACAGAAACAGCGTCTAATTCAAGGGCTGTATTCGCTATTGATACATCATTAAGCGCTTCCCCTGAAAAATTTCATTTGTGGGTGGATTTGATTCAGAAAATACTGCAAACAAATGAATCGGAAATTTCCGAATTTGCTCTAGTTTCCTTTAATATTGATAGCCACTGGTGGAAAAAGTCTTTTGTTAAAAATTCTGAAAACCAGAGAACTGATTTATTAAACTATTTGAATACATTGATTTTAGAAGGCGCGACCGATTTATCATCTGCGCTAAATACGGCTGTTGCGCCGGCATGGTGGGTAGAAGGTAATTCCCAGGCTCAACAAACTGACAAAAATTATGATTTATTTTTACTCAGTGACGGTGCAATAACCTGGGGAGAAAAGGAGCCATACTTTATTTCAGAGTCTATCAAGAAATCTATCTCAAAATTTCAAACGGTCGACCAGCTGTATACCTATAGATTAGGAGAAAGTGGTGAAAATACCGAGTTATTATCCCATTTAACCCGTGAAATAGGGGGTTCGAACTTTCAATTGAGTAGTGACGCCAATATTCAGCAACTGGCTACTGCGCATAAATTAGTACCCTGGAAAATAGGCTCTATAAATTTTCCAGGTGCACAGGATATTTTAATTTCCGGTCGACCTGACTCTGTCTACCCGGGGCAGTTAATTACCCTGGCTGGCAGAGTACAATCAACTCTAGCAGATGAAATGTTGATTACCTTTACTAAAGGGAAACTCTCACAACAAGCCATAATTCCATTTAAAAATAAAATTGATTCCACTCTAGCTGCAAGAGTATTTGGACAAATTGCAGTCAATCAACTTGAATCCATAGCAGCTCTGGAATCAGAGGTTGCTGCTGCTTTTGCAAATCACTATCGAGTGCCCGGACAATCCAGTTCTCTATTAATGCTGGAAAGTAAGGAGGATTATGAGCGCTATAACATCAAACCATCTGAAGACGCCTTTGTAGCAGGACATAAACAGGTGAATGATATTTTTGCACAACTCGGTAAGCGCTTCGCTGTTGCTTTAAGTGATTCCAAAAAACGTCTTACAGATAAAATCGAAAAACTGAAAAAAATGACTTTCATCAATTTTGAAATGTCTCCGGCAGTTTCAATGTTAATTGATGAAATGCCTCAGGATGCTTTTACAATAAAAACAGATTCAAAATTGAGTAAAAAAATAGACACTAATCGTTTACCCGATAGCTATGTCAATAATTTGAAACCCGAATCTATTAAATACGAAAGGGTACAAACCGAAGCTTTAAGGCGCTTGCAGGAATACAGCCCACAGGATGCCATAAAAGTTGTCAGTTCGCTGGTTGAGAAAATGCCATCAGATGTCACTATATTAAGAGATGTGGCATTCACTGCTGAAAGCTGGGGGTTATATCAGCAGGCTTTTGCCTTACATTCTGAGGCTGCCAATTTAAGACCCTACGAACCTCAATCATATACTTATCTGGCTAAATTAGCTCAGCAACTCAATAAAAATGATCTCGCACTTATTTATTTTGAAATTGGTCTAGCGAGTCAATGGTCAGATCGATTTGGTGATTATCAATTAATTCATAAACTTGATTACGCTAACTTTTTAAGGCAATCACTGGAACAAAATGATAAAAATTCGTTTTTTGCTCGTGACTATGCAAAATTAAAATTACAAACCTTAAATAAGGAATTAAATTTATCAGGAAGTGATCTGATCATAGCAATTTCCTGGAATACTGACCGCACTGATATTGATTTACATATCATAGAGCCATCAGGTGAAGAATGTTTTTACAGTCATAATAAAACCGAATCCGGTGGATTCATCACCAGAGATGTTACTCAGGGCTACGGGCCAGAAATGTATGTAAACAAAAAAGCGCCTGAAGGAAAATATGACTTATATGTTAAATACTTTGCCTCCGACCCGAATAAATTAGGCCTCAAAACAAAGGTACTGATTAGAAGCATAAGAAACTGGGGTACAGCAGATGAACAACAACAGCTTAAGATTGTATCTTTACTGGAAAGTAAGCAACGACAGTTAATTGCCAGACTGAAAATTTAATACAGATATTTCTATCAACAGGATGAGTTAGCGTATAATGCGCTAATTTTTGGACTTTCCTGTTGAAGCAAGCATCATCAACCCGTTGGTTTTCACCATCGCAATCTCTGAAAACCACTATTGATCCATCTATTCTTTGCTGGCTTGAGGATGAGGGTTCTTTAACAGAACGCCTGAAAATTTTTTGCCCGCAACAGTTTTCAGTTGAAGTATTAACTGAAGAATGGGTAAAGCCTGAAAGTTCAGAAGCCCTGTTACTCGATATTCCTCAACAACAGGATGTTCTATTACGACAGGTGCATTTAAAATGTAATAATCAACTCTGTGTGTATGCCAGATCGATTATTCCAGCTGCTACCTTACAGGGTAAACACGAAAAGCTTTTGCATCTTGGAAACAAACCTCTGGGTGAATATCTTTTTGCTAATCCTACTCTGAAAAGAAGTCGCATAGAGTGGCGTAAGCTAACACACGATTCCCCCCTGTTTTCAACAGCTATGTCCGGTATAGCTCATTCTAATCATGCCATCTGGGGACGGCGCTCACTATTTCAAATCGATGCTAAATCGCTACTCGTCAGTGAGTTTTTTTTACCCGTATTAATTCAACAATATGACTCAGTTAAATAATAAAATTGGTTTTGTCAGCCTTGGCTGTCCTAAGGCGACTGTTGACTCAGAACAAATCATCACACAATTACGTGCCGAAGGTTATGACATAGTTGCAGATTATGATCAGGCAGATATGGTTATCATCAATACCTGTGGATTTATTGATTCTGCCGTTGAAGAATCAATGCAAACGATTGATGAAGCGCTACATGAAAATGGAAAAGTCATCGTCACTGGTTGTCTCGGTGCTAAATCTGAACAGGTATCTGAAAGTTTCCCAAATCTATTAGCGGTAACCGGTCCGCATGCAACAGCAGAAGTGATGCAGGCTGTACATAAACACTTACCAGCCCAACACGATCCTTTTATGGATCTGGTACCGGCGCAGGGTATCAAGCTAACACCCCGGCACTATGCTTACCTTAAAATATCAGAAGGTTGTAATCACCGCTGCACTTTTTGCATCATTCCATCGTTTCGAGGAGACCTGGTTAGTCGTCCCATTGATGAAGTAATGCAGGAAGCACAAAACCTGGCCAATGCTGGCGTCAAAGAACTACTGGTTATTTCTCAGGATACCAGTGCTTACGGTGTTGATCTCAAATACGTCACCAAATTCTGGAATGGTCAACCCCTGCAAACCCGGTTTGTTGAACTGGCTCGCGCACTTGGACAGTTTGGCATCTGGATTCGCTTACACTATGTTTATCCATATCCTCATGTTGATCATGTTATTCCATTAATGGCAGATGGTTTAATACTGCCGTATCTTGATATTCCATTTCAACATGCAAGTCCCAAGATTTTAAAGGCCATGGAGCGTCCAGGTAGTCAGGAAAAAGTTCTAGAACGTATTAAAAGCTGGCGTGAGATTTGTCCTCAACTGGTTATTCGTAGTACTTTTATAGTAGGCTTTCCAGGTGAAACTGAAAATGATTTTAAGATGTTACTGGACTTTTTAAGCGAGGCTCAACTGGATAGAGTGGGCTGTTTCATGTATTCACCCGTAGATGGTGCCAGGGCCAATGAATTACCTGATCAGGTTGATGAAGAAACAAAGCAAAATCGTTATGAACGATTTATGCTCCATCAACAGCTTATAAGCACTAATCGATTAAAAAAACGTATCGGACAAACACTACAGGTTCTGGTTGAAAGTCCCTATGAAGATGGCTTTACTGGACGTTGTTATGCTGATGCACCGGAGATAGATGGACTGGTCTATATCGAAACTAATCAATTACTACAGCCTGGTCAATTCGTACAGGCTACTGTTTTCGACAGTGATGAATATGACCTGTATGCGGAGCTAGAAAATACATGAGTATATTAGCGATTGTTGTGAATGATCAGCTTACCCTGCAATATGATCGTTCAAAAGTCTTACCTGAAAAACAGCAACAGTATCTGGATAAGCTGGATATTAAGTTTTCACAAGGCATAGAATTACAGGGTGAAAAGATTAATAATCCCGATATTCAACAAAAAGCCAGATATATGTCTTTAAGTTTGATGGAGGGCATTATGTATCAGGAAGATGATAAAGCAGCGGCCAGCATGGCCTGGCTGGCAACTCGCCTACCTGATTTAAAACAGTTAAAAGCCATAGTTGATGAAAATGGCACACAGTTTGATCTTATTTTTGACCGCGAATATCAACCTCATCAAGTGGTGAATTTTGACGGTTTACACTAGTGTACTGTCCTAAACTGTATGCAGGTTATAGCGAGACGGGAAATAGTCATATGCAAGGCGTCATCCGCAGGGAATGGCATGCCCTTTTCAAGGATGACAACGCAGCAGATGGCTGTTTCCCGTCTCGCCCGAAGG
>JBNKKI010000104.1:0-49958 GCA_050291745.1 Gammaproteobacteria bacterium | reverse complement strand
CTTCGGGCGAGACGGGAAACAGCCATCTGCTGCGTTGTCATCCTTGAAAAGGGCATGCCATTCCCTGCGGATGACGCCTTGCATATGACTATTTCCCGTCTCGCTATAACCTGCATACAGTTTAGGACAGTACACTAGTATAGTCCGGCCCTGCTAAAACACCCAAATAAATCAGCTCTGAAGAGTTCCATCAGAAAGGAATTTAAAAATTATAAAATGAAGTCCCCTGATCAATTCGATGACATAACGGCTTATTTCGAATTATTGATAGTATATACAAAATTTCTATATTAATTCACCAGTAGAGTTCTAAATTCTTTACTGTTTATCGGTTTACTATATAAGTATCCCTGAGCATATTTGCAATTTTTAGATCTTAGAAAGCTTTCATGATCCTTTGTTTCAACACCTTCAGCGATGACATCTAAACCTATGCTATGAGCCATTGCTATAATCGCGGTAACCAGGGCTTTATCTTCTACATTGGTCGATAAATCAGCAATAAAAGAACGATCGATTTTTAATTTATCGACCGGGAATTTTTTTAAATAGCTCAAAGAAGAGTATCCCGTACCGAAGTCATCAATAGAAAGTTGAACACCCATATCACATAAATCAATTAACTGCTTTTTAATGGCATCAGTATCAGCCAGTAAAATACTCTCAGTAATTTCAAGAGTCAGTTTTTTTGCAGACAAGCCTGTATTACCAAGAATGGAACTGACCAGTTTTGGAATATCGTTTCGATTGAATTGTAGAACTGATAAATTTACTGTTACTCCTGGCGGTGAATCCATGATTTTTGACCACTTAACCGCTTCAGTACAGGCCTGCTGTAAAACCCATTCACCTATCACAGATATAAGACCGGACTCTTCAGCCAGTGGAATAAAATCGTCAGGGAAAATAATACCTTTTTCTGGATGATTCCAGCGGATCAAAGCTTCAGCATGAGATATTTCATTGTTTTCTAAATCTTTTATCGGTTGATAGTAGACTGTAAATTCATTATTTTCTATAGCATGGTGCAGCTCGTTTTCCATATCTTTATGACGGTGAATTTCATCATTTATAATTTGAGTAAAGAATTGATAAGCATTTCGGCCTTTAGCTTTCGCCCGGTACATTGCACTATCTGCATTACGTAAAAGTATTTCAGGCTCATTTCCATCATCAGGATATAGAGTAATACCTATACTGGCAGAGATGAAGAATTCTCGATGCTTCACCAGATATGGCTTAGAGAGATTATTTAAAATTTCAGCAACTATTGACTCTAATGACTGAATGCCTGTTAAATTCTGCATAATAAGCGCAAATTCATCTCCCCCAAATCGTGCAACGGTATCAGACTTTCTGACTAGTTTGAGTAGTCTTTTTGAAACCGCCTGTAAAAGCAGGTCACCAGCTGAATGACCAAGCGTATCATTAACATGTTTAAAGCGATCCAGGTCTATAAACAATATCGCTATCTGTTCATCGGTTCGCGAGGCGTGATCGAGAGCATGAGACAGACGCTCATTGAATAAATTTCGATTGGCCAAACCAGTTAAGGAGTCAAAGTTCGCCTGTTTAAGAATATAGGCTTCAGCCTCTTTTCTTTTAGTAATATCAAGAAACATGCCTGCATAACCATCTAATTGATCATTACTATCCAGTAATGTAAATATTGTCAGCCATTCAGGATAGAGTTCACCATTTCTTCTACGATTAATAATTTCTCCTTCCCAGCGCCCCTGTGTTTCTAATGCATAGTACATATTCTGATAAAACTGATTATCATGTTGGCCTGACTGGAGAATTGCTGGCGTTTTACCGATAGCCGAAGATCGGTCATAGCCTGTTATCTTTTCAAATGCTTCATTGACAGTCTGGATACGATTTTCTTTATCTGTTACAACAATAGCTTCAGTCGAATTATTGAATACTGCTGCTGCAAGTCTGAGTTGCCTTTCGTCTTTTATCTGTTGAGTAATATCTTCAATAACGGCTATATAATGAGATCTTTCACCATCATCATTAGTGACAGGAGCAATGTTGATCTTTGCCTGGTAAAGTAAATCATGTTTACTCTTGTTGATAAGTTCACCCTGCCATATCTCACCCTGCGTTATGGCTCCCCATAATCGAGAGTAGGATTCATCGGCAGTCATGCCTGATTTCAGTAAACGTGGATTTTTTCCAATGACTTCCTCTAAGGTATAGCCAGTGGTCTGTTCGAAGTGACTATTAACATACTCAATATTGCCAGATAAGTCAGTGATGACAACAGAAACTGAAGATTGCTGAATTGCCGTTGTCAGGAAACTCACTTTATTCTGTAACGCCCTCATTTTAGTGTATTCAACACTGATGATATAGGTCGAGAACATGATAAGTAAGGTTGTCAGGATAAGACCGGATATTAAATATTTATTTGTTTTTAGCCAGATTAAAAATGTTCTCTGGTGATTAACTGTTAGTACAATTGCTAGCGGATACTTGTCTGATAAATGAACTGCTATTCCATCCCCCAATGAAATGAAACTATTCTTTATTTTAAGCAGCGTATCGTCTTTTCCTGTATTGATTAAATTATTGATTGTTTCATACGTTTGTTGCTGAAAATGATTAGTTGAATAAGCTAATACTTCATTCCCGTCTAGACCATATAAACCAATATGATCTTCTGAGTACAATTGAAGGGTTAAGAATAGTTTATTAAAGTACGCAGAATTTAATGCAGCAATAATGGTATAAGTAATATTCTCTTTAGTTGTAAAAGTCAGTGCTACCGGTATCAGACTGCGAGTAGATTTTGATTTTTTCATTTGTTTTTCAAGCGGGAGAAATCGACTCTTAAACTGTTGACCAATCTGTATATTGGAAAATAATTGCGTTTCAGTCAGATCTAAAAAACCAAGAGTACTAAAATCTATCTTAGAGCCAGTATAATTATCACCTCTGGAATCTAAAATAATTTTCTCATCCTGAGTCAGTACGATTTGTCTTATATGAGGAGAAAATCGAAGTGTTTTCTTAATGTTTTCACTTAATAACGGCAGGTTTGGTGCCGATGCGTCCGGGAAGTAAGTATCTTCAGAAAGAGATATCAGATTAGTTTCAACAGATTCTATGGTTCGAGAAATACTTTCACTAACCATATGAGCGTATAAAATAGCATGTTCATTTCGATCTAAAATTGAATCCGATAAACTCGATATTAAACTAACAAATAATAGTGTGATAACGGCTAGTGCAATAAACAATGGCCAAATCAAAACAGGGATTTCTTTCTTTTTTAAGAGCATGCCAGGATTTTTCAATTAGACTAACAACATAATAAAAACTCAGATTCATATAGACTATTTTGATATTAGATTAAGTATAAGAAACTTCTGGACTCTTATTTCACTTAATTTATCAGAAAGCCCAACAAATTTTTAGAATTTATGCCATATTATGAAATATGCACCAAAATGATAGAATTCATTAATTTTTTAAGAGAGAAATGTCATGTCAAAATTTAAATTACTAATCAGCATGATCATTTGTCTGTGTATCCCTGTCGTAGCGAATGCCGATTCCATATTACAAAACATTAAGACAAATGGAGAAGTTAAGGTTTGTATCTGGCCTGATTACTTCACCATTTCTTATCGAAACCCCAGAAATAATAAGTTGGAAGGTATTGATATAGATATGGCTTATGAGTTAGCCAAATCTCTGGGGGTTAAGGTTAAATTCATTGATAGTTCTTTCGCAAAATTAGCCGAAAATATGACCAATGGTGCCTGTGATATTGCAATGCATGCGGTTGGTATTCGCGATGACCGTAAACCTTATATGGCATTTTCAGATCCTCACCTGATCAGCGGTATCTACGCAATATCAATGAAGTCTGATACTAGTATACAAAATTGGGATGATCTTGACAGGGAAGGTAATGTCATTGTTGTACAGAAAGGAACCTATATGGAGCCTGTGATGAGAGACTATCTCAAACAGGCTGAATTGTCGGTAGTCGATAGCTTTAAAGCCAGAGAACAGGAAGTTCAAAGTGGTCGAGCTGATGCATTTATGACCGACTATCCTTATGGTAGACGCATGGCTTCATTAACAAATTGGGCAAATTTACTGACTCCTGATAAACCACTGGCGCCAACGCCTTATACTTTTGCAGTTCCTAAAGGTGACAATGAATGGCTAGATACTGTCAATAACTTTGTCAGACAGGTTAAAGCCGATGGGCGTCTGTATAAGTCAGCCATAGTTCATGGTTTAACCCCTATCGTAGTCCACTAAGTTGCAAGTCATCTTAATAAATTAGACAGGATTTGCAGCGATTCAAAATCTACCGGGAAAAAAGATTTCATTTATCAGTAAACTGACGATTAATCTTTCTGAAATTGTGTTTTTCAGTCGATATTTTTTGTGCGGTCAACCGCGGAATCCAGGATTATCACATATTTTATAACGATTCTTTCCACTTTGTTTGGCCTGGTACATGGCCAGGTCAGCCCGCTGAAGTAATTGATCTGCATCTTTTATATTTGCATCAGGATAAACTGCTACTCCGAGACTGGCTGAAATTTGCATTTCCGTAGAGCCAATAGTGACAGATTTGGAGGCAGCTAGCAGAAGTCTTTCCAGTAATGGAATAAAATCAGAATCACTGGATATGTCATTTAATAACACGACGAACTCATCACCACCGAGTCGGGCAATAGTGTCACATTTTCGAATAACTTCCAGCATGCGCCCCGAGATCGTTGAGAGTAACTGGTCACCAGTTTCATGCCCATAACTATCGTTGACTTCCTTAAAACCATCCAGATCGAGATAGACCACAGCCAGTTGTTTATCCCGTCGTTTTGCCTGGCTCATAGCTTGCTGTAATCGATCTGCCAGCAATACTCGATTTGGAAGGCTGGTGAGAGCATCGTAGTAAGCCAGTTGTTTCATGTGTTCCTGATGCGATACCTGATGTGTAATATCTGAGAAAATAGCGACATAATGCAATGTCTGTCCAAGCCCGTTTTTCACCGCACTAATATTGAGCTTTTCAGCATACAGGGAATTATCTTTATGCCGGTTCCATATTTCACCAACCCAATGACCTTGCTCTATCAATTGTTGCCACATCACCTGATAAAACTTTTTATCCTGACGCCCTGACTTAAACATGTTCGGTTTTTTGCCCAGCACTTCTTCACGGGAATAGCCGGTTATACGACAAAACGATTCATTAACATCCATAATGTTAGCATCGGGATCTGTAATAGCGATACCCTCATCAGTATGCGAGAAAACACTGGCAGCAAGCAGTAAATTCTTTTCATTCTCCTGCAATATTTTTTCGGCGTTTTTTCTTACTTGTATCTCTCTTTTCAATTTACGATTCCATATCAGAATAATGGAAAAGAAAGTTAAGGTCAGAAAAATAAAAGCAAGCACTCCGGGCCAGTGATCGATAATGACTGTAGGCAGAGATACTTTACCATAATTCTTATATGGTCCGACCTTTAGCGATTTGAGCAATTTGTGAACCGGCTGATAATCGTAAGGGAAAGTCCACTGATTAAATCCCGCCTGTTGTGCAGCCATACTGCTGGACTTCAGGGAAAGAAGGGCTAGAGCAACCTCCGTGGACAGTGAATTCGACGCTTTGTGTGTTTTAGCAAATGCCCATTCCGGATATAGAGCTGTACTGATCATTAAGTTGAACCCCGGATGAGAGCGGGCAGCCAGTACGCGAATATCCTGCAAGTTGATCTTAGCTGAAGAGGACATCTTTTCCAGAACCCCTGTACGAATAACAGCCGCATCAACCTGTCGAGTCAGTAATGCCTCAATCTGTTTGGGCTGAGTCCCGAGAAAGTCTACTCTGGAAGCACTTTTGAATGGATCGAAGCCATTATCCAGCATTTCCCTGTAACCTAACAACCAGCCGCCAAATCCAAGAGGGCTAACCCCCGCTATTGATTTGTTGTGTAGATCATCTATGGAATAAATATCACTATCAGAGCGAACGATAATGACCGATCCGAACTGAGAATAGCCATCCCCTTTAACCATGGTAAGAATTCTGGATATACCGAATTTAAGTTCCAGATCAACATATATAGCTGGTTGCGAAATAATAAAATCAATCTCATTTTTACGGATTAAAGATCTGATCTTCTGGAGTTCTGCGGGTATCACGGGTACCAGCTTGAAACTGTGATGAGGCAGGGATTCAGATAGAAAGTCGATGGTAGGTTGCCATTCCATTTCTGCCGTTTTAACGCCATGGATAGCAACGACAAGAATATTAACCTGTTCTCCAAAAACCTTTAGTGGAAGTAAAAAAAACAGTATGACCACAAACATTACAAAGCGGAGGTGGAGAGCAATCATACAAAATTTCCAATCTATCTTACCTGATAAGTATAGCAAGTAAAAAAATATATATAGAAAGTATTGAGGATCTTAAATATAAATGGCTTAGTGTTGAGAAATCCTGTTCAATATTCATAGAAGTCATGAGCAGCAGGAAACTGTCCTTCAGTTTTAGTGGAATCCGCTAGACATATGATATATTCAATTTTCCTGTTCCCTTAGCTCAATTTCTCTTTGGGTTAAAGCCTTTATCAGCGAAGATGGTGGCTTACAATTCTCAAGACCAGTAATTAATTTTAAATTGGGTAATAACTCGAGATCTTTTTTTGCCTTATTAGTTACCGGAAGTAGTTCGTCTCCGGCACCAGGGTCCCAAAATGGCCACAGGTGATTATAAATTTCTGCACCACCATCAACACCGCCATCCTGATAAAGTTCAGTAACTAATAAGCGTTTATCTTCTGGAATCTCTAAATTCTTAAAATACTTTAAGACTTCTGGAATAACCTCGTAGCCGTCTTCTTCAAAGGAAATATCTCGACCTGTATATTCTTCAATAAATTGATGAATATCAAAGACGGGCTCCAGCACCTTTTGATTATACATTAACTCTTCAATAACCATGAGCTTAAAACTTATGTCTTTAAATAGAGTAGAAGGCTTTTTATTTAAAGGAAACAGTTTTGGTTTATTGGCAAACTCATTTGCTCTATTCACTAATCTCTGGAGTAACTCTGAATAATCTGTATGCGGCCATTTACTCAATATTATTTCAATTGATTTGAGCATATTCTTAAATACTGCAATTTTCTGGCTAGCTTTTTTTAAACATTTATTCAGATATCCTGCTGGATCTGAAGAAATAAACTCTAGTTCTTTTTGATTATCTTTCAGTAATTTTTCATCATATTCAGTCGATTTTCCATCTATCACTCTCTTTTCTATAATGCCAATACTTCTTTTTATTTTGTCAATTCTATTATCAATAGAATCTGGAATTCTCAGAGGGTAAAGAATCATTTTCTCAATAAATAAGTTTATCTGACTTTTATTCCAGTCGTCAGTTAACTTCATTAAAGACCTGGTAATGAGTACCAGCTTTTTATACTCGAAATCCCCTTTATCCGTATACAGACTAAACATATCAAGTGCTATGCTTGTTAATAGCCCCTCTTCTCCATTGTCTCCTGAAATGACACATTGGTGAATAATTTTTGCGAATAAATTGACTGCGTCATCGTTATATTGAATTAAACTGGCAATGAGGTTTGAGCCGTTTTTTGGAAACGCGATTACAAATGGTAAAATATATTGAGAAGCATCTCTTCTTAAACCTGAATATATTTCACTTTGATCATAACTTGTGTGATAAAAATAGAGTTCAATTAGATTAGCGATTAAATCACCTAAATTACCTCTTGTTCTTACGAATGCATTTTGCTGCCTTGTAACGAGAAGTCTATCCTCACGAGTTATGAGTTCACTGATTTTAAATAATAACTTCTCATGGTAAATAATTAGAGCTTCTTCGGCAGTTTTGTCAGATAAATGACTTAAGTAATCACTGCTGCTAAAAGTTTCTACAAAAAAGTATAGTGAAGAACCATTACTTTTATTATCCAGGAAAACATCTATATTGTTAATTAACCCCTCATAAAGTGTTGAAACGAAATTTATAGATAAACGCGCTTTCCAGCCATTTCTTACTCTTGATTGAAGCTCTTTTATTTTCTCATCTGAATCTGAACATTGCTTCATTTCAAATATTTCAGGAACAAGGTTTTCTAAATCTGACATAAAGAATATTTCAGGTAAATTGAATTAAAAGAATTATTTAAAGAATTGATATAAGAAGTAAAATGCCTGATCTGTCAATATGCAATCAAATTCATAGTACTCCCAGATCAGGAACAATCCTATAAAGAACTAAGGATATTTTCTGATAATTTCATCATAAGACTTTCATCAAATTTACCCTTATTAGCAATGACAAATAAAGCATAATTATCCAACTTTGTAATCATTGTCTTATCCTGAGAAATATATCTGAGGCTTGTGTTTTTCTGTGCTGATATTCCTGAGATATCTTTTTTACTAGAATTATTTCCCCAGCCCTTAGATATTTTTTCCATAAATTCCTGGCTTGTAGTTTCTACTCCCATATCTAACAAAATTACTAGATATGAATATCCATCAAATTCATAATAGTTTTCATCAGCCAGGTTAAAAAGCTTAAGTGTCACTGCCTGAAAATAAGGGGGAGTAGTGTCATTAGACATTATCAAATTAATACCACTGTAAGATTTAATAAGAGCTTTTAGTCTAGGTGGTGAAAATACTTCATAATGATAAATATATTCCTCATTTGATAATTCAGATTGAATAGTCTTTATTCCATCAAGCAATTGGCTAGCAGATTTGTAATCATTATTAATCAACTTTTCATTATCAGGATATAAGATAATCATTTGAGAATCTCCTAATTCCGATAAACTCCTGGGAATAGGATCGACACCTTCTGATTTTTGATACTTATCTTTTATGTATTTCTTCCCAAGTCGATATTTAAATTTCAATTCCTGTTTAAATAATTTAGATAATTTTCTGCTTTTAGATGATTCATCATTATCATTATTTTGTTTTTTTTCTTTTGACCCTTTATCTATAATTTCATACCCTTCTTCACAATTATAATCAACACATAGCTTTTCAGTTAGATATTCAGCATTTCCTTCTAATAATGTACCTAATAGTTCACTTTGACCAGGAAGATAACCAGCACTTTTCATTTCATCTGAAAACTTTTCATAATCTGCCGCATGAATAAACTCATGAATAAACAAAGCTAAATATATCTGTCTGGCAACTTTTAAATTTTTTAAATCATATGAGTACGCATTATCAAGTTCTTCAGGATTGATATATATTTTTTTTACATTATCTTTATATCTTCCAAGAACATATGACGAAGAATCAGCTGAGGCTACTTCGGATAATAACCGGGCATAAAAAGGATGATTAATCATAGCCTTGTATTCTTTATAAGCAGATTGGTATACAAGTCGATTCAATCTATATTCATCTGCGAACTCCCAGGTAACATGACTAAGGTTCACATTAAATTTCTTTTCAACTGCTTTTCTTGCAGTTTTAGCGATATCATCAACATTTACATTATGCTGATATCTACTCTTGAAATCATAAGAAGCACAGGCCGAAATTATTAATATTAAATTGAATAAAATTATCCTTTTAACTATTCGTATCATCATGTTTTTTCTTTAACTCATCTATGTGCGTATTGATGTAAACGGCACCAGCTTCAATATCTCTTAAGAAGTTGACTAAGGATTCATTTGAGATATTTGCACCATAATTACAGACATAACCATTTAGTTTTGCATCCCCCAGGATATCGAATATAGTCCCACCGCTTGAAATCCCTCCATATGAATCCACATCAAATTTTAAATAACGAAGAAAATAATGACAATTGGCATCCTCCAATTTAAAGGGAACAATAGCTGTCACTTCTTTTTTTAAAGGCTTTTTATTAATAACCTTTGTAACAAGTGTTTCATCCCCCATAGACAAAACTCTATCTTCAAAATATTCTTTTATTAACTCTTTAATACCTGTTTCTTTTGAAAATACATAATTACCCAACAAATAATAATAGCTAACATAAAAATCTATATTTTTAGTTTTATTTAACCATCTGGAATATTCATAATAATAATTTTGTGGCTTGATCTGCTTATAGCCATCTATTAACTCAAGATCAAAATCATTAGTGGGTAAAATCACTTCCAGACTATCAACTGATTGAATCTCCCCCTCTAGTTGAAGAGTTTTACATGATGACTGAAACACTATTAATACAAGAATAAAAATATTAGCGAGGAACCTTGACATATCAATCTAATCCATTAACTACAAAAGTTCGTAATAATACGCGATCAGACTATTTTTAATATTGGCCATGTACGATACAGCCTGTAAGTTAAATCCTACAAATTTTCAAAATAAATGGCATAAAGATCTATTCACTACAAGGTTCTATTACAACGTCTCTGACCTGAAACCACATAGATATACTTTCATAATGACCAGATCCTTTCCAAGGAACCGTTGAGCAATTAAGCCATTCAACTTTTGTAAAGTAAAACAATGAATTTTTTATTACACTATGCATATTATTTTATCTATCGCCATTATGACATCTACCAAAACTGCTACTTTAATCGGATCAATCTCTATCTTCCTGTGGGGTACATTGGCCTTATTAACCACTTTAACTAAAGGCTTAATCCCTCCGTTTCAATTGATGGCTATGACCTTTAGTATTGCTTTTCTGCTAATGAGTCTTCGTTGGTGGATCAAGGGTCATACGGGAATCCAGTATATTCGACAGCCAATACTGGCCTGGGCGTTAGGCGTGGGTGGTTTTTTTGGATATCATTTTTGCTATTTTGCGGCAATGAGAAACGCACCCGCCGTTGAAGTCAGTCTTCTGGCTTATCTATGGCCTTTGTTAATTGTGTTATTCACCGGCTTTCTGCCTGGAGAGAACATTAGATTACAGCACATTACAGGTGCATTGATTGCTCTAATCGGGTGCTGGATATTGATTGGTAAAGGCAGTGAAGGTTTCAGTTCCCAATATCTAACAGGGTATTTACTGGCATTCGCCTGTGCCTTAATCTGGTCCAGTTATTCAGTCTCTAATCGACTGGTGAAATCGGTTTCCACCGACGCGGTTGGCTGGTTTTGTGCGGTGACTGCCATTTTGGCTACAGCGAGTCACCTACTCTGGGAAACAACTGTCTGGCCACAGGATTTCAAGCAGTGGACCGGCGTTATAGGTCTGGGTCTTGGGCCAGTCGGTATTGCATTCTTCACCTGGGACTATGGAGTCAAACACGGTAACCTGCAGTTACTCGGGGTTCTGGCTTACTCTGCTCCCTTAATATCTGTTTTACTGCTTATTGTAGCCGGGTTTGGTGAGCCTGGCTTAGGATTATTATTTGCCTGTCTCGCCATAGTTGGTGGATCATTTATCGCGGGTTATCACTGGAAGCCACGAAGAAAAAATTTTTGAGTATTATTCAACACATCATCCTTGAAAAATCAATTCAGCGTGAAAAAGATGCGTAACAAATTGATGCGCCAGGTCTAAGCCAGGGATGACTGTAGTTAGAGCAATGCAGGAGCAATTGCCGAGAAATCAAAAACACCGTTGTCACCTGATTGGTGATGAACATGTTTTTGATTTTATCAGCTGCATTAAGGTGTTACGTAGACTTTCATGATTGACTGATTTTTTACCGGTTCAACTCGTCCAACTGCGGATTCCAGCTTCAACTACGATTCTGATAGTGAATGATATTTATAACTCGGGCATCTGTATCATTCTGATTTCTATAGCCATGGGGCTTATCTCCTGCAAAGCGAATAGTTTGTCCTTCGTTTAATAAGTGCCATTTTTTTTCGCTAAGAATATCCAGTTGCCCTTTTATGACTGTTATAAATTCAATCACACCTGGCGCATGTGCATTTGATCTTCGCTCATAACCAGCTTCAAAGATAAGCTCCAGGTATTCAAATCCCAGAGCTTTTTCGAATGGAAAAAGAGGCGCAATGTGTAATCCCCCCTCTGCCGGGTGTTGACGAATTTCATCAGCTGTTCTAATCACGGTCGATTTTGGAAAATTGCTTGGAGCAGGTTCAATAAAAGTCGTTAAAGATACATCCAGACCAGTTGCAATACGCCAAAGTGTTGAAACTGTAGGGCTGGATTCTCCACGTTCTATCTGCCCTAACATGGCTTTACTTACTCCGGTCAATTTAGCAGTAGCATCAAGACTTAATCCTTTTTCCTTACGTATCGTCTGAAGAGTAGCACTTAAATATTCTTTTGGATCTGTCATAAAACAAATATTACCATGAAAAAATATCTGGCTGTTATAACGCACAAATGCTAAAGTTGCCAGACTGTACGTTATAACGCACGAGCATTCTCATGATAAAAGATTTTCTATCCTTGAAATACATGATCTCCGGTTTTGTCGCAATTCTAATCGGTTATACAAGTGCGGCTGCTATTGTTTTTCAGGCCGCTATAGCCGGAGGCGCAACAGTTGATCAGGTGAGTTCATGGCTGTGGGCCCTGGGCATGGGTTTAGGTGTCGTTGGAATTGGCCTATCTCTATATTATAAACACCCGATCCTGCTGGCATGGTCTACCCCCGGTGCGGCACTACTGGTAACCAGTTTACCAGGGGTTGCAATGTCAGATGCCATTGGCGCATTTATGTTTAGTTCAATTCTGATTGCAATATGCGGCGTAACCGGATGGTTTAATAACATTATGAACCTGGTTCCGCATAGTCTGGCAACAGCCATGCTGGCCGGTGTTTTATTACGCTTCGGCCTGGCTATTTTTCCTGCATTGACTGAAGAATTCATCATGATCGGTTCAATGATCTTCATCTATATTTTAGGAAAATGGAGAAAATCTTCCTATACCATTCCTATTACATTTGGAGCGGGAGTTTTAATTGCATTAATGCAGGGAAAGATACAGGCTATTGAGTCAGTCATTTCATTTACCTCTCCAGTATTCGTCATGCCCAGCTGGAATATCTCAGTTTTAATCGGTGTTGGCTTACCTCTTTTTATCGTGACCATGGCTTCACAAAATGTACCTGGTATAGCCGTGTTACGTGCTCATAATTATCAGACTCCGGCCTCCCCTCTTATCAGCTGGACAGGTTTACTGGGAATTTTTCTGGCACCATTTGGTGGCTTTGCTTACAACATGGCGGCAATAACAGCAGCCCTTTGTATGGGTGAAGATGTCGATAAAGATCCCGACAAGCGTTATTTCGCAACCATCTGGACGGGTGTTTTCTATATTCTCGCAGGTCTGTTTGGGGCTACAGTCGCCAGTTTGTTCGCTGCATTTCCAGTTCAACTGGTATCTGCAATTGCCGGACTGGCTTTACTGGGTACTATCGCCAATAGTTTAAGTTCCGCGCTACAGGATATTGATCATAGAGAAGCTGCAATACTCACTTTTATTATAACTGCTTCAGATGGTTCATTCTTATCAATAGGAACACCATTTTGGGGATTAGTGATTGGTATGGTGGTTCATTATTTAATGAATCACTCAAATAAAAGGGGGCTTAGTAATAGTTAAGCAGGATTTCAAATCCTAGAATTCAATTATATTGTCAATAATAATTTTTTAAAGTTACTGGTATATTTGTTTTACTGCAGAACAGTCCCAATTTCTTTTTAAACTGATTTCGGCAGATTGCTTGAAAAGATCATAGCGAATGGCTGGATCAGCATTAAATAAAGCGTGATAAGTTGCTCTTACATCATTTGCAGCTTTTATCTCTGGCATTTCATCTAACTTTTTAGCGATATAAATTCCAAGTGCCACTGGATCAAGATTTTTAGTGCCCGCTTCCTGAAAGATTAAACAGGCGGCATCAAATCCATTATCTACGGATTTATACTGTTCATTACGACAGGAAGCCAGAATTAAAACAACAATAATTCCCGCTAGTTTTTTAATCATATTTCTCACGACTACATTTGAATCTGGGTTCAAAAAAGAATAGATAAAACTCTCTCAAGCTGGGCTAAAAAATAATTTTTAGAAATACCTGTAGGCAGAAAGCTATCCAGCCTAATAGTATTAATATAATTTTTAATCACCTTTAAATCGGCTCCTGATTGATAACCATTATCATATTAAATTGCATTAAGTATGTGATAGACTCAGCCAACTTTTACTAAAACATCAAGATAAACAGCGATAACAGCTAACAGGAATATGGATATAACATGGCAAATATTCACCCTCAATTTAAAATAGAAATACTTTCCAGATTAAAAGCTGCTGAACAAGAACATGATATCAGAATATTATATGCCTGTGAATCCGGTAGCCGTGCCTGGGGTTTTGAATCCCCCGATTCAGACTATGATGTGAGATTTATTTACGCCCATTCTGAAGACTGGTATTTAAGCTTTGATGTGGAACGCCAAAGAGATGTCATAGAATACCCTATCGTTGATTTAATAGATTGCGGAGGCTGGGATATCCGTAAAGCTCTATATTTATTTACCAGAACAAATGGTGCACTGATTGAGTGGTTAAATAGCCCGGTAAAATATATTGAATCCGGAGATTTTGCGGAACGCCTTCGTAGCTTTGCACCTAAAGCGATGAATAGTACAGCTCTTTGCTATCATTATTCTCATATGGCCAGAGGTAATGCTCGTGAGTATTTATTTAAAGACCAGGTTCGCCTTAAGAAATATTTTTATGTCCTAAGGCCTTTATTAGCGATTCGATATATCGAGCTCAATAATTCACCGCCTCCAGTAGAGTTTGAAAAGCTTGTTGCTACTGTGGCACCAAAAGAAATTCATCCGGGAATAGAGAAATTATTAAACTTAAAAAGACATTCCCCAGAATTGGGAACAGGTGATCCAATTATTGAAATTAATCACTTTATTGAAACTGAAATTGAAAGGCACGGTGAATCATTTAAAGGTCTGGGGCGTCCGGACTTATTAACCAAAAAGTCCATTCGAAATGAGCTGAATAGTATATTTAAGACTGCAATATCAATGCCGGGCTAATATTTCAGCAGATTCAGGCTGGTTTTAGTCAGGCTTGGAGAACTGCTGATCAATTCAAAATTTTTCCCAGTAGCTGGAATAGTATGAAATCAATCCGTATTAATCAGAGGTTCCTTAGAATTTAATGAAGGATACTTACGAAAATAAGCCCTCATTTGATGATAACTTAAACCAAGTGCATCAGCTGTTTTACGTTGATTAAAGCGATATTTCTGTAGAGCAATTTTCAATACTTCCATCTCATGTTGTTGAATATAGCTTTTGAAATCATCCGGTATCTCTATTTTTCGTTCACTATTTCCGGTTTCTTCCACCACTTTATCGACATCTTTATTTTTTGCAGTACCTGTTTCAGTTTTAGCATGCTGCTTTGGTCTGTATGGCGACTCGAAGGGATCAAAGTCAATACTATCAATCGGCTCATCAATTTGATTTCGATATACAGCTCGCTCAATAACATTTTTCAATTCACGCAAATTTCCCGGCCAGGGATATTCCTGCAAGCTCTGCATAGCTTCATCAGTAAACCCTGCAAAAAAATCACGCTTTAACTCTTTAATCATCCCTGTTGCAAAAAAGCGGGAAAGAACAGGAATATCATCGGTTCTATAGCGAAGAGGCGGTAATGTAATGACATCAAACGAAAGTCGATCTAATAAATCAGCTCTAAATAAACCTTCTTCAACCATTAAAGGAAGATCCATATTTGCAGCACCAATAATCCGTACATTTACTGACAGTGTCTCGCGCCCACCTACTCTTTCAAATTCACCATATTCAACCACTCTGAGTAGCTTTTCCTGCAACCTGATGGACATATTAGCTATTTCATCCAGAAATAAGGTACCACCATCTGCCTGCTCAAATCTTCCTATATGACGTTTGCTTGCACCAGTAAATGACCCGGCTTCATGCCCAAAGAGTTCTGATTCCAGCAAAGTTTCAGGTAATGCAGAACAGTTTAGCTTTACCTGGCTTTTATCCCAGTTTGAAGAAAGAAAGTGAAGTCTTTCAGCCATTAACTCTTTACCCGTTCCTCGCTCCCCGATAATTAAAACAGGTTTATTAAGAGGTGCTACTTTAGATATCTGCTCAAGCGCAGAAAGGAAGGCGGGAGACTCACCGATGAGTTTATGCGATTCTTGCGGAGTCATTTACATCACTTTTTAGCTATATTAATTAATATTTAGCTATTATAGCCACATCATCACCTTAGTCAAATATCGCTAAAAACCTCACTATTCCCTTATTAATCAATAATTTATAACATATTTTCATAAGTTGGCACGATTCATGTTAATAGTAAACACATAGAGTAAAACGTAAATAATTCGTTTGGAGAATAAAATGTTTATAACAAACACAAAAAGAATTGCAAAACTGATACCAGTGACTGCACTGATGATATCCATCATGTTCTCTGGAGTAGCATTAGCAGATGATAATTCAATTGTAGCCGTCACAGACAGTACTACCGAACAATTGCAACCGCTGATGAACTGGAATTTAAAAGTACAGACTGCATTATCAACCAGGATGGATAATAACCTGAAAAAGGAAATGCAGGCTTTATCAGAAGAACAGGCTGTAAAAACACTTTACGCCAGTCAGTACTCCGATGACACTGATCGCGATGTTGTACTGATTAGCACAGAAGATGGTGGTGCAAGCATTACTGCCCGCTCAACAACACCGGTTGTAGTCATTATCGACCGTAAAGAACTTTGTCTTGTAAATTTATAGAGGATTTATCATGGGAATTTTTAGCCGATTAAACGATATCATTAATTCAAATATCAATGTAATGCTGGATAAAGCGGAAGATCCAGAAAAAATTATTCGCCTTGTCATTCAGGAAATGGAAGATACCCTGGTTGAAGTTAGATCTGATGCTGCTCGTACTATTGCAGACAAGAAAAAGCTCCGTCGTAGAATTGAATTGATGGCTCGCGAAAGTAGAGAATGGGAAAAAAAGGCAGAACTTGCAATTTCAAAAGCACGGGAAGATCTGGCCAGAGCTGCTTTAACTGAAAAACATAATATCGAAAGAAATAGCGAAGTCCTGGAAAAAGATTTATCAGAACTTGAATTACATTTAAGTAAGCTTAATGAAGATATTGGACAGCTACAGAAAAAGCTGGATGATGCCAAAAATCGCCATAAAGCAATGGTAATGAAGCATGGTACGGTTTCCAGTCGTTTACAGGCACGTAGTAAATTGCATGATGATCGCATTAATGACGCCTTAGGTAGATTTGAAGGTATTGAAGAGAAAATTGACCAGATGGAAGGAAAGGTAGATGCTTTTGACCTGGGTCGTGATCAATCCCTGAAAGATCAATTTGCTGAACTTGAAGCCGAAGATGAAATCGATGATGAGCTTAATAAGCTGAAAGCACGCGTTAAAGGCAAAGACAAGGAATAGAATTTACCTTAAAAGGCTTACAGATACAGTGACAAATGGATTAGTATTTAATTCTGACCAGTTACGGAAATGAATCATGGGTGTATTTGAAATGGTGGTCGCTATCGTAGCAATAAGTGTTATCGGTGGCGTCATTAATAAATCAATTAAAGCCAGTATCGAATCAAAAAAGATGAATAGAGATACTGGTGACGATATGACGGCAAAGCGATTAGCTGATTTCGAAAAGCGACTAATCGTGCTTGAGCAAATTGTTACCAGTGAAAGTTATGAACTTAAACAGAAATTTAAAGATATTGACGATGAATAATATCAAGCATAGAGAGAATAATCATGGGTGAAGAACTTTTAGCAATACCGATACTGTTTTTAACCATAGTTGCGCCTATCTGGCTGGTTTTACATTACCTGGCGAAATTTAAATCGGCCAAATCGCTTTCCAGCGCGGATGAGGAAACCCTGGCAGAACTCTGGCATCAGGCCGAAAAGTTTGAAGCCAGAATTGAATCACTGGAAACTATTTTAGATGAAGAAGTTCCCGGCTGGAGAACACGATCATGAAGAAGAAATTTACCTATACATTTGAGTACCACGATACCTTATATCGTGATACTGAAAATAAGAGAATTGCAGGTGTATGTGCTGGTATTGCCGATTATCTGTCAATCAATGTCACAGTAATTCGTATTCTGACGGTCATTGCAGCATTTACCTTCTCATTTGTTACTATTTTAGCCTACATTTGTGGCGCTATCTTCATTAAGCCAAAACCCGTTGATCTATACGTCAATGAAGAAGATGAAGATTACTGGAGGCGCTATCGTAAATCTCCACGAAATACTTTAGCTGAAGCTCGAAATAAATTTCGCAAACTCGAACAGAAACTTCGTAAACTTGAAACTTATGTAACATCCAGAAAATTTACATTAGATCGAGAGTTTGAAGACCTGGATAAAAATTAAAAAAAGACACCATTATGAAAACACTAGGCAAACACCCCTGGATTATTTCTTTGCTTTTAATTATCTGTTTGACTGTCTGGTTAGCATCCGGAATGACGCAGGCAAACCCGGAAATTAAGGTAGAGAAAGAGACCAAAACAATACTTCCTAAAGTAAGAATACGGAATATTTCTGCTAAACCAGTCACCCAGTCTATTATTCTGTATGGCAGAACCGAACCAGGCCGAAGCGCCACCATGCGTGCGGAAGTGAATGGTCAAATAACACATATTTACGCCAGACGAGGACAAACTGTCCATAAAAACGATCCTGTTGTACGCCTGGCACTTAATGACAGAGATAAATTACTTGCTTCTGCTCAGGCTAGACTGGCTCAACACAAGCTGGAATATGAAGGCTCCCGATCTTTAAGCATCGAAGGTTACCAGGGAAAAGCCAAGCTGGCACAAAGTCAGGCTGATTTAAAAGAATCAGAGGCTCAGGTTGCTCAACTGGAAAAAGAAATAAAGGATACCCTGATAGTAGCACCATTTGACGGTGTCATTTATGAACGTTCTGTGGAAGTAGGTGATTATGTCAACGTAGGAGAAGCACTGGCTGAAATTATTGACCTTAATCCTTTAATTGTCAAAGGTGATGCAAGCCAGCAGAATATCTCATCCATTTATGTCAATCAAAAAGCTACTGTTAAATTTTCAAATGGTCAAAAACATCATGCAAAAGTAAAGTATGTTTCAGCCATGTCAGACCCACAAACCAATACATTTAGAGTAGAAGTATCACTTGATAACAGCAAGCACGACATTCTGGCTGGTCTTAGTACAGAAATTGAAATTCCCTTAGCTGAAGAAGATGCAATAAAAATTAGCCCGGCCCTTTTCTCTCTGGATGAACAAGGTGTCATCGGTATTAAATCAGTCGAGCAGGGAATTGTTCAATTTAACCCTATTAATATTATAAAAACAGAAGCAGATGGAGTATGGATTTCAGCTCCAGATCCTGAAATTAAAATTATCACGGTAGGTCAGGCATTTGTCAGAAAAGGCGACAAAGTAGAAGCCGTTCTTGAAGCAGATAGTAATGATGACGGGGTCAGTTAACCATGCATGCAATTATCGAAGGAGTACTGTCCAGATCTCGCACCATGGTCATGATTTTTATCTTGCTGGTGACATCCGGATTGATCAGCTACATCAATATCCCAAAGGAGTCAGAGCCTGATATAGATATTCCCTATATCTATGTCTCCATGTCGCATGATGGAATTTCTCCAGAAGATGCTGAGCGTATGCTGGTTAAGCCAATGGAGAATCAGTTAAAGTCGATTAGCGGCATTAAAAAAATGACCTCTAGCTCTTCTGAAGGTCATGCTTCAGTCACACTTGAATTTATTGCCGGATTCGATTCCAAAAAAGCAATGGATGATGTGCAGGAAAAAGTGACTGCAGTAAAAGCAGAATTACCCGATGAAACTGATGAACCAGTAATCAACCAGATTACCTTAGCGGAAGAAAACCCGGTAATCACTATTAGCCTGTCTGGTGAACTCCCTGAGCGCGCGCTGATTCAAATGGCCAGAGATCTGTCTGATAAACTGGAATCTTTCACAGAAGTGTTAGAAGTTGAGTTAACAGGTGATCGTATCGATCAACTGGAAATCATACTGGATCCTTTAGCTCTGGAAAGCTATGGTCTGGATCAGCAGGATATTTACCAGTTCGTATCTCAAAATAACAGATTAATAACTGCTGGCACCATGGATACAGGTAAAGGCAGGTTTGCTGTAAAGATTCCAGCTGTATTTGAGAATATCGAAGATATTATGATGCTACCAGTTAAATCCCGTGATGATTTAATTGTCCGATTTAAAGATGTCGCAACAGTTCGTAGAAGCTATAAAGATCCAACCAGCTTTGCACGTTTAAATGGTCACAAAAGTATTTCTCTTGAAGTCAAAAAAAGACCCGGTGAAAACAGTATAGAAACCGTAGAGAAAATTAAAACATTAATCAGCGAGGAACAGAAAAAATGGCCTGATCATGTCATTCTTACCTATACGGCTGATCGTTCCAAAGAAGTTAAAGATATGCTGAATGACCTGCAAAACAATGTCGTCTCAGCCATCTTACTGGTGGTCATTATTATTATTGCCTTTCTGGGTTTAAGAACAGCTTCACTGGTTGGTCTCTCTATTCCCGGTTCATTTTTAAGCGGCCTACTGATTCTTTCTCTAATGGGTTACACCATTAATATTGTTGTGCTATTTGCACTTATCATGGCCGTAGGTATGCTGGTAGATGGCTCTATCGTAGTTACAGAATATGCTGACCGGGTAATGAATGAAGGCGTCCCGGCTAAACAGGCTTTTTCGCTGGCAGCAAGACGCATGGCCTGGCCCATTACAGCTTCCACTGCAACCACTCTGGCTGCTTTTGCTCCCCTCATATTCTGGCCGGGAATTATGGGTGAATTTATGAAATATTTACCTATAACCTTAATCGCAACCTTGTCTGCTTCACTTTTTATGGCTTTATTATTTGTTCCGACCCTGGGCGGCATGTTAGGACGTCCACGACAAATATCAAAGCGTGATAGTGATCGTCTTCTGCAAATGGATGAAGGAGATATTTATAGCCTGGATGGGTTTACCGGTTTTTATGTTAGAACTTTGAATTTCGCAATACAGCATGCCAAAAAAATAATTCTAGCTGTACTGGTATTTGCTGCACTTGTTTTTACGGGCTATTTTTCATCCGGACTCGGCGTACAGTTTTTTCCGGAAGTAGAACCTGAAGGTGGCAATATTTATGTCAGAGGTTATGGCGCTTTATCAATCGTTGAAAAAGATAACTTAATGTCTGAAGTAGAATCCAGATTATTATCAATGGATGAAATAAAAACCTTATACAGCTATACGGGTGGTCGTAACCGAATTGGAAGACTTCGCTATAACCTGATTGACTGGCAGGAGCGCCGAAAAGCAGTTGACATAATCGAAGAAATGAAACAGCGGCTGGACGATATTGCCGGTGTTGAAATAGAAATTGCCAAAGATGAATCCGGAATCAACAATGGCAAAGATCTGCAAATTGAACTCAATTCCCGTTATCCTGAATTGATGAATGATGCCGCTATAAAAATACGTGAGGCTTTGGAAAGTAATCCAAAATTTACTGATATTGACGATACACGTAGTAAGCCGGGCATTGAATGGAAACTTGAAGTAGATCGTGCGAATGCAGCACGCTACGATGCTGATGCCACTATGGTCGGTAATATGGTACAACTCGTCACGAATGGTTTAAAAGTGGGTGAATATCGACCGAATGATGTCGATGAGCAACTTGATATCAGAATTCGTTTTCCTCAACAGAGTCGCAGCATTAATCGTCTTGATGAACTTCGTATTCGTAGTGATAAAGGTCAGATTCCTATCAGTAACTTTGTTAAACGGATAGCAGTACCAAAGGTCGATTCAATAAAACATGTTGATTCACGTCGGGTTTATGAAGTGAAAGCAAATATGGCGGACGGTGCACTATTAAGCCTTGAGTTACCCAAAATTGAAAAACTTTTACCCACTTTAGGTATAGATCCCAGAGTCAACATTGAAATTAAAGGTGAAAATACAGAGCAACAGGATTCTGAACAATTTCTTGAAAAAGCATTTCTGGTCGCCCTTTTTGTTATGGCCATTATTCTGGTTACTCAATTCAACAGTTTTTATCAGGCATTTTTAATTTTAAGTGCCGTCCTTTTCTCTACTGTTGGCGTGTTTCTTGGATTATTAATATTCCAGAAACCCTTTGGGATTGTTATGTCGGGTATAGGTGTCATCTCACTGGCAGGAATAATCGTCAATAACAATATTGTATTAATCGATACTTATAATGTATTGCGTAAAAAAGGAATGGAATCCGGTGAAGCTATTTTAAGAACAGGTGCTCAACGTCTTAGACCAGTTCTACTTACAACTGTGACAACAATACTGGGGCTTGCTCCGATGGTAATGGAAATGAATATAGATCTGGTGAATCGAAATATTGAATTCGGCGGCCCCTCTACTCAATGGTGGTCACAGCTTGCGACAGCAGTTGCCGGTGGTCTGGCATTTGCGACAATACTGACTTTAATCGTTACACCCTGTATGCTAACCCTGACTGGTAAAAGGTCAAAAAAGCAATCAAAGATTGCATACTCCAACAATAATTTCACAAAGAAAGTAGAGCAGGCATCATGAATTCACGTTTAATTTTAGCAGCAGCTATCATCCTTAGCTTATCTGGCTGCGCCCCTGATATGACAAAAAGCAATAACTACAACTTTGAAACTACCTTAGGTGAAGAATTAATTGCTTTAAAAAAAGCGCTTGATGAAGGTGCTATTGATAAAAGCGAATATGAAGATATGAAAGAATCTTTAAAGAAATCAAGATTTAAAGATTAGTCTTTAGCTAAAGAGGTTAATCCTGTTAAGGGAAAGAGATTCTATTAATATTTCCTGATAAGATTCGATTGCATACAGGCGGTTAGATTGCGAAAATAGTTTTTTTTTAACATAATGAGATTAAAAAATGGGTTTTTTAACCGGAAAAAAAATATTAATCGCTGGTATAGCCAGTAACCGCTCTATCGCTTATGGAATTGCAAAAGCCATGTTCAGGGAAGGTGCAGAACTTGCTTTTAGTTATCCAAATGAAAAACTCAAACCCAGAGTAGAAAAATTTGCAGCTGAATTCAATTCAACTCTGGTACTACCCTGTGATGTTGCTGTCGATGAAGATATCACAAATTTATTTAGTGAATTGAATAAGTCCTGGGATTCTCTGGATGGTCTGGTTCACTCCATCGCATTTGCACCACGAGAAGCTCTGGTTGGTGACTATCTCGAAAACCTGGATAGAGAGGCATTCAGATTATCTCATGATATTAGTTCTTACAGCCTGTCTGCTATGGCTAAGGCTGCTCGCCCTATGATGCAGGGAACAAACGGTGCCATTATCACTATGAGTTACCTGGGCGCTGAAAAGGCCTTACCTAATTACAATATTATGGGTGTTGCCAAAGCATCGCTGGAAGCCAGCGTCAGATACCTTGCTTCGGCTCTGGGGCCTGAAGGCATCCGTGTAAATTCAATATCAGCTGGTCCGATTAAAACTTTAGCGGCATCCGGTATTGGTAGCTTTAAAAAGATTCTGGATGAAGTTGAGCATAACGCCCCCTTACGCAGGAATGTCACTATAGATGATGTTGGCAATACGGGCGCTTTTTTATGCTCTGATCTGGCTGCAGGTATAACCGGAGAAAATATTTATGTTGATTCCGGGTACAACATTATGAGTATGGGAGTACTTGAATAAATACTTAAACTAACTGCACGCAATTAAAAAAGCCTGTTTAAAACAGGCTTTTTTATTAACTTTTATCCAGCTTAAAATCATCCTGGATTCCGCAGTTGATGCGTATAATCATCCAATCGGTGCATCCCGCTACGAACTGAATTGCAGGTTTGGCGGCGTATCTCTTCGTTGTAACTTCCTGGAATAGCTGGCTATTCCGCGTCGTTACACCTTGATCTACATCAGCTCAAACGCATACACTTCAATTCATCCAACTGCGGATTCCAGGATTATTGAGGTAATTCTTTCACAGAAGAACGAGTGATTTCAGCCTGATCGGTTAATGTTTTTATTACAGCCTGGTATTCATAATTTGCATTGGCACTATTTAATGATTTTAACGCTTCATCTTTAGCACTATCAGCAATTTCCGGATCAACACGCACTCCTGATAATTCTATTATAGAATAATCTCCATTCGTTTCAGATACCCCCTGAAAAACTGGTTTATTATCAGCAGCTGACTCAATTGTAAAAGCAGCATTTAATACATCACGTTTAGTAGCATCACTATTACGATTAACAAAACCCAGATCAACGATTTCAAGTGATGCATCTGCAGCCACATCTTCCAGAGATTTACTATTCTGTTCTAATTCAGCCAGTATCTTTTTACCGTCAGCCTGGGCTTTTTCTCTACCCATTTTAACTTTAAGTGTTTGTACTATTGAATCCTTAACAGCTTCAAGAGGTTGTTTTTCAGATTTTTTATGTTCATTTAAATGAACGATTATAATTCGATTATCTGCAAGCTCAATTGTTTCACTATTCAGGTTTGAATTTAGTACATCATCAGAAAAAGCAATCTGTCTAACCTTTTCTTCAGCAGCCACACCTTCACCTTTATTTCGAGTAAACCAGTCAGTGGTTTCAATTTTTAAGCCAAGTTGTTCTGAAGCTGGTAACAGGGAATCAGGTTCTTCGTAACCTATACTAGCCAGATTTTCTGCAAGGTCATAGATTTGACTTTCTGCCTGTTCTGTTTTCAGTTCCTGTTCAATTTCTGGTTTGGCCTGTTCAAAAGTCTTTGTTTCACCACCTGAAATTTTGAATAGTTTTATAATATGCCAACCAAATTGAGTTTTAACAGGAGCGCTGACATCCCCTTCATTCATTTCAAATAATACTTTCTCAAATGGTTTTACCATTAAACCACGTTCAACGTCACCAAGATCTCCACCATTTGCAGCAGAGCCTGGATCCTGAGAAAATTCACGGGCCAATGTGGCAAAATCTTCACCCTCATCAATGCGTTTTTTCAAGTCCTGAATTTTCTGCTTTACTTGTTCTTCATCACCATCTTTGCTGGTTAAAAGTATATGACTCGCTTTACGAATTTCAGGAGTCGTCAATTGATCTCGAAGCAAATCATATCTTTCCTGTAATTTATCTTCTGAAACTTCAATAGTCTGTTTAATCGTTTCCAGATTCAATTCAATATAATCCAGCTTAACTTTTTCAGGATTCATATATAAAGCTGACTGTTTTTCATAATAATCACTCACCTGTTGATCAGTCACTTCAATAGAGTCAGTCTTATTTTTAAACGTCAAGGTGCGAATTTTTCGTTGTTGATTTTTTAGATTATTATATTTCTCTAACTCAACAGGTAGTATGAAAGCACTGGATTTTATTGCTAAATTTAATTGTTGCATTTCCTGGGAACGACGCATTTCCTGTTCAAATAATGCAGCTGAATAGCCTTGAGAAGCCAGTTGATTCTGATACTGTTCTTTACTGAACTTTCCATCCTGGAGAAATGCAGCCATTGTTCTAATATTCTTAAACAATTCAGTATCACCAACTCTATATCCTTGATCCTGAATATAATTCTGTAAAACTTTTTCTTCAATAATTTGTGATAACGCCTGCTCCTTGAGGGCGTTTTCATCATTAAAAGTCTCAGGTATGCGTCCACCAAAAAGTGAAGCCAGACGTTCACGATATCTTGTATAGGCATAGTCCAGTTGTCTTGGTGTTATATCATCACCATCAACAACTGCGGCGGGTTTTTCTTCACCACCACCCAGATAGGAATTAATACCCCATAATGCAAAAGGAATACTAATAAGTCCAATTATCAGGTATGCAATCCATCCTGAAGTTTTATCTCTTATACTTTGTAGCATGGCGAATCACCAACGATATATTAGAAACACTTCCAGTATTTTTAAATTTATTCTGGAATGTTTTACCAGTAAGTAAAAAATAAGGCGTTCCATTTGGAACGCCTTATCGAGTTGGCGGAGTGGACGGGACTCGAACCCGCGACCCCCGGCGTGACAGGCCGGTATTCTAACCAACTGAACTACCACTCCTAACCTGGTGGGTGCTGAGGGGATCGAACCCCCGACCCTCGCCTTGTAAGGGCGATGCTCTCCCAGCTGAGCTAAGCACCCATATTCTGAGTTACGAAGGCGCGCTAGTTTACAGCGTCTTTTAATGCTTTACCAGCTTTAAATGCAGGAACATTCGATGCTTTTATCTGAATAGTTTCACCTGTACGAGGATTACGACCCTGGCGTGCTTCACGCTTACGAACTAAAAAAGTTCCAAAGCCAACAACAGTGACCTGATCACCTGATTTAAGAGCTTCCGTTACTGCCGCAATGACACCGTCAACTGCACGAGCCGAGTCAGCTTTACTTAAGTCAGCGGCGCTAGCCACTGCTTCAATAAGTTCAGATTTATTCATTCGTTTTATCCGTTAGTTAATTTAAATTATATGTCAATTTATGAGATATGATATTAAAGCTAGAGCTATTTGTCAGAAAGAGACTTCATGTAAGCTTTTAGCACCCTATTACCACCCTCTGTTGTTGAGCTGCGAATTTATACCAATAGCCAGTCAAAGGGTCAACCTAAAATGACCAAAAATAGCATAATTTTTAAAGTTATTTAAGGTTTCCATCTTCGATATCAATTAATGGGCACGTATCCCTGAAGATTTCTTTGTTTTGGCCTTTACTTCAGCTTCCTCAGGTTTAGCAGCTACGGGCTCTTCTTCTATCGCCGTAGGCTGATGAACAAGCGCTATTTCAAATACCTGATCTATCCATCTTACCGGTATAACCTTAATTTTATCAATAATATTCTGAGGAATTTCAGTTAAGTCTTTTTCATTTTCCTGTGGAATTATTACTGTGGTTATACCTCCTCTATGTGCTGCTAATAACTTTTCTTTTAATCCACCAATTGGCAGCACTTCTCCACGCAGAGTTATTTCACCTGTCATAGCAACTTCAGCTTTAACAGGTATACCAGTCAAAGCAGATACCAGGGCGGTACACATAGCACCACCAGCACTAGGTCCATCTTTCGGAGTAGCCCCTTCAGGCACATGTATATGAATATCCAGTTTTTCATTAAAATCAGATTTTAAGCCCAGAATATTTGCTCTACTCCGAACAACAGTCAGCGCTGCCTGAATAGATTCTTTCATTACATCACCTAATTGACCGGTATAAATAAACTTACCTTTACCTGGTACAATTGCAGATTCAATAGTCAATAATTCACCACCAACTTCAGTCCAGGCGAGACCAGTCACCTGACCAATCTGATCTTTCTCTTCTGCTGATCCGAATCTAAATCGCTTAACACCCAGATATTTTTCAATATTGTCAGATGATACGATGATTTTTTTATCTGGAGGACTTAGTAAAATATCCTTAACGACTTTACGACATATTTTAGATATCTCCCGTTCCAGATTACGCACACCTGCTTCACGAGTATATCGCTGAATTATTTCTCTTACCGCTGCTTCTTCGATAGAAATTTCTTTCTCTTTTAAGCCATTTTCCTTAATTTGTTTGGGCAATAAATATTTGATCGCAATATTCAGTTTTTCATCTTCGGTATAGCCAGGAATCCTGATAACTTCCATACGATCAAGTAGTGGCCCCGGAATATTCATTGAATTAGATGTCGCCACAAACATGACATCAGAAAGATCAAAGTCAACTTCCATATAATGATCGTTAAAACTGCTATTTTGCTCGGGATCAAGCACCTCTAATAATGCAGATGCAGGATCTCCACGGAAATCCATAGCCATTTTATCGATTTCATCCAGTAAAAAGAGTGGGTTTTTGACTTTAATTTTAGAAATATTCTGAATTATTTTTCCAGGCATAGAACCTATGTAAGTTCTTCTATGACCGCGAATTTCTGATTCATCTCTTACGCCACCTAAGGACATACGCACAAACTTACGATTAGTCGCTCTCGCAATGGATCTGCCCAGTGATGTTTTACCTACACCTGGAGGACCAACCAGACAAAGGATCGGGCCTTTTAATTTTCTTACTCGTTGTTGAACAGCAAGATATTCCAGAATTCGTTCCTTAACTTTTTCCAGTCCATAGTGATCAGCCTCAAGAACATCTTCTGCTGCACTCAAATCACGTCTGATTTTAGATTTTTTCTTCCAGGGTACGCTTACTAACCAGTCGATATAATTACGTACAACAGATGCTTCAGCAGACATAGGAGACATCATCTTTAGCTTGTTTAGCTCAGATTCAGCTTTTTCCCTGGCTTCGCCAATCATGCCACATGATTCAATTTTGTTTTGTAAATCTTCAACTTCATTGGGAACATCATCCATATCACCCAATTCTTTTTGAATGGCTTTCATTTGCTCATTCAGGTAATACTCACGCTGACTCTTTTCCATTTGCTGTTTGACACGACCACGAATGCGTTTTTCAATATGCATCAGGTCTATTTCACCCTCAATCTTGCTCATAATATGTTCAAGACGAAGTCGCGGATCTCTTATTTCAAGAATTTCCTGTTTTTCATCCAGCTTTAACGACATATGGGCAGAAATAGTATCAGCCAGACGACTAGGATCATCTATGCCTGATAAAGAAGTCAGAATTTCTGGTGGGACCTTTTTATTGAGTTTTACGTATTGATCAAACAGGTTGAGTACCGAACGAACCAGCACCTCAGCTTCTCTTTCATCAATGACTGCAGCTTTTTCCAGATTTTTTACCGACGCTGAAAAATATTCATTCGTTTCCAGTAAGCTATCTACAATAACCCGCTCTCCACCTTCTACAAGCACTTTGATAGTCCCATCAGGCAGTTTAAGCATTTGTAAAATTGTAGACAGAGTGCCTATCGAATAGAGATCATCCTGCTCAGGATCATCAACTTCTGCATTTTTCTGAGCCAAGAGCAGGATTTTCTTATTATCCTGCATAGCAGCATCCAGTGCTTCAATTGATTTTTCACGTCCAACAAACAGTGGAATAACCATGTGAGGGTATACCACGACATCACGTAATGGTAACACAGGTACAAAAAGTGGACTATTTTCACTCAGTAGAGCGTTTTCCTGATCAGACATAAGCGCCTCGATAGTTTATGGTACAGGAATAAATGGGGGGTGGAAGATATAATTTCAACCCCCCTCATTTCTGGAAGAAAGTAGATACTGCTATGAAGCTTTATCAGATGCGGCTCGCTGCATTTCACCGCCTTCATATAAAATATATGGCTGAGCATCACCTTCTATGACTGCAGCATCAACAACAACTTTACTGACATTTTCCATCGCTGGCAAATCATACATAATATCAAGCAAGGTATTTTCAAGAATAGTTCTTAACCCTCTGGCACCGGTTTTTCTATCCATAGCCTTAATGGCTACAGCTTTAAGAGAATCCGGTCTGAACTCAATTTCACAACCTTCTATTTCAAACATTTTCTGATATTGCTTGGTAATAGCATTTTTCGGTTCAGTTAAAATCTTAATCAGTGCTTCTTCATCCAGCTCTTCAAGCGTAGTCACAACAGGTAAACGACCAATAAATTCAGGAATCAAACCATATTTAATTAAATCTTCCGGTTCAACATCAGCAATTACCTGCCCAAACTTACTATCCTCTTCTTTTGTTTTAACATCTGCCGAAAAGCCGATTCCACCCTTTTCAGAGCGGTCTTTAATGACTTTATCAAGTCCAGCAAAAGCACCGCCACAGATAAATAAAATCTTACTGGTATCTACCTGTAAAAACTCCTGCTGAGGATGCTTACGCCCTCCTTGAGGAGGAACTGAAGCAATCGTACCTTCAATAAGCTTTAATAATGCCTGTTGAACACCCTCTCCAGAAACATCACGAGTTATCGAAGGATTATCAGATTTGCGTGAAATCTTATCAATTTCATCAATGTAAACGATGCCAGTTTGTGCTTTCTCGACATCATAATCACATTTCTGTAAAAGCTTCTGAATGATATTTTCTACATCTTCGCCAACATAACCTGCTTCGGTTAAAGTGGTTGCATCAGCTATTGTGAAAGGTACATTCAGGATTCTGGCTAATGTTTCAGCCAGCAGTGTCTTACCAGAGCCGGTAGGACCAATTAACAGGATATTTGATTTAGATAGCTCGATATCATCTTTGATATGACCCACTTCAAGACGTTTATAGTGATTATATACCGCTACAGATAATACTTTTTTAGCTTTAGGCTGCCCGATCACATAATCGTCGAGTACTTTAAATATTTCGTGAGGTATCGGTAATTTACTTTCACCGGAATCATTCTGCTCCTGAATTTCTTCGCGAATGATGTCATTACATAGATCAACACACTCATCACAGATAAAAACGGAGGGACCAGCAATGAGTTTTTTTACTTCATGCTGGCTTTTACCACAAAACGAACAGTATAGTAATTTTTCATCTTTGCTTTTGGTCTTATCATCACTCATTGTTTAATCCACTAAAAATTCTACCAGCTTTATCTTATTAGACCATTACCAATATCACAACCATAAAGTAAATGAAGTTTGATAACTATTTTACTAATCTGTAAAACAAATCTGTTATTTGATGAAAAAACTATCACTTAGGTGTAAAAAGCTACACCTTTTACCTTAATTAGAGACTTACTTTAGAAAAATCAATGTAATTACACTGAAATTTTTAGGTAACTATCTATTCAATTGTTTCGGCACGTGAACTCAAAACTTGATCAATTAATCCATATTTAACTGATTCATCGGCACTCATAAAGTTATCTCTGTCAGTATCCTGAGATAGCTCAGCTTCATCCTTGCCGCAATGTTTAGCCAGAATTTTATTCAGTCTGGAGCGAGTAGATAATATTTCTTTAGCATGGATCTCAAAATCAGTCGCCTGTCCCTGAAAGCCGCCTAATGGCTGATGAATCATCACGCGTGAATGTGGAAGACCAAAACGCTTTCCTTTTGCGCCACCTGCTAACAGAACAGCACCCATACTGGCAGCCTGACCGGTACATAGCGTACTGACGTCAGGTTTAATAAATTGCATTGTGTCATAAATGGCCAGGCCAGCAGAAACTACGCCACCAGGACTATTGATATATAAAGAAATATCTTTATCCGGGTTTTCTGATTCAAGAAATAGTAACTGTGCGACGATCAAATTAGCCATATGATCTTCAATCTGACCAACTACAAAAATAACTCTTTCCTTAAGCAGTCTTGAATAGATATCATAAGCTCTCTCGCCTCTGGCAGACTGCTCGACAACCATAGGCACCAGATTAGCCTGAGGGTTAAATGCTGAACTCATATCCTGACCTGTATAAATTTGACTCACCTGGGTTTCTCCCGCCATAGCGGCGTTTTGTTGTGCTTAATTAGATTGATTACTCATCAGTTCATCAAAGCTGCTTTGCTTTTCTGTAACTGAAGCTTTATCCAATATATGGTCTACAACCTGATCTTCAAGTACCATTGCTTCAAGTCCTGCTTTAGCTTCCTTATTTTGAGTATAATAATCAAGCACTTGTTGAGGTTGCTCATAAGATATCGACATTTCATGAAGCGTCGACTGTACACGATCCGCATCCAGCTTAATACCTTCCAGTCTTATTAATTCACCAACCAATAGACCTAACTGCACCCGTTTTGTCGCTTCAGCTTCAAACAAATCATCAGGAAATGTACTGGCATCCATTGTCTTAGCACCCTGTTGACCCATATTCTGAGCCATTTGGTTTTTCAGTGTTTGTATTTCACCAACAACCATAGCTTTTGGTGCTAATACATCATTTTTATCCAGTAATGCAGCCATCACTGTATTTTTCAAATTGGATTTCATTTTCTGGGCAAGTTCTTTTTCCATATTTTCTCTGATATCCTTCTTGAAAGAGTCCAGATTGCCATCTTCAACACCAAATGATTTAATCAAGTCTTCATTTAATTCTGGAATACTTGCTTCAGAAACTTTAGTCACATTGAGCTTGAACTGAGCTGTTTTTCCGGCAACTTCTTTACCATGATAATCTTCAGGAAAAGTCACATCGATAGTCTTTTCTTCACCTTTTGACATACCGAGTAAACCTGCTTCAAATTCCTTGAGCATTTGACCCGATCCAATTTCTACTGCCATATCCTTACCAGTTCCTCCGGAAAAAGGAACCCCGTCAATTGAGCCTTCAAAGTCGCATACGACCTGATCAGACTCTGCTGAGGCACGTTCAACTTCGTTCCACTCTTTACGTTGCTCAGCTAATTTATTGATCATATTATCCAGATCAGCATCAGTAATGTCAGCAACAGGTTTCTCTATTTCAATAGACTCGAGTTCAACCGAAGTAATTTCAGGGTAAACTTCAAAAGTAGCACTATAAGTGATGCCATCTTTCTCATTATCATCACTAACCGGTAATATTTCAGGCATTCCAGCAGGGCGTAGTTTCTCCTGAACAATAGCATCATGATAGGTTGACTCAATAACGTCACCAATCACTTCCTGTCTTACCTGAGCACCATAAGTTTGTTTAACGATACTGACAGGAACCTTACCCGGCCTGAAACCATCCATTCGAACAGTCTTACTCAGCTTCTTTAGTTTCTGGTCAATCGCAGTCGCAATCTGGTCGGATGGAACCTGAACTGTTAATTTACGTTGCAGCCCTTCCAGGGATTCGATAGATACTTGCATGATGAAAACTCGTGAAATTATTATGTTGGGGGGTTAATAAAATAAATGGTGCGAAAGGAGAGACTTGAACTCTCACGGGTTACCCCACTGGTACCTAAAACCAGCGCGTCTACCAATTCCGCCACTCTCGCATATGACTTATTTATGATGTTGATAAAGCAGTTAACTTGCTTTCCTTATTACTAATTTACAGACATTTCTACATGTCTCAGTTTCCACTAAATGGAAACTTACGAACCTGTTAATTCGATTTCCCGAATTATAACAGCCCCATTAAAATGGGGTGGGCGATGGGGCTTGAACCCACGACAACCGGAATCACAATCCGGGACTCTACCAACTGAGCTACGCCCACCATAAAATGGCGCGCCCGGCAGGATTCGAACCTGCTACCCTCGGCTTAGAAGGCCGATGCTCTATCCTGATGAGCTACGGGCGCAGAAACTACACCTTCCGCGTGCGCTCCTACAAAAAATGCAGGACAACAGGGCTTCATGCCCACAACCGAAAAGGCTGGTCTACATTCAAAAAAACGTTCAGATCTAACCTGCCCGCTAACTGAACCAGTCTGGTAATTGGTTCATTCTTACAACTTTACTTCTAATCTGGTCGGGGAGGAGGGATTACAAAATGCGTCCTGCATTTTGCCCTCCGGGCCGCACTTCGTGCGTTCAAAATCGTTCCGGACGATTTTGTCGACCCCCTTTCGGGGGTTCAAATCCCGTTTCCAGAGTGAACCAGTCTGGTAATTGGTTCATTCTAACATCTTTACTTCTAATCTGGTCGGGGAGGAGGGATTCGAACCCCCGACCCACTGCTCCCAAAGCAGTTGCGCTACCAGGCTGCGCTACACCCCGAATCTTGCTGAATCAATCAGCAAGGCGCGGAATAATACGCAAATCATATGTCACCGTCAATCACCCTTTTGACTATTTTTCCATATTTAAGATATTTTTTTATTTTGAAACGAATTAGCTTGCTATCTTCTCCAGCGTGTTCCTTCAGCACTATCTTCCAGAATAATGCCTGCAGCCGTTAGTTCATCACGTATTTGATCGGCTAATGCCCAGTTTTTATCTATCTTGGCCTGCTGTCGCTGAGCTATTTTCTGCTCAATCAGTGCATCACTTAAATTGTCTTCACCTACGGAGGATTTCAGAAATTCACCTGCATCAGCTTCAAGTAGACCGATAATTCCAGCCAGATACTTGAGAAGACCGGCTAAAGTAACCGATTCCGGCCTCTTTTCAGATTTAGCTCGATTTAACTCCCTGGCGATATCAAATAATACAGCTATAGCATCTGCCGTATTAAAATCATCATACATAGCCTGTTCAAATTTTTGCTGATACGGACTATCCTGAGGGATATCCCCAATTTCCACATCCAGTAATGCCGAATACAATCTTTCAAGACCACTTCTAGCCTGATTTAACTGATCTTCAGAATAATTTATCTGACTACGATAGTGACTACTCAAAATAAAAAAACGAATTTCTTCAGCCCGGTACTCTTTTAACACATCACGAATAGTGAAAAAATTTCCCAGTGATTTGGACATTTTCTCTTCATTTACACGTACAAAACCGTTATGCATCCAGTAATTAACAAATTTCTCACCTGTGCAGCATTCACTTTGCGCTATTTCATTTTCATGATGTGGAAACTGTAAATCCTGCCCTCCTCCATGAATATCAAAATGATTACCCAGCATTTCCGTCGACATAGCCGAGCACTCAATATGCCATCCTGGTCGGCCATTACCATAATTTGAACGCCAGAATGGCTCCCCTTCTTTAGCTGTTTTCCACAAGACAAAATCCATAGGATCATGTTTATTGCTATCAATATCTACGCGTTCACCAGCCCTTAAGTCCTCAATTTTTTTGCCTGATAAATTTCCATACTGTGCAAATTTACTCACTGCAAAATAAACATCGCCATTGTCAGCCTGATAAGCAAAGCCTTTATCAACCAATGTATCAATCATTTTTAAAATAGCGGGGATATTATCTGTCGCCTTTGGCTCAATATCAGGCATTAAGATTCCTAATTGATCAAAATCTTCATGCATTGCTTCGATAAAACGTTTTGTCAACTGATGAAAATCTTCTCCATTTTCATTTGCCCGCTGAATTATTTTGTCATCAATATCGGTAATATTTCTAATATAAGTTACTTCATATCCAATATGCCTGAGAAAACGGGTCACCATATCGAACACTATATAGGCCCTGGAATGCCCTATATGACAATAATCATAAACCGTAATCCCACACACATACATGCTTACCTTGCCAGCTTTTATAGGGATGAATGTTTCTTTCTGATTAGTTAAATTATTGTATATCTTTAGCATTTGAGTATTAAATTAGTTAAATCACATCTCAACGAATCGTCAATTGAGTCTAAAAAGGTCTATTAAACCTGCAGACGAAGTGTAAATCACTCTTAATTAATTTGCATGACTATATAATTGACAAAACAATGCATTTTAATTGCAGTCATAAATCGGTTAAAATCCTGCCTCTTTAAATCTTCCAATCACCGGGCAAGTTAATGAAAAAATCGATACTCTCTTTATCCGTCGTGATAACGGCAATCTTTTCTCTTGTTCTATTTACCACTGTTAAAGGCGAAAAACCTATGAATGATGAAACATCAAACAACCCAGTAGTCATAATTGAAACAACTATGGGCAATATTACTGTTGAGCTGGATGCTGAAAACGCACCGATTAGTACTGCTAATTTTCTGGCTTATGTTGATGACGGTTATTTTAATGACACGACTTTCCATCGCGTAATTCCAAACTTTATGATACAGGGTGGTGGAATTACTGCAGATATGAGCGACAAACCCAGTAAACGCGCGCCAATTAAAAATGAAGCTAACAATGGATTGAAAAATGACCGTGGAACACTAGCTATGGCCCGTACCAGTGATCCAGACTCAGCAACTTCTCAGTTTTTTATTAATCATAAAGACAATGATTTTCTAAATTTCAAAAGTGAAACAATACAGGGCTGGGGATATGCCGTGTTTGGTAAGGTCATCGACGGTATGAATGTTGTGGATGATATCGCAGCAGTTAAAACAGGTAGCAAGGGTGGACATCAGGATGTGCCACTGGAAACTATCACCATCACTAATGTCATTAAGAAGTAATTAGAACTTTATTAAGATGACCGAAGAAATCCTGTTCATTTCTGATCTACATCTGGATCAGAATAAACCCGATATCTCATTAAGTTTTCTTAATTTTATCAAAACCCGGGCAGCCAGTGCCCGGATTTTGTACATATTAGGTGATCTATTTGAAGTCTGGGCAGGCGATGACAGCCCGATAGAACATTTCACTGAAATCTTCGCAGCTCTTAACAATCTCTCTCAATCTACAGAGATTTATTTCATTCATGGCAATCGGGACTTTCTAGTCGGAGAACAGCTCGCTTCAATAAATGGATTTAAAATAATTCAGCCCCCCTGCATCATTCAGTTAGGAAGCCGGCAAGTTGCTCTACTACACGGTGATGAACTCTGTACCGATGATGATGCTTACCAGGCTTTCCGTAAAAAAGTCCGAGCAACAACATGGCAGGATGAATTTCTGGCCAGGCCTTTAGATGAAAGATTAGCTATTACGTCCCAGTTAAGAGCTGAGAGTAATCAGGAGATGACAGCAAAATCAGATGCTATTATGGATGTAAATAAACAGGCTGTTATTAATATTTTTGACAAATATCAGGTCGACACCATCATTCATGGACATACCCACCGACCAGCCATTCACTCTTATAAGCACAATCTAAAGCGTTATGTTCTTGGTGACTGGAATCCCGAACCAAGCTATATCAGCTGGTCAGAAGGCTCACTAAAGCTTTTTGATTCAAGAGTGAATTAAACCTAGATTCCGCAGTCGACCGCTCGCAATAGAGGTTTACCCACTGTTTCATAAACGATTACAGTTGATGTGTATAATCACCCAATCGATGAATCCCGCTACGAACTGAATTGCAGGTTTGAGGCGGCGTATCTCTTCGTTGTAACTCCTTGGAATAGCTTGCTATTCCGCGTTGTTACGCCTTGATCTACACCACCTCAAACGCACAATCAGCTCGTCCAACTGCGGATTCCAGGTTAAAAGTTACACCACGCATTCTCCTTTCAGAACTACCCGCCATACTGCAAAATAACCATAGCATTAATTATTAAGATTGGCAGAATTTGGATAATAAATTTCATAATTTTCAGGTTGCTGCATTATTTCTGCCGGCTTTGTTAATTGCTGAAAACTGAGTAGTTTTTTCTCCCTGCCCTGGTCATCTTTAACAAATAATGGAAAACCTTCCAGCAAATAGTCACTAGCATGCAGATAATTATTCGCCATATAACAGCTACTACGAATACTGGCAGGAATACCGGATAAAGTCTGCTTATTCTGTTCAACAATAGTTTGCTCATAATCTAATAAAGCACGCCTTACCGCAGGCAGGAATCCTTTGACATTAACCGATTGTTTACACAATTTATGATCTGCAAAATACGAATACTCAACAGGCGTTATTCCCTGTATTTTAGGCGCGTCCAGTAATATTTTCTTTTCGACAGTAAATTCTAGATTAAAGTCGATCTCTGAAAAGGGTAATGGCTTCATAATCAGGTGAGATTGATCTTCATGATTAAAACCATGAATTTCATGGCTATTAAGATCGAATAAAACAAAATCCCCCCTGTCATTCCCGTCATCCAGACGGAGTTGTCTGTCACCCAGTAATATACGAGATTTATAAGGCTCCAGCCCCGGTTCTTCCTGCTGGTAAATTATCTCTGTAACAGTTATCTGCTGAGCGCCAGATTTTGGCTGTACCTCAGATATTGCAGACTCGGACCATAACAATGTCATGATCAGAAACAGGTGAATAAAATGCATTTTCAGTTTTAAGATATTCTGACTCATAAACAGTTTTCTAAAATTTTCAGTTCATCTTCCTCAAAGCCTGCGGCAATTCTTGCAGGATGGTTAAAAGGACCATGCAATTTACCGCCAATATAATCATTGATTAATTGCTGGAAAGTCTTTTGCGCATGAAGCTTTCTCTGTTCACAACAAAACAGGAACCAGCGATTACCAATAGCAACATGCCCTATTTCTTCCTGATAAATAACCTGAAGAATATCAACCGCCTTTTGATCACCAGAGTGAGCGAATTTATTCATTAAGCCAGGTGTCACATCCAGCCCACGGGCTTCCATCACTCTGGGCACCAGAGCCATACGATGCATCACATCGTGACGGGTTTTACAGGCCATATCCCATAAGCCATTATGAGCATCAAATTCACCATAATACGAGCCAAGTTCAATCAGATAATCATTAATCAAATTAAAATGTTTAACTTCTTCTGAAGCCACCAGTAACCAGTCTGAAATATAATCATCGGGCATTTCCCGAAATCGGTAAACAGCGTCTAAAGCTAAATTAATAGCATTAAATTCGATATGGGCAAATGAATGCAGTAATATTTTTTTCCCCTGTATTGAAGCAAGTGATCTATGTGGTACCTGCCGGGGATTAATAAGACGTGGAAATTGCGGGCGTCCAGGTACATCTATTTTTTCCACACAGCTGTCATTAACTTTTTGTAACAGAGCATGACGCCAATCATGAAATATTTGATCAGTTAATACACCTTTCTTAAACGGATCAATTTCCATAATAGCCTGATATAACTGATCATAGAGTGAATTAGGCATACTTTTAATCACCAGTTGTTAGACTATATAAATCACTAAATACAGAATGTGCATTAACAGACCTTATTTGATTAATACTCCAGCCCACGACTGACATCATTGATAATATCATCGATATCTTCCAGACCAACTGCAATACGAATCAAATTTTCGCTAATACCCACTTCCGATTTTTGCTCATCAGTCAATCTTCCATGCGTGGTTGAGGCAGGATGAGTAATAGTTGATTTGGTATCTCCAAGATTTGCAGTTATCGATAAAAATTTAGTCTGATCTATTAATCTCCAGGCTTCTCTTTGCCCGCCTTTTACTTTAAAAGACACGATACCACCAAAATCTTTTTGCTGTATCTTTGCTAATTCATGTTGAGGGTGACTACTTAAACCAGCATAAAACACTTTTTCAACAGACGGATGTTGATCAAGCATTTGAGCTAACTGGAAAGCATTACTGGAATGGGCCTTCATTCTTAATGATAGAGTTTCCAGACCTTTCAAGGCTACCCAGGCATTAAAAGCACTCATAGTCGGACCGGTTGTACGCAGTACACCGTAAATATCAGTACCAACTGTTTCTTTATCACCAACCACAGCCCCACCGACAATACGCCCCTGTCCATCAAGATACTTGGTAGCAGAATGCACGATAATATCAGCACCAAATTTTAAAGGTTGTTGCAATGCAGGCGTACAAAAACAGTTATCAACAACCAGTAAACAATTATGAGCATGCGCCAGATCAGCTACAGCAGCGATATCTGCCACTTCAGTTAAAGGATTGGAAGGCGTTTCCAGAAAAAATAATTTTGTGTTCTTTTGTACAGCCTGCTCCCATACAGACAGATCTGTTAAATCGACAAATGTCGTAGTTACGCCAAACTTTTGCAAATAGCGTTCAAATAAAATAGAGGTTGTCCCAAAGATAGATCTTGATGAGACTATGTGATCACCAGATTGCAATAAACCAAGACATACCGCCATGATAGCAGCCATACCAGAGGCCGTAGCTACACAGCTTTCTCCTCCTTCCAGGGCTGCCAGGCGCTGTTCAAAAATATTTACCGTCGGGTTGGTAAAGCGCGCATAAATATTTCCCGGCTGCTCTCCAGAAAAACGTGCTGCAGCTTCAGCAGCAGAATTAAACACAAAACTGGAGGTTGAAAATATAGGCTCACCGTGTTCACCTTCAGCTGTACGCTGATGACCGGTTCGAATTGCCAGGGTATCAAAATGATAGTCATTTATTTCAGTCATGGGTCTCTCCCAATAAAAAGTTTAACTCGGGAGGGATTTTGGATAGTCAGCCGACTAAACGTTTGAAGTAAGTCTTCCCCCTCTTTAGCTAATTTTATAAAGCGCCTGCAAGCCGAGATACAAATCAGCGCTATAATTTAACCTGGATTCCGCAGTTGACCGCTCGCAATAGAGGTTAAGCCACTGTTTCATAAACCATGACAGTTGATGTGTATAATCACCCAATCGGTGCATCCCACTACGAATTGAATTGCAGGTTTGGGGCGGTGTATCTGTTCGTTGTAACGCCCTGGAATAGCTGGCTATTCCGCGTCGTTACGCATTGATTTACACTACCTTTAACGCACAATCAACTCGTCCAACTGCGGATTCTAGGTTAAAGATCCCCTGAGCAGCTGTCAACAGCAATATACATGCTTTAGGGTAATTCTTCAGCAAAAAACTCTGCTTAAGATCAATCAGTGCTTGCTTGATTATTCTTTACTTTCAGTCAGCTCAAGAAGCTTTACCTTTTCATCTATCATTTGTTGCAGGGGAGGAGTATCAGACTGCAGCACAGCCTGCTTAATCTGTTACACATCTTTTTCACGCACAGCTGATTTTTCTAGGATAATGATATACTTACATTTTTATAATCTAATATTCAGATTAAGTTTACTCAACCAAATGAAGAAAAATGATGGAAAAATGTTGAAACACATTAATAGAGGTGGTTTAGATATGGCAAAATTGTACTTTTTTATTTTGTTAGTTGTTCTTAACAATATTGCCTTTGCCGAAACATTTCCACCAAAATTAAATTTCACTGATTTAGTGGCTGGCCCTTCCACGGGGTTAGGGGATGGTAAAGGTAGTGGTGTTATTGTGACAGTTTGGGGTCAGTTTTTAGGCTCACAACAGTCTACTTCTAAAATATTATTATCAGATCAAGATGGTAATGAACACGAAGCAGCTTATGTTTATTATTGGAAAAATGCTGATGGAGAGTTACCTGGTGGTCCGGCTAACTTATTCAAATCACATAATATGCAGGAAATCGCTTTCTCTATTCCAGATGTTCCTTCAGGTGATTGGTTTATATCAGTTGTTGTCAATGGTAATAATTCAAATCTTTTACCGTTTAAAGTTCGCGATGGAAGAATTTACCATGTGATGGCTTCAGGGGTGAATTTAGAAAATACTGAAGGTAGCTTTGATAAGCCTTGGGCAAGTCTAAGATTTGCACTGGATCAAGTTAAAACCCCAGGAGGGACGGTATATATACATGATAGTTTAGTTGCTTTTGCTGGTACAGGTCCAGACCAAGGAAGAGCAATATTTTGGGATACCTCAAGTGCATCGAGTGATGGTTATGATAATCAAATGGGGATTGTTGCATATCCTGATTCTCGGGCTGAGGCAAACTCAAAATTAACGGTAAGTAACTATCATACATCAGGTATGGTTTTATCTAAATTTCAAGTGAAGACATCCAACTGCTATGAAGTAAATGGGAAGCCCTATACAGCACCTGATGGATTAACTGAGTGTAGTCCAAGTGGTACAGGTTCTTTTGGAATTCAAGGAACAGCGTATGGAAGGATAATTGGTAATACAGTCACTGACCGTGAAGGGCGTTGCGCTACAGGTATGCAGGGGGGGATATATGCAGTTAATGGTGGCGAAGAAGATAGAATTTCTGGTTTAAAAGTATTTGGTAATGAAATTCATGATTATGGTTGTACAGGTACCAGTAAATTTCAGCACACCACTTATTTTTCAATCAGACAATCGTCAAATCCGGAAATAGCAGTATGGCAAATAGGGTGGAATTACATTCACGACAATCAAACAAAGTTTGGGATACATAATTATGACCAAACAGGCACAACTGGGGGAGTTTGCGGACAACCTATAGGTACTTTAAAAATCCATGACAATGTTATTGTGAACCAAAGTGGATCTGGAATTGATGTTGCTGCAGTAAGATGTGTTTCCTGGGCTAATGATTTTGATATTTATAATAATTTGTTAATTAATACTGCTCTTTTAGGAGCCTGGAATGGAGTAGATCCTGAAACTGCTAAAGACCCTGCAACTGGTGCCATTGCAATTGGTAATGGTGGTTTGCAAGGTAATGTAAATATTTTTAATAATTCTATTTATAAGTGGGATCAGGATAATGCTCAATACGGGGTAAAAGCTTGTTTTGGTTTTGTTGACGGTAGAGGATATGGTCCTTCAATAGTAGATTTCAGTCAAAATATTTGTATTACAGAAGAAGATAAACGCTTTCTAGGTTTTAACGTAAATTCAGCCCCATATGCTACAGAGTTAAAGGCTCAATTAGAAGGTGCAAATAATGTACTACATTACACTTTAGAAGATCCTGTGTTAGCAATACTGCCGGTGGCACCTGAGGATCAACCTATATATATAAATACAATTACTTCTGATCCATCAATTATTTTTAAGATGGATGTATTAAATGTATCTATTGGTAAGAACTCTGTAATTCAAAAATCGGGAGATCGATTAACATCTCATGACCTCTATGGCCGACCAAGAGGTTTGTTAACAGAGCCTGGTGCAGTCATTTATGTAACTAAACCTCTACCCCCTACAAATTTATCTTTTCAATATTAGTAATGCATATTACTTGAACTTTTTTAAAGATGTTACAAGCGATTTTTGAAAAATATGATTTAATTTTTTTTGTTAAATTTAAATAGGCGTTTCATGAAGGTTTTGAAGTATAGGAAGTATAAAAGCCATATTTTCATATTAAAAACTGTGAAATATCATCCAATAATTTCTCATTTACTTTGATATACGCCAAGATCCCGGATAACCCCTCGTATTTTTCACCCTAGAAAAATCAGTTGAGCGTAAAAAAGATGCGTAACAGATTGATGTGCCTGGTCTAAGCCAGGGATGGCTGTAGTTAGAGCAATGCAGGAGCAATTGCCGGCAAATCAAAAACACCGTAGTCACCTGCTTGGTAAAGACTGTGTTTTTGATTTTATCAGCTGCATTAAGCTGTTACATAGACTTTCATGATTCAACTGATTTTTCTAGGTTTATTTGCATCCGGGCTGATCTTTTTTACAGCGACAAGAGGAATCTAAATAAAAAACCGCCGGGCTACGATCTGATTGAACAGACCTACTATGTATATTATAAGTATAAACTTCTTTATGGTGGTATTTTCGGTAAAGGTCCCACAAGAAAATTTTCCGGCCCGGGAAAACAGGACTGGCGCTATCGAGATGAATGGGAGAAAATAAATAAGGTAACCTTTATATATCTGGCAAAAAAGTAGTACAACATGGATCCAAAAAAAGATCAATGGAGTGAGTTCTTGCGACATCCTGATTATAGCGCTTGTAATAACTTAAGAAAAACTTTATTCATGAAAATGAAAGGATTGGAAAAACAAGGGCATCCCCTAACGCTCGAAGAGATATCCAGGGATTATAGAGAGGATCCGTACTCTGTGGATGTTGCAGACATACTGCGTCTGGAGAAACCCGAAGCAGGCAAAGAGATTCTTAAATCAATGTTAATGAGTCAAGAGATATCCCCCTTTTTGGCGCTGGAAGCCGCCTCGGTGCTGGCGGCATGGGGGGATCAGAGTGTTATTGATTTTTTGCAGAGATCCAGCAAAAGGTCTATTCCAATGACCACTTCAAATATAGAAGCCTTTTATATTAAATCATCCTTGTTGTTACTGGATCAGAAATTAAGCGACGAACAACTGGAAAGAAGATCCGTTTTTTGGCATCTGGAAGAGGCTTTTGATAAATGCTACTACAGCCAGACGAATCTGGTCAGAGAAGAGTAGCTTACAGGGAATTATTGAAACATGACTCTGGCAAGGTTTTCTGCTTCAGGGCTTACCTGCTTCATGTTCGAAATAAACGCTTCGCTGTATTTTTCTTCCGCTTTTTTTTCCGGATCCGATGGACCCTCCAGTTTGCAGTACTCTGCGTCGTAGGCAAGGTCCCTGGCAAACTCGGCTATGTCCTTCTGCTTGCTTCCCGACAGGATTTCCCTGGTTTTTTCCAGGATCTTCGGGTCAGGGCCATCCCCATTCTTCCGGGCAACGGATCGAAAGACCTGAATATAATAACGGCCGCTACACTGCCTTCCCCTGTAGCGGTCCACCCCCATGGACAGAAGTTCCGGGATGCTTTTCTCATTCCCCCACTGCGAAAGTCCCTGGGCCAGATGCTTAAAGGCTTCATTTTCGGGAGTGGTCAGGAATAGCTCAATGAGATCATCATTTACCCTGGGAAGTTTAAAATAGTTCAATGCACTGGTGGCCCATCTGGGCGATTTTCTGGCGCACTCCAGTACATGCTCATAATTGTCCTCGTTTTCCAATTCTTTTTGCGCTTCGCCGCCTATAGCATCCAGCGCCCTCGCCGCCGCAGTAACGCATTGATCAGAGCCTTCTCTAAGCTGATTCAAGATCAGGGAAATGGCGCCTGCTGCTTTTTGAATGCCCAGTCCGTATATTGCCTCACGGCGGACCGCTTCTAAATTAGCATCCAGGGCATTAACGAGTATATCCACCACTCGATCATCCCTGAACCAGCATAGGGTACAAATAAGGTCATGGATTTCATCAGAGTCCGTCAGATCTTTGTAGATCCCTGTCAAATAATCAACGGTAGCCTTTGTCTCTTTCGCGGGCATGATGTTAAAATCATGCAACACTCTGCCGATCCTTTCCAATAGATGAATGGACCTGTCACCCAGAGCAGGGACCAGTAGTGCAACGCTCCTCTCGTCGTCCAGGTTTTTGATAACCTCAATGGCATTGATCCGTGTATCCACAGGGAGGCTTGCATCATTAACAAACTCACAGAGCCGGGGCAGTCTCTCCCTTGCCAGTTCCACAATCTCAGGGTGGCTCTCCTGAATGGACATGTGGGCCGCTGCCCTGATAACCAGTGTGGGATGAAAATGTGCCAGCTCCGCCTTTTCGCGTGCCCACCAGTCTTCGGAACTGTGCTCTACATTGAGGCTGGGTGGCGGCAGGGCCATTCGCACCCTTTTTTGTCGAATTTCAAAATCCTCATCTTTATACAGTTTTCCATGGAGGAGAGTGTCAATGGTCTCAACCAGCTCCTTTCGCAGGTCATGGGATTCAGGCAGAGTTTCCAGAAGGAAAGAGGATATATCCCTGTAATCCTGCACCGCGTCTTTGCCGTGGGAATTCAATCCCCAGATTACGACTTTGACTCCCTCTTCAATACTAATGTCGCCTAACTTATCCATCAAAGCGTAGTCAATACTGCAGAGGTGGCCGGCGTCGGTAAAGGTATAACGGTTTTTCCATTCATTAACCAACAGGGCGTCGAAGTCGCCAGCGATTCTGGATTGCAACGCATCCATTAAATCAGAAAAACCATCCAATTCATCGATTCTATGGTGATTGACTACTGTTTTAAAAACGTGCAACAGCGCATCAGCGCTTAACTCGGAGGCATGGTTTTCAAGCAACTCTCCGATATTGGCACCGATATTCTCTTCTTCCCAGTCAACAGCTTCCAGAGGGATCTCTTTTCCCACTTGAAGAAGGGCATGGGATATAGCGTCAAAATCACCGCTATCAAATATCTTCTGCAGGGCATACGCCTGTTTTTTTTCTCCTTCTGTGATATTTTCAAAGTCTTCATCATCACAGAATGAATCAAAATCCCGATCATCAGTCGCCATTTTCCTGTAATCGGTATAATCATCCAGCTCGATGGCTCTTTTCAGATTGTGTAGCATCTCCTCTTTCATGTCACTTTGTGCGTAAAAACAGGCCAGGTTGTAATAGGCGCTTGCAAATTCAGGTTTGAGCTCGATGGATTTTTTCATGGATGCGATGGCGTCATCTTTTTGGTCAACATACCACAGAGCCATTCCCAGACGCTTGTAGGCTAAAAAGTTTTCCGGTTCTTTTTCTATGGCCACTCGGGCCAATTCCAGCGCCTCGTCCCATCTCTCTCGCAAAGAAGCATAATAGGCTCTGTCGATCAGTTCGCTCACTTTTATTTTATACAAATCCATAGTTAGTTATCCTCAGTTAGCGATTAAAAGTTCTTCGTTCATGGAACTGGAATAAGAAAGCATATTCTCATTGATGCCACGTTCATATTTATACTGGAATACTTGCAATTTTAGCGGATTGTCGAACCTGTCAACCTCTACAAAACCTAAATAAAAATACTTTATGTCACCTGCATCCATTAGGGGGAGTTCATACTCCTCACGCCAATATGATTGTCCCTCTTCAAAGAGGGGTCTGAACTGCGTGGGGATGTTATCCGTTTTGCTGATTGTAAATACAGCTCGATTTGCGTTCGACATGGAGTATCCGTCAAAGATAAATCTAACTTTATTATCTTCCGACTTTGCTTTTTTAATATAAACCGGAAAAATCTGGGTTTGTAGTCGAACTTCATTTAGAACAATCCCTGCCCCTTGATTTGAATTTAACTTCCAATAGCCCACCGCTGCTAAATCGACCGAACCTCCCATAAACAGGTAGCAAAAAGTATGGTCCTCTAAAATCATTAATTGGGAAACGGACTCCATATCACTTTTTGTATAACCGCCTGTGTAGGATGCTTCCATTTCCGAATTCATTTGCGCCTCCAGAGACTGGAATGAGAAAATTAAAACCATTGCACTGCTAAAAGTACATTGCAAAATTAATAAAATTGCTTCTTTGCATAGGGGATTTCTGGCAGTGGATGGCATTTTGTCATTTCATCCACCAGTATTATAAGGCAAACTGCCTTTTATGTAGATAAAAGTAAATGATTTTATCAGGAAACTCTTTGCCTGCGCCACAATTCCTGGTATCCATGGTGCGTTAGCCGGCATAAAGAACTCCCTTTGCATGGGGCATTTTTAATTTTTTGATGAATTTATACAATCACACAAGAGTCGATGCGTGGATTTATTATTGAAGTTTGTAAATTTAATGACAACTTTTTAATTCACGTTATTGTGAATCAGGTTAACACGGTTTAGATCTTTCGAATTAATCCCCCTGATCAGAGTGTTTTCGCCGAAAACTCGGTTTCAGCAATTGGCTGAACGGAAGAGAATACAGGTTCCAGCGACGTCCGCTGCTGATTTATCCTGGCGCTTGCGATTGTCATGGGTCCAAAGAGATCGGAAGCCCGGCCAATGGCAACTTGGCAATCACCGTTCTGATTGGCTTCCATGAAAGCACTTTCAGCCGGATGACGGGAAGGGATCAAAATGGTGAACCCATCCCTGTCCGATGCAAAGCGAGGAATCGGATTCTCTGCGGTGAAAAAGACTTTTTTTCTTTCCCGATGATTGCTACCAGCAGACAGGGGACTATGTTCGGATTTGGTTTTTGATAGTCAAGCTGACAGATTCTTAAAATGTCGGAACCATATCTTCTTAAGGTGTTACCCTAGATTGCACAGTTGATTGCTCGCAATAGAGGTTAACCCACTGTTTTATGAATCATTACAGTTGATGTGTATAATCACCCAATCGGGGCATCCCGCTACGAACTGAATTGCAGGTTTTAGGCGGCATATCTCTTCGTTGAAACGCCCTGGAATAGCTGGCTTTTCCGAGTCGATACGCCTTGATCTACACCACCTCAAACACACAATCAACTCGTCCAACTGCGGATTCCAGGGTTACCTGGACTTTCATAATTCAACTGATTTTTCCTGGATTATGTAACCCACTAAATCGGATCTGCGACAATTCCCTTTAGGTTTCCAGTATTAATTGCTTCAGCTACGGGCTCAGCCACAATCACTTCGAATCGCGACTCTGCCAATCGAAACATCAATGCACCTTTCGCTCTTTCTTCATCAATGACCAATTCGTGAAAATAATTAATAGAGCCAAGTGGAGAATGCTCTGATTCATCCATATTTGCACAGGAGACAAGCCCCAGAACATTGACAAACGAAAAAGGCACACTTATTTCCTCTCCTGTTTTTGCATCCAGTACTTTGGCTTCAAATACCTGTAGATTGTCAACCCCGGCTTTCCTCAACACATCGATTAATTTCGGCGTCATCAAAGAGCATTCACTATAATAATCGCCTAGTCTATCCTCAATGCTCAACTCTTCAATTTCACCATCGAAATCCGGATCAAACTGGTCATAACCATATTCATCACCGGCATGCATCAGGTATTCCAAAGGCAGTTCCAGTGTACTTACGTCAATGAATGATCCCGCCGTTGGAAAAAAAACCCGGGGAAAGTTTTCCTCCATTAGAACGTTCTCGCCATTATCCGGTGTTCTTATTCGGAAATATTTCATATTAGTCCAGCCAATATTTATTTAAAATCTTCTGGTGTGCAAAAAGGCTCTTTTGGGTGTTTAAAACCTTTGCCTTCCGGTGCATATTTGTTTCTGTAAGCACCAGCTCGGGCACTTACCACTATGGTTCCTCGCTGCAACAATACTCTCAGAAGACTAGAGACCTGATTGACCATAGCCACGGCAGCCTGCAGAGGAGGGATTTCTTCCGGCCCGTTTTTTTTGCATATATCACAACCTTTAATATGGCTTGCAATTTCAAACTCGACTTCATCTAGAAATGTTTTAACCTGCTTTTTATATGGCGCAAATTCCTCCACATCTAAGTCTTCACTGTAGTCTTTACTGGAGGAATGACGCCCCTGATGCAATTGTATTCCGGTCAACCGCATCATCTCAAAACAAATCTTGTTTTTCAGGGCTACAGATGCTGTCTTATTCCATTGATAGGTTGTCGATGCAAAGGGCATAAAATATCCGTTCTCAGCACCATTGGTATCATAGTTTGTATCACCAGTTAATTTATAGTCATCCAGTTTACATTTCGACTTTGGAGAATCGGTTAACCACCCAGTCACCTTGAGATCAGGTAACTGCTTTTCTGGAATCAAATGATGTGATTGACATGGAAACACTGACGATCGACAAGCAAATAGATCTCCTAATCCACTGATGCGATCAGGATATTCCGGAACAGAGTATCCGGCTTCTTTCATATTGCTCAACAACGTAGATGCTGACCCCTCTCCTCCTTTTATCCCATCAATAACAGCTTTCCAGTTTTTTGTTTCCAGCTTTTCCGGATTACATTTTGCGTCTTCTTGATCTATTCCCGCGATAGAGCACGCCAAAGCTATTTGCATATATCCTCCTCCATTCTAATTAACTGAGCCAATGCCTTCTAACCGAAGGCCGAAGTATAAAAGCCATATTTCATATTACTAGCTGTGAAATATCATCCAATAATCTCACATTTACTTTGATATTAGCCAAGATCCCGGATAACCCCACGTATTCACGCCTTCTTGCACCATTTTCGAATAAATATCAGAAAAAACAATAGCTGTCCTACTGCCACCATTTGGCTACAACCAATAAATTCATTCAACCTGGAATCCACAGTTGGACGAATTGATTGTGCATTTGAGGTAGCGTAGATCAAAGCGTAACGACGCGGAATAGCCAGCTATTCCTTGGAGTTACAACGAATAGATACGCTCCTCATACATGTAATTCAGTTCGTCCAACTACGGATTCTAGGTTAAAGATCCCTGAGCAGCTGTCAACTAGTTATATACATGCTTTAGGGTAATTCTTCAGCAAAAAACTCTGCCTAAGATCAATCAGTGCTTGCTTGATTATTCTTTACTTTCAGTCAGCTCAAGAAGCTTTACCTTTTCATCTATCATTTGTTGCAGGGGAGGAGTATCAGATTGCAGCACAGCCTGCTTAACCGGATTATCATTGACATAATCAATATGAAAACTATCCATAATTTCATTAATAAAAGGTTCGGTATAATTATCAACAAACCCCCGTAAACCAATATCATTATTGGGTGCCGAGGTAAACTCAACCACAATATATTGCTTTACAGTGACAGGAATAGCATATAAAAGTAAAAGCTGATCAGGATTAGTCTTATCCTGAACATACTTTAACCAACGCTGCTGCTGAAACCAGTTTTCTTTATAAGCGGCAAAATAGTCAGAATACATTAATAATGGATCAACCTTTTCCGGTTTATTTTTTTCAATATCATCAATAATAATATCGATAAAATCCAGTGGCTTTAAAGTATTCACTGTGAGCGATTCAGAAGCCTCTTTCAAATATATTGACATCATCAAAGTGCCATATTCCTTTCCGAAAAAACC
>JBNKKI010000103.1:0-6255 GCA_050291745.1 Gammaproteobacteria bacterium | reverse complement strand
TCGGTCAATCGGGAAGATGCCCCAGGGAAGATCAAGAAAAACATGCCAGACCCGATCCCCGTGATTCTGATAGGCAGGCTGGCCGTCGATCACTCTTTCAAGGGGAAAGGTTTGGGGTATGGTTTGTTGAAGGATGCTCTGTTGCGCATTGTGGCCGCAGCTGAAGAGATCGGGGTTCGTGCAGCGTTGGTCCATGCGCTCGATGAGCAAGCCCGTAACTTCTATCTCCATCATGGCTTTTACGAATCCCCCACCAACGACCTGACACTCATGGTCGCTGTTGAGGAAATCCAGCGGACTTTAGCTTCAAGCAGTCCGCAGCATCACATACCGTAATTTAACTATATAAATAAGCTTTTAAAGGCAGATTGTAACGGCGTTAGCAAAGAGTTGCATGTCCAGACAGGCTAATCCGCCCCTGGGCACCATTCTAATTGTTTATCCCTGAAATTTTGTAGCCACGATATTGATCGAGATCTATTTGGAATCGAACAGCATAATTGTCGGTGGTTAGATTGTATGTCTCATCCCTGAGACATATCCTGCGGACTCGCTATCGCTCACGTTCGGTAATCTGGAATAGTAGGCTGTAAAAGGCTGAATATAGTCTAACAACTTTAACGGCATTTGTTGATGCAGATGGTTTAGATATATTATGTCGAATAGTGCTTCGCTTATCCGATTTACCAATCTTTTTATGGAAATGTAGAGGGATATATGTGGTGTGGTTCATACCTTGCTATAACCTTGTGGCACTGCCACTGTTTTACCACTAGCAATAAATATGATGAAAATAATGGTGAGATTTTTTAATGATTGAAGTTTTTATTTTGGCAGTAGCATTGAGCATGGATGCATTTGCGGTATCTATAGGTCTTGGATCAAAGCGGGTCAGGAAAACAGGCTCGCTGGCCATAATTGCCGCAATATATTTCGGGTTATTCCAGGCACTAATGCCCGTTATTGGTTTTCTTGGTGGAAAAGGTGTTCTCGGCTGGATTGAAAATTATGCGCATTGGATTGCATTTTTTCTGCTTATACTAATTGGAGGAAAAATGATTTATGAAGCCATTAGCGAAAATATTGAACAAGATATTGCGCAGGTCACTCATAAAGTAATGCTTATTCTAGCGATTGCTACAAGCATAGATGCAATGGCTGCCGGGTTTACATTAAATCTACTCGAGGTCAATCCACTAATAGCATGCGGCATTATTGGCGTTACGACATTTATATTCAGTCTGGTTGGTGTATTTGTGGGAGCCATGAGTGGAACATGGCTGGAAAGTAAGGCAGAGCTTTTGGGCGGTATAATTCTCATTCTAATTGGATTTAAAATTCTGATATTTTGAGATTCTGCAGCGAAACATAAAAACACTTAATAATCACAGACAACACCTCTACGCTTAATTGTATCCCCCTAAATTGGGTCGGACCTGAATAAGCAATGGTTTGTGTAGGTCCGATCCGGTATGCTGGAGAACATGGTTGTAATTCAAGCTGAGAATGAACCTGGACATGAGAAAGCTTTGCCAATTGCCGATTGTTTCGGATTATTAAAAACTGCCTCTGTTCGGTTAGCAGTGTAGAAGGCGACTAAACAACTTGAAGTTCGTACAGCAAATAGCTGAATGGGAATATGCCTGGTTGAGTTGTTGGTGCATTAGATAAGGGTGATGAAATTAAGGTAAGGGTTGAATCAGGGATATTTCAGGTGACAGGTTGCTTGTGCCATCTATTTTTTATATTGTCCTAAACTTAAAGAAGGACTTCTTACCGGATCTATAGAGATAATGGCAACTGCTTACGCAAAAATTAATCCAGAAATGCTTAACTGGGCACAACAACGTGCCCAGTTAAGCATTGCTGCGCTTGCGGATAAGCTCAAAGTCCCAGAAGAAAAGCTGTATGCCTGGGCATCTGGAGACAAGCCATTAACCTTCCGGCAGGCACAGACCTTTGCCAGTAAGACTCATGTACCTTTCGGCTATTTATTCTTGCAACACCCGCCTGAAGATCAGTTGCCTTTGCCCGATTTAAGAACTGTAGGGGGAAAACAGCCAAAACAGCCCAGTGCTGAGCTACTGGATATCGTCAAAATCGTGCTGCTGCGACAGTCCTGGTATCAGGAGTATATGGTTGATCAGCTCATCCCACCGCCTGAATTTATTGGTCGTTTTACTGTACAAACCCCTTGTCAGCAAATTGTTGATGATATGCGCCAGAAACTGGGTGTAGGCTCTCACCCCGAGAGGGGAAAGTGGGAAGGTTACTACCGAGATCTGGTAGATCGGATTGAGGCTGCTGGGGTAATGGTCATGCGTGAAAGTTTTTTAAATCATTGGACGCGACCATTCAACGCCGATGAATTCCGGGGCTTTGCAATTGCTGACGATCAGGCTCCATTTATTTTCATCAATCACGCCGACTGGCCAAGTGCGCGATTATTTACATTAATTCATGAGCTTTGCCATATCTGGTTGGGTGTTACAGGTATTTCTGATGGTGATCCATCCAACAAACGTCAGGAAGAAATACTATGTAACCAGGTAGCGGCTGAGTTTTTAGTACCTTCTGAAGAGTTTGAACAATTATGGCGTGAGGATCTTAATGACTGGACGGAGAATATCGCAGAGCTAAGGGCGCATTTTCATGTTAGTCGCTGGGTGATCGCACGGCGGGCATTGACGTTAGGGAAGATTGACCTGCAGACCTATCGCGATTTTATTCAGGCACGGGAAGAAGCCTGGAGGAAGCAGAACAAGAGTAATGGAGATCCAACATATTATGTTTCCAAAAAATCCCAGTTAAGTACCCGCTTTGCCAGAGCAGTAGCGAGAGAAGCGTTGAGTGGAAAGATTTTGTTACGCGATGCAGGCCGTCTGCTGAACATTAAACCGGATAAAATAAAAACATTTGTCAATGCCAGCTAAAAGAGTAGAGTCCCTTTTATCTATAGTCGATCTAATCAGATCTATTTGATGATAAAATTTTGAAATTCTTGAAGCATTATTGAAATTGAATATGGAGTGAAGTCAAATTGGATTATGACATTTTGAAAGGATTTGCCCAAGTTACAGATTATGTAGGTCAAGTTTCTTGTGTTGCAGACCAGAACAAAGAATCTTTTGGATTTCTCTCTGCTTCAGCATATGAGCAAATGGCCTCGAAAGGACAGTTGTGGATTGCAGTTAACAAGGAAAAAGAGCTTAAAGGATATTTAATGTTCGGTGGTACTATGCCAACACTTAAAGTTTTTCAGATTTATGCATGTGGGTCTGTAAAAGGGGATGGGGTTGGCAAATTGTTGATTGACGCCTTAAAAGATCATGCAAAAAGAAAAAATTACCATACGATTTCAGCCAGGGTTGCTTCAGATTTAGCTGCTAATGTGTTTTGGGAAAAAGTTGGTTTCATTGTGCATAGACAGGTCAAAGGTGGTAAGACAAAAAAGCGAATAATAAATATAAGAGGGTATTCGCTAGCAGATAACGACTTGTTTGGAGGTATATCCAAGGAAGCAGTTGGGATAATGCCAAGTGGACCTATGCTTGATCGTCCGATATACGCTTTGGATTTAAACCTATTATTGGATGTGTTCAAGGCGAGGCAAGGTTATAAAAAAGTTATCAAAATTATGCAAGTAGGCTTTCTGGGAGGGTTTTCAATTTGCCGAACTCCTGAGTTTAAAAGAGAGTTAGAGCGTCAATCGGTAAATTTTAAGGATGACCCTGTCTTACGATTAGCTGAGGTCTTCCCCGAGGTTAGGGGTGAGGGGGATATGTCAAGCATTGCAGAATCCTTAAGGAAAACTGTGTTTCCCTGCCGAGTATTAACTAGAAAGTCAGCTCAAAATGATGAGTCAGATTTATTGCATTTAGCTCACTGTGTTTCAGCAGGTGTGGGTGGGTTTATTACACGCGAAAAGGCGTTATTAAGAGCCTGTGATGATATTAGAGATAAATATAGAGTTTCTATTCTTTCTCCTGATGAATTAATTCTTGATGATGGTGAAATGTTGGACATTTCTAGTCCTTTGAATACTGACTTCTCATTTGATATGTCGTCACCAACTCCTGAAATTAGGAGGTTTTTAGAAGAGTTTTCTGCTCCCAAAGGAATAGTCGATACAATTTTCTCTTCTTCACCTGTTAAAGGTGATGTGGCTGTTTATGAGGCAAGGCTGGATGGTGACTTGTTTGGGGTGAATTTTTTTCAAAAACCAATTAAAACAACAGGGAATGCATTGGCCTGCTTATATGTTGATGAAAGCTGTCCTAAAGCAATGGCGGTCATAGATCACTTTCTGGAGAAGGCGTTAAGATACAAAAGTGGATTTTTATATAGATTAAATCTGTATATTGGTAATGGCCAAGACTTAACAGAAGATACATTACGACGGAAAGGTTTTTTTAAAACAGAGGACCACTTTGTAAAGGTAATATGTAATCTATTTTTAGATAATAAGAATTGGGGGAGGTTTGCAAAAGATATAAAATCGACTTGTGAGTTAACTATTCCTTCTAAACTGCCTACGAAAAAAGAGCTTATGCATACAGGAATTTGTTTGCGTGATTCAGGTAGTAAAGTTGAAGCTTTATCATGGTTTGATTTTGAAACGATGATATCACCAAGGTTTATATTGAATTCTGATAGAAGTTGTATTCTTGTCCCTATTCGTGAAAATTATGCGAATGGCTTAATTGGTAATGTTACAAAACAGCTATCTTGGTTATCAAGTAATGATAAAACGCTGTTGCTTGAAAAGGCTTACTTTCGCTCATCTAGAAAAGCTGCGATGTTTAATAAGGGTGGGGTGATAGCTTTTTATGTTTCGGGAAAAGATAGTATTCAAGAAATAATTGGTTTTGCACGTATCACATACTCAGATGTAGTAAATATTGATGAGGCAATTGTAAAAGTAGATAGGCAAGGTGTTTTATCTCGCGACGAGTTGGAAAAGCTAATAGACAGTTCAGATAAGCTTCATGTATTTACATTTGATAATTTTTTAGAATTTGATAACAGGGTTTCTTTTGGGCAGGCTAAAAAGCTCGGTTTAATTAGTAATGCTAATCTGGTTTCCCCGGAAAAAATAAGCTCAGATAAATTAAAAATCCTGATTGGAGTGGCTTTCGATGAATGATGCAATAATATCCATTAAACCAAGGCATGTTGAAAATATTTTGTCTGGTGATAAGACAGTTGAGCTAAGGACAAGAAGTGTAAATTTGCCTGTGGGTTCAAGATTATGGGTTTACTCGACACTTCCTGTTGGTAAAGTTAAGCTTTCTGCTGAAATTGACTTTATTGATATGTTATCACCAAAGGATATATGGAAAAAGTACGGGAAGAATATTTGTATATCAAAACAGGAGTTTGATGAATATACAGAAGGCCGAGAATTAGTTTCAGCTATAGGTTTACGAAATGTAAAGCCTTTGGATAAAGGGATCTGCTTGGAGACTATGAGAGGATATGAGAAAAATTTTCAACCACCTCAGTTCTTTTCAAGGTTACACCCTGAAAGAGCATTATACTCGGCTTTCTATGTATGATATTTAAGAAGGCAGCAGGTAATTACGCCATTGTGCTGGTAGTTCGTTTCTCTGGGTGGCAGAATGCTACGGGTGGAGAATGCGATGTTCATAAGTCACTAAGAAAAGCATTACTGAAGTTCAAGCTTCATACTTATCAGAAATTGTCTGATCAGGCTTATGCTTATATTAAAGAATATTACTAATTCAAATTCACCAATAAACTAAAAACGATAAGATAAATGGAATTTATATTACCCGGAAATATACTTAATCGTGAGCCACAAACTATTGAGATAGATAAGGTGGCTGCATTGATTGGCGAAAATGGTTCGGGGAAATCTACAATTTTAAAATCAATTTTTGACGCTAGATTGCAAGGTAATGCTTTAAAAAATAAAAAAATAGTATGCTTTTCTTCAGGACAAAACGAAAGTTTTTCTAGTTTGTTTAGCGGTTACTTGACTAAAGAGCGCCAGGCCAATAGAAGCTTGGGTCTTGACTGCTTCTTTTATGATAAACCGTGGTCAAAGCTGCTTATATTTTTAGCTACCGCATCAAAAATGAAGGACTTGTCCGGGGTTTTTTGTGTGAAAAAGGTTATGTAGAAGTCGATGAGGAATTTGGAGACGACGTAAGAAAACCCGGGTCAGAGAGCAATAGTTTCTAATATTCGCGGTTATTAATATTCAGAAATAACCAGGGGCAACAGGGGCAA
>JBNKKI010000102.1:0-26518 GCA_050291745.1 Gammaproteobacteria bacterium | reverse complement strand
TTACTGGATAGTCCATTTGCCAGACAAAATGCTGCCGCATTTAAATCACTACTGGCTTGTTGCTCGATCAGCTCCTGCCATTCTGATTTACTGCGATGCTTTCGTTTTCCCATCTCTGTTACCTTTTGAAAAAAGTAATAGTTTAGAGAAAGGTATTCAGATATTTTAGGTGCTTATCGCTGGACGCTTACATTGAATATGCCTGTTGTTGCTTTGTTGGGGCCAAGGCAGGCGGGTAAAACAACATTAGCTTTGCAGATCGCTCAAGTGGTGGGCAAAGAGACAGCTTATTTAGATTTAGAGCTAGACTCAGATTTGGCTAAATTAACAGATGTTGAAGCCTATTTACGGCGCTTCGAGAATAAGTTATTGATTATTGATGAGGTGCAGAGGCAGCCAGAACTATTTCGAGTATTGCGTGGGTTAGTAGATATCCGTAAAAGAGCTGGTGAAAAAACGGCTCAATTTTTATTACTGGGTTCGGCTTCGCGTGACCTTATTCAACACTCTTCAGAAACTCTTGCGGGCCGGGTTAGGTTTTTGGAGTTAAGCCAGTTTTCTGTGCTGGAGCTGGCTCAACAAGATAATATGTTTGATATGGAAACGCACTGGTTGCGAGGTGGTTTCCCTGATAGTTATTTGGCACCCTCAGATAAGGAAAGCTGGGCATGGAGAAGTGATTTTATTTCATCTTACATAGAAAGGGATATTCCCTTGATGGGTCCGCATATTAGTGCAACGACGATGCGCAGGCTTTGGTCGATGTTGGCACATAACAATAGTCAGCAAGTTAACTATTCAAAATTGGGTGAAAGTTTAGGCGTTAGTTATAAAACAGTTAAAAGCTATATTGATACGTTAACTGATTTTTATATGTTGCGTCAGTTACAACCCTGGTCGGGAAATACAAAAAAGAGATTGGTTAAGGCGCCAAAATTATATTTTCGTGATAGTGGGCTGGCTCATCGATTTTTAATGATCCCCGATTTTGAAAATTTACTGGGACACCCTGCTTTGGGCTCTAGTTGGGAAGCTTATGTGATAGAGAATATTTTGGGTCAAGTATCGGATAAGTGGCGGTATAGTTTTTATCGAACCTCGTCACAAGCGGAAATAGATTTGGTTTTAGAGGGGCCTGAAAAGCAGGTTTGGGCGATAGAAGTAAAGCGCTCATCAGCACCTACGTTGTCAAAAGGCTTTTATTATGCGTGTGATGATATCTCTGCGACGCATAAGTTTGTTATCTATCCCGGTGATGACAAATTTCCATTAGCTAATGGTGTCGAGGCTATGGGTCTGTTAGCGTTTCTGCAATTATTGCAGGGTCTTGAAATGCTGCTCTAAAAATGAAACCAAAATTAATGAGTATAATATTCACTGGAAATGAGGCTTGAAGTTTCATGGTGCTTCGCTGTTGAAAGTCGGCAGTGGATAGGTATAAGACTGAAGACTGTTAAAAACCGTGGTTCATCGTGATTACACTAGCCCTGTTGATGGTTTAACCTAGAATCTGCAGTTTGACGAGTTGAAGTGTGCGTTTGAGGTGGTGTAGATCAAGGCGTGACGACGCGGAATAGCGAGCTATTCCAAGGAGTTACAAGGCTGCCGCGTCCTCGGCTCGGGCATCCTGCTTCGCCCTACCTCCTCCCTCCCTGGAGTCGTGCTCACGCCCCTTACCTATGTCCCTATAGGCAACGCAGAGATGCACCGACTCAAACGTGCAATTCAGCTCGTAGCGGGACTCACCTGCACGGTGGAAAGATAAATCGACTGTAATGCTCTACGAAACAGTGGAATACCCTTTTATGCGAGCGGTCAACTGCGGAATCTCGGTTTAAGATGAATAGGTTGGATTGAGCGAATAGGTGACAGGAAAGGCGGATGTTGGGTTGTTAGACAGGTAGAAGAAGATTGAGGTCTATGAAAAGAGCATTTGATTTTGTTTTGGCAATATTTGCCTCCTGTATTCTTGTAGTGCCAATAATTTTTGTTGCACTTTGGGTGAAGTTAACTTCAAAAGGTCCTGCTTTATACTGGTCAGACAGAGTGGGGCTTCGGTTTGAATGGATCCCCGGGTCAAGCCCGAGGATGACGAGTTTTTATAGTGTGGATACTGTTGCGCTGTGTAGCCGAGCCTTTCGGTTTTACGATTATCGTCATTACCCGGCGTGACTGGGTCTTTCGGTATCACAATTAACGTCATTACCCGGCGTGACCGGGTCTTTCGGTATCACAATTAACGTCATTACCTGGCGTGACCGGGTAATCTAGAGCGGGGCTTAGGTTAGATGGATCCCCGGGTCAAGCCCGAGGATGACGGTGTTTTTTAGGACGACTACGGTTGCGCTGTGTAGCAGAGTCTTTCGGTTTTACGATTGTCGTCATTACCTGGTGTGACCGGGTCTTTCGGTATCACAATTAACGTCATTACCTGGCGTGACCGGGTAATCTAGAGCGGGGCTTCGGTTAGATGGATCCCCGGGTCAAGCCCGAGGATGACGGTGTTTTTTAGGACGAATACGGTTGCGCTGTGTAGTAGAGTCTTTCGGTATCAAATTTGCGTCATTACCCAGAGTTACGGGGTCTTTCAATATCACGATTATCGTCATTACACGGCGTGACCGGGTAATCCAGAGTTGGGTTTTGTTTTAGATCCAATTCAACAAGCTATGGGTAAAACCTGATAAAATATCATGTAGATTTTGAGATCTTTTTCATGCCAAATGAGCCATATAAAATTCCAATAAACAGGCAAACACTGCAATAACCCGTGCGGTAGAAGGCATACGACTCAAAAAAATTCATCACAGCAAAGTAAACAATCCAGGTGGTTCCAAGCAGAAAGATTTTTTCTTTCATCTCTCCCGCAAACCACTTACGTACTAACAGATAATAAATTGAACCAAGCATCAGCAGAAAAAAGACCGCAGCTGCCAGGCCAAACCCCAGAGCCAGATCTAAATAGCTGGAATGGAAATGTCCGTATCCCTTGCCAATAAAGTCTGTAATTTCTTTTTTCTTTAGCAGCTCAGCTCTTGTCGCTGGCCCATAGCCAAGTATAGGCCTGTCTTCTATCAGGGTTAAAGCATAGCGCCACTCAAACAAGCGAACTACCATGCTTGATGCTCTTACGTTGTCGTCTCCTTGAACAAACAATGTAGATTGTTCAATGTCCCGTACCATCTTTGCTCTAGGGCCATTAAGAAAATGAAATGATGTCGAAGTGAAAACAATAGATAAAACTAACAGGCTGCCACCAAATATATAACAATACCTACTAGTGTGATTATTTGTGTGGCGAAAAAATATTACCAGGATACTTGTCAGGATAAGACCTGCAATCACACCAAGCCATGCCGCTCGAGTTTGAGTAGCAACGAAAACCAGCAAAAAGAGAACAAGAAGTGCAAACTCTGTCAGTGTTTTAAGCAAGTTCTGGTTTTTTGATTGAAATCTGCGTGTAAGCTGAAAAACTGCCAGCATAAACCCACTACCAAACCATAAAGCTGAATGTTCAGCGTTATGTAGACCAAAATCGACGCGCTTTAATTCAAGCATATTTGACCAGTCAGCTAATGAGCTATACTTAATTAAACCTAATACAAGCCCTATAAATATGAGATAGATAAATGTTGTCAGGCTTCTGTCAGAATCGCCCATCCACCAACCTACAAGAAGGAATCCAAACAAAAATATACATCGCTCGGTAAACTGCCAGTGCTCTGAAAAAGGTATTGTGAAATTATTACCAGCATAAACAACTGACGATATCATGAAGATAAAAAATGCCAATGCCATCCAATATAGCCACGTACTCTGGATAGATCGAGCAACATATTTCCATGACATAAACTTGGTCAGTAATAGAATATAGATGGCCAGTCGTGTGGCATCTTCTGAGATGAGAATAGTGGTGGGCAACAAAACTAGGGCAATAAGACTTAACCAGCCAACCCAGCTAGATTCCGTTCGGCAATAACTGGCAGGGAATACCCTTTCCAGTGCGCTTGATGTAAATTCAGCAGTATTAATTGCTGTGGTCATAAAACTTCCAGGTAGATAGAGTTGAAATTATAATTGTGAAATCTCAGTTTAGGAGATATCAGATAGTATTTTTTAATATTAAAGTATGTGTTCCCATGTGGCTATATCTAAGGAGCGTTTACAAGGGGATTAATAATTGAAACCAATTTCTCTGTTGAATATTCTTAATTAAGAGCTCCAGGGTTCCGGTATAGATGGATCCCCCGGCTCGAGCCCGAGGATGACGGTGTTTTTTTAGTGTGAATACTGTTGCGCTGTGTAGCCGAGCCTTTCGGTTTTACGATTATCGTCATTACTAGGCGTGACCGGGTAATCTAGTGAGAGGCTTCAGTTTGAATAGATCCCCGGATCGAGTCCGATGATGACGAGTTATTAAGGCCGGACATTTACAAGAGTGACCGGATCTCGGTAATGCAATTATCGTCATAACCCTGTGTGATTGGGTCTTTCGGCATCACGATTATTGTCATTACCCGGCGTGACCGGGTAATCCAGAGCGGCGGTTATTATTACAGTGAGCTCTTCATATTCTTCCTTGTTTTTATTGGATTGCCTGGTAGGGGGAGGTAGTTTTTTCAGGTTTTGCAGTTATTATCTTGTTTACTCTAGCTTGCAGGATTTGGGGCGTAATGACATTAGCTTATTCGGCACACTATACAGTGAAAGATTATGAGTCATGGTAAGGTGATTAGGAACTGATTTATGGTGCTCCTTATGCCATGTCTCCATCTCCAAGTGTAACTCACCAACGTATTGAAAAAAATATTAATCCTGATAGAAAATCAACTAAGTACTTGTGATAAATGCGAAGCTTTTGTTGAGCTTGTTTGGATTGTCTGGATGATTCGGTCATCAGACCAGATGTTCTGGTTGCTTGCCACCATCAGGGTGAAAAATTAACAAGAACGCCAGAATTAATTGTTGAGATAGTTTCGCCTTCCACTGTGCAACGAGATGAAAATTTAAAGTTTGAATTGTACCAAAAAGAGGCGGTAAAAAATTATGTTCTCGTATACCCAGTGCTTAAAAAAACAAAAGTTTACCGATGGGTAGACGGTCAATATCAAAAAGTTGGCGATTTTTTTCAGGAAACCTATGATTTTTCTATTTTAAAATGCGAGGTTAAATTAGATTTTTCAAAAGTTTGGCCTAATTGAGCCTTTTGTACCGATATTTTTCGTCGCAGTATGGGTTAAAATAACATCAAAGCGCCTCATATTATATTGGTCTGATAGTGTAGGTATTAATAATTCATTTTTCAGAATGCCATAATTTAGAAGCATGAAAGTTGATGCTCCAGCACTAGTGTACTGTCCTAAACTGTATGTAGATTATAGAAGCCCCCAAATTTCCCAAGACAAGGCGCAGTTCGTAGGCAATGGCGCCTCCCTTGTCAAGAACTGCAACGCCGGATTGGGGGATTTGGGGGCTTCCCTTCGGGCGAGACGGGAAACAGCCATCTGCTGCGTTGTCATCCTTGAAAAGGGCATGCCAGAGCCTGCCCCAAGAGCGAAGCGAGTGCTTTGGGTATTCCCTGCGGATGACGCCTTGCATATGACTATTTCCCGTCTCGCTATAATCTACATACAGTTTAGGACAGTACATTAGTTACCTATTTTTGCCATGTGTCGTGCTCTGCGCCCAGATTATTGCTGGAACGTATTGAGCTACTCGACGCGTGATGCGGTTAACCCATCATCTGGGTGTAGGAGGCTAGGTCAGCCGCATAACATCCACAGGATGCGGCTTCCAGACCGATGCGGTCGATAATCGTGATTTCCCCACGCTGATAGTGAATAAGTTTTTGGTTTTGCAAGGAAGTAGCTGCTCGGGTCACACCGACGCGGCGTACGCCCAGCATGTAGGCGAGGAATTCGTGGGTGATATGAAAGGTGTCAGAGTGCGAACGGTCATGCGTCATTAACAGCCAGCGCGCGAGACGCGCCTCAACAACATGGAAGTGGGTGCAGGCGGCAGTTTGAGCGAGCTGGCACATCACTACATAGTGGTAATGCTTTAATTTACGTTGCAGTGCAGGGGTTTGTTCGAGCTTAAACGTGAAAGTCGCAGTGTCTATACGTAACGCAGAGCCCGCGCCCTGCACCAGTGCACGTAGCGGTGATACCTCGATCCCAAGTATGAGTGAAACTCCCAGCATACCTTCATCGCCAATTAGACCTACTTCCAGGTTTGAGTGATTATCGATTGGCATCACCAGAGAAATGAAACTGCTTATGGGAAAGTAAACATGAAGCATGTGTTCACCGGGTTCAGCAAGGATCTCACCAGAAGCCAGCTCAACTGCTGTGCATGCTGCCATAAACTGCCGACGCTGTCTGAGTGGCACTGACGCGAGCAAACGATTAGCGCCAGTTGCTGATTTGATAGCTGTCATATGATCTGTCCTGTTGTTGCGAAGACCGTTAAACCCACTCACCGCGCTTTGCTACTGCAAGCTCGATTGTGGATAGGATGCAGGCAGGCTTAACAACTTGCCTACGGGTGTAGATTACGCACTATGCGGTGATATCTGGCGAGGGTCTGTTCGCTATCCAACATACCAAAGCCATATACCATCACTATGTTCGTTAACGAACAGAACTACTGCTCGCGAACGAGGATACTGATTGCTAAATCGAGGTGCATGATGCCGCGATTCAAACGCAAACAGAGGAAAAATCAAATGATTCAAAAAATGCAATTATCAACGGTAAAGGGAGAAAGCAGTTTGTCATTGCGCCCAATTCCTGCAACCGCTGCAACAACAGCCAAGCTTCTGGGAAGCGCAGTTGTGGGATTACTGATGCTTACCGCCTGTGCTTCTGCACAGCCACCGCCAACTGCTGATCTACAGGCAGCGGAGCAGGCCATTGCGGAAGCTGATCGCTCGCGTGTGGCGGATTATTCCTCCCTCGAATTGAGTGAAGCTCGCGATAAATTAACTGCAGCCCGCAGCGCGGTTCAGGCAGAGCATATGGATAAAGCACAGCGCCTGGCTCAACAGGCGAAAGTTGATGCTCAACTCGCGACCGCCAAGGCAGACGTCGCCAGTGCCGAAACGATAAATCAGGAGATGCAGGATAGTATCAACATGCTGAAGAATGAAATGCAGCGCAGCGCTACAGGAGAAAAGTTATGAAACAGCCAAACCGAATCGTTAGAACGCTGATTGCCGCAGCCGTAGGATCTGTGGTAATGGCAGGTTGCGCGACAACAGCAATACAGCCTGAGGGAGCCACCGACGCGCGTAACAGGTTGACCCAACTGCAGTCTGACTCGCAGCTTGCAACTCGTGCGCCGGTCGCTATTAAGGACGCCGATGTTGCAGTGCGTGCTGCCGAGAAACCACAGGAGGATAAAGAAGTAGGTGAACATCTTGTTTATATGGCTGACCGTAAGATCGAAATCGCCAGGGCTTTAGCACAAAGCCGCCTGTTAATCTCGCAGCGCGAAATATTGAGCCAACAACGAGCCAACGCTCAGTTGGAAGCTCGTAACAGGCAGCTTGCAAATTCCCTTAACGAGACCGATACCGCGCGTATGGACACAATCGCTGCGCGCAAGGAAGCAGCTGATTTGCAGAGACAGATTAAAGCGCTGAATGCCAAACCCACCGAGCGTGGTCTGGTAGTGACGTTGGGTGATGTGCTCTTTGATACCAACAAGTCCGATCTCAAGAGTGGAACAACCAAAAACCTCGGCAGGCTTTCTGCCTTTCTCAAAAAGTATCCAGATCGCTCCGTACTTATCGAGGGTCACACCGACGACATGGGTACCTATGAATACAATCTGGGTTTATCACAGCGTCGTGCTGATTCAGTTAAGAGCTGGCTAGTGAGCCAGGGTGTGAGCACCGCCCGTATTGTTACTTCTGGTAAGGGCGAAGGATTACCAGTTGCTGGAAATGATAGTGCAGCAGGGCGCCAGTTGAACCGCCGCGTTGAGGTCATTATAGAAAATACTGCTGCTACTAGTGACCTCATGTCGACCAGGTAGTCGGCTCTGACTATGTTGTAGTGCGCAAATGAGCGCCTATGCGGGGGGCAACTTCAGGCAGTAGACGGTCAAACTCCTTCTTGACGACGGAATAGCACTCGCAGGATCGCGCTTCTAACCCAGCGCGGTCAATTACGTTGATGTGGCCACGGTGATAGGTGATCAGACCTGCTTTCTGTAGTTTGCCAGCTGCCTCGGTGACGCCCTCGCGGCGTACACCGAGCATATTGGCGATTAACTCCTGGGTCATCACCAGTTGATTTGAGGGTAAGCGGTCAAGGCTCAACAGCAGCCAGCGGCAAAGCTGCTGATCGAGTGAATGATGTCGATTGCACACTGCAGTCTGAGCCATCTGGGTCAGTAAGGCCTGTGTGTAACGCAGCAGCAGATGCTGTAATTCAGCGGCTCGATTGAATTCCTGCTTTAACAATTGGCCCTTAAGGCGGAAGGCATGACCGGCACTTTGTACTACGGCGCGGTTGGGCATGGTCTCGCCACCCATGAACAATGCAATGCCGATGATACCTTCGTTGCCGACCACGCCGATTTCCGCAGATGCGCCATCTAGCATGACGTAAAGCAGCGACACGATGGAGTCGGTAGGGAAATAGACATAATTCAGTTCGTTTCCGGACTCGTAGAGCACCTTGCCCAATGGCAAAGATATCAGCTCAAGGTTGGGTAACAGGAGTGCGTATTCGTGAGCTGGAAGCGCGGCTAGCAGGTGGTTCTGAAGTGGGGAGTGTTTGTTCATGGGAATTTATTGGTCTCGTCGATGAGGTTAAGTTACCTAACATTATGGTGGGTAACATGGTCCAGGAAGTATATAGGTATACACCCGTAACCTTATGTACGAAAGCGCACATAAGGATTGGTAAAAATATTTTTAATTAATTTTTAATAAGAGGTTTCAAATCATGAAATTTGTCAAGATCGTCAGTGCAGCCCTGTTATTAGGTGTAATTTTTGTAGCGTTACCTGCTTGCGAAAAAAAGGGGCCGGTTGAGAAGGTCGGAGAAAGTATTGATAATACGGTAGAAAAGGCTGGAGAGCAGATCGAAAAAGCCGGTGATTCCATCAAGGAAAAGACGCAAAAATAAAATTGGTCTGTAAAAATTAACAACGGAGAAATGTATGAAAAAAGTAACTGACGATGTCAGCAAAGAACAGTTGGTTGACGATTTTAAAAGAGTGGTGGAAGACGCAGAAGCACTACTCAAAGCGACAGCCAAACAGGGTGGTGAAGAGTTGAAAGAAGTACGCTCCAGGGCGGAAGAATCTCTCAGGGTTGCCAAACAAAGGATGGCGCAGGAAAGTGAGGCATTGATGACCAAAGCCAGACAGGCAGTTAATACAACCAATGCCTATATCCATGAAAATCCATGGCAAGCCATTGGTATAGCTGCGAGTTTTGGCCTGTTGATAGGGTTGATCACCCATCGCCGATAGGTATTCAACATGACGAAGGACACACAGCAGCAAGGTCAGGGACTGTTCGCATCATTGAGCGCACTTGCAACAACCTTGCTAGCCATCGCGCACACGCGTCTTGATCTGCTATCCAATGATCTGGATGAGGAAAAGGAACAGATATTTGCGCAGATGGTGCTGACCCTGGTAGCGCTGTTTTGCTTTGGAGTCGGTGTAGTGCTGGCGCTGATATTGCTGGTAGTCACATTCTGGTATACGCACCGGTTGCTGGTGTTGGGAGGTCTCTCAGGATGCTTTGTGACGTTCGGTATGCTGCTATGGGCATACGGCCTGCATAAAGCTAAAACCCGACCGAAACTTTTTGCTGCTAGTCTGTCGGAGTTAGCCAAAGACCGGCAGCAGATCTCTTCAAGTCGATGAATAAAAAACAACTGCAATTAGTAGAGAAGCGGGAACGCCTGGTTGCGCAGATTTCTGCGCAACGGGTGACTCTGGCACAAAATATAAAGCCCTGGGTCATGCCTTTGACATTGGCCGATCAGGGATTAAGTGCATTGAGTTGTATCGGGCGTAATCCTGCCTGGATAGCCGGAATTTTGGTGTTGACTGTGGTGATCAAACCGCAGCATATTTTGAAGTGGTTGGGACGTGGTTGGGTGACTTGGAAGGTTATCTATAAACTACGTGGCAGCTAGCGAACACTCTTCATCCGAGGCACGGAAAAGAACAGGGGTATAACAGCGCTATGAGCAACTGCTCAGACCCCTATCTAAAATCAGTGTTAATACTATGCTGATCCAGTTCTGATATCAGGTAAGCCACCGATATGTATACTATCGAGCGACCCCAGTACACCGAAAGTCTGCAGTAACCATACAACAACAATAATGACGACGACAATATTCAGGATATTTTTTATTTTTCTATCCATCGGTATGTAGTTATTGACCAGCCAAAGCATGATGCCGACTACGATCAGGATGAGGATCAGGTTAATGAGTGACATGAGGATTTTCCTTAAGGGTTAATGTTTGTTCGAGCAGCCAGCTAATAGTTTTGCTGTCGAAAAAAGACCTCTGCGGTTGCAGGTTAAAGTAGGTGACAGATAAAATAAGGTCGGGCGGAAAATCGCGTCCGCCCCCTTTAGTGTTAACGTTTAATAAGGGAAATCTTTGTTCCCTCAATGCTAAACCCTGCCATCAAACCTTGCTGGTTGAAGATAAATGAATAGGCGTCTTCCTTCAGTGAAGATGTCGAAAGGTTCTTTGCGACTCCTTTATCAACTGCCACGATAGTTGGACCCACACCAAGTTCCCAACCTTTGGTATCCTTAACATACTGAACAGCTTCATCGGTCATCAGAAACACAGCGTAACCATAGGATTGAGCACCAGCCTGCAGACCCCAGGAGCCGGTAACAGAGTTGTAATAATCGATTACTTCATTATCCTCTATCAGCTCGCCTTCGCCATAGCTGCCACCAAATACCAGGCCGGCCTTTACAATATTTGGGAATACGAGCATGCCTTTGGCAGTATGCGATAGTGTTTTAGCAAGACTATCAGTTTTGTAAAGCGTGGTTAGTGCCTGTTGGGAATCCTTATCCAGATCTGCAGCGGTTGCGGCGATAGCATTGTTCATTAAGCCCATGGACACGATTGCTGCAGTCGAGAGTATGAGTGTGCGTAGTTGACGGTGTAATTTGTTCATTTTTAAATTCCTGTTTGATTATCCTAGATTCCGCAGTTGACCGCTCGCAATAGAGGTTACCCCACTGTTTCATAAACCATTACAGTTGATGTGTATAATCACCCAATCGGTGCATCCCGCTACGAACTGAATTGCACGTTTGAGGCGGCGTATCTCTTCGTTGTAACTCCTTGGAATAGCTGGCTATTCCGCGTCGTTACGCCTTGATCTACACCACCTCAAACGCACACTTCAGCTCGTCCAACTGCGGATTCTAGGATGATAAAAGATCGCTTCAGTAGTAAAGCATCTTTTTGGGGATTATTGATAACTTGTGATATAGAAAACATCGTTACTGCTGATGAGCTTGAAGATGTTGAATTATTGCTAAAGACATAATCCATATCTGGTGACAGAATAAACTTATTCAATAGTAAAATTAAATATCATTCCAGCAGAAAGTATAGATTAAAGAAATTTATTTATATTCTAATCATGTTTGATAAAAATTAAATTGATTTAATTTCATCTGACCATAATTATTAACTTATCTGATCGCAATATATAATCTAACTCTTAAGAAGAGCATTGAGCTTGCTTTTATCTGGCGAACAGGTTAAAACTTCCAAAAGCAGTAAATAGTGTATCTGCCTGAAGAACCACCTGAAATTTAATTCTAAGGGAATCCTTAATGAAAATAGCATCTGAAAAAATACAACTTAACTGCCTTGAATCAGATATTTATAATCGACTGGAGCTTGATAATAAACATATTCTTGAACTGGGTTGTGGTGGTGCTATAAAAACGCGTGATATAGCAACAACGGGTGTTAACCGTCAACTTAGTGCTTTAGAAGTTGATGAAATTGCCTATGAAAAAAATTTACTGATTAAAGATTTACCAAATGTGACTTTTACACTTGCTGGTGCACAGGATATACCACTACAGGATGAAACTGTTGATGTCGTGTTTATGTTTAAGTCATTACATCATGTTCCAGTCGATATGATGGAAAAAGCGATGCTGGAAATTAGACGGGTATTAAAGCCGGGTGGAATAGCCTATATTTCCGAGCCTGTATATGGCGGTGAATATAATGATATTCTACGTTTATTCCATGATGAAAAGAAAGTTCGTGAAGCAGCATTTGCTGTACTAACAAAAGTAGTTGAAGAGGGGTTATTTAAGCTAGTTGACGAAATCTTTTTTTATGCGCCAGTTAAATTTAAAAACTTTACTGAATTTGAAGAAAATACCATTAAAGTCACCTATGGAAATTATAAACTGGATGAGAAAGTATATAAACAGGTCAAGCAGGGCTTTGAGCAGTATCTGGAAGAAGATGGTGTAACTTTTTCGCAACCTATTCGAGTTGATTTACTACAGAAATAAAGTATGAGTAAACGCTTAAGCCAGTGGATAGCTTCTACTGCCACTATAAATTTGATCAAACTTAATGGCTTAAACGATTTACTGATTAAACAGGCATTAAATTATATAAAGGAGAAAACCGACCTTGAGCTGGTTAAGGAAAACAATTGAATGAAATCACATTTTATCTATTCAGGGAAATATGACTTTAAGTTTTGGGGGCTTAATAAATTACACCCATTTGATGGTGAAAAATTTAGTAAAGCATGGAAGGTGTTTTCATCAAAATATAATCAGCAAATTTCCTCTATTTATACTGAACCACTTATCCCGATTTCCGATACTGATCTGTTACAGGTTCATACACAAAACTATTTGAGCTCTATAAATTATTCAAAAAATATTGCCAGAGTGATTGAAATACAGCCTGCCTCTTTTATTCCTAATTCAATCTTACAGAAAAAATTAATTAAGCCCGTCAAGTTAGCCTGCTCTGCTACATTACTGGCAACAGAATTAGCGTTAAAAGAAAAAATAATAGCGATGAATTTTGGTGGTGGTTATCATCATGCCTTTGCTGATCATGGCGAAGGCTTCTGCTTTTTTGCGGATGCCTTTTTAAGTATTGTTGATTGCAGGAAGAAAGGATTATTAAATAAGGACGATAAGATTTTAATGATAGATTTAGATGCTCATAGAGGAAATGGGTTTGACGCTTTGACACGAAATGATCCCGCTATAAAAAACTTTGACATGTATAATTTTCAGATATATCCGGGATTACATGACGGAGAGGTTGATGACTATCCATACATGATTCCATTAAAATCAGGCATCAGAGATGCTGCTTATTTATCAATTCTTGAAACTGGCCTAATTCAATTTCTTGAGCAGTATAAAGATGCAAAACTCATTTTTTATAATGCTGGAAATGATGTGCTTGAAACAGACACATTAGGTCATATGAACATCAGCTATGAAGGCGTCATTAAGCGGGATAAATTTGTCATTAAAGAATTGAGTAAAAGGTCATTACCCACTGTGGTAATGACCAGTGGAGGATATTCTAAACAATCCTATAAACTTATTGCTGCATTAGCTGAAACGGTATTAAGCTGTCGTGTAAATTCGTGAACCATCTCAAAAATCAGCATCAGCCTGATCGCTACGGATCTGAAAATTTTTAAAGGTTATCAAGCCAGTTTTTAATGGCTTTAATTTCTATCGGGTAATATTGATCGTCACTAAAAGTGCTCATCATAACGGTTAATCCCTGAGTGCGGGTTAACAACTGCATCGCAAATATCTCTGCTTCCTCTGCTCTTCCCAACCGGGTAAACTGGGTCACAAGCCATTCACGAAATAAACTGAAAATTTGATCAGCATCATTTTTCATGGCGTGATTAAGTTTACAAAGCTCACTACAAAGAGTACCTACTGGACAACCATATTGCGCTATATTTTGCTGGTTATGTGTCGTCAAATCGATAAAACGATGGATAAGCTGTTTGCAATCAGTCGTATTCTTTTCCCATTCCTTAAACATATCGCGAATAGACTGAAGCCTGAATTTTATAACTTCATTAAGGATGCCATCTTTGCTTTTAAAGTGATAATAAAAGTTTCCTCGAGAAATACTCACTGCCCTGGCAATATCACTAAAGGATGTATTTTCGTATCCATGTTGATAAAAAAGTTCGTCAGCTTTTTCGATGATACGTTGGCGAATAATTTCTGCTTTACTACCCATAATAGGAAACCTGTTTAAATATGGCGGGCAGGATTCATGCCCGCCATAATGCTGAGCTGTTAGTAAGAAAAATATTTATTCATTAAGAAACGGATAATCAGTATAACCATGTTCATCTCCGCCATAAAATGTACTCTGATCAGGTGTATTGAGTGCGGCTCCTGTTTTTAATCTTAATACCAGATCGGGGTTGGCCAGAAAAGGAACGCCAAAAGCAATCAGGTCGCTATTGTCATCTTCTATGGATTGTTCAGCAGTTTGTTTTGAATAGCCCTGGTTAGCCAGGTAAGTGCCCTCATACAGGTTTCTCAGAAAAGAATAATCCAGAGATTTCTGCTGGCTCATCATATCCCCTTCCAGAAAATGCAGGTAAGCCAGATTGCGTTGATTAAGTTGAGAAATAATATAACTAAAATGTTTAACAGGATCTGAATCTGACATTGAGTTAAAACTATTTTCAGGTGTTAGTCTGACACCAATTTGATTTGATGCCCATACCTGAGATACCGCATCAAGAATCTCATTTAGTATACGCATGCGATTCTCTATGTTGCCACCATATTGATCAGTGCGTTTATTACTGCCATCGCGTAAAAACTGGTCAATGAGATATCCATTAGCAGCATGAATTTCTATCCCGTCAAAACCGGCTTTTTTAGCCTGTTTAGCAGCATGTTGATATTGCGCAACAATACCTGGTATTTCATCTGTTAATAATTCACGTGGTTCAACAAAAGGCTGTAAACCTTTTAAAGTAACAGTTTCACCTTCAGGTTTAATTGCTGATGGAGCCACAGGTGTCTGTTCATTTGGTAATAAACTGGGATGTGAAATACGACCACAATACCAGAGCTGAATAAAAATATGGCCACCTTCTGCATGTACTGCATCAGTTATTTTTCGCCATCCATCAACCTGATCATCATTATAAATGCCGGGTGTCGCGGGATAACCAACACCTTCCGCTGAAACCTGAGAAGCCTCCGTTATGATCAGACCAGCCGTGGCACGTTGTTGATAATATTGCATCATTAATTCGGTAGGTAAAGCACCGTCTGATGCTCTATTACGCGTCATGGGGGCCATAACTATTCGATTGGATAATTGAATATCACCCAATTGATACGGGGTATAAAGTTTATTCATTATAGATATCTCCTGGCTAAAAATAGGACGGTCATCCTAAAAAGTTTTTGTAAATTAATACGCTCGTCCTAAAAAGTCAAGCATATTGTTAATATAGATTAATTTTCCGGCTTAAACGCAGAATGGAATCTGACTTTTGGTTTCAGCTATTACTATCTATAATGTTAAGCATTATTTTTTGAGGAATACTTATGTTTACAGGAATAATTCAGTCTATTGCAAAAATTGCTGATATTTCGGATGAAAACGGGATAAGAACTTTTATTATTGATTTTAATGAAGGGTTTTGTGATGGTTTGGAAATTGGTGCTAGTGTTGCTGTTGATGGTGTATGTCTGACAGTGACAGAACTGGTTTCAAACAGTAGAGTTAAATTTGATGTTATGTTGCAAAGCCTGTTGATTACGACCTTAAGTGAATATAAGAAAAATACCAGAGTAAATGTAGAAAGAGCAGCTAGAGATGGCGCTGAAATCGGCGGGCACCCGTTATCTGGTCATGTTGATTTTAAAACAGCAGTATTAGCCATTAATCAAATAGATAATAATTACTGTATACGAATCGCTTTATCAGGAGATTGGAAACGTTATGTATTTCCTAAAGGCTATATTGCAATTAATGGTACCAGTCTGACAATTTCTGAAGTAGATAAACAGGAGGGATGGTTTGAAGTCTGGTTAATTCCTGAAACCCGCAGAATGACGACCTTTGAAGATAAGCAGCCTGGTGATAATCTGAATATCGAAATTGAGCGTAGCACACAGGTGGTTGTAGATACAGTCAGAGATACTCTTCAGGAGAGTTTAGGCCCATTACTACCATTGTTTGAAAAATTATTAATAGAGCAGGGTGTCGATATCAGTGCTCTTGGACATAAAAATAAATCTACCGAAGAGAATAACAGTTAGGATTATTTTCAGCGCTGGGTTCCGTTTTTCACCACTGCTTATGCATAATCCTGGAAAAATCACCCAATCGGTGAATCCCGCTACGAACTTAATTGCAGGTTTATTAGTATGATACTCAATTTCAAAAGCTCTAAATTTAGAAATTGATTAAGGGCTATTTTTTGACAACCCAAGTACGATGTACCCGCAATCGGAACCCTGTGGAACAGGAAATAGAAGCATGCATAAGAATTTATATTGACTATCAGTAATAACCGTTACTGTACCCTCTGTTACAAATGTTCAATGATCTGAAACAAAGGTTTTTTAGATAAGAGTGTCGCTATTGTCTTTTGCGTTGATTACAATTAACCCACTAAAATATGACAATCAAACAGGTTTGAATAGAGATCCGTCTGGTAGATAAATGAGCAAACTTTTACCTTGCTCCACTCATTTTCCAGATTTAATCTTACTAAACAGCCACACAATCTATGGAAGTTGAAGGAACGTGAAAAAACAAATTCTAGAAAGAGTACTGGAACAGATTAACGAAAATTTAGAGCCAGTCCGTAGCAGACAATCGAGCGATAGTGAGGCACTTGCCTTGATCTATATTCGTATTGGAGACTTTTTACATGCAGAGCAATTCTTATCAGAATTACGTGAAGCAAGGCCAGAGAATGAATACACAAAATATAACGATTTACTGAAAATAGCTCAGCTTGAATATCTGCTGGGAAAAAAGGCTGAGGCTATTGCAGGATTTAGTCATATAGAGCGAAATATTCAGGAGGTAGGTGAGATATACCATGATATGTTGCTAGTGCAGCTATATGCTACTCAAGCAAAACTCATGGGACTTGAATCAGTCCGTACAGGTATTGAGAGACTTCAGCCTTTTTTGCGAATCTCTGTCATAACAACTGCGGCAGAGTCGGCGCTGATTGATGGGAACCGGGACAATGTAAAAGGACTTGTTAATTATGCAGAAACATTTCTACATGCATTGACTGAAGAAGAGCGGAATAAGAGCAGAGTTCATCTGGATAGACTACAGGCAGGAGCCTCAACAGACCAGCTGATTGATAGCGAAGATGTGCTGGCCGATGTGAGACTAGACTGGCGGGCTGGTGACAAAACCAGTGCAAGGGTTGAACTAGCCAGTTATGAGGAAAAATTGACTGCCAGACAGTTACCAGCCGAGCAAATTCCACAATTGGTTGCGACTGCTTATCTGCTTGGCGAGAGCGCGCTTTTCGCTCGTTGCCGTGACGCATATGAAGCGACTCTACCAGCCTTTTTTGCATCGATTATGGTTATAAAGGGAATATTACATTCGCTGGTAGTCTGGGGTGAAGAGGAACAGGCTGCCGCCTACATCGATGGACTGGATGGTGACGATAACAAGATGGCTGCTCGCATAATGCTTGCCAGAGAGCTGGCGTATGCATTGCCGCCACGAGACGAATCAATCTGTACTGGATTGAACGGTACTTTAGCTTATACCAGGTTAATAGAAGAAAGTGAACGAACTGAAATTGTTTTACGTGATCTGAATAGTTTTCGCGAGATGATCGTACCAGGTGGTGCTGACGAAGGTTATGAAAGTGCCTTAATCGATGAGGATGATTATTGGACGCTTCTGGATGTACTAACAGGAGAAAGCAAATTACTGGCGCTAATGCATTATTACCTGTCTGTGATTGATCTCGAAACAGGCAAGGTCATGCCGTTTAGTGATCTGGATGATGCGCGGATAGCCGTGTCTGATGCCCGCTATTCTCCTGATGGCAGTAAGCTTGCCATCATCGGTATCCCGTTGGCAGAGAATGATGAGGATGTAGTAGATGGAGATAGCGCTATTTATGTCTACAGCATAGATAGTGGGAAAATAAATCAGCTTGTTGAGCCTGGCCATGAGCCATCAAATCTGAGCTGGAGTCCTGATGGCAGCCGACTACTATGTGTCTCTGGTGAAAAGAGTTTAATCTCTATTGACCTGAAATCTAATATTGAAAATGTTTACGAAGAGCCTGATAGGTCGGCGTTTTATCTTTCCAGTGCAGTTTTCTGTGACGATGGTAAAGCAGTTGTTTTAACAAAGACTTCAGCCGATATGGATATGACATCATATATGGCAAGGCTATCGTCAGAAGGTGAGGTGCAGGTGCTTTACGGTCAGGTTATGATGCAATGTTCAGGTCTTATAAAAGCTGGAAACGACCAGACGCTGTTGTTGTCTCGTGTCTACAGCGATCAGTATCATACTACACGCCCTGACATACTGTTATACCAACAGGATTCCGCAGCAGAGGTACCGATTGGAAGTAAGGGTTGTCAGGTAAGTAATCCTGTTTATATGGCTCAATCATTAGATGAATTGAATATTGAATAAGCTGTCATAATCCTGGAATAATTACATATAAGAGAATTCATTACTTGATTTGAAATTAAACCTGAAAGGGAGTTTTGTCATGACTCCCGAGTACTCGTTAGGATGGTTTAATTTTTCCAGGTTCAATTAACACCGGGTAAATATTTTTTCTAGTTGATTTATATATACATGGATACTAAAGCGACCAACTCAATTCATGGCTTATGTTTTTCGAGCCAGCATTTGTACTACGGCCCCTTTACCCTTATGTAATTCACCTTCATGAATTTCACGAATGCATTCCTGCAGGTAAACAAACTCCAGGCCGTTTAGTTCATTTTGTAATAGTTGACTATCCATCATCATATCCGCCGAAGGCGGCCCACCGGTTTTATATTCAAGCTGTCTGGGAGTATAAGCTTCAAGCAGCATCATGCCTCCGCTACGTAAACCTGCAATACAGGCATTGTGAACTTTTTTCCTGAGCTCTGATGGCAAATGAGCAAAGATAGATACGATCAAATCCCAATGTGCATGACCGATTTCAAAATCTTTTAAATCTGTCTGCAATGTGGTGATAGCGACAGACTTTTTTTCTGCCAGCTTACGAGCTTTACGCAAGCCAACTTCTGAACTGTCTACCGCTGTTACATCCAGCCCCTGTTCTGCCAGCCACACGGCATTCCGACCTTCACCCTCTGCCAGGCATAGCACTCTACCGGATGGCAATTGATCGAGCTGACTCATCAGAAAGTCATTGGGCTCGGTGCCATAGACATAATCTTCTTTATTGTATCTCTTGTCCCACATAGTCAAACCTTTATCATTTAAAAATGAGCATAGAAAATTAATATGCTCCCGGTATTATATTTTACAAGCCCATATAGTAGCAGGCTCTGATTCTTTCCACATTAATCCATCAGGAAATTCAGCATGGCGTGGTGGAAAACCCAATGTTTAATCTGATATTTTTTATTGAACCTGGAATCTGTAGTTGGACGAATTGATTGTGCGTTTGAGGTGGTGTAGATCAAGGAGTTACAACGAAGAGATACGCCGCCTCAAACCTGCAACTCAGTTCGTAGCGGGATTAACCGATTGGGTGATTATACACATCAACTGTCATGGTTTATGAAACAGTGGGTTAACCTCTATTGCGAGCTGTCAACTGCGGAATCCAGGTTGAATCCTTATGCTTTACTACCCGATGTTATACTGCGTAACAGATTGATGTGCCTGGTCTAAGCCAGGGATGGCTGTCGTTAGAGCAATGCAGGCGCAATTGCCGGGAAATCAAAAACACCGTAGTCAGCTGATTGGTGATGACTGTGTTTTTGATTTTATCAGCTGCGGGTAATATTTTTCTCGATACAGGAGTTAAGGAACAGGGTGTATTTTTTGTGAGATAACTATGGCTCGTTAAGACTGATGAATTCTTTTGAAGCTCCTGCAGGATTTTAACTAATGGCTGAGTTTATTAATGCCCCGTAATGATTGGCTTATCAAATACTAATCAGTTAGTTAACCTATGAAGATTAAAGAGAGTACATTGGTTGTAAAACTAACTTACATTTACTTTGTCAGAGCTTTTTTATTATTAGCATTGACTGAGTAGGCAGGTAACATATATTGAAGTTCTCATAATTTCAAATGGAATTAAAAATGAAAAAAAGTCTAATATTTCCCCAAATTGTTATATTTAGTCTGATGTTGATTTCCTGTGGAGGCTCAGATGATAGTTCGAATGATACAACATTAAAAATAGTTTCAGATATAGAATCTGTTTCTGAAATTGTCGGTGTTTGGGATACTTCGGATGAATTATTTGGTGAAAATTATCACTATATTTCAGCAAATGGAGATGTGACAGCAATTTACTGGAGGGATGAGGAAGATAATATGGTCAATCCTAACCCTAATGCAGATGTTGACTGTTATGAGTTTTACCGTAATGCATACTCTATTACGCTCATCTCAGGAAGTACATTCCAGTACACAGATACAGTTAGCACTAATCCTTCAAGTACTGCTACCCTAGGGTTTAACAATACCGGTGACGTCATAATTACTTTACTGACTGGGGATATGTTTATAGAAATGTCTAATATCGGAGAAGCTAAAATTATAGAAGCTACGAATTTCACTTTATCGGAACTCGAAGCAAAAGAATGTACCAATTAATCATTCATGATTTCCTGTAAAGCTCTTTAAAAAAGTAAAGGCAATGCGATTGGTATTCTTGTTTCACAGTTCAATTTGAGCACCCATAGAAATGGGTGCTTCTGTTTCTTATCTGGGTTAGCAGTTACAGCTGTCTGAAGAGCAAGAAGAAGTTACTTCTTTTTTATTGGCGAAAAATAATTTTATATTTTCAGGAAGCTGGTAAATATTATCATTGACCCGATTATTTACATCATTGCCGTAAACACTTCTCATCACCGAATCAATAATCATTTCCTTTGGTGGTGCATGGTATTCTTTCCCTTCATAAACCCAGGTTCGACAATCGATTGAACTTTCGTTAGTGAGTGAACTGCAAGTAGAGCAATGATCTTCTTTATAATCGAGTTGAATATCATGACCATTCACTCTGATGGTTGGTGATGATAGAAACTGGTATTGAATGGCAGATTGTTCAGTATCAATATGAATCTTTTCCAGGTTTATCCTGTAACCAGTTTTTTCCAGTAATTCGCTAACATCATCCAGAGCAATAGTTAAATTACTGTCTGTTGCCTGACAAGGTTCACAAACATCCAGATCCAGATACAGTAATTGGATATTAATATTTTTTAATTGTGATTTGTTCTTTGCAGTTTCAATCGCTTCAACAACATTACATCCGCAATGACTCATTATAGTTCTCCCGTAGGTTAATTAAGAAAGAAAGCCTTATAGCTTGTCAATAAGACGTGGAAGCCATGAAAAGGGAGCAATTATTTTCTTTACATCGAATTAAGTCATAAAAAAAGGGAAGTTGTTACTTCCCTTTTTTTATGACTTTTAAAAATAGATTTTCTATCAGTATTTACCCAGAGACACTTCGACCTCCGCCAGTACTTCCCGTATACCGCCATCGACTTCCTTGACGGCCTTGATTGTTACGTAGTAGTCATTACCTTTTCCGCCTGAACAGGGAGGTAAATAAGCGCCTTCTTTATCCCATGCTGGTGCCCGCTGAGCTTCGATCAGGAAAAATTTAGCGGGTAAATTAAATGTGTGACCAGCTAGTGAGGGGATGTTGGCGATTTTTGAATTAGGTTGAATTCGATAGCCAAACTTACCATGCCCTCCTTGATCCATGGGTTGATAACTACGGTCACTATACTCCATGACGATTGCATTGGCTCCAGCTGGAATCTGCTGAATAGCCAATAATGGTGTCGAGCCATTACCACCAAATTTATCACATTGCTGTCCCGCTGGAACCCTTTTGCCATCCCATGCAACATCAGCCAATGACACGTTCATCGGTTGTTTATCTGCATAGGTGTTCAAGGTCAATAAGGATAATAAAATGAATGCAGAATATTTCATACTATTCTCCTTTATTGCTGTTTAGGGCATCGATAAGCGCCAGGGCGGTACTCTTACTCGATTGTGGATTTTGCCCCGTTATCAGTTTGCCATCGATTTGCACATGATCAGACCAATTGGGTTTTTCGACAAACTTCGCCCCCAGTTCTGTTAAGCGAGTCTCAAGCAAAAATGGCATTTTGTCTGCAAAGCCAGCAGCAGATTCTTCTTCATTCGTAAAACTGGTGACAGTCTTACCAGCCACCAGCGGGGTGCCATCTTCAAGAGTAACTCCAACCAGACTCGCCGGGCCATGGCACATCGCTGCTATTACTTTATCCTGCTCCGCAAAGCCTTTCAGTAAGTTATTAAGGTCGCTGCTTTCTGGAAAGTCAAACATGGTTCCATGGCCACCAGGTATGAAAACTGCATCATAATCGGCAGGGTTAATTGAGTTGACAGCTATCGTCCTGTGCAGAGAGTTGATGGCTTCAGCCCAGGCTTCTTCCTGTTCTGCTGTAGGGTTACTACGCGGGTCGACAGGAGCTTTCCCGCCTTTTATACTGGCGACGCTAACCCTCAGCCCCTCGTTTTTAAACTCAATAAATGGCAGCACAAATTCTTCCAGCCAAAGGCCAGTTGGTTCTCCGGGAGAGATCTCGTTAAAACTTGTTACGATAATCAGAATAGACTTAATTGAATGCATAGGATGCTCCTGTGTGTAGAAAAAAAACAAGTCATCTGGCACTGAAACTGCCAGTCGACTTACTTTGAACCTGGAAAAATCAGTTGAATCATGAAAGTCTACGTAACAGCTTAATGCAGCTGATAAAATCAAAAACACAGTCTTCACCAATCAGCTGACTACGGTGTTTTTGATATTCCGGCATTGCTCCTGCATTGCTCTAACGACAGCCATCCCTGGCTTAGACCAGGCACATCAATCTGTTACGCATCTTTTTCACGCTCAACTGTTTTTTCCAGGTTGAAGTGGCATCCTATGGTGTATAGATATAAAATAATAATTATAAATATTGGCAATAGGTATAAATTAAATTATGGTAAATTTTGAATGGTACCGAAGCTTCATTGCTGTATATCTATCTGGAACCGTTACAGATGCCGCGAAAATACGCTTTCTCACTCAACCCGCGATAAGTCAGCATATTGCAGCACTTGAGTCAGCAGTCGAGCATGCGTTGTTTAAGCGTACTCCAAGAAAAATGATCCCGACTGACCACGGTAAGGCATTGTATAGCCGTGTGGCTCCTGCAATGGATAGTCTTGAGAAGATGTCTGCAACCTTGCGAGATACCCCGGCCACTGAGGTTGCTGTTATCCGAATGGGTACACCACTTGATTTTTTTCATGAGGTCGGCCTGGGAAAATTGAAAAATAATCAATTTCGATTGCAGATAGAGCTGGGGGATACCGAAAAAATGATTGACGGTCTATCTCGAGGAAGGCTTGATGCCGTAATTGCCACACAGCAGATACAGGGAAAAAATATTGATTATACAAGGATCTATCAGGAAGATTTTTGTCTAATTGCAGCCCCGGAAATAACCCTGCCAACGAACTTAAATAAAAAAATAAGCAAGCCAGAGGAGATTGAATACTTTTTACTCGAACAGAAATGGATTAGCTATTCAGTAGAATTGCCTATTCTTCGTCGATTTTGGCACACTTCTTTTAAGCGACGACCTGATATCGAGCCGGTGATGGTAGTTCCAAGTCTATTATTAATCCGCAAGGCTGTTGAATTAGGATGGGGTGTTAGTGTTCTCCCTCGCTACATCTGTCAACAATCATTGAGTGCAGGCAAATTGCATATTTTGTGGGAACCCAAAGAAGCCATGATTAATGATTTATGGATTGCTACCAGAAAGGTAGATCGTAACAAAGCTGCAATAGGGCAACTCATCTCTCTCATGCGCAACAATTATGAAATTGAGCTTAAGAATAAAACCTAAGAGGGCAGCTAATGTCATCTTCATTTCTTTCCTACTGATGGCTACAATTGAGGCTGATTCGACCAGTGCAGCAATAATAAAGTTTGTCTTTAAGAGATTGAAGTAACTATGTAAAAGCCCATTAGATTAAGATATACCTGTTATGACTTGATTTTACATAATCAAAAATATGATCCTGTCATATCTGCAAATCTCTATGTCAAAAACTTTGACTCAAGAGATCTTCAGGAGCTGGTAGATTAAATTATTAAATTTCTAACACTCAATAAGCATTGTGTTGATAAAGCGGTCGTTCGCTTGAGCAAACTAGCAATGTCTCTGATATGCCAACTGCTGCTATTCAAGATTATGTGGTTTTTCTCGTTCCCATGCTCCGCGTGTGAATGCATATAACGTATAACTTAGCTTGGATTTCATATGCCCAGGCTGTCCTTGCTTCGTAGTTTCTTTCTAGCTGTGCGAGCCCCTTTTCACTGAGAAAATCTCCTGTATTCCCTGCACTTCCGTCATCTCTGGCGGAAGTACCTGTCCAAAAAAAGAGACGAAAAACAAAATTGCCTGGAGCAATTATGAACAGCTCTGCACCCCGAAGGGTGGAGGGTAGGATGCCCGGAATAACGACATCCTAATTGATCGGCCTTTGACTCCCCGATACAGGAATTACCCCTGTCCAAAATGATGAGCCTCTGGGGGCAACCCTTACCGAGTTGACGATATGAACTAAGCCGAAAGACTAATACCGGATGTACCCATGACAGGCAGAGAAGGTTGATGGATCACTATGTTCAAGCTCATTAAAATACAGTAGACTGAGTCTGAATAACAAAAACAAGCAGGGAAAGTGCAGGAGCAAAGTGAAATAATAAGCCAAAGTGCAGAGCCAGACAGTGGCTCTTATGATCATTGGTATTGGCTGGTTCACAGCAAGCTCTTAAATACAATCCCCATTATGATGAATGTGTCGATCTGAAGGACGGCATAGTTCAAAAGATATTTTTAATACGACATCAGGATTGAGGTAGGATATGACTATATTAGGTTTTTCGCTCTTTTTGCTTAAATATCTGGATACCACGAATTTTAGTCCGTATATATAGAAAAAATACAGCGAATTATTTTCGTGTTATTTATAATGTTAGATTTTTCCAAGGACATTAAAGAAGTTGGATAGTATGCTCCCACAATGGATACAAAACCTGTCGATACTGTTCTCCATTTTTGGGTTCGTTGTCACCTGCTTCTTGCTGATAGAAGCAAGGGATATTAAAAACTCATTTCTTCGAAAGGCGCGAATACCAGAAATAGTTACTGAGCTTACTGATGTTTCTGGAAAACTGGCTAGAAATTTAAAAAAATGGGATGCTGAAAGTAGTTTGGCTCTCGAAAGACTTGAAATAACAAAAGGTCTTCTTGAGAGTATAGAGAAAAAATTACCGGGCCATGAAAAGAAGAAAGTCTCAAACCTAATTAGTAAGCTGAATGTAAAAAAATGGATCTTTTTCAAGGTGCCAATTTCAGTACTCGAAAAAGATCAGGCTTGGGATTTATACACGGAGCTTAGTGGCGTAATTACCAGCCTAAAACAGCTTGAAAAAGACTCAAAATGGGATTAATCAATGAACATCGAAAGTAAAACGGCACAACTCGTTACCAAGCTTATGAGGGAAACAGCCGAGGGCTCTGTCAGCTGGAAAGTTGAAGATGTCCCTGATGCCTTATGGAAGGGTACTGAGAGTATTATCCCTCTTTATCTACAAACCAACTATAAAGGCACGAGAATCGGCATTTATGAAGTAAGGTCAAAACATTTTTATGATGAACCCGAGTACTACTGGACTGAAGGTCTAGGCCTATGCGTTGTCGATCCATATGGAAAGGTAACCTGGGAATCGAGAGAATACTCTCCTGCCTTGCAATCTTTATATGAAACAGCTAGAGAGGATGCTTCAGGCATCGATAACATCTTAGATGATTTATTGAATGACTAAATCTAACAAAATAAATTCACTCGGAAACAGCAAAATTGGCACGCCATTTTTGCTGTCGCAAAAGCCGCGACCAATTTCACTGTTCCGGTGATTTTGACGTTCAGGCTGTAGAAAGTGTGCCGTAGGCACACAAAGTTAGTAGTTAAGGAATGGCTGCTATATTTGTGTATAAGCTCATTGGAAGATGGTGGTAGGCCCACCGAAGTCTGCTTCAAACCGCCTCAAGCTGCTGATGTAAAGAGCATTGGTAGTGAGCGTTGAGGGAAAAGGTAGCACTTTAAGCTATCAGGTAAGGTATAGAGAGACGAGTAAAAGCGAACTCATGTTGACGCGTCGTCATTGAGAGAAT
>JBNKKI010000101.1:0-48510 GCA_050291745.1 Gammaproteobacteria bacterium | reverse complement strand
TCCAGGTTGATGGTTTTATCGTTGAATATGATCTGGCTGAATTGCAGGGTCTGGGTGGCACATAAAAAACAATGTTGAATCCAGCTACTGAATAATCCTTTTCCGCCCAGCTTAGACTGTGTGATTTGCAATAGCCCTTCGTTTGAGTAACTGATGATACGGCCCTGTATCTGATACTCCTGCAGCAACAGATTTTGCTCAAATAGCGTATGCCCGGAATAGTATTCATGGCTGGTCAATTCATGCACCATCAACTCCACTTCGGTCAGCTGTTGTTGCAGCTGGATCTCGCCACTGGTTAAGGGTGACAGCAATCCACTATTTAGATATTTTGCTGCCTGCAACTCACCCTGTTGCATCATGTCATTGAATAAGGTTTGTCTGAGGCCATGACGATTTAATGGATCCAGAGCAAAGGGTTCATCGTCATCTATCTCGCTACTGACTGCAGCCAGACGTAGACCGAGGCGTTGCTGCATAAAATGCCTGGCGGGATTATTGTAAAAGCGGATCAGCTCATCCAGTTCGATGTCGTTGTCCAGGTCATCAAAATCTATCGTCTGATTGAATCTATAATCGAGCTTTGCTGCTGCCTGAAGCTGCCATTGTTCGGCATAGCTGCCATAGGCAAAATTACTTTGTGCAAAGGGCTGTAAGGCAGTTTGACGAATCGGAATACGATGCCCGGTATTCTGTTCAATAGTGTCCAGCAGTTCGCTGACTACTACCGAGGGTTCCAGCTGGCTGTCATCCTGTTTGTTTCTGCCCACATAGCTGATATACAGCGATTGCTGTGCAGAGAGCAACGATTGCAGGAACATATAGCGATCATCTTCTCGCCGTGAACGATCTCCTTTCTGCGGGTTACGGCTGATTAAATCCATCTGTAACAGGGGTTCGTTACGAGGAAACTGCTGGTCGCCCATACCGATCAGGCACACTACCTTAAACGGCAGGGTACGCATGGGGATTAAGTTACAGAAGTTGATACCGCCAGTGAGGTAGGCGTGATGTGCTGACCCCTGTTCCAAAGACTGTTGCAGCAGGTGATGGATAACACTGAGTTCAAGTGGCTGCTCAAACCCGGCCTGCTCAGCCTGTTGTTGCCAGGCGGCCATTTCATCGCGTAGAGGCTTGATCAACCAGGCTTCGTCTTCATCCAGTTGCAATAATGACGCTATCATTGCATTGATGCTGTTTTGCCAGTCTATTAATGACTGCTTTTGATTTAACTGTTGCTGCCAGTGGGCCAGATCATCGAGAAATTTCTGTAGCTGCCCCAGTGCCATGAATTCCTGCTGATCGATGATACAGGCGGAAGCCACCTGCTGTTGATAAAGCTCGCTCTGCGGCGGCATCAGGTAGGCGATTAATAGCTGCGAAATGCCATGACGCCAGGTATTCAAGTCATTGTCAGGAAACCCCAGACGAGACCGATGCTCACTGTCCAGTGCCCAGTGGATATGATTCTCACTGATCCAGTAGCGGATGCTGTCGACGGCTGCTTCATCCAGATCATAGGCTCGTTGCAGGGCAGGGAGCTCAAGCCAGGCTGATATCTCGTTGGCTGTCAGTCGGCTGGCAGGCAGATTGATCCAGTCCAGTATGGTCTGCAGCAGTGGGGTGGATGATAGAACACTATTGTCCGAAACCGTGTAGGGGATTCTTCTCGCGGCTGGCTGTTGACCGAATACGGCATCGATATAGGGTGCCAGATTATTGATATCGGGGCACATCACGACGATATCGTGCGGCTGTAACTCGTGATTGCGGTCGAGCTGCGACAGTAGATAATCGTGTAGCACCTGTAGCTCGCGTAATTCGCTGTAGCAACTCACCAGTTGAATAGAGTCATCCTGTTCAACATCGAAATCAGGTCGGGTCTGGGTGAAATTCAGAATATCGTGCTTGACCAGATTGAGCAGGCTGTTTGGCACTACCTCGTTGAAATGCTCTCTATCGATGCATTCAAAGCCGCTGTCGTAGAACTGGTCGATGTAATCGCGCCCCTGCTTTCCCAGCGAGGCGAGCAATTCATTCTCTACCAATGGCAATTCACCCTGCTTTACCTGATCCTTGCGACTGCGGATGTCACCCCAGTAGTGCTCACAGGGATTCAGGTTAAATAAATGGATTTCTATATGTTCACTCAGTGCTGCCAGTACATTGAGATATAGTGGCGACATTGCAGATATTGCGAAAATAAAGAGTCTATCTGGTAAGGCTGATAAATCTGCTTCATCAGTAGATAAATGATCTACCAGTCTATTGATTAATTCAGCACGATGCGGTTGTTTATTTTGCTCTCTTATCAGTTTCCATAAATAAGCCTGCCAGGCTTCATTTGGAGATTTAATCGGATTACCCTGTTCCCAGTTTTTAATCATTTTTGGTCTATAGATCTGATATTGATCATATAAAGCAGCCAGCTTTTGGGCCAGCTGAAAGTGTTTCAGGGTTTTTGTATGACCAGACAGGTAGTGCTTCAAAACTTCCAGTTGAGGATCTTCACTATGTTGATCTAATATTGTCATCAACTGCCATCGCAGGACTTCTCCATCAAATGTTGATTGAGTATCGATATCTGTAAACTGTGTCAAAAAAATATCCCAGATAAAGCGTGATGGCAGTGGAAATTCTAAATTAGCTGCAATACCACCGGATTTGGCTATTTGTTGTTGTATCCAGCGTTTCATACCCGGGTTTTGAACCAGGATAAGTTCAGCCTGCAAAACCGATGAATAACCACTTTGCATTTGCTGCAAAAGGATATCAGACAATTTAGTCAGGCTATTACTGTGATGGATAAGCAGCATTTTTGCGTTTCGGTATCGTTTTTTAAGTTTATTGTTGTATAAGCACTGTAACAGCGAGTTCAGTCAAATAATATGCCCTGTTTAATAATTCAACTGATTTTTCCAGGTTCAATTATACCTTATATCTTTGTATTGCTTGATTAACGTTATTTTTGTACTAAATCTAATATAACTATAAAGATATCTCTTATTTCATGGTTTCTAAAAATTCCGTTAAAAAGGCTCTTATTGTCGATGATGAAATTACAAATCGCCTGATATTACGATCTCTCTTAAAAAGGCTGGGGTACGAAACCATTGAGGCAGTCAATGGTCAGCAGGCGGTAGATATTTTTCGTGGAGAAAGACCTCTAATCATTTTTATGGATGTCATGATGCCGATAATGGATGGGTATGAAGCCACGAAGATTATTAAGCATGAATCAGGCAATAACTTTATACCAATCATTTTTTTAACTTCAATGACTGACGAAGAATCTCTACAGGCCTGTATTGATGCTGGTGGAGATGATTTTCTGATAAAGCCTTATGATAGATTTTTACTGCAAAGTAAAATTCAGGCTATGGAAAGAATCGTTAATTTGAATATTGAAGTTCAGGGTATGTATAGCTTAATACATAGAGAACAGGAAATTGCCGAGCAGGTTTTTAATAGTGCTGTGCAGAAAAGCAATATTAAAAATTCGAATATTCGAAGTATCATACGCCCGGCCACTACTTTCAGTGGCGATATGGTTTTATCAGAGTATAGCCCTTCAAGAGATCTCTATTTTCTTATAGGCGATTTTACCGGTCATGGATTATCTTCTGCTCTTGGCGCAATGCCTGTTTCTGAAGTTTTTCGGGCTATGACAGCAAAGGGCTTTACACCGGAAGAAGTTTTACTTGGAATTAATAAAAAATTACGACAATTCCTGCCTGTCGGTATGTTTTTATGTGTGCAATTAATCAGTATCAGCCACAACCTTGAACAGATAACAGTATTTAATGCCGGCATGCCTGATATGCTCATCGTTGATGGGGCAAGCAATCATATAAAGCACCACATTAAATCTAATATATTACCTCTTGGTGTTATAGATAATCTAAACACGATGGATGCAGCACAGATTTTTGCTCTACAGCCGAATGACAAATTAATTCTATATAGTGATGGTTTAACCGAAGCCTGGTCCGAGGAAGATGAAGAGTTTGGCACTGAACGCCTGGAGGAAAATATTCGCAATGCTGCTCCAGTAATGATTTTCGATTATTTACTTGAACAGTTAGATCAGTTTTGCGGATCTCGAAAACAATCTGATGATATAACTTTAATCGAAATAAATTGTGTCCCGGAATTATTGCCCGATATTTTTAAACATGAAATTACCCCTGTAAAACACCATCATTTTGAAACTAAAGGTGACTGGGATTATTCTTTAAATCTCAAAAATAAGCGTTTGCGCGAGACTAATCCGGTACCAATTATCATAAACCAGATTATGGAAATGGAAGGCATTGAATCAGAACGTCAAAAATTATTTACTATTTTAACCGAACTGTATGTAAATGCACTTGATCATGGTATTTTAGAGCTGGATTCATCTTTAAAGTCTGATCCTGCAGGATTTGCATTATATTTTCAGGAACGAGAAAAACGTTTGTCTGATATTGATGAAGGATATATTTCTTTTCATATCACAATAGAACAAAACGATGATATCCGAAGCATCAAGCTTACATTGAAAGATAGTGGAAATGGATTTGACTATGAAAATATCAATATTTCTAAACCTCAGGAAAGCAATTCATTTTCAGGACGAGGCATACTGCTTGTTAAAGATCTCTGTGAATCTTTGATTTATACAGGCAATGGTAATATTTCAGAAGCCATTTATAGCTGGAAATCAAATTGATATATTTTTCTAAAAATGCTGTTGGTAAGGATTACATACGCAGGCTTCTTGAAATTTATGATATCAATGTAGTTTCAACTGTTATTGGCGTTATTATCGCTTCGTTTGTTTTTGTATATATCTATTATCCTTACAGCAATCACCAATTACTGCTGCTCTGGTCTGCAGCTCAATTGCTAGTCTCTTTTTCACGCCTGTTCACACGTAAACTATACATTAAATCAAAGTCAATAAATGACCGGCAATATATTCACTATATTTATATAAACCAGATCTTAACGTCTGTTTGCTGGTTTGTTATCCCATTCATTTTTGTTGATTTTAATAATATTGAAGTACTATTAATCACCTATTTCAGTTTTGCTGCATTTGCCTCTGTAGCAACTACATCAATGACCGGGTTCCCTGTTATAGGTAGCATATATATCACACTCACATTGCTACCATTAATTATTACTAATATTATGCAGGGTAATGATTATAAATACGAACTCACTTTTGTAACATCTGTTTATCTTATTTATCAAATAATGACTCTCGTCAGAAATAGTCGATCAACCAGAAAATATATACTTAAAGCGATTGATTTATTTAATAGTGAGTCATTAGTACGAAATATCGTTGATGTCTCTGTCGATGCTATTGTCTCTCTTGATGTAGATGGAAAAATTATTGACTGGAACAATTCAGCCACCCAGTTACTCGGCTGGAATAAAAACAATGTTCTTGGAATACCTGTTTCAAACATTATCCGGTTGAAGGGTAATGCTGATTTTTTTAAAGATCTTCCTTCAATTTCTACACTTAATAATCCTGAACGTAGAATATTAAGTTCAGTAAAAAATAAATCTGGTAAAGATATTATTCTTGATATTGTTATACGTGAAGCTTTTTTCAGTAATTCAAGCTACTTCATTCTTTATCTTCATGATCAAACTGATTCAATAAAATATCAACGAGAATTAAAACGTACTGACGAGCGCATTCGTAATCTACTTGATTCAGTAGATACAGGTATTATTGAAGTGGAATTCGATGGCAGGATTTCATTCATTAATCAAACAGCACTTAGAATTCTGGGCTATTCGAGAAAAGAATTATTGGGCCAGAATTTTACCGAGACTATTCAATATAAAGAACATTTAGATCAGGCAACAAGCTGGGAGGAATCACTTATATTTAAACGTCTGGAAATTGATCTGGATCTACATCTTTACGAACAGCTGTTGTGGGATAAAAACGGTAACATAGTGAATGTTCAGCTAAGCTCGGTTCCTGTGACTGATTCTAATAATAACAGGATAGCAATAATTTCTTTCACCGATATCACAAAAACCTATAACATTTTGCAGGAACAGAAGCGACTGATGCAAATAAGTGAAGCTAGCCCTGACCTTATGCTAATGTTCACACTGGAAGGAAAAATTTTATCCATCAATAAATCTGCTCGTGATATTTTTGGATTATCATCACTTCATACATACCTGAACATTAGCCTGGAGGACTTAATTTCCAATCAGAATCTATACGACCTTATCACCAGTGAAGCCATACCCGTTGCGAATAAAAATAATTTTTGGGCAGGGGAAACTCTGTATACCACTCTGTATGGAGATGATATATATTTTTCCGTGTATTTAATGACCCTCCAATCTGATAGTAATATCGAATATTATTCTCTGGTACTAACTGATATCACTGAGCGCGTTATTGCGCAACAATCTTTAATCAGTGCCCGCAATGAAGCACTTCAAGCCGCTAAAGCTAAATCAGATTTTCTGGCTGCCATGAGTCATGAAATTAGAACACCTATGAATGGAGTTCTCGGTATGGCACAACTATTAAAAGAGACAAAGCTCGATGATGAACAAACTGAATATTTATCAATAATTTCAAGTTCAGGAAATGCTCTACTCACCATTATCAATGACATTCTAGATTTATCTAAAATTGAAGCGGGACATTTACTGATTGAGTCTCTTGATTTTGATCTTGAACGTTCTATTCATGAGCTCTGTATTTTATTAATACCAAAAGCTAATGAAAAAGATATAGAACTTATTCTTAATTTTTCTGCAGAATGTCCCCGATTAGTGAATGGCGATGCCGGTAGATTAAGACAAATTTTAATGAACCTCATTGGAAATTCTTTAAAATTTACTCATCAGGGCCATATTATTGTTGAAGTTAAACCTGTTTCTGAAATAGTTAATGGATCAGTATTCCTACAATTTTCTGTTAAAGATTCTGGTATTGGTATTGCTAAAGATAAACAACAAACCTTATTTGAATCATTTACTCAGGCTGATAGTTCTACAACAAGACAGTATGGTGGTACGGGCTTAGGTCTTTCAATATGCAAACAATTAGTCGAAGCTATGGGTGGTAGCATCCAGATTGAAAGTGAACTGGGTAAAGGCTCTAATTTTTATTTTTCGCTTGAGTTTCCGGTTGTAGAATCCCGACACTACTTACAACATAAATCATTATTATCTAAAAAAGTACTTATTGTTGATGATAGTTATACCAATCTGAAAATATTAAAAAATCAGTTAACTCATTTTGGAATGAAAATTTCAACCGCTCAAAATTACCCGCAGGTTATGAATTTATTAAAGAATTCCGATGTTGAAGATACTAAATTTGATTTGATCATACTTGATTATTTAATGCCTGAAGTTAATGGACTGGAGCTGGGTAAAATGATTAAAAATGATCCTGACATTACTGATTGTCCACTTGTTATATGCTCTTCTTCTGCAAATAAGGGAGAGGCAAAATTTTTCGAGGAAAATGGTTTTTCCGGCTATCTTTCAAAACCAATTTTGTTAGATATATTACATGATACATTAGAATGTGTTTTAGGAGAGTATAAAAATCCCTCTTCTAAATCCAGGGAAATTATCACTAGATATGATGTAATAGACTCTGCCTCTGATGAAATTCTTAATATTAATTTTAACGGTGCCAGAGTTCTTCTGGCGGAAGATAATCCAGTTAATCAGAAAGTAGCGACCTCAATATTAACAAAACATAATTTACAGGTAACTATTGCTGAAGATGGTCAGAAAGCAATTGATATTTTTAAACAGGATAAATTTGATATTATTTTAATGGACTGTCAAATGCCGGTAAAAGATGGATTTGAAGCAACTCTTGAAATTAATAATTATCAAAAAGAAAATAATATTTCTGTACCTGTTATTGCTTTAACTGCCAATGTAATGGAAAGTGAGAAAAATAAATGTCTTAATTCAGGAATGAAGGGGTTCATACCAAAACCGTTTTCTTCAGAAATATTATTATCCACTATTCAGGATTTATTAAAAAACAAAGAGGTTGATGTTTTGAAGAGCAATGTAAATGAACAGACTGATACTGATTTAGCTTCTCTGGATATTAATACTTTAAACAGCTTAAAGGTAATCATGGAAGATGACTTCGCTGAGCTGGTATCTTCATTTTATGAAAGCAGTGAACAGATACTATCAGATTTAAAATATGTTCAGCAAAATCAACAATTTGATATATTGCAACGAAATGCTCATAGTTTAAAGTCTAGCTCTGCAAACCTTGGAGCATTCAATTTATCTTCAAAAGCAAAAGCGCTAGAAGCACAAGCTAAGAATAAAATAAATATTGAAGTAAAACAGCTGGATTCTCTGGAAAAAGAATATTCTGTTGTTAAAGAGTTACTGATGGATTTTTGTGCAGAATAATATTTCAGCTAGTCTGCCATTCTTTAGATGAATGGGCTTTAACCTCTATTGCGAGCGGTTAACTGCTGTTGATCATCGGAACACGACAGACTAGCAGTAATATTATTTTATATAAGCCTTAAGATACATTTTTTCAAACCATTTTTTTGCCCAATGCATCGGTGTCATTTTCATCAACATCAAATTATGTTTTGGTCCACGATACACCAAACTACCACTGTTTAGTGTATCAACAATACAAATTAATTCTGTTTTAAATGTATTTTTGACTTTCATCCATTTCAAACTGTCAATGATGTTTTTTGCTGCTGCTTCTGCCTGTAAGTCAGCCATATGCGCCTGTTTTGGCTTCCAGTCGGGACCTGGAAAACTACCTGCATCTCCCGCTACATAAATATGTTCCTGGCCTTCTACCTGACAAAATTTATTAGCTTTAAAAAAGCCACCTTCTGATAATTCTAATCCTGAATTTGCAGCCCAGGCAGGACCTGTCATTCCTGGAATAAATAGAATTAAATCAGCATTAAATTTTTCTGCTTCTGTTTCTATGTAACTATCTGTAAAGCATTTCAGTTTTTTCCCCAGATATGTCTTAATATTTCGTTTCTTCATTTCTGAGAGTAGTCTATCAACTGCTTTTTCACCCATACGTTTACCCGGCTTAGGGGCTGGACTAAAAAAAACAAGATTAAATTTATCACGTCTTCCTTGCTGGCGTAAAAGCGTATCAACGCCAAATAGAAATTCAAATATTGGTCCACCACGCATTGCAGACTGTTCTTTTGGATTACTGGCAAAACCGAATGCAATGGTTCCTTCATTCATTGATGCCAGTTTGTCTGAAAAGGCTTTTGTATCCTGCCAACCACTACAGGCTATTTTTGCATTCTCTATACCAGGTAGTTTACGTAAATAGCTGCCACCACTTGCAATTAACAGAGCATCGTATGTGAGTGAGTCATTTTCTAATTTGAGCGTTTTATTTTCTGCATCAAGACCTGTCACAGTAGATTGAATATAGTCAACCCGATTCCTTTTCAGATAATTATGTAAAGGTACTATCAAGTCTTCTCTGGTTCTTTTACCAGCAGGAACCCAGATTAAACTGGGGTAATAAAATAATTCTGCCCGTGGGGCAACCAGACTGATTCTTCCTTCAAAGCCATTTTTTCTTAATGTTTTAACAGCTGTACATGCTGCAAAGCCAGCACCTGCAATGACGATATGATGCATTGATTCCCCTTAACCAGAGTTTGTGTAGTTTTTATTCTGAGTACAATAATGTCTCAAAGGTTCTTACAACAATCTTAACCGCCTTTTTAAAGATCTGTAAAGTTGTAATTTAGCCGGAAGTTAAATCGACAAATTCCTTTTTAAACATTTTAATGATCAGCTTAGGTAAGCTTAACTGAATTAAGCATCACTCAGCTTTGTTGAAAAAAATCAATTTTTTACAAATGCAAATAAGAGATAACCTCAAGATAAAGGTTATCTCTTTTAAACTATTTTGCTTTCAATTCTTTTTTTACTAGATAATCTACAACCTGTATAGCTCTGGCATTACTACCTGCCTGAGAAGCACTTGTGCGATATTTACCATTAACAATCACCGCTGGCACGCCATTGTGTCCATATTTACGCTCTTTCTGGAGACTTTTTCTTACCATAGTATCAACAGGAAACGAGTGATAATTATCACGGAATTGCTTTTCATCAACACCTAAAGTTTTAACAAAGGCTGCCATAGTATCCTCACTATTGAGCCTTTTACGCTGTAAATGTATTGCTTCAAATATTTTTTTATGGGTTTTTTCAGTTTCACCCATCATTTGTAGAGCAAAAAATGCACGCGCATTTTCTTTCCAGCTGGTATTCAATACAGATGGAACCTGCTCCAAAACGACATTTTCTGGAAGGGATTTCTTCCATTCATCCAAATATGGCTCAAATCGAAAACAATGAGGGCAGCCATACCAGAAGACTTCTGTTACGACGACTTTATCGGGGTTGCTAGTAGTAACAGGGGTCTTAAGTACTTCATATTCAACGCCTTCATTAAACTGCTCAGCATAAGCAGATGCAATTGAAAATAATAATACAAAGATTGCAATAATGCCTTTGCGGATCATGGAGTCACCTTTTATTTTATTGAAACGATTTATTTTGACCTTAATGTTGTGGAATAGTTTAACTGTGTCAAACTGAATCTTTGATTAACAGATTAAACTATATGGATTCATTTTCAATTCTTTTTAGCGAAAAAGGCCATGAATGATTCGCTAAAGCCCTCTATAGTATTTAAGCTATGAGGGCTTTATAACAAAATATTTTCTATTTCAATCCTGCAACATATGCAGAAACTGCTTTTATTTCAGCATCTGACATGCGATTTGCGACATTTCGCATCATTTTTCCAGCATCATTTGTACGAACGCCCTTTTTAAAATTATTTAATTGAGTTGCGATATACTCAGGATGCTGTCCTTTCAATCTTGGGTATACTGCTGGTCCATTACCTTCACCAGTGGGGTTATGACACCCAATACAGGCTGCTACAGAGGTTTCAGTAATACCACCACGATAGATATCCTGACCTTTAGCCAGTAGTGATTCATCATATTTTGCTGCTGCTGGTTTTTGTGATTCAAAATATGCAGCAATATTAACCATATCTTCATCTGTTAATGAAGCCACCATTGCATTCATAGTAGGGTCAATTCTTTTTCTAGCTTTGAAATCACGTAATTGCTTCAACAGATATGATGAATGTTGTCCAGCTAGTCTTGGCCAAATTGTATTGACACTATTTCCATCTGCCATGTGACAACCTGCACATAATATTGTTTTAGCTTTACCGGCTTCGATATCAGCCGCCTGAATTGAGGTTACAGCCATCAGGCCAGTTAACCCAAGCATTACCGCTTTGATATGGCGAGCTTTCATATGATCTCCTAATTAAAAAAATGAATACAGAAATTTTGGGGCGGAATGTATATCATACATGATCTATGTATTCAATAAAGCAGTGAGAAATGACTAATCTATATCAACATGCAAAGTTTTTAACCAGTGCCTTTGAGCTTTCTCAATTAGTTGAGGATGATGGACTGGAAATTGCCTTTGCTGGTCGTTCAAATGCTGGAAAATCTACGGCTATTAATCGACTTACCTGTCAAAAGAACCTTTGTAAAACCAGTAAAACACCTGGACGAACTCAATTAATTAATTTTTTCAATTTAGATGAGCAGCACCGACTGGTCGATTTACCCGGATATGGATATGCAAAAGTGCCTAAAAAATTACGTGATCACTGGAATACCACTTTGTCCAGTTATCTGCTAGAGCGTCAATCGTTAAGCGGCCTGGTTATTGTAGTTGATATTAGACGGGGTTTGACCGATCTAGATCTGGGACTTATTGAACTTGTGGATAGTGAATTACCCATTCATATATTATTAACCAAGGCTGATAAACTTAAAAACGATTCCCGCAAAAGAACTATTATGAAAATATCCAGACAATTACAGGATGAAGGTATTAGTGTTTCAGCTTTTTCAGCTTTAACGGGCCTTGGTATGGATGAACTTATTAGTCATTGCAATCGACTTTTAGATTTAACCTAGATTCCGCAGTTGACCGCTCGCAATAGAGGTTAACCCATTGTTTCATAAACCATTACAGTTGATGTATATAATCCTGGAAAAATATGATGGACAAAAAAAACCCCGGCAAGAGATTTACTCAGCCAGGGTTGAAATATCGATCCGTTGGGGTATCTCCGGATCTGTTCGTTCAACAGGAGGGAAGAACGAACTGCGCCGGGCTTTAGCGCATTAACTGATATGACAACAGCTTTATACCAAAGTTCATTTCATATTTACTTTATAGTTTTTAAATAACAAAATTCTTTTTTATCCGACAATCGGCATCATTTTCGAGTGTAAAAATTTAAATTTTATTAATGGGCCTCATTCCAGCTATTGCCAACACCTGCATCAACATCCAGTTCTACCGATAATTTCGCAGCTGTAGTCATCAATTCAGATAAATTTTTCCGGTAAAAATCTACATCGTCCTGATTTACTTCAAAAACCAGTTCATCGTGCACCTGCATGATCATTTTAGTCTGATCACCTTTATCTTTTAACCATTGATGAACCTTTATCATAGCCAGTTTTATAATATCAGCTGCTGTACCTTGCATAGGGGCATTAATCGCAGTCCTTTCTGCATATTGCCTACGTTGCGCATTTCTGGATTTTAATTCCGGTAAATATAATCTTCGTCCGAAAACCGTTTCTACATAACCTGCTTCGTGGGCTTTTTCACGAGTTTCATCCATATAGCTTTTAACCCCTGGATATCGTTCAAAATAAAGATCGACATATTTTTGAGCTTCTGTACGACCTATATTTAATTGTTTACCCAGACCGAATGCTGACATTCCATAAATGAGTCCAAAATTAATCGCTTTGGCTGCTCGACGCTGATCCGTACTCACCTGATCAGTTGGTATCGCAAATACTTCAGCTGCAGTGGCTTTATGTACATCCAGTTTATTGGCAAAAGCACTAAGAAGGCCTTCATCACCAGAAAGATGTGCCATGATGCGTAATTCTATTTGTGAATAATCCAGTGCCAGTATTTTAAAACCCTCTGGCGCAATAAAAGCTTCTCGAATCCGCCTACCCTGCTCTGTTCTGACAGGAATATTTTGTAGATTAGGGTTCGATGAAGATAATCGACCCGTTGAAGCAACGGCTTGATGATAGGAAGTATGAATTCTGCCCGTATGTAAATTAACATCCATAGGCAATTTATCAATATAGGTCGTTTTTAATTTATTTAAACTTCGATGTTCTAATAATAAACGCGGTATTTCATGATCTCTGGCTAACTCTTCCAGCACATCTTCTGCGGTTGAAGGCTGACCCTTCGGGGTTTTTCTTATTACAGGTAAATTAAGTTTTTCAAAAAGTATTTGCTGAATTTGTTTAGGAGAGCTTAAATTGAATTTTTCATCAGCCTGCTCATAAATTGTTTTTTGAATGTTATCCAGCAATTCATCAACTTCCTGTGCCTGCTTTTGTAACATTGGTTGATCAATACAAACACCATTTTGCTCTATACTCGCCAATACAGGTATTAGTGGTATCTCGATATCTGTATAAACTTTTAATAAAGTCTCTTCTTCTTTTAATTTCTCGAAAAGTGTCTGGTGTAACTCAAAGGTGACTTCTGCATCTTCACTCGCATAGTCCACAGCCTGTTCAAGATCAACCTGATCAAAGCTTATCTGTTTAGCTCCTTTGCCTGCAACATCTTCATAATGAATCGTTTTCCGGTTCAGATAAAACTCAGCCATATCATCCATATTATGTCGAGTCGCCGAGGAATTTAATACATAGGATTGCAACATGGTGTCATGCGACATACCCTGTAAATCAATGTCATATTTTTTAAAAATATGATGTTCATATTTTATATTCTGACCAATTTTTTCAATATCTGCATTTTCCAGAACCGGCTTTAAAGCTTGCAGAACTTCAGATCTTTTTAACTGTTGAGGGGCTCCGGGATAATGATGAGCGAGTGGGATATAACAGGCTTTAGCTGATTCAACACACAGAGATAGTCCAACTATTTCTGCATCCATATAGTTTATACTGGTGGTTTCTGTATCGATTGCAAACAGTTTGCTGGATGATATTTTATTTAGCCAGTTATCAAAGGCAGATTGATCAATAACCATTTCATAATCTGTCTGTGGATTATTTGTCTCTGCTTCAACAGCAAATCCCTCTGATTCAAGTTCATCCAGCCAGCGCTTGAATTCAAATTGATCATAATATTGGTACAAGCTCTTTGCATCGACTTCCTGGCGACTTAAATCTTCCAGTTTAAAATTGAGTGGTACATCAAGTTTTATGGTGGCCAGCTCATAAGACATTGGTAAAAATTCTATTGATGCACGTAGATTCTCACCAATTTTACCTTTAAAACTATCTGCATTTTTTATCACATTTTCTAATGTACCATATTCATTAAGCCATTTACTGGCTGTCTTCGGACCTACTTTCGGTACACCCGGAATATTATCAGAGGTATCTCCCATTAATGCCAGATAATCAATAATTTGATCCGGTTTAACCTGAAATTTTTCCATAACCATGTTTTCATCCATATGCACATTATTCATGGTATTAATTAAAGTGACATTTTTATTTACCAGTTGAGCCATATCCTTATCACCCGTCGATATCAATACCTGATACCCCTGTTGATCTGCCTGCCTGGCTAAAGTACCAATAACATCATCAGCTTCTACATTATCAACAATAATCAGGGGTAATCCCTGAGCTTTGATAATTTCATGTAAAGGTTCGATTTGTACACGTAAATCATCTGGCATGGGTGGACGATTTGCCTTATATTCCGGATATATATCATTCCTGAAGGTTTTTCCCTTGGCATCAAAAATAACGCCAATTAAGTCAGGGTTTTCATCCAGCATTAATTTACGCAACATATTTAAAACACCGTATATTGCACCGGTTGGATGACCCCTGCTAAGTAAAGGAGGTAATCCATGAAAGGCACGAAAGAGGTATGAACTACCATCAACCAGTAAAAGTTTTTTTCTTTTTTCTTCTATCATCATGGATAAGTTACAATCTATTAAATTAATTTAAAATTATCTGAGCAGAATACCTGAATGAACAGTAAAAACACAGTTAAGAGCAAACAAGATATCGCCAATATTGAATCCGGATTAACCAGAGAATCCTGGAAAATTTTTCAAATCATGGCAGAGTTTGTTGATGGATTTGAAAATCTTGCCTGCATAAAACCCTCGGTAAGTATATTTGGTTCAGCCCGAACTGAAGTTGATAGCCCTTATTATTTAAAAGCTGAGAAAATTGCCCGCTTATTATCAGATGCCGGATTTTCAGTCGTTAGTGGCGGTGGACCCGGTATTATGGAAGCAGCTAATAAAGGAGCAAAAGCCGGTAAATCATCCAGCATTGGTTTGAATATTCAATTACCACATGAACAATCAACTAATCCTTATCAGGATATTTCGTTAAATTTCAGACATTTTTTTACTCGTAAGGTTATGTTTGTCAAATATGCCACAGCTTATATTGTTTTGCCGGGAGGTTTTGGCACTCTGGATGAAATGGCAGAAATTCTTACCCTGGTTCAAACCGGTAAAACAAGAAAAATTCCCATAATCCTGGTAGAGTCTGAATTCTGGGCTGGGCTCATAAACTGGTTTAAAAATACTCTTGCGAAAGAAGGTACTATCAGTGAATCAGATCTTGATTTAATTAAGATTATTGATGAGCCTCAAGAAGTGGTAAATGAAATCTTTGAGTATTATCGCAGTCGTACTTTTGAACCATCTGCTGAAGAAAAAGAACGTATGTTAAGACTTTAATTTATTGAATTCATTGGTTTTTTTATTTCCCAACACAAAAGCTGGAAAATATTTTTCCTAGCAAATCTTCTGTGGTGAATGAACCTGTAATCTGGTTAAGTGATTGCTGAGCAAGACGCAAATCTTCAGCCATCAATTCTCCAGATTGAGTTTGATCAAATATATTTCTAGCCGTTATTAAATGTTGCAGGCTATTTTTTAAAGCTTCTACATGTCTTTTTCTGGCAATAAATGTCGTTTGACTATGATTGTAATCAGTATAATTATTAGTCAATAGCTCAATGAGATCATCGATACCTTCACCACTTTTCGTTGATATAAATATTTCATTGATGGTTTGTTTTTGGTCTGAACTTAATAGATCAGCTTTGGTATAGACAGGAATTACATTCGCTTCATTTAATCGTTGCTGAATATTTTGATCTTCATTTGAATAACCTTTCGAGGCATCAATCAATAACAGTACAACATCTGCTTTTTCTATTTCATGCCAGGCACGCTTTATACCTTCCTTCTCAATAAGATCCGTAGAATCTCTCAATCCAGCAGTATCGATTAATTTAACTGGTACACCTTTTAAAGCTATATGTTCACGAATGACATCACGTGTTGTTCCTTCGATATCGGTCACTATTGCCGCATCATAGCCAGCCAGATAATTTAATAGACTTGATTTTCCTGCATTCGGTCGACCAGCTATTGCCATCGTCATACCTTCATTGAGTACCCTGCCCTTTTCTGCTTCATGAAGAATATTATTATTAGTGTCGATTATATTTTTTATCTGCAGCTGGATATCAGATTCAGCCAGAAAATCTATTTCTTCTTCAGCAAAATCCAGCGCTGCTTCGACAAATACACGTAGGTTGATAATCGATTCAGCCAGGCTATTAATTAATTTTGAAAATTCACCCTGTAATGATCTCATTGCAGCCCGAGCTGCTGCCTGACTACCAGATTCGATTAAATCTGCAATAGCTTCAGCTTGTGTTAAATCCAGTTTGTCATTAAAAAAAGCACGTTCTGAATATTCTCCTGCATGAGCTATTCTGGCTCCTAACTCACAAACTCGACTCAACAGCATATCCTGTAACACGATACCGCCATGGCCCTGTATCTCGATGACATCTTCGCCGGTAAAAGAATGTGGTGATTTAAAATAAAGTACGATGCCATGATCAATTATCTGATCATCTATATCATAAAAATTTCGAAATTGCGTTGTCGATTTTTGAAGCGTGGATCTGGTTAAAGATTCAGCAATACTGAGAGATTTACTTCCAGATAACCTGATTATACCAATGCCACCAATGCCCTGTGGAGTTGCAATGGCAGCAATGGTATCTTGTGACATGAACTTACTCTATTAGAAGTTTATTTTTCTTCGCCAGATTCTATTCGTTTGGTAATAACCCATTGTTGTGCAATGGTCAGCGTATTATTAGATACCCAGTATAAAACCAGCCCGGCAGGAAAAAATGCAAAAAATACGGTAAACACTAAAGGAAGAGCCATCATCATTTTTGCCTGAATTGGATCAGCCATTGGAGTAGGACTCAGTTTCTGCTGGATGATCATGCTTATTCCCATCAGTACTGGCAATATGTAGTAAGGATCCATCACTGATAAATCCTGAATCCAGAAGAAAAAGGGTGCCTGACGCAAATCAACAGATTCTAGCAAGGCCCAGTATAGCGCTATAAAAACTGGCATCTGGACTAACATCGGAAGACAACCACCCAAGGGATTTATTTTTTCTTCCTTATATAATTCCATCATAGCCTTATTCATTTGCTGGCGATCATCACCATAGCGTTCTTTCAAGGCTTTTAATCGAGGACCAACTTTACGCATGCGAGCCATTGATTTATAACTTTTCTCTGAAAGTTTATAAAAAATACCCTTAACAGTTAAAGTTAACAATATGATGGCTATACCCCAGTTACCTACAATACTGTTATAAAACGATAGTAACCAGTACAGTGGTTTCGACAGAAAGGTTAGAGCACCATAATCAACCGTTAATTCTAATCCGGGTGAAATTTCTTCAAGTCTCTTTACAATTTTTGGTCCAACAAATAACTGACTATTAAATTCACCTTCAGAGCCGGCAGTTACTTGCTGATTTTCGGATCTCAGACCAATCGTATAAGTTGCTGGCATATGTGTTTTGTTTGCTAATGAATAAGCCAGATTAGTTTCATCGCTTTGGGTAACCCAGGCCGAGATAAAATAGTGTTGAAGCATAGCAACCCAGCCACCTTTTGATTGCAGCTGGAATTGTTTTTCTTCCATGCTATCAAATTTTACTTTTTCATACTTTATTTCATCATTATAAACAACAGCACCAGTGTAAGTATAAAGAACTTTACTGGTGGATAATGGTTTAGAACGTTGTAACTGCCTATATTGACTACCCACCCAGTCAGTATCTGAATTATTAACGACTCTTTGATTCAAATTAACTAAATAATCACCTCGTTTAAATTCATAGGTTTTAATAACTGTAATTCCATTTTCCTGCCATTCGAAGGGAACAGACAATACGTCAGCAGAATCATCCATAACATAACTATCCTTTTTGCTTGTAAAAGAACTGAAATGTGTAGGCGCTGAACTTGATGGCGATCTTAAGCCATTTTGTACAAGATAGAGAGAATCAGGTCTATTATAAATAATTTCCAGAAATTCATCCTTATGCTCAATATCTACTGGAAATTTCTTTAATTTCAATGACTTAATTACACCACCAAGTGTATCAATCTGGGCATCAATAACATCTGTTTCAACATGTATTAATTTTCCTGATGTTGTTACATTGTTATTTGTTTCATTAGCGGTATTTTCCTTAAGATTAGTCAGTTCTGGAAGATCTCCCGTATGCTCAGGATTTGATGCTAATGAATTATTAGAAGATTGCTGTTGCTGCTGTACTATTGGAGCTGGTTCTGGTTGCGGGCCATAATCCGTTTTCCATTGCTCCCAGATGAGTAATCCAACGAATGCTAATGCCGCATAGAGAAAAAGTCTTGAATTATCCATAGTAGTTTCTGTTGATATAAATTAGTGTTTGGGTGGCACAGGATCATAACCACATTTTCCCCAGGGGTGGCAGGAAAAAATTCTTTTAATCGCTAGCCATCCACCCTTCAAAGCACCGAAACGTTCTATTGCTTCAATTGCATATTCAGAACAGGTAGGGACATATCGACAACGACTAATCAAATAAGGGCTTATCGCATAACGATAAAACTTGATAGGCAGTATTAAAATTTTTCGCATTGTTTTATTACTTTGCGCCAATGTTTATCGAGTCTTGAAAAAAATTGTGAATTATTAAGCTGTAAAATGTTATTGCGCACCATAACGACTATATCCACATTTGGCAATTCGTTTTGATGCCTGCGAAAACTTTCTCTGATTAAGCGTTTGATACGATTTCTATCAACCGCTCGTTTTATCTGCTTTTTTGCTACTGCAAAACCAATCCGCGAATTCTTACCCCGTTGTTTGCCTACCAGGAAAGTAAAGCAGTCATCAGAGACGCGAATATTTTTACTAAAAACTTGCTTGTATTCACCCGCTAAGGTGAGTCTGGATGACCTGGAGAAAGATTCTCCAGCTCTGGAATCCACAATTAAGGAGTTAAACGGGCTCTACCCTTTGCTCTTCTCGCTTTAATAACAAGTCGTCCGCCACGTGTCTGCATACGGGCACGAAAGCCATGGGTTCTAGCACGTTTTAAATTACTAGGTTGAAATGTACGTTTCATATTAATATCTCACACTGATCAGGTGCCTAAAAATGGCAGGCGCGACACGATACTGATAACTGTGCCATTCGTCAATATTATTTTTTACGAATATTAAAGATTAATCCAATTATTTATAAAATTTGCTTTGCACGTCCTGTGGATAAGTATGATAATAGCGATTAGTATTGATGAAAGTTGAACAAGTAACAGGCAATACTATTTATTCTCATCTCTAAGACCAATCCATTGAAAAATAACTATCAGGATAAAAAGCTTGAAAATTGAATTGTGGGAACAATGTATTACTCATCTTGAAAATGAATTAACGGAGCAGCAATTCAATACCTGGATTCTTCCTCTGCAAGCAGATCTTGAAAATAATACTTTAAAATTACTGGCCCCAAACAGATTTGTAATGGATTGGGTTAAGAAAAATTTTCTTGACCAGATAAAAACAACTGTATCAAATCTGGATGATAGCAATTCCATTGAAGTTGCCATATCCATAGGCAGTCAGGTTAAACCAGCTAGCAGTTCAGATAATTCATCTTCTGGTACTCAAACCGTAAGTCCTGCAAAAACTTACCCTTCTGGCTTAAATAGTTCTCAGGTTTTCGATAACTATGTAGAAGGTAAATCCAACCAGCTTGCCAGAGCTGCCTCCATTCAGGTAAGTAGTAAACCCGGTTCAGATTATAATCCACTCTATATTTATGGTGGTGTTGGACTGGGAAAAACTCATTTAATGCAGGCAGCTGGTAATCAAATAAAAAAATTAAGACCAGAAAGTAATGTTGTTTATGTAAATTGTGAGCGCTTTGTATCAGATATGGTCAAAGCATTGCAACATAGTAAAATGAATGAATTCAAAAATTTTTATCGAGGTGTTGATGCACTGCTTATCGATGATATTCAATTTCTGGCCGATAAAAACCGTTCACAGGAAGAATTTTTCCATACATTTAATTCATTATATGAATCTAAAGCACAGATGATTATTACCTGTGACCGTTATCCAAAAGAAATCGATGGTCTGGAAGAGAGAATTAGATCTCGATTAGGATGGGGGCTTGCTGTCGATATCAAACCACCTGACCTGGAAACTCGTGTCGCCATCTTAAAAACAAAAGCAGAATCGGTAAAAGCTTACTTACCAGAAGAAGTTGCTTTTTTTATTGCCAGTAAATTTAAATCGAATATTCGTGAACTCGAAGGTGCTTTAAAACGTGTGATAGCACATGCACATTTTACTGGCCAACCAATTACTCAGGAATTTACTGGAGAGGCTTTGCGAGATTTGCTGGCTGTTCAGGATAAAAAAATCACTATCGAAAATATAAAGAAAACAGTTTCTGATTATTTTAAAGTATCTATAGCAGATCTATTATCCAGCAGAAGAACCAGATCAATTACTCGACCCCGACAAATGGCGATGGCTCTTTCCAAAGAATTAACGCGCCATAGTTTACCTGAAATTGGCAATGCTTTTGGTGGTAGAGATCATACGACAGTGCTACATGCCTGTCGTAAAGTTCATGAGCTATGCGATGAAGATCATTCTATTAAAGAAGATTATGATAACTTATATAGGACTTTGAGTAATTAATTCAAAGGTTATAATAAACCTGTTAGTGAGTTGTGGATAAATCATGAGTAAAAAACCGGTTGCTTTTTATTCATCACTTATCCACAGTTTACTGATAAGATATAACGCAGTTAAATATCAGACTTAAAGATGTAAGTTACTGATTTATAAGTGTTTTTAAGTTTTACTAACAAAATAGCTAGTTACTAATAACAACAACAGTTTATATATATAATGAATATTATTATTAATACCGAGCAAATACTTAGTCCTTTACAGAATGTAATTGGAGCCGTAGAACGTAAACAGACATTAGCAATATTAGGAAATGTTTTAATTCAGGCATTCAATGGAAATATAACTCTTGTTGCTTCTGATCTTGAAATAGAACTAGTTGCCACACTTGAATCTGATATAGATATAGTTGAAGATTTCTCAACGACATTACCTGCCAGGAAGTTACTTGATATATGTAAAGCCTTACCTGCTAAATCTGATATTAATATCAAAATTGAAGAAAATAAGGTTCTTATGGTTTCAGGCCGTAGTCGCTTTACTCTGGCGACTCTACCCTCAAAGGATTTTCCACGAATTGATGATATTAAATCGCAAAGTAAATTTAGTATTCCTCAGAAAACTTTAAAGTTATTAATTGAAAAAACAGCTTTTGCAATGGCTCAACAGGATGTGAGATATTATTTAAATGGTATGCTGTTAGAAATTTCTAATGAAAAAATTAGATTTGTTGCTACAGATGGTCATAGACTTGCGTTAAGTGAATTTAAATGTCACACAGGAATAAGTGCCGACAAGCAAATTATCATTCCACGAAAAGGTGTTCTTGAATTAGCTCGACTACTTACTTCAGCTGATGGAGATGTCGATATAATTCTGAGCCAAAATCATATTCGTGTAGAAACAGGAAATTTAATTTTCACTTCAAAATTAATTGATGGTAAATACCCGGATTATAATCGAGTCATTCCAGTCGATGGAAACAAGACAATGACGGTTAACAGAGAATTACTAAAACAATCACTGCACCGTATCTCAATTCTATCAAATGAAAAATATCGGGGTATTAGACTAATATTTAGTGAAAATAATCTTTCTATCCAGGCTAATAACCCTGACCAGGAAGAAGCTGAAGAAGAAATCACAGTTGATTACAAGGAAGCAAATATAGAGATTGGTTTTAATGTAACTTATCTTTTAGATGTATTCTCAGTTCTTGATTCAGAAAATGTTGAAATAAAATTAAAGGATTCAAATAGTAGTTGTATTATTACTTCTCCAGAATCTGACTATTTTCGATATGTTGTTATGCCAATGCGTTTATAATAAAAAAGTTAATAATGAGCATAAGGCAGATAAGCCTTAATAATTTTAGAAATATTAAATCCAATACTCTGGATCTACATAAGAGCTTAAATATTATTACAGGCTTGAATGCTTCTGGAAAAACCAGTTTTCTCGAAGCAATACATATTTTATGTCAGGGAGGGTCATTTAAGACCCATCAGTTAAATAGCTGTATAAAACACAATGAAGATAATTTTCTTTTGTTTGGCAGGTTCGAGAATTATAAAGCTGGCATTTCAAGAACAAACCTTAAATCTATTATTCGTATAGATAATGAAACAATTCACAAAGTTTCAAGCTTAGCTAAAAGAACGCCTGTAAAAATCATCAATTCTTCTTGTTTTGATCTTATCACCGGTTCTCCTTCAAAACGTAGAGAGTATAGTGACTGGTGTTTGTTTCACGTGGAACATAATTATCTACAATTATATTCAGAATATAATCATGCATTAAAACAGAGGAATGCTTTACTCAAGCTCAGGAAGAATTTAGATGAACTGGATCATTGGGATAATTTCATATCGACAAGATGTGAAGAAATTACAGATTATCGAAAAAGCATAATTAAAGAAATTAACCTTATTCTGGAAAATTCATTTCCTGAATCTTTTACAGCTACTCCAATGTATATTAAATATATTTCTGGTTGGGATACACAAGTACCTTTCTTAGAAGTTCTAAAAGAAAATAGATCAAGAGATATCAAGTATGGGTTTACTAGATTTGGATCGCATAGAGATGATTTAAAATTTATTTCAAATGATTACAATATTCAAAATGTATTTTCCAGAGGTCAAATTAAGAAAATTTCTATTTTTTTAATAATCGCTCAATTGATACTGCTTGGTCGAAAAGTTGATAAAAATCTTATATTACTTATAGATGATATTTCTTCTGAACTTGATGACGTATCTCTGGATTATATTCTAGAAAAAATATCTCAAATAGATTTACAAATATTTATTACAAACATTAATCTTAAAGAAAATCTTTATCGACACCATAAAGAATACAAACTGTTTCACGTGGAACATGGTATGATTAAAACCGAAAAAAACATACGAGAACACAATGTCAGAATATGATTCGTCAAATATAAAAGTCCTAAAAGGATTAGATGCAGTAAGAAAAAGACCAGGTATGTATATTGGTGATACAGATGATGGTTCTGGTCTTCACCATATGGTTTTTGAGGCGGTTGATAATTCAATCGATGAAGCTTTAGCAGGTCATTGTTCAGAAATTATGGTTGTTATTCATAACGATAATTCGGTATCCATTAAGGATGATGGTCGCGGGATTCCGGTTGATATTCATCCTGATGAAGGTAAATCAGCTGCTGAAGTTATTATGACTGTTTTACATGCAGGGGGTAAATTTGATGATAACTCTTATAAAGTATCCGGTGGTTTACATGGTGTTGGTATCTCAGTGGTTAATGCTTTATCTGAAAATGTAAAGCTAACCATAAAAAGAAACGGTAAGGTTCATTTTCAGGAATATGTGAATGGTGAACCTGTTTCTCCATTAGTAGCCATTAAAGATACTGAACTAACAGGCACTGAAATAAGATTTAAACCCAGTACAGAAACATTTACTGATGTTGAATTTCATTATGATATTTTATCCAAAAGACTACGCGAATTATCTTTTCTAAATTCTGGAGTTCGAATTCATTTAAAAGACGATCGTTCTGGTAAAGAAGATATCTTTGAATATGAAGGAGGTATACGAGCCTTTGTTGAACATTTAAATAAAAATAAAACCCCGATTCATAATAAAGTCATAAATTTTTCGACTGAAAAAGATGATATTGGTGTTGAAATATCAATGCAGTGGAATGATTCTTATCAGGAAAATATCTTTTGCTTTACCAATAATATACCTCAAAGAGATGGTGGTACGCATCTTTCTGGATTTAGAACAGCCTTAACTCGAACATTGAATCAGTATATGGATTCAAATCTTAATGGTAAGAACAAAGCTTCTACCAGTGGAGATGATGCTCGAGAAGGTTTAACTGCAGTATTATCTGTAAAAGTACCCGACCCAAAATTTTCTTCACAAACTAAAGATAAACTTGTTTCATCTGAAGTTAAATCAGTTGTTGAATCTGTTATGTCAGATGCATTGAAAGATTATCTTGAAGAAAATCCAGCTGATGCCAAAACGATAATAAGTAAAATTGTTGATGCTGCCCGTGCCAGGGAAGCTGCAAGAAAAGCTAGAGAAATGACTCGTCGTAAAGGTGCACTTGATATTGCCGGCTTACCTGGAAAATTAGCAGATTGTCAGGAAAAAGATCCAGCTTTATCTGAAATATATCTGGTGGAGGGTGATTCAGCTGGAGGTTCTGCTAAACAGGGAAGAAATAGAAAAACTCAAGCTATCCTGCCATTAAAAGGAAAAATACTAAATGTAGAGAAAGCTCGCTTCGATAAAATGTTAGGTTCTGCTGAAGTAGGAACATTGATCACAGCTTTAGGAACAGGAATTGGTCGGGATGAATTTAATTTGGAAAAATTACGTTACCACCACATTATCATCATGACGGATGCGGACGTTGATGGATCTCATATTCGAACGCTTTTGTTAACCTTTTTCTATCGTCAAATGCCAGAGTTAATAGAAAATGGTCATATCTATATTGCGCAACCTCCCCTTTATAAAATTAAAAAAGGTAAACAGGAAAACTATGTAAAAGATGACAAAGAGTTAAATAACTATTTACTGCAATTAGCTATAGAGGGTGCCAGATTTTATGTAGATGATAATGCACCGGCTTTATCCGATTTAGCACTCGAAAATCTGGCAAGACAGTACATGAATTTAATTGCTGTTGGTGATCGTTTAAAAAGAACTTTTCCCAGTGAATTCCTGGATAATTTACTCAACTTACCAGCTGTTCATACTGAAATGTTAGAGTCAGAAGAAAAATTTAAATTTTGGATGAATAGTTTAGAGGAGAGGTTAAATGAAAAATCTATTACTTCTACTCAATATACTGTTTCTTTAAGACAGAAAGATGCAGAGCATAAAGATTTGGTTATTAGTAAAAAGGTATATGGAATATCTAATGATAATTCAATTTCAATAGAATTTTTCAATAGCCCTGATTATGAATTAATTCAGAAATTTGTGGATCAGGTGTCTGATTTATTCACTGAAAATTCCTATGTGAGTCGAGGTGATAAAAAAGAATCAGTTCGTCAGTTTAGTGAAGTCTATGACTGGTTAATGAAAGAAGCTAAAAAAGGACAGAATATCCAACGTTATAAAGGTTTGGGTGAAATGAATCCTGAACAGTTATGGGAAACTACCATGGATGCTGATAATCGTCGTTTACTAAAAGTAAGGATCGAGGATGCAATAGCAGCAGATGAAGTGTTTACAACTTTGATGGGTGATAATGTTGAACCAAGAAGAGAATTTATAGAATCTAATGCTTTGAATGTAAATAATCTGGACGTCTAGAGTAGATTAGTGGAAACAACTAGTATCATAGTTTTAGCATTATTAACTGGTACATTTTTTTATATAATCTCTATTTATAATAATCTAGTTCGCATTAAACATAATATTTCAAAATCATGGTCGAATATTGATGTTTTATTAAAACAACGTCATGATGAAATTCCTAAACTGGTGGAAGTTTGTAAACAGTACATGTCCTTTGAAAAGAACACTTTTGAATCTGTTATGCAAGCTAGAAACCAGGTTTCTGCTGCCAGACAATCTGGTAAATTAGGAGAGTTAGGTGAAGCAGAAGGATTGTTAAGAATAGGATTAGGAAATTTATTTGCTGTGGCAGAAGCATATCCTGAATTAAAGGCTAATGATAATTTTCTACATTTAAGAAAACGTATCAGTTCTATCGAGTCAGCTATATCGGATCGAAGAGTTTTTTATAATGAATCGGTCAATATCAATAATACGAGAATAGAGCAATTTCCGGATATTATTGTAGCAAGATTACTGGATTTTAAATCACGTGATTTGCTGGATTATCCTGTTGATCAGATAAAAGATGTAAATATTGGAAAATTGTTTTCTGAGTAATGACTTTATATATCAGGTCAATGAAATGAAACTCCGAACTGAATTTCTTTATGCAGAACTATCAATTAGTTTTTAGTTAATGTACTTGAGTGACTATAATCAAGTTTAACTAAAAACTAACTCAAATATTAAGAGACTAAAAATTGAACAACCCATTACTTAGTGAAAGTGAACTGCCCGAGTTCGAGAAAATATCTGCAGAAATAATCAAACCTGCAATAGAAAAAATATTACAGGAAAACAGATCTGCCATATCTAATCTGGAGAAAAAAGAAGATTTAAACTGGGAAAGTTTTATACAACCACTGGAATTATTAGATGATCGATTAAATAAAGCCTGGTCTCCGGTGGAACATTTAAATTCAGTAAAAAGCAGTGATGAATTACGAGAAGCTTATAATTCCTGTTTAACGCTTATCAGTGAGTACTGGACCGAAAACGGACAAAATAAAAAGTTATTCAATTCGTATTTAAAAATCACTAAAAGTGATGATTATAAAGACCTGGATAGGGCTCAGTTAAAAACTTTAGAAAACTCACTTCTGCATTTTAAATTAGGTGGTGTTGATTTATCTGATGAAGAAAAAAAGAAATTTCAGTTAATTCAAAAGCGATTATCTGAATTAACAACAATTTTCCAAAATAATGTACTGGATGCCACTCAATCATGGGAAATGTTACTGGAAGATGAAAGTCAGTTAAAAGGATTGCCAGATTATGCTCTGGCAATGTTAAAGCAGAATGCAGAACAAAAGTCACTTGATGGTTACAGAATAACGCTGGATATGCCCTGTTATATCGCAGTTTTAACTTATGCAGAGAATCGTGAATTAAGACAGAAAATTTATCAGGCTTTTACTAGCAGAGCATCCGACCAGGGAATTACAGATAGTAAATGGGATAATTCTGAAAATATGGTTGAAATTCTGCAAAACAGGCAACAAAAAGCTGAATTGCTAGGCTTTTCAAATTATTCTGAATTGTCTCTGCAAACAAAAATGGCAGATAGTTTTGATGAAGTTGTAGATTTTTTGTATGAGTTAGCTGATAAGAGTTTACCCTCTGCTAAAAAGGATATTGAAGAATTAAATGATTTTGCTAAATCAGAGGATTTTACAGATGAGTTGATGGCCTGGGATATTGCTTACTATAGTGAAAAATTAAAACAGTCAAAATACGGCATATCAGATGAAGACTTAAAACCTTATTTTTCAGAAAATCTTGTTCTTAAAGGTTTATTTCAAATAGTTGAAAAGTTATATGATATAAAAATATCTGAAATAAAAGATGATATTGAAAAGTGGCATGATGATGTTCGTTTTTTTCATATTAAAGATAAACAGGGTAATATCTGTGGAAAGTTTTATTTAGATTTATATGCACGTAATGGAAAACGTGGTGGTGCGTGGATGGATGTCTGTGTAAATCGTTATGTAATCAAAGAACAACATCAAATTCCTGTCGCATACTTAACCTGTAATTTAACCCGACCTCTTGGAGATAAACCTGCTCTTTTTACACATGATGAGGTCATCACCCTGTTTCATGAATTTGGTCATGGCTTACACCATATGTTGACAAAAGTTGATGTACCAGATGTGTCGGGCATTAAGGGCGTGGAATGGGATGCCGTTGAATTACCTAGCCAGTTTATGGAAAATTATTGCTGGCAAAGAGAAGCATTAAATTTGTTTGCAAAGCATTATGAAACTGCAGAGCCATTGCCTGATGATTTGTATCAGAAAATGATTAAAGCAAAGAATTTTCAAAGCTCAATGCAGATGTTAAGACAATTAGAATTTGCATTATTTGATATGCTTCTCCATCAAAACACTTCGATTAAAACTGCTCAGGATATCCAGCAAATTCTTGATTCTGTCAGACAGAAAGTTGCTGTTATTATTCCGCCTTCATTTAATAAATTTCAAAATAGTTTTAATCATATTTTTGCTGGAGGATATGCAGCAGGATATTATAGTTACAAATGGGCGGAAGTTTTATCGGCAGATGCTTTCTCTGCTTTTGAAAAAGAAGGTATATTTAATAAGGAAACAGGAAAACGTTTTCTTGATTGTATTTTGTCACAGGGAGGATCACGTCCTGCAAGAGAGTCTTTTAAATGCTTTATGGGACGAGAACCAGAAATTGATGCTTTATTAAGACACAATGGTATAAAGAATTGATGAAAATTTATTATCTTATTCCAGGGCATTGTACAAAATCCTGGATAGATTTGTTAAAGGGATAAAAATGAAAATGACAAAGATGTTTATTTGCTTAATTATTTGTTTTTTGAGTTTCCCAATATGGGGCCAGGAAACAAATGATGATGCGAATATCGAAACAACACAGGAAAATCCACCAGTACAGGAAGCTAAAGAAAAGAAATATGTTACCGATAAGTTGAGGCTTTCTTTATATAAGAATAAAGATACTAACTCAGGCACTATCAGACTTTTAATTTCCGGGGATGTACTTGACGTGCTTGAACAGTCTGGACCTTATTCCAAAGTGAGAACGATGGATGGTGTGACAGGTTGGGTAAAAAATGGTTTTCTGGTATCAGTTCCAACAGATAGTTTTCTGTTACTGGAGGAACAGGAAAAAAATGCAAAGCTCACAGAAAAACTGGATAAATATTCAAACACTCAAAAAATCGTTGATGATTATGAAGATACGATAAAAAAAATGAATTCAGATTATGAATTACAGAATGAAGAATTGATAAAAGTAAAAGAGGAACTGCAGCAGTTAACTGAAAAAAATACGGAATTATCAGATGAAATTGAAAGCTACACAAATAATAGTAGTCATCTAAGTGTGAGAGAACTAATTGCTATCATAATACAATATTGGTATGTGATTGCTGGAGTCTTATTTGTATTATTTATCTTTGGATTTATTATCGGTAAAGAATTAGTAGAAAGTCGGATTCGTAAGCGTTTTCAGGGAGTTAAAGTCCTGTAGGACAAATTATTAATGATTTATCAGGACTTAAGAGACTTTATACAATCACTAGAAGAAGAAGGTGATTTAGTAAGAATAAAAAATAAAATTGACCCTTATCTCGAAATAACAGAAATCGCAGATAGAACACTTAAAGCAGCTGGCCCTGCCCTTTTATTTGAACAGGCTGGTGATAGTAAAATTCCTTTACTAGCGAATTTATTTGGTACAGAAAAAAGAGTCGCTAAAGCACTCGGTGAAGAACAAACTAAAGCACTTAGAGATGTAGGAAAATTATTAGCTTTTCTTAAAGAACCAGAACCGCCAAAAGGATTTAAAGATGCTTTAAAAACTTTACCTATTTACAGAAAAGTTCTTGATATGTCCCCAAAAATTATCAGGAAGCCATTATGTCAGCAAATAATTATAAAAGATGATGAAGTTGATTTATCCATTTTACCTATACAAACCTGTTGGCCAGGTGATGCAGGCCCATTAATTACCTGGGGTCTGGTGACAACAAGAGGACCAAACAAAGATCGACAAAATATTGGGATATACCGCCAACAGGTCATAGCGAAAAATAAAGTGATTATGCGTTGGTTATCTCATAGAGGCGGTGCTTTGGATTACAAAGAGTGGTTACAGCAAAATCCGGATAAGCCTTTTCCAGTAGTGGTTACATTAGGTTGTGATCCTGCAACTATTCTTGCTGCAGTAACGCCAATCCCGGATGGATTATCAGAATATGCATTTGCAGGATTGTTACGTGGAAGTAAAACAGAGTTAGCAAATAGTGTTTTATCTGATTTACAAATTCCTGCCAGAGCGGAAATAATTTTAGAAGGCTATATTTATCCGGATGAATTTGCTGATGAAGGTCCTTTTGGTGATCATACCGGTTATTATAATGAAGTTGAAAAATTTCCCGTTTTTACCATAGAAGCAATGACTATGCGTAAAGATCCTGTCTACCATAGTACTTATACAGGAAGACCACCGGATGAGCCGGCGATTTTAGGATTAGCACTAAATGAAGTATTCATTCCCATTTTACAAAAACAATTTCCAGAAATAGTGGATTTTTATCTTCCACCTGAAGGTTGCTCTTATAGAGTAGCAATTGTAAGTATGAAGAAACAATATCCTGGTCATGCTAAACGAGTGATGATGGGAGTATGGTCATTTCTTCGACAATTTATGTACACAAAATTTGTTATAGTTGTTGATGATGACATTAATACAAGAAACTGGCAGGATGTGATCTGGGCAATAACAACGAGAATGGATCCTGCTCGTGATACAACTTTAATAGAAAATACACCTATCGATTATCTTGATTTTGCTTCACCAGTTTCCGGTTTAGGTTCAAAGATGGGTATGGACGCTACACATAAATTACCTGGTGAAACAAACAGAGAATGGGGAGAACCCATTGAAATGGATCTTGCTGTAAAACAAAAAATTGATAATCTATGGGATGAACTTGGAATAGAAACAAAACTTGTCAAATAATTACTCAAAGGCTATCTTTAATTTATAAAAGATAATAGTTAAAAAAGAGGTGGGATATGCGCTCTATCATGGTTTTAAATGCAAAAGGTGGATCAGGAAAAAGTACTTTATCTACTAATTTAGCCAGTTATTATGCCAGCGAAGGTAATAAGGTTTTACTTGTAGATTATGATCCACAACACTCCAGTCTGGATTGGCTCAAAGAAAGACCAATTGGTAGACCGGGAATATCATCAGTAGATGGTAGCGCGGGAACTGTAAGAACACCCAGAAATATAGATTATGTCATTTATGACACACCGGCAGCAGTAAGAGGAAAGGAACTGGCTGCATTAATAAGAAAAGCACAAAGTATTATCATACCGGTACTACCCTCCCCCATTGATATGAGAGCAGCAACCATGTTTATTCGTGAAGTTCTTGATAATGGTAAAGTCAGCAGAAAAGAAACACGTGTTGCACTGGTTGCTAATCGTTGCCGAGAAAATACCAATATTTATCATATGTTGGAGGAATATCTTAGAAAAGTCAGGAAAGCACCTTTTATCAGTGTATTACGTGAAACACAGAATTATAATCGGGCATCAGAAAGAGGTTTGGGCATATTTGAATTACCAGGATATTTAGTTAATCGGGATTTGGAACAATGGGACCCGATTATTCAATGGTTAAATAGTAAAAAAAGTCAGCCTGTAAAAAGAAAGTAGTAAACACAGTTTTTTTAAGGATTAATATAAGTGTTACCTAATACTTTAATTTTTTAAAGAAAACACTTAGACTGCGCTGCTAATAACAATTATTAAAGAAATAAAGCATGCCTTTTCTTATTACCTTAAAAAATGAAGATATCAATTTTCATTGTGAAGAAAATCAAACAATACTAGAAGCAGCCCTTCAACAGGGGATTACTTTATCCTATGGATGCAAAAATGGATTATGCGGTTCCTGTAAAGGTGATTTAATATCAGGGGAAATTATATATCCTGATGGCAAACCGGATGGAATAACAGAAGAAGAAGTTGCAAACAATGAAGTGATATTCTGTAAAGCGACGCCTACTTCCGATTTGTCGATTCAGGTTAAAGTGATTCAACAGGAAAAATCGATAGAAGTAAAAACATTACCAGCTAAGGTCAAAGAAATAACATATTTATCTGATGATGTTATTCAAATGATTTTACAGTTACCCTCGGTAGAACCTTTTAATTTTAAGGCGGGTCAGTGGATTTACTTTGTATTAAAAGATGGCAGGAAAAGAGCATTTTCTATAGCCAATAGACCAAATGAAAAAAATGAACTGGAATTACAGATCCGCCATGCGCCTGGAGGCGTTTTTACAGATTATGTTTTCAAGGAATTAAAACCGGATGCTTTATTACAAATTGAAGGTCCTCATGGCACATTTTTTTATCAACAAGATGAAACCCCGGTTTTACTGGTAGCAGGTGGTACAGGTTTCGCACCTATTAAAGGTATTTTAGAAGAAATTCTTCAACAAAATTCAAAACAGCCTATTCATTTATTCTGGGGTTTAAGAAGCAAAAAGGATTTATATTTGCAAAATTTAATTAATCAATGGGTCGAGCAGAATGGAATTACTTATACACCGGTATTATCTGAGCCAGAAAATGATACTGACTGGCAGGGAAAAAAAGGTTTTGTAACCCAGGCGGTTTTGGAACAATATCCCGAGCTTTCAGAATATGCAGTTTATATGGCCGGACCACCACAAATGATTGAATCCTGTAAAGAGTCTTTTATTCATGCTGGTCTAAATAAAGAAAAGCTTTATTACGATTCATTTGAGTATTCAACTGATGCTATTGATGCTATGAAAACTAAAGAGGATTAATATGGATAATAACCTGATTTTAATTATTATTGGATCATCCTGGATTCCGCAGTTGACCGCTCGCAATAGAGGTTAAGCCAGTGTTTCATAAACCATAACAGTTGATGTTTATATATCACCCAATCGGTGCATCCCGCTACGAATTGAATTGCACATTTGAGGCGGCGTATCTCTTCGTTGTAACTCCTTACAATAGCTTGCTATTCCGCGTCGTTACGCCTTGATCTACACCACTTCAAACGCGCACTTCAACTCGTCCAACTACGGATTCCAGGATCATCAATTCTATTTGTCGCTGTAGTCTTATGGAAAATAAGATGGTTCTATAAAAAAATGATTGAAGCTGAACTACAGCAGACTAATCATGATTAAGATCTACATGATCGATTAAATCGAGTTCCATTCGGGCTTTTTCTACCAGATCTTTGGGTAATTCTTTTTTTACAGAAACTCCCAGGTTTTGAAAGTTTTCAACTCTTTTAACCAGATTGCCTTTGCCTGAAATGAATTGGCGCATTGCAGTATCGTAAGTTAATCGTGATTTATCCAGTTGAGTACCCAGGGACTCCATACTCTCCAGAAATAAACGAAGCTGGTTATATACTTTACCAGCCTGCTCTGCCAGTTTCGCAGAATGCTTATTCTGATCTTCGAATCGCCATAACTGTCTGACAATATTTAAACTGGTCAGTAAAGTTGTTGGCGTTGTCACCAGAACCTGCTTTTCTATGGCTAGTTGGAAAAGAGATTCATCTGCTCTAATTGCTTCAACAAAAGCAGATTCTATGGGTATAAACATAAATACCATTTCTGGTGAATTGAGATCGGGTAAATCGTAATAATTTTTATCTGAAAGTTCATTAATACGATCGCCAATGGCTTTTATATGATCTTTTAATGCCAGTTTTTCTTCTATTTCGTTTTCAGCGTTAATGAAACGAGTGTAAGCATTAAGTGAAACTTTAGCATCGATAATTAAATGCTTATTTTCCGGTAGATAGACAATGACATCAGGCCGCTTTCTTCCCTGCTCAGTTGTAAAACTAACTTCACGACGATAATCAGTATCTATTTGTAAACCAGAACGATTAAGAACATTTTCAAGAATTAATTCCCCCCAGTTACCCTGCATTTTTTTCTGTCCCTTTAATGCGGTGCTTAAATCATGAGCCTCATCAGTCATTTGACGATTAAGATTCTGTAAATGTTTGAGTTCTGTCTTCAATTCTTCACGTTGTTTCAAATCATTGCTATGAATTGTTTCAACTTTGTCCTTAAAATCCGCTATCTGTTGACGAAATGGAGATAAAAATAAATCCAGTCCCTGTTTACTTTGCGTTGAAAATTCTTTTTGAGCCGATTTTAAAATTTGTTCAGATAATGTTTCAAAGTCAGTCTTAAGCTTGTCTTTACTGAGTTTTAATTCATCTAATTTTTCATCTGTATATTCCCTTTCTTTTTTCTGTTGTATTTTTAAGCTTTCTATTTCTGTTTGGGATTGAAAAAAACTTTGTTGTAAATTATCTTTTTGTTGCTGTAATTCTTTTAATCGATTCTTTAAATCCTGATTGGCATTATGCAAACTTAAAATTTGTTGATTTCTTACAGCCAGATTTGTTTCTGCAGATTGTAATTTTTTTATATCTAAAGCGTGGGTTTGTTGTTGTAATAGATTTTTATTTTCTAACTCAGTAATATTACGATTACAGTTTCTCACTGTGAAAAAATACACAATGATGCCAGTAATGATGACTGAAAATGCAATTAATAAAAAAATAAGCTGCTGTTCAGTTAATTGCATAGTTATCCTGGATTAACAAAGAAGAAAAATAAAAACATATATTATTTTAAAAGGCTATAGTCTATAAAACATTAGTTATCCGGAAAATATAATTAATTTAATAGTATAAGGAAGATACTGATTATTCAGATATTCCATTGATAAACAACATACAGGACCAAGGAAATGCAACAAACAATGTCGTTGGAATCGCTGTTAGAACAAGATAGCGAACTCACATCATTACCAGAAATTTTCATCCGGGTCTCTGAGTTACTGGATGATGAAAACTCTGCATCGGCTCAGATAGGTAAAGTTGTCGAAACAGATCCTTCTTTGACCTCCAGAATTTTAAAAATGGTAAACAGTGCATATTATGGGTTTCCACATAATGTTGCGAGTATAAGTCAGGCAATATCAATTTTAGGAAGAGATAGAATACGACAGATACTCATTGGCGCAGTGTTAGGCGGAGTATTTGGCCATATGAAAAATAATGTTTTTTTTATGGAAGACTATTGGCACCATAGTGTAAAAACAGCAATTTTATCAAGATTATTATGCAAACAAAGTGATATATCAGAAAAGGCAGAAGTTCTTTTTACTGCCGGCTTATTGCATCAAATAGGCCGCTTAATTTTAGTACAAAAATTACCAGAGCTATCAGCTCAAGTTCAACAGGCTCTTGATACCGAGGAAGGCGATATATACCAGATAGAGAAACGAATATTCGGATATACGCATTGTGAAGTTGGTGGTGCATTTATTACTCAATGGGGCTTACCCGAAATTCTGGCTCAGATAACACTTTATCATCATACCCCTGATTTAGCTGAAGATTACATTGAAGAAATAAGAATGGTCAATCTGGCAAAGAATATAAGCTTTCTAGTCTCCCCGATTCAGCAAATTGAAGTAGAATATGCATTGGAAGATATAAAAGGATGGAAAGATACCGGCTTATCGATTGAGCAAATTCTGGATGCAAGTATTGAAGCGGATGAACAGGTATTTCAGGTAATGGAATCACTAGGGATGGTGTCAATGAAGATAGATTTAGATGATGATATTTAAGGAATATTGAATATTCCATCAATATCATTTCAGCGCTATCCTGCAAATTAATTCTTAATATGTATTGTGGATAAACAATAGAGACCCCATATTAATATTCACACAATTCAAAAATTAAGTTTTACTTATGATACAACTATTGTTTCAGGGGCAGTTAATGCTCTTTGTGTTACTTCTCTTTTTTCTAATTATATCTTTGACATTTCATGAATTTGGTCATGGCATCATGGCTAAATATTTTGGCGATAGAACTGCAGAACAGGCAGGACGACTTACTCTTAATCCTGTAGCCCACATGGATCCAATGGGTTTAGCAATGCTTATATTTATAGGTTTTGGGTTTGCAAAACCAGTCCCGACAAATCCGGCTAATTTTAAATCACGATGGGGTGTATTATATGTAGCAGCAGCAGGACCTTTTATGAATCTGTTACTGGCATTTTTTGTTATTAATTTATATGGCCTGGGATTAAAAATGGGCTGGAGTTTGTTCGAAGGTGGGTCAGCTCAATATTTCTTCTACTTGTTAGCCAGTATTAATATGGTATTGATGGTTTTTAATTTAATACCGATTGGTCCACTCGATGGACATTATATCCTGCCCTATTTTTTACCAGATAATCTTGCAAGATTATATCATTACTATAATTATCATTATGGTCAATGGGTTTTATTATCGGTCATTGCGCTTGCTTTACTAGGCTTGCCAATTTTTAATTTCGTCTGGGAGTTTGGTCAATTATTACTAAGCTGGATAATTTTGTTTTAGGGTAGCTCTAATTAAATAGAAAGCACAATCAACTCGTCCAACTGCGCATTCCAGGTTTAAATCAAATTCAAGTATTCGTTCCTTTCTCAACCCATCAGTATAATTTAGTCTATATTTAAAGGAGTTATGAATAATTGAATATTACTAATCCAGATGATTATCAGCAGTAACACAATATGATGAAAAGAAAAAATAATATTACAGATGTAGCACGTTTGATGATGAATGGCGTCGTGCAAATTCATGTAGAAGGTAATATTGAAGAAGATGTTCAATCTGTACTAAATCCCTCCATAAGAATACCTGGCAACTGGTCTGGCTCAGGCTTTTTTGTCAAATATAAAAATTTAAAAGGATATATTGTCACTAATGCTCATGTGGTTAGAAATGCAGTTAAGATAGAAGTGAGTTCAATGTTAACCAGTGAAGAAAAATTTGAAGCTGAACTTGTTGGGCTGGTGAAAAAACTGGAACCTGATGTTGCATTAATAAAATTATCCGAGCATGAACTTGAGCGTTTTAATCATCTTGCTGTCAGACAAATTGAATATCTAAAATTAAGAGAGGGAATTAGTCCTTCACGAGGAGAAGAAATAAGAGCTATAGGATATCCAATGGGTATGGTTGAGCCGAATATATCGGGTGGTGAAATAACAAATTTTATATCTGGTTCAGAATATACAACAGAAAGATATGTTACAGATGCTGCTATTAATCCAGGAAATTCTGGCGGTCCAAGTATTAGTCAGGATGGCACAGTAATAGGTTTAAACACAGCGATTATGTTGGGTGCAGATAATATCGGTTTTATTACGCCTGCAAGTTTTGTGAAAATTATCATTGATAATCTATTGCAACAAAATGAATCACATTTTGCTTGCCTTGGAGGTTTATTACAGAAAAATTCAGATAATTTTAATTCCTTATTACAACAGCAGAATTCAAAAGGTGTCATAGTTGCTAATTTAACTGCAAATGGTTTTTTAGAATCAGCTGGCCTGAAAAAAAGAGATGTTATTCTTTCAATTAATGGCGTTGAATTTGATCGTCATGGAATAGTCATTAATAATGAAGGTCATTATAGACATAAAAATATTTATGACATGATTAAATTAATTCCAATAGGTCAAGAAGTTAGTATTGAATATTTAAGACAGGGCCATAAAGAAACGACAAATGCTTTAGCAATGCGAACACCTGAAAAAGGAATATTTTCTCAACCTGTTATTACAGAAAGAACCTATCTGGAAGTTTTCGGTATGATAATTCAGCAATTGACCTATGAAATTATTGAAGCTATGGCCGAGATTGATACAAATGCACAAATTGAAATGTTAAAATTGATTGATCAGGAAAAATCAATGCTAGTGGTGACTCATATATATCAGGGAACTCAAGCTGAAGAAGTTGACTGGCCCATTGGTGAATTGATAGTTAAAGTAAATGAAAAAGATATAAATACATTAGAGGAATTGCAGCAGGAGCTTGAAAATAATAATGATGACCGAGTATTATTAGAATGTAAAAATGGAAGAATTGGATATTTTATTAAACAATAAAGCTTTATCTGAATTATAGATACAGTAATTAATTCAGCGGTTTCTAAAAATATTATTGATGAATTAAATTCCATCCAGGATTTTTAAATGTATTAATCGCCTCTATAAATAACTCAGCTCCCTTTATTGCTGTCACAGTTTCAATATTAATTTTATTTTGATAATTATCACATTTTAAGGATTGCTGTAAAACAATATCTCCTGCATCATAAGTATCACTGATTAAGTGTAAGCTAATGCCAAAATTATAATCCTTTGATTTTAGTTGATTACCAATAGGATCAATACCTCTAAACTTAGGCAATAAAGAAGGGTGTAAATTTAAAGCAGCTTTAGAAACGCTTTTAATAATATTATCTGATATCAGAGATGGCCAGCAAGCGACTAGCAAATATTCAATTTTACTATCAATAATAAACCGGGATAAATCCTGTTGCGATTGATAGATAATTGGAATTTTATGATGATCGAGAAGTTTAAAAAAATGACTTTCTGGTTTCACAATATCCAGTTCGATACCTGAAAAAGTAGTTTGAGATATAACAGGCATATGACCTGATTGTATATAAGCTACAGGTCTATAACCCTCCTCTGCTAATTTCTGTAAAACATGAAAAGTAAAGTTGCCGCCGGTACCCAAAAAAATAAAACGGGTTTTACTAGTCATCACATGCCTGGGTTTGCATTAAGCCAGAATTTTCGAGTTCTTCGCGGAAACCAAACATTTTCATATTCGTTATTCTTTGAGGGTATAAAATTCCATCAAGATGATCACATTCGTGTTGTACAACTCTGGCATGAAAGTCACTAACCTCGCGACTAAAAGCTTCTCCTTTCTGGTTAAATCCACTGTAACGGATTTGCCGATAACGAGGAACCATCGCTCGCATACCCGGTACACTTAAACAACCTTCCCAGGTTTCATCAGTTTCATTAGAAATTATGGTGATTTCAGGGTTAATTAATACTGTCCTGGGAATATCTATTGCATCAGGGTATCTAGGGTTATTTTCAAAACCAAAAATCACAATTCGTAAATTGACTCCAATCTGAGGTGCCGCAAGTCCTGCTCCATTTTCTTCATGCATGGTATCCCACATATCGCTTAGCAACTCATCAAGGAAAATAGTATTGAATTCAGTTACGGGTTCACTTGCCTTAAGTAAACCAGGATCACCCATTCGAAGTACTTTTTTAATCGCCATACTGGAATTTTTACTCAATTAAACAATGAATTATAAACAGCTCTGTATATATCCACGAACTATTCACGGCTAATCTATATTTATATCTGATCGCTAAATATATATAAATCTAAAAAAATATATAACGACTCAGCTAGACTAGACTATAGTAAATACACTCAAAGCAAAAAAGATTATATGAGAAAAACTAGTGAAATAATCTGGCAGGATAATCAACATCAGGTACTTTTTAAATTAATCGATAAGATTAATGCAAAAGTGGTTGATAGAAGAATATTCAGACAACTGTGTGATTATGCCGAATATCATTTTAAACTGGAGGAAGAGTACATGTTAAAACTGGATTTTCCAGGTACTCAGCAACATATTCGTGCACATGATAAATTTAGGTCAGAATTACAGACTATGATGAGGGAATATACTACTTATGATGAATTATTCAGACATGCTTTATCCGAATTTTTAACTGAATGGCTGAAAAGTCATGTATTTGGTATTGATAAAAAGCTGGAGGAATATATCTTGGACTCCCCTTTCAAATAACAATTAAGTTCGATTACTTTCTCCATGTTTTCTTATAATAACTCCACTCAGGGGTTTATTTCTGGTTTTACCGCTTATGCCATGTGGGGCATATTTCCATTATTTTTCCACCTATTTCGTCATGTTCCTTCAACTGAAGTTTTAATGCATCGAGTTATCTGGTCATTTATTTTTGTAAGCCTGATAGTTGTCTTAACAGGAAAAAGAGAACGGATTAAACAGGCTATAAAAACACCGGGTTTACTGAAAGGTCTTTTTATATCTTCATTACTAGTCTCATTTAACTGGTTAATATATATCTGGTCAGTAGCTCAGAGTCGTGTTCTTGAGTCAAGTTTAGGATATTTTCTAACACCACTTGTGAGTGTATTTCTGGCCAGAGTTTTTCTAAAAGAGCAACTCAATAAATCACGGCAAATAGCAATAATATTAGCGGTTATCGGCATTATCTGGTTGATCGTAAAATTAGGTTATCTTCCGTGGATTTCATTGGCACTTGCGATTAGTTTTGGACTTTATGGCCTGGCCAGAAAACAACTGGAAGTGGATACTTTAACCGGTTTAACAATAGAAACCGGTATTTTGTTACCGTTTGCATTATGTTTCTGGGTCTATTTAATTGTAAATGATAATTCCATGTTTTATAACTCAGGTAGAAATTTAACATTACTTTTGATGCTCAGTGGCATAGTGACAGCCTTTCCATTGCTGCTTTTTGCTTCTGCAGCAAAAAAACTCAGTCTGAGTGCACTGGGTTTTATGATGTATATAAATCCAACGCTACAATTCTTAATTGCTGTTTTTATACTTGATGAAACTTTTGATAAAAATCAGCTTATTGGATTTTGCTTTATCTGGTGTGCATTAATGATATTTACTGTAGGTTCAGTAAAAAAACCTGTCACATAGATAACCTGCATGGAGGTAGGAAGCGCAGTTAATATCAGGATAATAACTGCCTTTTATGATTTTTCTAGGTTTAAGCGATATATCCAGAATTAATGATTTATATTGTAATAGCGACGCCATTGCTGGAAAGTTTTGAATTCTTTATATCCTTTAGTCAGGATAAAACTCAATATACTGCGCATACGGTACAGTTTTACAACGGAATCAATGCGAATGATTTCCTTTCCCTGCTCATCAAAAAAAACTGTTGTTGGCATGTAATGAATATTTAATTTATTTGCCCATTCCAGAGCCGTTAACTTTTCTCCCTCAGGTGTAATAACCGCTGTATCTGACCATGCATCTAATTGGCGCAGCTCGAAACCTTTTAATAATTGCCTGTTTTCATCATTATTTAATGGTTCAGAATGTAACTGATCGCAGGCGTGACATTGCTTTTGCTCAAAAATGACAGCTAGTGGTTTATGGCTGGCGAAAGAACGCCGGTCTAAAATGACAGGGCCATGTAAAATTTGCTCATGTTCATTTAAATCATCCATAGAAAAGCGAGGTGGAGGATCAGCCCTTTCGAGATAATCACGAAAGCTTTCCGTTTTATAAAAATCTTCAACGATGTATTTCATCATAGCCTGAAAACGATAGGGCTTATAATAACCGCGCATTTTAAAGGCAATTTTCCCCAGTTCATCATAAAAAATGAGGGATGGCGTGAAGTTAGTATTCTCCCGAATTGCTAAATCACGTTCAGATATTTTTGTACCATCAAATAGCGTGACTGTTCGACTTCCCCAGATATCGAGGGTAATAATGTCGTAGTTTTCACGAACATAATTAACAATATCTGGTTTTGTCAGATTTTTTTCCATCAGTGCTTTGCAATAAGCACAGTGTTGCTGACCAAAATAGATAGCTATACCCTGCTTTCCCTGAGAAATAGCATCATCAAGGTCATCACGTAAATCCAGGAATGAATCTTTAAACCATTGTGGATGTATTATTTCACTTTCAACTGGAGAATCGTTAAAACCATTTTCGAATTGTTCTGAAAAATTAATATTTTCTGCATTAGCAAGTGATGAAAATGCCTGAAAAATAAACAATACAACAATGAGTACTTTACAGAATTTTGAATGCATTAAGATGCCTGATTATATTTTTTGTAATCATGCCCTATCCCGATTATCGAGTCTATCTCAAGTATGTTTCACTCAGCCTAAGGATTTTGAATTGATCAGAGGGAGCAAATTTTACTGAACCAGAAAAGTAGAAAATAAAACTTCATCGATATCATTATTATTAGTCATTTTTTCCATCATATCGCGAACTTCGTTGGTTAATTGATGGCGTATCTCTTCACGCTTGGCAGGTGTTTTCATATCAATCGATTTTTGTTCACTGAGCATTACAATCAGCTTATGTCGAATAGCCGGAATATTTTTCTCGACCTGTTCCTTTGCATCGTCATTCTTAACCAAAATATCTGCGTTAATCTGTAGAAATGATAGACGGCTACCATCTGTAGATAGATTAAGAATCATTGGTTTTGGTCCTAGAGAGACATAAGAAGGTTTGCTCTCAACAGGAGCCGCCTCTCCACCCTCTTCATCTGCCGCAAATACAGGGGAGATAAAGAAAAATAGAATTATAGATAAAATAAATGTAACACTTCTATTTGACATGGTTTTTTCCTTCAAAGTTGTACTATTATTATGGCTTATTTTTTTGAGAAAATCAGGCTTATGACTCCACAGGAAATTCAACAACTTATACAGTCCAAAATGACAGATGCTCAAGTTAGTGTGAGTGGTGATGAAGGTAAATTTACCGCCGAAGTGATCAGTAATCAATTCGAAGGTTTAATGACCATAAAACGACATAAACTTGTCTACGCCTGTGTTAATGATGAAATTACCTCTGGTGCTTTGCATGCACTAACTATAGTCGCCAAAACACCTGCTGAAATCAGTTAAAGTCACCAGCTAGTGATTACTGACCAGATTCCACTATTAATTGATTTCGCCCATTATTTTTAGCTGCATAAAGAGCTTTATCAGCTCTTTCATAAATCGTTTCTGTATTATCGCCTTTAACAATTGATGTCAGACCTGCTGACAACGTGATGTCGACTTTTTTCTGTTTAAAATGAAAACTGGAACTGCTCACAGCTGCACGAATTTTTTCTACCAGTGGCTGAGCACTTTGCAAACTTGTTTTAGGTAAAAGTAAAACAAATTCTTCACCCCCGATCCTAAAAAGAAAATCCGTTTTACGAATATGTTTAGACATCATTTTCGCAACAATTTGTAGCGCTTTATCTCCGGCATTATGGCCAAATTGATCATTAACCTGTTTAAAATGATCAATATCCAGAATGGAAAAACTGAAAACATCCTGATATCTGGACCAGCGTAATAACTCCTGTTCTAAAACTTCATCATAAGATAAACGACTACGAACACCGGTTAAAGTGTCGAACATCAGTTTATGTCGATTTTCCGATAATTTACTTTGCAGTTGATCAGACTCTTTTTCCATGGCTTTTATTTGAAGTTGAAGCTGATCATTTCGTTTTTTAGCTTTTTGATAGCGTTTATTATCACGTTCGATAAATGAGCTAACACCAGACTTTATAGAAATAAGGTGATCTTTGATAGAAAGCTTTAATTTGTCTATATCATTTTCCTGAACCACCTGAGACTGGATATGATCTACACTTTTAGTCATGATATGGTGTAGTTGCTGAGCATCTTTTTGTCCTTCCAGTGAATCTGAAGATTCATCCGTCAAAACACTCGAAATTTCGCTTAACTGCTTCGTGACATCTACAATGAGACTTTCCATCTCTACTTTTTCGTGATTGATACTCTTAATAATGCTGTGTATTTCACTAATAATTTCATCCAGATAACTACCCCATTGTTCATTATCAAAGTTATTATCCAGTTTATCTTTCAGGCTGTTGAGCTGTTTAGAACTACCATGGGTAAACTGAATTTTTTCAATCAGAGAGATGAGTAACTGTTGAATAGTAGTAGTATCAGAAGGTTCGTGAATGAGTAAATCATTAATCAGATCTGCCAGTTTTATCAGACATTCATCACTGTTTAAATCGTTAATAGATGCTTTAAAACTATCAATACGTGCAACAAAGTCAGTATCAAACTGTAACTGATTTATCAGTTGTAAAACATAATCTCGAAAATCAAAATTGCTAGAAACAGCCGTTTCAGGTTGTACAGGAAGAGTATCATCCAGCTTAGCCAGTAATACAGATAATTGTTCCAGGTTTAAATCGAGAGCTTCATCATTTTTATCACGCGAACTTTTTTGAATTTTCTGTAATAGTGCATCCAGTTCATCATTAATACCTTTAGCAGCTATTGCCAGACGGGATATAGCTTTACGCAATAGTTTTTCGAGCTTGTACCAGGTTGTCTCCATGTCCTCAAGCTGCTTTAAACTACTGAAATATTTGACTTTCCAGTCTTTATCGTCTGACACGTATATTAACCCTGAAGAAAAAGATATTTGTACTGAAACCCAATAAGAATATATGGAGGGTTCTTATAGTAGTGTAGAATTATTTTTTTAAGTTTCCAGTAATACAATTAATATACCACGAAAATTTTTTATCACATGAAAGAATCAAAAATTTTACTGGTCGGAAACTGTGTTGTTGACCAGATATGGGCGTTAGATCGTTTTCCACAGCAGGATGAGGAGGTTCGAGTACTGTCAAAAACGAAAGTAGCGGGTGGTAATGTCAGCAATACAGCTCAAATTTTAGCCAGTTTAGGTGATGACGTTGAAATAGTGAGCAGTTTAGCCGAGGATTCGACGGCTAAATGGATGTTGCAGGAACTTTCTAACAAAGGAATTTCAACCTCGCACTGTACACAACATTCTGGTTATTCTACACCTGAATCTTCAATCTGGTTGAATAGTCAGAATGGCAGTCGCACAATTGTTCATCATCGAGATTTACCTGAACTAAGCTTACAGGAATTAATGGATATCCCTGTTCAGCAGTTTCAATGGCTACATTTTGAGGGACGAAATATTGACACCATAAAGTCCTATCTACTTAATCGAGCAATAGTTAATCAGAATATATCTCTGGAAATCGAAAAACCTCGTGAAGGTATTGAAGACTTACTGCCATATGTCAATATAGTCATAGTCTCACAGGCATATTTAAAAAGTAAAAAACTAAATGCGCAGCAATGTATTAAAAGCTTTACGGCTATAAATCCAGATATAAATATTGTCTGTACACAGGGAAGTTCAGGAGTAACTGCAAAAGACCAGATGGGAATAATCAGATTACAGGCAGTAAAAGTGAATAATGTCGTTGATACAGTAGGTGCTGGTGACTGTTTTATAGGTGCTTTAATTCATCGATTAAATAAAAATGATGATTTTGAATCGGCTTTAGTCTTCGCCAATCAGTTAGCGGCAAAAAAAATCCAGTTTAAAGGCATGAAGTATAAATAATGACCAGGCTTTTTATCTGTCACACAGAAAAGATATCAGATCCGGGTAGCAGAAGCTTTAGTATTGACCTCGGTAATGAAAAACTGGAAGGGTTTATTGTTCAAAAAGATGCACAGTTTTATGCCTACAAAAATAATTGTCCGCATACAGGTGCTCCACTAGATTGGGTTGAGCATCAATTTCTTGATCTGGATGGCGCATTAATACAATGCGCCATGCATGATGCCAGGTTTAATATCGAAGATGGTCTTTGTATAGCAGGCCCCTGCGTCGGAGACAGTTTACAAAAACTTGAAATAATTCAACAGGATAATGAACTATTCCTTAAACCTGGATTCCAGGTTAAATTATTGTGATTAACGGCCCATCATTAGGTGCTAATAGTTTACCGATTGGATTTAGAGAAAGTCCGGCTGCTTTTGTCACAGCCAGGAATTCATCATCAGCACCAGAAGCAACAGCGACTAATAAACCACCTGAAGTCTGAGGATCACACAGTAATTGGCGTTTTTTTTCATCAACGGGCCCTATTTTATGGCCATAGCTATCTAAATTACGCTGTGCACCACCGGGTGAACAACCCATTTCCAGGTATTCTTCTACATGAAGGAGTTTGGGTACAGCATCATAGTTAATTTCAGCACGAACACCACTACCATCACACATTTCACGTAAATGTCCTAGTAGTCCAAACCCGGTGACATCCGTCATCGCTTTTACGCCATCAAGTTTGCCTAATGCAGCACCCACCTTATTGAGTTGGCACATGGTATCTGGAGCAATACGTTGATGTTCCGGTTTCAGTTTCTTTTGTTTCAGTGCAGTGGTTAAAATACCAATACCGATCGGTTTAGTAAGGTATAAATTGCAATCCTCGACAGCAGTATTGTTCTGCTTCAGATTTTTATTATCGACTATACCGGTAACAGCAAGACCAAAGATTGGTTCAGGTGAATCGATAGAGTGACCACCTGCCAAAGGAATTCCGGCATCCTCACAAGCCGCTCTCCCGCCATCAACAACCAGGCTGGCAACTTCAGGCCCCAGTTTATCGATAGGCCAGCCGAATATAGCAATAGCCATCATAGGACTACCACCCATCGCATAAACATCACTAATAGCATTAGTAGCAGCAATACGGCCAAACTCAAAAGGATCATCAACAATAGGCATAAAAAAATCGGTCGTGCTGATTACCGAGCGTCCATCATCCAGATCAAATGCAGCAGCATCATCGCTGGAATCATTGCCAACCAGTAATTTCGGGTTAGGTGTAATGTTAAAACCGCTATTGAGGATTTCTTCAAGTAAATTAGGCGCGATCTTACAACCACAACCGGAGCCGTGGCTATATTCGGTCATGCGTACCTGAGGTTTATTATCGATATTCATATTTCTCTATTGCTATAGAAGTGACTTAAAAGAGCGCGATATTAGCATGAAAAACAAATGATCCTGATAGTTAAAAGGTCAAATTAATAAGAACCTGGAAAAATTAAGTTTAATGATTAAACCTGGAATCCGTAGTAGACCGGAATGAGATTATTCACGCTCAACTGATTTTTCCAGGTTTAAATCTATAAAAGGTTTAGTAAATCAATAGCTGACATTAGAGATTAATGGTCAATTGCAAAATCCAGAATAATTAGTTGTATACAGGATCTATACTCGGGTATGGTATGTGAAAATCTGCTGTGGTCTGTTTTTTCAGGAATCAAATATATGCTACATCAGGATTAACGGTAGGATATGACTAAATTAGATTTTTCGCTCTTTTTGCTTAAATATCCGAATACTACGAATTTTAGTCCGTATATATAGAAAAAATACAGCGAATTTTTTTTCGTGTTAATTACAATGTTATGCTTAAAATTCATGATTGAAGAGACAATAAAAAAAGTTATAGTCAGCTTGGCTCCAAGCAGTGGAGATAATCTACTCGGAATGGATATTGATATTTGTCACTACTTCAATAGCAGTTCAAAATTAAAATTTGGCTCAATAACAAGATCCAATGACCCAACTTGTATGTTTGTTATTGACCTTGAAGCCACTGAAAACAATGAAAGCTTAACAGACGTTTGCTCTGCTTTAATAACGGTTTGGGAAAAGGTTGCCTATCATTACTTTGCAGCACATTCCATTAATAAATTTAAAACAAAATCTGTACTTAGGTTTGTAACTGTAATTGGCGATAAGTCATTTTATGTGACAGGAAAAGCTGTTATATCAGGAAAACAGTATGAAAATTTGGCAAAAGAATACGAGGCCAACTTTTCTGAACTCCCAATGGATAGTAAGCATAACTTGTCGCTCAAGGCCGACCACCCGCCGTCGGGCTTTTTTGGTTTTGTTTTAGGTCTGTGGCGGCGGGTGTCGGCTTAGCTCAGGCGTTAACCATTACCCTATAGCCCATCATATACGGATAGAATAAGAACTTATGGAACACCCAGATGCGTTTTTGAATGTAATACTTCATGAGATTGGTGACATAGGGGATGACTTGGCTCTATGTGCAGGTTTTGAGCGTGGGAAATGGAGAAATGATCAATTGGCAGATCATATTATGGAGTGGTTGCCAGAATTTGCCCTAGACTATTCTGAATTAAGCGAAATAAGCCACGCTAACGCGTTGAAGATGACAAAGAAAGCAGCAAAAATTGTCTATCAAACTGAAAAATATGGTATGAGAGGCGAATTCGGTGAAGTTCTATTGCATATCGCAATTCGTCAGGTTTATGAAACGCTCCCCGCTGTTAGTAAAATATATTACAAAAGCGCTGTGAATGAGACAGTAAAAGGTTTTGACGCTGTCCACGTCGTTAAAAGGGGTGATGATCTTGAATTGTGGATAGGTGAAACCAAGTTTTACGAAAAACTCTCAAAAGCAATTTATGATGTTTCCAAAGAAATAATAGATCATTTAGAAACCGACTATTTAAGGTCAGAGTTGAATGGCACTTACTTAAGCCTAAGCAATTGAAATAATAGATAAAATTTATAAAAGTGACTGGTGTAATATTAGGCTTCAAATCGCCAAACCTTCCACCAACATCAGGGACCAGTCACATGCGATATCATAACGCTAATATTCGTCAAGCCCAACAACGTTTTATACGGTCACAGCGAACTGAAACTGATTGCTTGACCGCTTTTAACCTGCTCACTGATGACCTGCTATTCGATGAGCTTGAAAAGCTTTTGCCAGAACATCGCGAGCGCCTTTTTCCACC
>JBNKKI010000100.1:0-6595 GCA_050291745.1 Gammaproteobacteria bacterium | reverse complement strand
AAGCATTAGATAACGCCTGCTGTATACCGGGAGTCCTGGAACTACGCCTCATATGATGTTCTTGTTCATCAGCTCGCAGTTTTGCGTCCGGCTTGACCGCCAGGGATGGTGGAAATGCAGGTTTGGCAGGAGCGTAAACCTGTCCTTCAGACCTTTCCTCACGGATTAGCCCTTGCCATTCGCTAGTAGTTATCATCTAATAGCAGTATAAGCTGCTAAGGATAGTGACCTTCCTACAGAGGACTTTCACCTCATTAGTTAATGACAGCACAACTACTAATTACATTAGACAGGTTAGCTAGGGAAATAAATAAAGCTGGTATTGTTGCTACCGCGATTTCTAAGTTTAGTTTGGCATCTATTCAAGAATCCGCTGGACTAGCTTTGATAACGCATTTTGCATCTGAAAGTGTTTTCATTTACATAGAACAGAATAAAATTAAAGATGCAATATCTGATTTTATGGATAACGAAGCAGCGATTGCGACTAGTAAAGTCGCAAAACGTCTGCTTATAGATATTATTCAAGTAGAGCAAACTTATAGGTACAGCATTGTAATGCCAGCGATTAATCATCTTATTCTTTAAATAGTTATATTTTAATAGGTCGTAGTGGCATGACTGTGGGAAATAAAAAAGTAATACTGTACTTGTTTCTTTTTCTTCAAATTCCCTTTATCAGCAGTTGCACAGATTTTCTATTTGCCAACGCATTAGTCAGTAATACTCGTGACTATGAAACAATTCAGGGGGCGATACAAATAGTACCTATTCCAGATCTTAATAGTGCGAGTGGTGTTGTAACGCTGTTTAGACAAGATAAATATGCTCAGTATTTAGTTGATTATGCCATTTTCCAAAACGGAGAATTAATTGGCTTACTTAAGCCGAATAGCTATTTACGATGGGAGCTAATAGCAGGTGAAGTGTCTATAAACTATATGGCGAAAAAAAAAGAAAGATGTTATTCAAATAGGGTTGCTTGTTTGCCTAAAGTAGAAAAAATATTAGATAACAATGATAGACGAACACTACAAGAATTTAAGTTTCTAGCTAAAGACGGAGATGATATCTATCTCCAATTTAAACCTGATTGGTTTATATTCTCAGACGTACCTACGGAGGTCAACCTGACGATAGTACAGGAGGCAGACTTGTCCAAAATCAATCCCCCTATTTATATTAACCTAGATTCCGCAGTTGACCGCTCACAATAGAGGTTACCCCACTGTTTCATAAACCATTACAGTTTATGTGTATAATCACCCAATTGGTGAATCCCGCTACGATCTGAACCGTTTGTTGGACAAGCCCGATAAGGCGAGGAGAAGTATTAGGCTATTGAAAATAGATTTTTGTCTATTTTGCTGAGTATTGCACTCAAGCACTATTAATATATCTATTCCTTTTAACCCCACCCTTTACGATAAAGGGTGGGGTTAATATTGCATTTACTCCGATTTTCAACTGGGTATGTAGATAGTGAAGCTTGAGATTGTGAAAAGGAAGGCTTGAGCGTATGGTTTGAGCGATAAAAGGTATCGTGTTCTGGCGAAAGGTCCTTACATGAAGTTTTCCAGTACTCCCAATCGATTGGAGAGAGTAGAGAAGCTTTAATGCTGAGAAAGAGAAAACTCAATGCTTCGATAGCCTGTTTTTTTGCCAGGCAGTCTTATCAGAGGTGTTAACCAGAGCCTCAAGGTAGCTTGAGACGGTTTGAGAAGTATGTTGTTTGAGCCGAGTTTCCGGAATAGTTCGGATAAACGTCTCACAATGATGGACATACCATGTGAATAAATCGAACTTAATTTGGTACTGAGAAAGTAGGTCCAGGTAATTGTTCCAGAAGCGCTTTTCGCTGTCGGAAGAGTTCATTGACAACTCAATTGTCGGTTGATTAGTATATGTGAATTGTAAACTAAGCTTATAAAATAAACCGGAATCCGGATTAGTGCAACTATTTCAGATTCCTGTTATAAAACTGTTATACATAAATAAGGAAATTATGACCCCCAAACTATATTTAAAAATTTCTTTTGCTCTAAAGGAGAAAAAGAAAAACATAATTCTTGGCGTTGCCTTATCAATCGCCTTTGCTTTTGGCTCTATCATCATGTCGATACAGTTTGGTAAGAGCATTTACACAAACGTACTTTTTGCAATTGGCGCAATTGGCATGCATATTTCATGGTGGTTAATGCTTTCGCGTAACTGGTTTATCTCTGGCTATGACGAAATCAAGAGCTCACGAGTGGTTTCCTGGCTCAAGGCTTCGGGTTTAAATTTGTGGCTTATCTTTGGTTTTGTATTTTTGGTCTTTCTGTATTTAACTATGAGTAAGCAAATCAGTGGTGTATAACAATGGCCTCCAAGGGACTCGAAACAGCAAAATTGGCACGCCATTTTGCTGTCGCAAAAGCCGCGACCAACTTCGCTGTTCTGTTAATTTTAGCCGTTATAGTATTTAAGGAAATAGTATGAATTTAGCGTTTTCAATGATTCCTCTTCTTGTTTCTGTTTTGGTGGTTCCATCAATATTTGGGGCCTATATAAAACTGTCGGCTGTTATTTTTAGGTACAAAAACATTACATGGATAAATGGCTTTGTTTTCGGAATTATACTCATAATAACAGGTATTCTTATTCGAGCAGCTACGTACTTTGCTGGTTTAAACATTCCAGTGTTACCAGGTGTAATTCTTGGGTTAGTCGTTACTCTAATTATAGGCGGCTGGTTTTTTAACAAGAAAGGCCTATCAGTAAACGGTGAAAGCATTGGCTGGTCTGGCGCTTTAAAATTAGTAGGTCTTAGCTTTTTATTTCTTGTTGTTTCAGCTATGGTGCTAAGTGGAGTTTCAAGTGTCTTGTTACAACGCACAATACCATAACCAGTCATTTCAGCGGGCAAGCCACTGAATGCAGCGTTATAACTAAAAAGAAAATTGGTCAGGTTGTTCCATTAAAAACAATCACAGGTTTTGAAATATAGGTTTCAAAACAAACAGTAAAAAGCATACGGGTATAATCATTATCTGCGAGCTATGAACCAGAACGGTTTCGATAATAAAAAAGCATTGGAGTATCGTCAACCGTTAAAGAGAATCGGATTACGAAAAGAAACCCTTGCTTTTATTCGGCTAGAGCGGTAGTTTTCATGAATCGTAAAAAAACCAAAACATACCCGCTTCAAGGGTCTAAGGCAACATGTACATTAGCAGTTATAACTATGGCTTTTAAAGGACTCGGCACTGTTGGTTCCGCTTCGGTGAGAGCTGTGGCGCTCACCTTTGATGCTGGGCGTTGGTATGTGCTCTTATGAATAGAATCAGCTGAAGAAAAAAATGAAACGAGTGGCAATTATCGGTAACGGAGGAGCAGGAAAATCTACTTTGGCTATTGCTCTGGGTCAGCAAACAAAACTCCCTGTCCATCATCTTGACCAATTAATTTGGGAAGCAAATTTTCAGCCTATCTCCGAAGAAATATTTATTAAACGACATAATAAATTACTAGAAAAAGATGCCTGGATTATTGAAGGTGTTGGTTACGACTCAACTATCGAGGACAGAATACGCGCCTCTGATACCTTTATCTACTATGGTCCGCTCACAGGTACACATCTGATAATGTATGGTGTTTTTGTCGGTTTGCCTTTTACGTTGGCTGTTCTTCTATTTGGTTTTGAAGGCGTAAAAGCAATAAAGATCATTAAAGTCGGCCAGTTTCCGTTACCCGGGCAAAAGGTATTTAAACCAACTAAGTATAAACATGGAAATGCCGCAAGAATAAATGGCGCTATATTAATAGCTGCGGTAATGTTTTTGTTTGGCATGGCCGTATGGGGTTTTGGGCAGGCAAAAGAGATAGCGCAAGAAATAAAATCATGTGAAATCAACCCATCAGTAAACAAGCAGCTCCATCGGAAAAATTTTACTGTCACCGCATTTACACTGCGAGGCAAAACCGCCGCCAGCAAAAATTACTCGGTGAGCTGAGCGTTATGCATAAGTCGATGCTCCACTTTTCTTTCGATTTTGATTACACATTAGCTGACTCAAGTGAAGGAGTAATTCTTTGTTTCAATTATGCTCTAAAAGAACTTGGCTATAGAAAACAACCCGATGAAATAATTCGTAAATCTATAGGATTAAGTTTGCGAGATGCATTGAAAAGTTTTGATTTAAGTATTGATGAGCAAGAATTAAAGGAATTTGAAAACTTATTTAAAGAAAAAGCTGATAAAGTCATGCTTGATATGATTCAACTATATAGTGAGGTAGAACCTGTGTTTATAAAGCTAAAAAATTCTGGTCACTATATTTCAATAGTTTCTACAAAATACAAATATAGAATCGAGGCGGTACTTCAACGAGATAATATTTTTCACTTAGTAGACAATATAATTGGTGGTGATAATGTAACAAATCACAAACCAGACCCAGAAGGATTAAATAGAGCAGTAAAGGAATCGAAAATATCAAAAAATAAAACAATATATATTGGTGATTCGGTATCGGATGGTGAATGTGCTAAAAGAGCACAAGTTAAGTTTATTGCGGTCAAAACTGGTGTGACAGATTTAAATTTACTTCAAAACTTAAGTCCCTCTAAATTTATCTCAAATTTAGAGGAGTTGGTTGAATATAATGCATAATAAAGCATTTTCAGTCAGAAATTTTGTTCCGTAGATGGAAGAAGGCTTGGTTATATTTAGTTTTAGCAGGTAAAAATATACTCCAGGTCATTAGCCTCAGAAAAGACGATTCTCCTGGAGTAGAAAGATGAACAAGGATAGATGGGTAGTGCTGATGAGCGTGTTGGAATTTAAAGCTTCATTTGATTGTTATGATGCTCTCTATGTTGCTTATTCAGAGAAGCATCGCTTTTACCATACAGTCAAACATATAGAAGCAATGCTAGGGCACTACGATGCTGTTGCAGATCTAGCAGCGCGACCAGCCGAGCTGGAGCTTGCAATCTGGTTTCATGATGCTATTTACAAACCTTTTTCAAAGAGAAATGAACTTGACAGTGCAGAGTGGGCTAAAGAGTTTTCCCTTTCAAATGGCTATGACCTGGAGGGTGCGGAACGCGTACATAGTCTGATTATGGCTACCCTGCACAACGGGGAAGCTCAAGATAAAGATCAAGAGTTGATCGTAGATATTGATCTTACAATTCTCGGAGCGCCCCCTGAAGTATATGATGAGTTCGAACGGAACGTGCGTAAGGAATACAAAATGGTGCCTTCGTTCATTTATCGAAAGAAAAGAAAGGAAATACTAAAGTCATTCCTAAATAATTCAAGCATTTACAACCTGGATTATTTTAAAGATAAGTACGAGAACATTGCTAGGTATAATATTAATAGAGCAATTAAAATGCTATAAATCGCATAAAAATCGCATGCAGTGGAGTAACCTACGTTCCGCTCTTTTTATGCATTCCCTTTGGTCATTTTTGCATAAAATGGTCTCCACTACGGTTGTCCACTGATGCGGGCGTTGCATCAAAAGGAATAAATATGAAATACATAATTTTGATTTTAACTATTACAGGCTTAAACCTAGAAAAATCAGTTGAGCGTGAAAAAGATGCGTAACAGATTGATGTACCTGGTCAAATCAAAAACACCGTAGTCACCTGATTGGTGAAGAGTGTGTTTTTGATTTTATCAGGTGTATTAAGGTGTTACGTAGACTTTCATGTTTCAACTGATTTTTCTAGGTTAAACCCAATAAATGTATTGGCCGAATCAAATTCAAAATCAATGAAAGAGCTAATAAAAGGCTGTGGTGAACTCTCAAGCTATCGAAAATTGTCCAGTTGTTTTTATAATGCTTACGAAGAAAGTGATTACTTACTTAGTAAGGAATACAAAGGGTTAATTGAATATCTCGGAGGCGAAGATAAAAATAACTTAAAAAAAGCACAACGAATCTGGGTAAAGTTTAGAGATGCAGATTGCCATTTTTCTGACTCAGGGGATAGTGGTGATTCAATCGTTGACACTAACCTGAATTCCTGCTTAGCATCTCTAACAATCGAAAGATTAGAGCGCCTTGAAATGTATAATAAACCATGGAACAAAGGCTGTAATGGCTGTCCATGGTAAAATGCATAATAAGCGCCTTCAAAAGACTCGCGGCACAAGTGTGCCGCTTCGGTGAGTGCTGTGGCGCGAGCCTCTATGGCTGAACGTTAGTTGTATAAGGAAATCAATGAAAAGAAAATTTCAATTTAGCTATACTTTGTTCCTACTTATTTGCTTAACCATATTTCATACCATTGGAGATTGGAGGGTTTTTGGTGTTGGCGTATCGTCGCTTTTTTTACTATTGTCACCATTAATTTCAGTGCCACTAATATTTTTCAATGTCTATTTGGCATATAAAGCTAAAATCTTTACCACATATAATGCGGTACTTACTTTTTTCAATGTTATTTACGTGGCCTTGCATATTCCGGCGAATCCGATCACCCATTCCGGTTTTATTCGATCACCTGAAGGCCTAACGCGAAGAGCCTGATAATAGCAGTATCAGTGATCGGAATCAGTCATTTTATTCATTATTTTTCGCATCGATTCTCCTTT
>JBNKKI010000099.1:0-7984 GCA_050291745.1 Gammaproteobacteria bacterium | reverse complement strand
GTGAAAAAGATGCGTAACAGATTGATGTACCTGGTCTAAACCAGGGATGGCTGTAGTTAGAGCAATGCAGGAGCAATTGCCGGCAAATCAAAAACACCGTAGTCAGCTGATTGGTGAAGACTGTGTTTTTGATTTTATCAGCTGCATTAAGGTGTTACGTAGAACTTCATGATTCAACTGATTTTTCCAGGATTATTGCGCCAATCAAGCAACTATAAGAAAGAACACAGGAATACAGATAAATTTCAAATGCGATAGAAAAAATTATCTATATTAGTTGTTACTATGTGAAGAAAAATAGAACTTGAATAAAATATACTGTTCGATAAACAGTCATTTTTTAATTTAAGTGGTGCCGGCACCATGAATCGAACACGGGACCTACTGATTACAAGTCAGTTGCTCTACCAGCTGAGCTATACCGGCATTAGAAACCTGAAAGAAAGTTATCAGGCTAAAAACGAGACGCGATTTTAGAGGGTTTATTATAAGTTATCAACCCCTTTCACATAACAATTGATGCAATTTTTTAATTATTTGCCACATTCTCTCGAAATTCTTGATATACCTTTTTCAACTTTAAGCATATCGATAAAACGAGTTAAGTTTTCAGTTTCAGATTCGCTGTAATCAAGCCAGTAAATCGTTCTATTTCGATAGCGTGCTTCTGATTTTACCGGATAACCCAGTTTTTCAATTTTTTTCAAGCGCCTATCCGCATTCTTTTTCAGGCTGAAGACCCCCAGAGACAGGATATTAGCTCTTTCTGGTTCATTTACAATGATGTAATCACGTATACCCTTTGAAGCCAATGATTCTGCAGTTTCTATGGCTGCCTTTCTTGAATCATGCCCATCCACATAGACCATCATGCCTCGATATTCTTTTTCCTGACTGGAACGGGAACTGATAGGGATTTTATTTTGCTTGAACTTTAATGCAACTTCCTGAGAAACCTGCTGTTCTTTAAATGGCCCCAGGGTATAACAAAGTTTATCAGGAGTTGCGGGTATATCATTGTTTTTATCACTTTTCAGTGACTCTCCGACAGTTACTCCACTTGCAGCATTCTGCTGAAACTGTGATTCATCTTCATCCAGCAAATTTAATCTTTCCGTTGCCAATTGAGGTTGTGACTGATGCTTTACCTGATTAAAAGGAAATAACCATTGCACAAGCCCAAAGATAATATTGGTCAGTAGTAAAAGAATAAAAAAAGCTTTCATGATTTATTTATTATTTTCAGCCTGTTGCTAATCTGCCCAGTAGCTATCAAGAGCATGACATTATCCCTGTAATTGAATTTGTTTCAACATACCTTTAAATATCATATCTGGTATGAGCGTATATTCGAGCTTCAAATGTTTGCCAATGCGTTCTGCATCCTGCCCTGTTATAAACACCTGGTAAGGTTTTTGCAACAATTTAACCCATCGCTCAACAATTTCTGTAATAATTTCTATAGTCACCGGAAAACCAGGTAAATATAAACAGTCAAGCGTACTCCTGCCAGGGTTTGTGATATCTTTAATTGCCGGGTCATTAAAATTGATGGAAGGAAATAATTTCCTAAAGCGTTCCACTTGTGTTCTAAATCCCGGCAAAATTGCTCCTCCTAGATAACCTTTATTAGCAGATAAAACTTCAATTTTTATAGCGGTGCCGGCATCTATAATAATACTGTCTCTTTTATGCTCTTCATAAGCAGCCACTAGCGTAAGCCATCTATCTACGCCAAGTAGTCTATAGTTATCATAACTATTCTTTAATCCACCTAGTTCTGCTAAAGCTTTGATAGACTGTGTTTTAACTTTTGCATAAATTTTAATTGCTTCTTTTAATTGCCGAGTCAACGCTTCATCGGAAACACTGGCCAGGTAAACCTTACTTACCGATATGGATTTCAAATATAAATTAAATTCTGCTAAATCCCGGTGTTGATGCATGGGAAAAATTTTATTCTCTACTTTACCCTGTTGAATCAACCTGCACTTGACTGCACTATTTCCACTATCTATCAATAACAAATCAAAGGCCTCTTAACGATATTTCAGCCGCTGAAAAAGATTGAATATCTGAACCTGTATCTATTTGAATTTGACCAGTTTCTAGAATCCCAAGATAGTTTCCTGATATTTCCTGAATATCAGTCTTTACCAGTACCTGTTTACCACGAAGCAGATCAAAATCATTAAATCGTTTAATAAGTGAATCAGTCTGGTGAAGATCAAAAGCCATTACTTCCTGTGATATCTGGGATACCAGATCAATAATTAATTGCTGCCTGTCCGGTACCCTGTCAGATACCTGATTTAATCCTGTAGCAGGCTGATCAATTTCCTGCAAATCCAGTTCATCAAGAGTCACATTAAGACCAAAACCAATAACAAGATAAAATAAATCTGGTTCAATTATTTTTGTTTCTATCAGAATTCCACCCAGTTTTTTACCTTGCAGTAAAATATCATTAGGCCATTTTAAGGCAGAATCCTTAAAACCCTGTTGTCGTAAAACGGTGACTATACTAACGCCCACCTGCAATGAAATTAATCCCAGATAACTAGACTTAATATTTTTAACTAATCCGATAGAGCAATATATATTCTTCGAAAAGGGTGAGTGCCAGGTTTTACCCCGACGACCTCGTCCAGCAGTTTGAGACTCTGCAATAACAATCGAATTATGTTGGGCCAGTTGACGACATTCTATATTGGTGGACTCGCAACTCTCCAAATAGAGTAGATTTAACGGTGCATCATAGATAGTCCGGGATAACTCTGTATAAAGCTTTTTTTCATCAAGACCGGTCATTTCATAAATTTTGTTCAGGTTTTCTACTTTGCAACCAGTGATTTAATGAATGACTGGATAAATCAATAACCCTTAATACGGCAGTATCTTTCTCAGGTTTCAGTAATTCCACTTCAAAATGCATTAATTCATCACGTCTGAAAGAAGTTATCTGATGTTTACTGCCAACAACAGAAACTTTCAACCACTGCTGATAAGATTTCATATTCACTTTCAATCCATTTATCGCAATTAGCGTATCTCCGGCTGATATACCAGCCTGTTGAGCAGCAGAATTTTCTTTTATCGATACCACCTGTAAACCGGCTTCAGATTCATTAACCACAACACCTAATGAACAGGCGGGCAATTCTTTAATTTCTTTGCCCCCTTTATCAAGCTGACCAGCTGATTCACGAAACTGCAAGCTTATGGAAATGAATTCTAATAGTTCTTCTAAAGGCAAACTTATTCGTTTATTAATTAATTCATCAAGAAATTCACTGATATCAGCCCCTGCAACAGTTGATATAATTTGTTGTATTTTATTATCCTCTATACCCCGACCTGATTTTAGATAATCACCCCATAAAACCCTCATTACATCATCCAGTGATTGCGCATGATTCGTCAACTGTCTAATTTTCAGATCAATGCAAAGCGCTATCAGAGCACCTTTTGCATAATAGCTGACTATTGCATTGGCTGAATTTTCATCCTGTTTATAAAATTTTGACCAGGCATTAAAACTTGATTCGGCTGCAGACTGGCGGATACGACCTACACCCCGTTGAACCCTGCTAATTGTCTGCCCCAATAATTCAAGGTAATCTTCAATGCTAATTCGACCACAACGCAGTAACGCAAGGTCGTCATAATAAGAAGTTATGCCCTCAAATGCCCATAATAACGGCGTGTAGACCTCTTCAGATAAATCAGGATTATCGAATACCGCCGGTTTTATTCGCTTCACATTCCAGCTATGAAAATATTCATGACTACATAACCCTAGAAAACTCTTATACTCTTCAGTTAACTCTATCATCCCTGGATGAGGTAAGCTGGATCTGGTACATAAAAGGCTTGTGCTACTTCTATGCTCCAGACCTCCATAACCATCTCCGACCACCATCACCAGAAACAGATAGCGCGACATTGGAGCAGGTTCTCCAAACATACTTATATGATGTTCACATATTTGTTTGAGATCATCCTTCAAACGTTTTTCATCCAGAGAAAAACGCCCGGTTAAAACCACATCATGGTGAACGCCACAGGCTTCAAATGAGAATTGTGTAAAATCCCCCATTTCAAACGGATGATCGATTAACTCCTGATAATTATTTGCCTGAAAAACTCCAAACTCAAAATCATCCCCTTCTGAACGGTTCAAAGTTGTCGCTAAACGCCAACTCTTAGATTGAGGAATATCAGGAGCGATTACTTCTACTTTACAGGGCTTATCACTCTGCCCCACTACTTCCAGGAAAACACTTGTCCCATTGAAAAAACCATGTGTTGTATCAAGGTGTGCAGCACGAACAGAAAGATCCCAGGCATAAACCCGATAATCTATAATCACCGGTTCTGAGCAGGCATCAAGCTTCCAGCTTGATTTATCAAGCTGAATTAAATTTACCGGTTTTCCAGAACAGTGAGCATTTATTTCCACAATATTTCTGGCAAAATCCCGAATCATATAACTACCGGGAATCCAGGCAGGCAGGCGTAATATCTGGCCGGATGAATCTACATCGGAAATAGTTAAACTGACATCTAAGTAATGTCCGGCTGGATTTGTACTACTAATTTTATAATGAATCATATAGGCTTATTGTTTAGCAGGATAAATTAAGGCAAGTTTTCTCTGATAAAAGTATCAAAGTCCTTCGCATGTATTATTTGAGTACCATCACAATTAAATTGCAGGCGTACAACTGATTGAACAGTAGATATGGAAAAATTTCTGAGATAATATTCAGGTAAGTTTCTCAACACATTCAAACTTTGAAGTACTTTTCTTACCTCACTCTTTTTCATCGGTTTCCAGTTTTCATGACGTCGAGTAGTCAGGTTTTGTAAATGTCTCGGTAAAAAGGTATATAGATCTGATTTAATCAGGGCTTCATATAGTTTACGCATGACACGAGTTTTCTCTTTATATGGTATACGGGGAAAATGACGATCAATATAGTCAGTTGAAACAAATGAAGCAGCATCATGAATTTCCTCTCGTAAGGGATCAAAAATGGATGTTGTCCTGATTTCACTATTATTAAAACCGATAAATAAACGAAATAACCCTCTATTGATTAATAAATCTTCCAGCACCAGTACAATAGAGTTAAATATACGATCAATTTCACTTTCGTAACGACAACGATCCATAGCTGTTTCTCGTATGGATGGATCGCCCTTAATGCCAATTTGTAGTTTTGTAGAGTTTAGACCAACCGCGCTTAGAATATTTTCCTGCAAAACCAGCTGTTCAAGATCTACATTATCCAGATGAATATTATCCACCATTTACAATCACCTAAGTTATTTGTTTGTCATCTTATTGTCACATTGATAAGCATAATATAAATCTTCTTTTTTAATTATGAGTATACAATGATGAATGAAGTAAATATCAAGAAATTTCTTGAACAAACCGAAGAATATCTAAAAAATAATCAGCAGGACATGTCACCACAGGAATTAGATAATATCACCGAATTATATGATGATTTATCTCATGAACTGCAACGTCAACAACTCGTTTTCGATTTATATCATTGAGCAGGTATGATTACCTGCTTTTATTTTTTATATCGATCAGATTTACTAATTTTTTCAAAATTCACTCCTTCCGCAATATTCGATGAGTCGCTTTTTATCGTTCGTCCGATATACTGACTCCCTCTTTTTTGTTCTTCAATAACCTGTTCTGTCTTCTTATAAACCTCCGGTTGATAAGGTAATTGATAGACTCTAGGTGGTTTCACCTCATTGACACTATCTCTAACCCACCAGTACATCACTCCCTTTTCACCCTCTTTTTGATTAGGTTCATGCACTTCAGTCGCTAGTAAAACAAACTTTTCGGGTAAAGCATCGGTTGAGGGCCAACCTGTAATCTGCTGTAAGGATTCATATTGAATAATATAAAAACCTGTTACCACAAAAACACTGAGAAATTTCAGGCTCAATCTTAAATCTGTTTTTATTATCAGATAATAAAGAAACACTAAAACCAGTATAAAACCACTGCTTAATCCCAGGATAGCCAGATTCATTGTAAAAGCTCCAGTCCATAATTCGTAAATTTTTTAGGTAAATGACTTATCTCCTCTACATTTCCATTGGCATCAAGATTAAATCTAAGCACCGTCACTTCATCATCTTCATTTTGTAGCGTCACTTTATCAATATAGACGGTTTTTAACGATGGATTTACCTTATCTATTTTTACTGTAGCAGTAACAGGCATTTGGCTCGTTGATTTATAATACTGAAGATTAACAATGTACTCCCCGGAAACAATACCGCGAACCGTAACGACTTCCTGATTTATCGGATATATCATTTCAACGCCATCTATCATGACAGAATCATTCAAATCGCCCTGGTCATCCCGATCAAGATGTAACCAGCCGACATTACTGGAACGATAGGATAGTAAATTTTGATTTGGGTCCTGCACCCAAACATCCACATCATCCGGCTGATCATCCGGCCAGGTCACGGTGATAATAAATTCAGCCTTTAAATTTACATTTCCCAATTTTGCAATCGGATTCATAAAAATAATAGAAATGAAAAACAATAAGCTAAATCCCAATAGTGTGTTAAACAAAAGGTCGGTAAATGGATCTGATAATTGCTTATTATGTATCATAAAAGTAGTTATCTTCAGTTAATTACTGATTAGTTCTTTTATATCATTCATCAGGTGATCAACAGACCAATCGAGTAAATTAAACTTCATATTAAGAACAATGCCTGTCAGCATACCTGTTAAAGTCGTATACAATGCCACTTTCATACCACTACTCATTTCGGCTAAAAGAGTTTGCATAACGGTGATATCAACACTATTTAAATTAGACAGGGAACCCAGCATAATAATAAACCCTATTACAGTTCCTAAAATTCCAAGCTTCAGCATTAAGTCAGCAACCAGAAATCCAAATGCATATTTACTACGTAATCTAGTATCAAGCACTTCCAGTAAATTTTTTTTACTTTCATTACCAATTGATTTATTTTTAATCTGAAAAAAGAAGCTATCCAATAGCGGAGTTTTATGCGGCTCATCAAAGTTATCGAGACCCATAAATTGCTGACTGGTTGTAAAACTGGACACTAAAAACATCAATGATGCCAGGTTATAAATAACAATAATTGAAATTGAAACGTGGCTGGCATCTACCCGTATCAAATTGTGTATGACACCTGCCTGAAGCAGATAAAACCAGATGAATATTTCAACACCTGTAAGCATTAACACAAATAGCAAGAGACCATAGCGCTTTTTTAATAAAGACTGCATTTTTATTATTCACTTTTTAATAGAGATTTATCGTTATTATTAATTTTGAGTTATATAAATAATTCAACAAAATACTGAAACTCTAGCAATAAGGCTTATCCGGTATATCTTTCGTTAATCCTGACACAAGCTCTCTGACATTCTGTAAAATACTCTCATCAGGATTCTTCATCAAAAACAGTTACAGGTAGCAAACTTGCAAGTGATTGTAATATCGCATCCTCAACAATCAAATTATCTATGCCAGCAGAGCTTAATCCTCTCTGACATTTCTGCCATATTTACCTGCCCTCTGATCTCATACAAAATGTATCAAACGATGATCTAATTTCAGTATGAGTTCTCTGTTAATCTTAACCGCAATAAAACTTTTATTTAAAATTACCCTCTTAATGGATCTTGACAGGATTCTATATTCATCACAAGACAGCAGTTTCATGAAAAGAAGTCTATTGAACCTAGATTCCGCAGTTGACCGCTCGCAATAGAGATTAACCCACTGTTTCATAAACGATTACGGTTGATGTGTATAATCACCCAATTGGTGAATCCCGCTACGAACTGAATTGCACGTTTGAGGCGGCGTATCTCTTCGTTGTAACTCCTTGGAATAGCTCGCTATTCCGCGTCGTTACGCCTTGATCTACACCACCTCAAACG
>JBNKKI010000098.1:0-6708 GCA_050291745.1 Gammaproteobacteria bacterium | reverse complement strand
AAAAGGTCGAGAGAGTAGCAGTATTTAAGTTAAATCAACGCGTTAGGATGGATTCTGGTTTTATCTGATCACCGATTCTGGAAATCCGGAAAAAATGATCGGATAAAACCAGAATCAGTGATCGAATAAAACCAGTAGGGGTGATCGGAAAGTTCCGGAATTAGTGATCAGAATGGGCCAGAATATGCAGAATCCGCAGTTGAACGACTTGAACCTGGAAAAATCAGTTAATCATGAATGTCCAGGTAACAGCTTAATGCAGCTGATAAAATCAAAATCACGCTCATCACCAATCAACTGATAATGGTGTTTTTGATTTTTCCAGGTTTAATAGTTTGCCTGTTAACGGCGTTAATATTATTTACAGTAAGCCAATTAAGTTTTTCTTTTTCGATAATACCGGTTTGGCGGTATCAGGCTATCTCAGGCCAAAAAAAAGGGTACCATCAGGTACCCTTTCGGAAAGCTTTTTGCGTGTTTCTTATTTTCCGTAACGCTCGCGGAATTTATCAACCTGCTTGGCAGACTGCAATACATGCTGTTTACCGGTGTAAAAAGGATGAGAAGCGCTTGATACTTCAAGTTTGATCAGAGGGTATTCATTACCGTCTTCCCACTTGATAGTTTCCTTGCTGCTCAGCGTTGAACGCGTCAAAATTGCGAATTCAGAAGAAGTGTCCTGAAACACTACATCTTTATATTGTGGGTGGATATCCTGTTTCATATCTCTAAGTTCGGCAGATGATTAAAAGGGCGCGAATTCTGCCTTCATTTTCATAAAAATGCAAGTAATATTTTAGTAGAAGAAAAAATTTAAATATAAATGTTAATTTTTTTGGGAATAAATTCCACAATAAAAAATAAGGAATATTAGTTATCTCTGATTTAACTTATAACGCAAACTTAAAGTAAATTCTTAAGAAGAGTCGCAAAATTCATGTTCTTTTTAGGCTTAGGTTTGTTATCCACAAAAGCTGTGGATAAGTCTGTGAATAAGGCGTTTAAGATGTCCTCCAGAGCCTATGGTTATTGGGTTTTTGTTAAATTAGTCATTTTTTAACCATTTAGTAATTATCTATATAAAACAATGACTTACATAAACTTAAAAAGAATTTTAATTTTTTTTAAGTTTTGGTATTGACAAATTAACAGTTTTTTAAAACTGTGTATAAAAGCAATCGAATTTTTATGATTTTAAGCTTTACTTCTGTGAATAAATAATTTATTGGGATAATTTTTCAGCTAAAAAATACAGATTTCAAAAATGAAAAAAATGAATGAATTCTAAAAAATTCTCCTTGATTTTTTATCAGAACTGATTTCTTTATTTTTCGAAAATTAATTTTGTTTAATTCAACTGACTTTACAGATGTAGATTTACTTCGGGTTCAACAGAGGTATCCATATCCAGAAAAAGTGCCTGCAAATCATTATGAAACTGTAAACCAAGTGATGTGGGTTTCAAATGGCCCCCTGTATCGGTTAAAAGCTCGAGTTCGATTGCCTGATGGATAGCAGTATCCAGTATAAGCGGGGAGAGTCCACAGTGCTGTCTGAAAAGGGCTATATCAAATCCCTCAACCAGGCGTAAAGCATTTAACATAAATTCAAATGCGAGATCCTGTTCATTCAGCTCTCTTTCTTCAGTAATTCTATTGCGACCTTTTTGTTGCATATAGCTTTCAGGATGTCGACTGCGGGTACGTCGAATAATGCGGTTTTCAGCAGGGAGTGTTATTTTGCCATGTGAACCGGCTCCAATTCCGAGGTAATCACCAAACTGCCAGTAATTTAAATTGTGCAGGCATTGTTTGTTTTTTTGAGCATAGGCAGAAATTTCATATTGCTGATAACCCGCCGAAGACAAAGCTTGTTGAGCCTGTTGTAACATATCCCAGCTAAGATCATCATCCGCTATATTGGCTGGCATATGGCTGTGAAAGAGTGTGTTTGGCTCTATGGTTAACTGGTACAGGGAAATATGCTCAGGTTTAAGATTGATCGCCTGAGATACATCCGTCATGACCTGATCCAGTGTCTGACCGGGCAGGGCGTACATTAAATCGAGGTTGATATTATCAAAACCTGCCATGCGGGCTTTATTGAATGCAGCTGTTGATTGCGCGCCATTATGAATGCGTCCTATGGCCTGCAAACTATTGTTATCAAAGCTTTGTATACCAATCGATAGCCGGTTAATACCTGCTTCTCTATAACCTCTGAAATGAGATTCATCAGCGCTACCGGGATTAGCTTCCATACTGATTTCTATTGACGGATTAAAATTCAATAAAGATCGAAGATCTGAAAATAATTGCTGTATTGCTTCAACAGAAAATAATGAAGGTGTACCACCGCCAATAAATATACTGCTAATTTGCCGGCCCCAGATTAATGGTAGTTCCTGTTGCAAATCATCAATCAGAGTATCGATATAACCCATTTCATCAAAGTTATCTGATTGGTGAGAGTTGAAGTCACAATAAGGGCACTTTCGCTCACACCAGGGCATATGTATGTAAAGGCTTAACGGAGGATTGCCTGTAAAAATCACCTGTTTAGCCTTTAATATAATTAATGGCTGAGTTTTTTGACCAGCTCAGCTAAAGCCTGACCACGATGACTCAAAGAATTTTTTACTTCAGCAGAGAGTTCAGCACTGGTACAGCCATGAGTTGGAACGAAAAAATAAGGGTCATATCCAAATCCGCCTTCGCCTTTGGGTTCCAGTACAATATGACCCTCCCAGCTGCCTTCACAAATAATTGGAGAAGGATCTTTTGCATGTTTCATATAAACTATTACAGCTCGATAACGAGCTGTTCTTAACTGTTCAGGTACATCCTTCAATTTCTCAATCAGTAAGGCATTGTTTTTATCATCGGTTGCATCAGGTTCTGAAAAACGTGCACTGTAAACACCGGGAGCGCCATTCAGGGCATCAACCTCGATACCTGAGTCATCAGCGACTGCAGCAAGACCTGTAATTTCAGCTGCATGACGAGCTTTGATGATGGCATTCTCAACGAAAGTAGTCCCTGTTTCCGGCACATCGGGTACATTGAATTCTGCCTGGGTGTGGACTTCATAATCCAGTGGTTCGAGTAAGGCTGATAATTCTCGTAATTTTCCTTTATTGCCAGATGCTATAACCAGTTTTTGCATCGTTTATTCTCCGCGTTGAAATTTAAATATTTCATTAATGCCCTTGCTGGCCAGGGCCAGCATATCTGTCAGGTTTTGCTGACTGAATGGCTCACCTTCAGCGGTTCCCTGAATTTCGATAAAACCACCATTGCTATCCATGACGACATTCATGTCTGTTTCAGCGCTACAATCTTCAGGGTAATCAAGATCCAGCACAGGATTTCCTTCATAAACACCAACTGAAATTGCAGCAACCTGACATTTGATTGGGTTTTGCTTAAGATCACCGCTATCAAGTAATGTTTGAATGGCATCTGATAAGGCAACAAAAGCACCGGAAATTGATGCAGTACGTGTGCCGCCATCAGCCTGGATTACATCACAATCAATCGTAATAGTTTTTTCACCCAGTAATTTAGTATCGACACAGGCACGTAGAGATCGGCCGATCAGGCGTTGAATTTCCATGGTGCGTCCGCCCTGTTTACCGCTACTGGCTTCACGACGCATACGAGTCGATGTTGAACGAGGTAACATGCCATATTCAGCTGTAACCCAACCGCAACCTTTGCCCTTTAAAAAACCGGGAACGCGATCCTCGACTGAGGCATTACATAAAACTTTGGTATTACCACACTCGATTAAAACGGAGCCTTCCGCATGAATAGTGTAATTGCGGGTGATTTTGATATCCCGGAGTTGATCAGTTTGTCTACCGCTAGGTCTCATAATAAGGTTCCTGAAAAAATGCGCGGATTATACCGGTTTTTAACAGAAAATTATTATTTTCGTTGAGTAGATACAAAAATTCTACTATTAGGTAGAATACAGCGATTCAACAAAGGATACAGCTATGTTAAAAAGTATGACGGCATTTTCTCGTGAGCAGCAAAGCAATAATTATGGAGAAATTGTCTGGGAAATAAAATCGGTTAATCACCGTTATCTTGAGCCGGGCTTTAAATTGCCGGAAGATTTTAAAGTACTGGAAACAGAAGTTCGGCAACAATTGGGTAAATTCTTAAAACGCGGCAAGATTGATATCAGCCTGCGTTATAAACTCAATAAGGAAATTCAGACTTCGATAAGATTAAATGCTGAACTGGTTAAAAACCTGCGCAAGGTAGAGCGTGAAGTTTTAACTATTGTCCATGAAGGGCATAGCCTGTCGGTTTCAGATATTTTGCGTTGGCCCGGTGTGGTGGATGAAGCTGATAAAGATTTCAAACCCCTGCAGGAGCTGGCATTACAGAGTTTAACACCGGCTCTACAGCAACTGGTTGATAATCGTGAGCGTGAAGGGAAAGCTTTATACGAAATGATTGCCTCCCGCTGTCAGCAAGTAACGGAAATTGTAAAGCAGTTGCAAACAAGAAGGCCGATGGTTCTTGAAGCAATGCGCAATAAATGGACGACTCAACTACAGGAAAAACTGGCTAACTGGACTGAATCATCTGACTCCGGCCGACTGGAACAGGAACTGGCGATGCTGGCGCAAAAACTGGATGTAGAAGAAGAACTGGATAGACTGGTGGCTCATGTCGCAGAAGTAGAGCAGGTGCTGGATAGGGATGAAGCGGTAGGGCGCAGACTCGATTTTTTAATGCAGGAACTTAATCGTGAAGCAAATACCCTGTCATCGAAATCACAGGATGCGGAAACCACACGCCTGGCGGTTGACCTTAAGGTGTTAATCGAGCAAATGCGCGAGCAGGTGCAGAATATTGAATGATGTTCGCACTCTTCCACAAAAGTGTTTTTAATGTTGATTTTAAAGGTTTTTTCATGTGCTGATTGTTCGCTAAGTTCCATGGGAATTCACTAACACCCACCGCTTTATGGTGGGTAAGATACTTCTCAGGTTGGCGTGTGGCTAAGTGGCGTTAACTAAGGCTTTGCCCATACTGCCCCAAATGCCCAAGGGGTAAGTGCCAAAAGCCATCTCAAAAGGGAAAGTCTTGCTAAACTAAAACGCTATTACACTTTTATGCGCGTAAAAATGTAAAATTACGCACTTTTATGCGCATAAAAGTGAAATTTGAGTTATAGTATAGGCTGTTAACAATCTTAATCGGCGGGAAATGGCAATGCAGCGTAACTTACTCAACGCCTTAATAGCATGGAAAAAACAATCTGTGCGCAAGCCATTATTGATCGATGGCGCAAGACAAACAGGTAAAACCTATCTGCTGCAAGAGTTGTTTGGGAGCACCTTTGCCAACATCCTTCGTATCGACTTCCTTGAAAATCCTGCCTACAAAGAGGCGTTCGATGGCTCACTGTCACCTGACGAGCTAATAATGAACATTGAGTTGTTAACCAACCAAGCGTTCAACCCAGAAACCGACTTGCTGATATTAGATGAAATTGGCGAATGTGAACGTGCCGTTACTTCGCTTAAGTATTTTGCCGAAAAAGCACCGTCCTATTTTGTCGCAGCCAGCGGTTCGAATATTGGTTTGCTCAACACCTTTCCTGTGGGCAAGGTAGAACAATACAATTTACGACCACTGACCTTCCAGGAATTTATTTATGCATCAAACGAGCAAGCGCTGATTAAGGCGTTTGAAGCTCAGTCGAGCACACCGGCAGTTCATACTAAATTGATGGATAAACTCACTGACTACTTTTTTACCGGTGGTATGCCAGAAGCCGTTTCAGTCTGGTATAGGTTTAAAGATTTCAGCATTTTAGAGCGTGTTGAAAAAGTGACAAAAATTCATGCCGATTTAGTTGAAGGTTATCGCCGCGATTTTGGCAAGTACGCGGGCAAGGTCGATGCCACACTGATTGAATCGGTGTTTAATAGTATTCCAGCTCAGCTATCACTTGTGAGCGATGAGTCCGTTAAACGCTTTAAATTTAAGCATGTGCATGAGCGTAAATCTCGTTATAGCGATTTTGAAACCGCGATCCATTGGCTTAACTGCTGCCGCTTAGCTTTGCCAAACTACCCTGTTGAAGGATTGCCGAAATCTCCGCTGGCGGCCTATAAAAAAGAAAATATGGTTAAACTGTTTCTGTTTGATGTGGGCCTGCTCAATCATATGCTAGGCAGTAGTTATAAAGAGCTTAAGCAGCAAAACTATGAATATAAAGGTTACATTGCAGAAAACTTTGTGCAGCAAGAGCTCACTGCCATTGGCGTTAACCCAAGCTATTCATGGAATGACGCTCGCGCCGAAATCGAATTTATTTTGGTAACCGATGAAGGCGATATCGTCCCTGTTGAAGTCAAAAGTGGTAAACGTACAAGAGCAAAATCGCTGGCATCCTACATTGAAAAATGTACTCCAAGTAAAACCTTTAAGTTAACGGGTACACAAGGCTCTTCAGCGTTAGAGCACACCAATATCGTGATGCCTTTGTATTTCACCCAGTATTTACCACAGCGATGGTAAAAGCGCGCTGCCTAGTGTACTGTCCTAAACTGTATGTAGATTATAGAAGCCCCCAAATTTCCCAAGACAAGGCGCAGTTCGCAGGCAATGGCGCCTCCCTTGTCAAGAACTGCAACGCCGGATTGGGGGATTTGGGGGCTTCCCTTCGGGCGAGACGGGA
>JBNKKI010000097.1:0-25179 GCA_050291745.1 Gammaproteobacteria bacterium | reverse complement strand
ATCATGAAAGTCTACGTAACACCTTAATGCACCTGATAAAATCAAAAACACACTCTTCACCAATCAGGTGACTACGGTGTTTTTGATATTACCAGGCACATCAATCTGTTACGCATCTTTTTCACGCTCAACTGATTTTTCTAGGATGATGAGGATGTTGCAAATCAAACGATAGCTTTCCTGAAAACCGGGAAGTTTGATCATTTCACTAAAGCAGAAAAATAAGATATATCCTGATATTTCCAGATCAGTATTTTTTTAAATAAATCTGATTATTTTCTTTATTCCTGGAATCCGCAGTTGGACGAGTTGAATTGTACGTTTGAGGTGGTGTAGGTAAAGGCGTAACGATGCGGAGCGGTCAACTGCGCAATCCAGGTTAATCAATCCAGTAATCTATTTCCTGTAATTTTAAAAATTCTTCAGCCTGATTTCCCTGTAACATTGCAAGCGTCGATAACATGCCTGCTTCAAGACAGGTAGGGGCTGTGATACTTATGGTATGAGGTGCACCTGCCACTGGCCAACCTGTTTTAGGATTGAGAACATGGCTATATCTGATGCCATCTTTTAACAGGTATCGATGTGCGTCACCACTGGTGGCTATAGCGCCTTTACGCAATTGAAACATCGCTACACTGCGGTCATTACCGGTGATCAATCGTCCCACAGACCAGTAGTCATTATTGTGTCTTGGACAGGTGGTAGCCAGATCACCTCCAAAATTTATTAATACACTTTCACTGGTCATTTGACGAACTAATTGAATACTACGATCTACAGCGTATTCTTTACCAACACCACCCAGATCTATTTGCATATCTGGTAACAGGGTTATTTGATTGTTATTCCAGTTTATCTTGTCCCAACCGATGACAGTAAGAAGTTTATCAATTGTCTGTTGATCCGGTAAGCGATCACTACCATCGAATTTCCAGGCTTTTCTTAGAACGCCGGAAGTAATATCGAATAGGCCTTCGCTAAGTTGATAGAGATTCGCTGAAAAATCAATCAGGCGGGCAGTTTCATCATCAACATCAATTGTTTTTCCTGATGAATTATTAATTTTTGAGATTATATTATTTTTACGATAGCGACTGAATTTATATTCTATCCGTCTGGCTTCAGTGACAACGACCTGTAAAATATTTTTGGCCAGCTGAGGATTATCTACTTCCATTAAAACTTCGCAGGGGCTTGCCATAGCGGCAAAGCTTCCTCGCCAAAAGCCCTGTTCTTTAATTAGTTTTAAATCAGTCATATAAAGAAATTATTTAAAAAAAAGGCCTCAAATAGAGGCCCAAATGTAAAGATTACCTACTATAAGTACTCACTACCATAAAAAGGAATAATTCACCTGTAAAACAATGGCATCTAAATCCGGAGTTTCTTCACCAACAGGCACATTATTTTCTGTTATAGTTTGACTAATGATTTCTGCACGCATAGAAAACTCACTATTTTCTCCAGTCGGTATACCATATTTCAAACCTAAGGTTAATGTATCTGATTCAGCTAGTCGATAATCATTACTTGCATAATCAACCAGAACATTTCCGCTTGCATCAATATCAGTACCTTGTGCAAGATTATGCCTGTGAAAATCTGCCGCTGTTTGCATATAGTACCTGACATGAGGTTGTAAATAACTTTCAGTCATTTGATAACGGTATTTTAAATCAAATGTATGTGAATTTATGCCCCAGTCATCCCAGTAATAACGGTATGAGAAGTTGATAACATCTTCTTCCAGGTGATGCACTGTTTTAAAGTAAAGACTATTCTTTTGCCTGGAATCCGGTCTTTTTTCATAGACATAGGGCAGGTTACCGGTTGAAGCTGAAAAAATACCTGTAGAGGCAAGTGCTCCATTCTCATCAACCACGCTGAGGATTTTGAAAGGATCATTCTGGTAACCGCTGGTTAAGCCAAGTGTATAATTAATTTGCACAATCGTTTTTCTATCAACAACCTGAGTTACGCCAATTAAAAAGTCTGTGATGGTTTTATTTTCAGTTGAGCTACCTCTGTTCTTTGAACCATTTTCAACAACCATGGGTTGAAACTCAGCTGGAATACTACCAATAGGTCTAATGATGTCGCCATTAATGGCCAGGCCTGTTGTCAGTGTCGTGTTTCGATTATTAAAATCATGTGCAAAAGTCCCACTGAGTCCTAGAGACGTGTAATCAAATTCATTTGATAAATTGGCTCCAAGGGTTAATTTTGATAAGCGATTAAGTTCCATCGTCCAGTCTGCAGCCATAGCAACTCTGGTATCATGAAAAGTATCATCCAGTGGTGTTTCTCCAGCCTTGGCAGTGTAACTACCTTTACCTGATGGTGTGGTAAATGTCTGAGCTTCTGAAGTTGCATGAGCGCCATTAGGTGAGGCTCCGGTTAAAGCATCAATGACTAATCTGAGGTCAAGCCGGTCTCCATTTTCAAGTTCCCGTCCAGCATAAATTGCAGGTTCTATTGCTGATACTCTGCTGTTGCCCTCACTGTAGATTAAAACAGCAGAATCGACATCCCATTCATTATTAGCAGCCTGAGTAGAAGGACTACCAACTTGCAATAATACACCTGCAGCCAGACTCATCTGGCCTTTAATATTTTTTAATTGCATCCGCAACCGCCTCCACCAACGCCTTGTCCACCAGAGCTGGCTTCTTTACTAAAATAAATATGTTCATCATAAAAGTTATCAAAATAGTCCTGATTAAGTTTCATAGATTTTTTAGCTAAAAGGTCTCGCTCCCAGGGTTGTACACCCATGCTGGAGCATCCTGATCCGGTGATTCCTATCAGTACAGCTATTAAAGTAATTTTTTTCATTACATACACCAAATCTATTGTTTAAGTAACTGTATAATAGCCTGTTCCATTTTTGGTTTATCTTTTTCTCGAAAACCAATGTGTGAAGCATAAAGTTTACCATCACGTCCGATCAGGTAACTACTAGGCATTCCTCTTAATTTATAAGCTTTAGCTGAATCTCCTGCAGGATCAAAAGCAACAGTAAAGTGAGCGTCAACTTTTTGTAAAAACTCGTCAGCCAGTTTTCTTTCTTTATCCAGATTTACAGCAACAACTTCAAATCCCTGTTTTTTATAAGTCGTCATCATTTTATTCATCCATGGAAAAGATTTTCTACAGGGGCTACACCAGGATGCCCAAAAATCGAGATAAACGACCTTACCCTGAAGTTTAGCCAGATCAAACTCGCCAGAAACAGTAGGTAGTTTGATCGCTGGAGCTTCTGTAACAGCTGCACTGGCCAGGCTGTTGAACATAAGAGTGCATACAATAATGCAAAGCTGTATAAATTTCATAAGAATTTCTCATTTTGAATTAATGAGATAAGTGTAGTTAGCGAGTCTTAAATTAACCTTAAGGTTATAAAAAGTATTTAGTGATTAAACTATTTCTGCCGATTGCAAAGAACGTTATAATGCTGATCCACTAACTTACTAAACAGCTTCTATGTCTTCAATGGTTAGAATAGGTCACGGATTTGATGTTCATGCTTTTTGCGAGGGTGATGTGATAACTCTTGGCGGCGTGAAAATACCTTTTGATAAATCTTTTAAGGCTCACTCTGATGGTGATGTTTTAATTCATGCGCTTTGTGATGCTATTTTGGGTGCTGCCGGACTGGGTGATATCGGGCAACATTTTCCTGACACTGATGATCAGTATAAAGATAAGGATAGCCGTGTTTTTTTACATGAAATATATAAGATGATAAATCTTCAGGGATTAAATATTGGTAATGCTGACATGACTATTATTGCTCAAGCACCAAAAATGTCTCCTCATCTGAACTTAATGAAAAAGACATTAGCTGATGTTTTAAAATGTGAGTTATCCCGGATAAACATAAAAGCTACTACAACAGAACAGCTTGGCTATTGTGGTCGACAGGAAGGAATTGCAGTACATGCCGTCGTTTTACTGGAGAAGCTATGATGAGTCTGGGACCTGTAATGCTGGATATTGAAGGAGTGGCCCTGACAGATATTGATCGTAAACGCTTATTGCATCCACAAACAGGAGGTGTCATTCTATTTTCACGTAATTATGAATCTCCGCAACAACTAAAAGCACTGGTAGATGAAATACACTCAATTCGTAACCCTCGACTAATTGTAGCTGCTGATCAGGAAGGTGGACGTGTACAAAGGTTTCGTGATGGATTTCAACAACTTCCTGCAATGGGTTTACTGGGAGATTATTATGATAAAAATCCATACAAAGCACTTAAACTGACTGAACAAACAGGATGGATAGCTGCTGCAGAATTATTATTTTATGGGATTGATTTAAGCTTTTCTCCTGTCCTTGACCTGGGGCATAAAATTAGTACGGTGATTGGAGATCGAGCTTTTCATACAGATCCGGAAGCCATTATTCGATTGGCGAATGCCTTTATAAGAGGGATGCAGCAGGCGGGAATGGAGGCAGTTGGAAAACATTTTCCCGGACATGGTTCTGTTGAGGGAGACTCTCATCATGTCATGCCGTTCGATAAGCGCGCTTTTAGCACGATAGAATCACATGATTTACAAACTTTTAGGCGAGTGATAAAAACACATTTAACTGGAATTATGATGGCCCATGTTATATATGAGCAGGTTGATGATTTACCTGCTGGATATTCTTCATTCTGGATTCAAAAAGTTTTACGTGAACAGTTAAATTTTGATGGGACTGTATTTAGTGATGATTTGAGTATGGGAGGGGCAGCCACAGTGGGCGGTTATGCTGAACGTGCAAAAATATCTCTACAGGCAGGTTGTGATATGTTGTTGGTATGTAATAATCCTCAGGGTGCTGATGAAGTACTGGACTATTTAGCGGATTATAATAACCCTGTCTCTCAACTTAGGCTGGTCAGGCTACATGGTCGTCCGCCTAAACAGCATAAAAATTTATTTAAAACAAAACAGTGGTTAGAAAGTGTACAGCAATTAGGGGCTTTTATGCATGAGTCAGAATTGACAATGAGTGAAGACCTTTTTGATCCAACTTATAATTAACGACCTATGTTTTAATTGAAAAACAGGTTGCAGAGATTTACCTGCATGATAACGATCAAGCCTGAATATTTTACCTTTTAAAGAGTTCTATTTATGCAAATTGAACAAGCCTTAAATGTACATAAAGAGTCAAAACTATTATTTGATGCACAACAGGTAGAGCAGGCCATATTAAATCTTGCCAGTAAGATTACCACTGATTTTGAAGATCAAAATCCTATATTGTTATGTGTCATGAATGGTGGTTTGTTTATGACTGGACAATTGATGAGGTTTCTTGATTTTCCTTTAACAGTTGATTATGTTCATGCCACCCGACATCGTTTAGCGACACTAGGCAGAGATGTGTTATGGAAAGCTTACCCTCAGAATGATCTGAAAGGTCGTCATATTCTGATCGTAGATGATATTTTTGATCAGGGTTATACACTGGAAGAAGTAAAATCTTATTGTATGAAGCAGGGTGCTAAAAATTGTACCAGTGTGTTTTTAATTCGAAAAACTCATCAACGTAAAAAAGCTGATATTAAAGCTGATTATGTCGCACTCGAATGTGATGATGTTTATGTGTATGGATCAGGAATGGATTTACGAAGTCATTTCAGAAATTTATCAGGTATACATGCTATTCCTGAAGAAAAATCAGGGCGAAAATTATGACTGCAAAAATTGCTGTAATAGGTGGAACAGGCTTATACGCCATGATGGATGATTTTCAAATGATTCGTCAGGAAATTATCAATACGCCTTATGGTGAAGCTTCAAGTCCTTTAGTTTTTGGCGAGCTTGAAGGTAAATCAGTTGTATTTCTAGCGAGGCATGGCTTTACACATCGTTTACCACCTCACCGAATTAATTACCTTGCAAATATCTGGATGTTGAAAAAAGCTGGAGTAGAACAAATTTTGGCAGTAAATGCTGTTGGCTCTCTCAACGATAATTGCAAGCCTGAGAATATGGTCATTCCAGATCAAATTATCGATTACACCTGGGGGCGCGAACATACCTTCTATGCAGAGGATCTAACCCGTGTAGTGCATATTGATTTTACTTTCCCATATAGTGAATCTTTACGTCAGACAATCATTCAGGCTGGCAGAAATGAGGATATGGGGCTGGTAGAAAATGCTGTGTATGGTTGTACTCAGGGACCACGCCTGGAATCAGCCGCAGAGATTACCCGATTAGGCCGTGATGGTTGTGATCTGGTTGGTATGACGGGTATGCCGGAAGCATCACTCGCGCGTGAACTATCAATAGAGTATGCTTCTATTTCAATAGTGGCAAACTGGGCTGCAGGTATTAACGGGTCACAAATTAGTATGGATCAAATAGACTCTCACATGCAAAAAGGAATGGAAAAGGTCAAACGACTTATCACAGAGACCATTAGAATAAGTAATTAAGTTCCCGGGAAAAAATAACTATGATTAAAGCATTTATATTTGATGTTGACGGTACACTTGCGGATACTGAACGTGATGGTCATCGGGTAGCGTTTAATCAGGCATTTGAACAATCCGGGCTGGACTGGTTCTGGGATGAAGAGACATATGGTGAATTACTGACTGTTACTGGTGGTAAGGAACGTATGCAATATTTTGTTGAGCAATATAATAAGCCGGAAAAGGATCTTCCTGAATTACAGCAAATGATAAAAGCGTTACATGCTAAAAAAACTGAAAACTATGTAAATTTGCTGAATAATAATGCCATTCCTTTACGTCCGGGGGTTAGACGTTTACTGGAAGAGGCAAGAGCAGCTGAAATTCGGCTTGCTATTGCGACAACAACAACTCCGCAAAATGTCACAGCATTACTGGAAAACTCACTCGGTAAAGAAAGTCTAAACTGGTTCGAAGTTATTGCTGCAGGTGATATTGTTGCTAATAAAAAACCTGCCGCAGATATTTATGACTATGTATTAAAGAAAATGGATTTATCAGCGAGCCATTGTGTGGCATTTGAAGATTCATTTAATGGTATTAAATCTTCTGTAGCTGCCAGATTGACCACAGTTATCACTTATAACGGATATACACAGGATGATGACTTTAGCGGAGCCTTATTAGTACTGGATAAATTAGGAGATCCCGATAATCCTTCAGAAGTTTTACAAAAAATTACCGGCCAGCCCTGTCTGACTGTCGATAGTATCATCAAGCAAACTCATGAAATATTGTAGTAGTTGCGGACACACCGTCAGTCAGTTAATTCCTCAGGGTGACAATCGTTTAAGATTCGTATGTGATGATTGTGGAACGATACATTACAGTAATCCTAATAATGTATGTGGCGCCATTCTGACCAGAAAAAATAAAATATTATTATGTAAACGTGCCATAAATCCACGTTACGGTTTGTGGACTTTACCTGCTGGTTTTATGGAAAATGGTGAAACAGTCACAGAAGCTGCAGCTCGTGAATCTATGGAAGAGGCCAATGCCGCAGCTAAACAACTGGACTTGTTTGGTGTTTTTAGTCTGCCACATATCTCTCAGGTATATATGATATTTAAGGGAGAACTGTTAAATGATGATTTTCATCCGGGTATAGAAAGTCTGGAGACTGAACTATTTGAAATAAAAGACATACCCTGGACCGAGTTAGCCTTTCCTGTTGTAACAAAAAGTTTACTGCTTTTTATAGATGAACAGCAAAATCCTTTGTCAAATAATCAGGTTCATACAGCCACAGCCATTAGACAGGATGATGGGAGGATTGACTGGGTCAATCGTTAGCCATCGGTGACGATGAACCTGGATTCAGTAGTTGGACGAGTTGATTGTGCGTTTGAGGTGGTATAGATCAAGGCCTAACAACGCGCGGAATAGCCAGCTATTCCAGGGCGTTACAACGAAGAGATACACCGCCTCAAACCTGCAATTCAGTTCGTAGCGGGATTCATCGATTGGGTGATTATTCAGATCAACTGTCATGGTTTATGACACAGTGGGTTAACCTCTATTGCTAGCGGTCAACTGCGGAATCCAGGTTGAACTCAAAAACCTTTAATAAGCTGTAACAGATTAAAATTTAAACTGGTTTAATAATTTATTCAGATCACTTGCCAGTTGAACAATTTCTTCACCTTGAGCTGAAGTTTTCTGGGCATCAGTAGCCGTACTCTCTGAAAGCTTGGTGATATTGAGTATATTAGATTGAACCTGTTTGGTGATTGCGGTTTGCTGATCCACAGTTTTATTCATATCTTTATTCATATTGTGGATATTGGCAATACGCTCGGCAATCATTTTTAAAGTTTCATCTGCTGACTCGACTTCAACTTTGCGCTCTTCTGCATCAATTTTCGCCAGACTCATTACTTCAACTGCTTCTTTTGCACCTGATTGTAATTGCTCAATGATTTTTTCAATCTGTTGAGTTGATTCATGCGAACGGGTCGCTAATGTACGAACTTCGTCTGCTACAACAGCAAATCCACGACCCTGTTCACCGGCCCTTGCGGCTTCGATAGCTGCATTTAAAGCCAAAAGATTGGTTTGTTCAGCTATTCCCTTGATGACATCCAGAACACTTCCAATATCTTCACTTTGCTGATCCAGTGAAATGATAACTTTAGATGCATTTTCAATTCGGGTGACCAGTTTGAGAATACCCTGAATAGCAAGATTAGTTGTTTCCGCGCCTTGTGCAGCACTGCTATTGGCCTGACTGGAGGCTTCTTCGACATTAGAAGCTGTTATCCCTATACCCTCTGCGGATTGCTCCAGCTGGATAATCGATTGAGCAACTGATTCAGTTTCATGGCGTTGTTGATTGGCGACGTCTGCAGTTTTTTCTGCAGATTGTGAAATCGAAGTAGAACTTATATCCAGTTGAGATACTGCTTTATTTACTTTTCCCAGGCTAGTTGAAAAATGTTCCAGTAATCGGTTAAAGGCTTGAGCTACCTGACCGATTTCATCATTGGATTTTATTGGGATAATTGTGGTTAAATCCTGAGTTTCAGTATTTTTGGTCATAATATCCCGGATTTTATTCAGCGGATTAAGTACCACATATCCAATGTACCAAAGAATGACAAAAAGGCCGCCCACCAGTAAGCCAATATTGATTAAAGATAAATGCAATAAGTTCTTATCGATAATTTTATCCAGGCTATCAAGAGAGTAATCAACACGAACAGTCCCTAGTAGAGTACCTTCTTCTGTAACATGGCACATGAGACAATTGGTGCCTTTATAATTTTTTGACGAATACATAGGAACTATTACAGTCACAGATCGACCGTTTTCATTATCGAATTTGTGAATCAAGGTTTCTTTTGATTTTAAACCTTCACGATCAAGATCATCTTCAACTATCTGTTCGGGGTTACCGTTTCCATATATTTTTCTAACCGCTTCACCACGAATAATTTTAACAGCAGTAATATTTTCATCGGCCAGTAACTTTTCTCTTAATACTGAGCGTTGAGCAGTAGTGCCTGATAACATCATTGTATTAACATTATCAAAATAAGTGTTTGCTATCTGAGAAGTTTTATCAACAGCTAAATCCAGAACCATATCGCGTTCATTACTGGCTGTTATAGTTGTTGTTAAGATTATTAATAAAATAAAAACAAGTAGTAATGCAAGAAGAATTCTTAACTTTATACTTTTCGATAGGTTAAACATTGTTAATATGCTCAGGTATTTTTTATAGTTTATAAAGATTATAGTAGACCACTCGTTTTTTTAATATATATCTTTAATAAATCCTGCTAATTGAGAGCTAAATCACTATTCTTCTTGAAAAGGAAGCAAATAAAGAATATATCAAGGTACCAACCTTGTAGAAGCAAGTCAAAATTACATCGGAGCTGGAAGGTTTCTATTTTCTATTACCATGATTTAATTATGGTTTTTAAATCGCCATTGTGACTTTTCTATCTAAAATTTGTACTACCTGATGTGCTGAAATCAAAGATAGAGTATTACTAAATTTACTCTGTTTTCAGTCATTAAAAATACTTATTGACTCTATAGATTCCACTATTTGAATATGTCGAAAGACAGGAATATTGTTAGCTGTTCAATCTGGATTCCGCAGTTGATCGCTCGCAATAGGGATTAATCCACTGTTTCATAAACCATGACAATTGATGTGTATAATCCTGGAAAAAATCACCCAATCGGTGCATCCCGCTACGAACTGAATTGCAGGTTTGAGGCGGCGTATCTTTTCGTTGTAATTCCCTGGAATAGCTGGCTATTGCGCGTCGTTACGCCTTGATCTACACCACTTCAAACGCACAATTAATTCGTCCAACAGCGGATTCCAGGTTCAAGATTTACAGTTAATTTTAAAATTATTTCATTAATTCAAATATCAGCGAGATGATTGAGTCACTTTAATTAAACGAGTTTGCACCTTTTTTAGTACTTTTCGGTATTTTCTATGTTAAATTACACGCCTTTACTCGACGTACTAGATGCAAATCTTTATAGTACGCCTCTTTCTATACCCCAACCTTGATCGTTCAGGAACACTCCATTGATATCTACCGCCAATATTACTATGCAGTTCGCTGCTAAACCTCTTTTTGAAAATATTTCTGTCAAATTTAGCGAAGGAAACCGGTATGGTTTAATTGGTGCTAATGGCTGTGGTAAGTCTACTTTTATGAAAATCCTGACTGGTGAACTGGAACCTTCTGCTGGTTCTGTATCAATTAGTCCGGATGAGCGGGTTGGTTCTCTTTCTCAGGATCAATTTGCGTTTGAAGATTATACTGTTATTAACACTGTTATAATGGGATATCCTGAATTATGGGAAGTAAAACGCGAACGCGACCGAATCTATGCTTTACCGGAAATGTCTGAAGCTGATGGAATGAAAGTGGCTGATCTGGAAACAGAATATGCGGAAATGGATGGTTATAGTGCAGAAAGCAGGGCTGGAGAATTACTAATGAATGCCGGTATTGCTCAGGAGTTACATTATGGCTTAATGAGTGCTGTTGCTCCAGGCTGGAAATTAAGAGTCTTACTGGCTCAGGCTTTATTTTCCGATCCCGATATTCTATTGCTTGACGAGCCAACCAATAACCTTGATATCAATACTATTCGCTGGTTGGAATCAGTACTTAATGATCGTAAAAGCACTATGATCATTATTTCTCATGACAGACATTTTTTAAATGCGGTGTGTACGCATATGGCTGATATCGATTATGGAGAGTTACGAATTTATCCAGGTAACTATGATGATTTTATGACTGCATCTACTCAGGCCAGGGAGCGTTTACAGGCTGATAATGCCAAGAAGAAAGTTCAAATTGCTGAACTTCAACAATTTGTTAGTCGTTTCTCAGCGAATGCTTCGAAAGCAAAACAGGCAACATCTCGAGCTAAACAGCTGGAAAAAATTAAACTTGATGATATTAAGCCATCCAGTCGAGTTAGTCCTTTTATCCGCTTTAATCAAACAAAAAAACTGCATCGACAGGCTCTCATTCTGGAGAACCTTGGTCACGGGTTCGATGAGGTGCTTTTTGAAAATGGCGACTTAATTCTTGAAGCTGGTAGCCGTCTTGCAGTAATAGGTGAAAATGGTGTAGGTAAAAGTACATTTTTACGCCTTTTGATGAGTGAGTTAAGCGCTAATACGGGTGTGATTAAATGGTCTGAGAATGCGACTCTGGGTTATTGTCCACAGGACAGCACGAAAGATTTTGATAATGACCTCAATTTATTCGACTGGATGGCGCAATGGCGACAGGAAAAGCATGATGAACAGGATGTAAGATCTACTTTAGGTCGGTTACTTTTTTCCAGAGATGATTTTAATAAAAAAGTTAAAGTTTGTTCTGGTGGTGAAAAAAATAGATTGTTATTTGGCAAATTAATGATGCTCGAAACAAATATACTATTGATGGATGAACCAACCAATCACCTGGATATGGAATCAATAGAAGCTCTCAATATGGCTTTGGAACATTATGAAGGAACACTTATTTTCGTTAGTCATGATCGTGAGTTTGTTTCATCTCTAGCAACCCGTATTATTGAAATAAAAGGTCGAAAGTTTGTGGATTACCAGGGTGGCTATGAAGATTATCTTGCCAGCCAGCAATCTCAGTCTTAATTATTGGGTTTTGCAAAAGTGACAACAGAGAATATTAATACGCTTGAAAATTTAATTATTGTGCAACTATGGTCACTATACTGTGTTTGATGATTTAGACGACAGCTTAAATCAGGCTATCCAAGAAGCTGGTTTTGAAAACCCTACTGAGGTTCAACAGGCGACACTGGAGCCAGCTCTTGATGGTGAAGATCTGTTTGTAAGTGCTGAAACCGGAAGTGGTAAAACCTGTGCTTACCTGTTACCAACTTTTGAAAAATTATTACCGCAATCTCGTCGAGAAATTTTGGCTTTGGTTTTAGTACCTACTAGAGAATTAGCTCAACAGGTATTAAAACAGGCGAAACAACTGGCTAGATTTACCAATATAAAACTTGGACATATCGGTGGAGGGACTGATCTGAAAGTTCAACAGGAAATAATTGCCCATCCCCCTCAGTTCCTTGTTGCAACACCAGGGCGTTTATCTGGATTGCTGGCTAATGATGAAATCGATCTCGGCTCTGTTGAAGTACTCATTCTGGATGAAGCAGATCGCCTGTTAGACATGGGTTTTAGTGATGAAATTATGGCTATAGCTGATCATTGTTTTAATAGATTACAAACGCAGCTTTATTCTGCAAGCTTAGCCAGTAAACACTTACGTGGACTGGCTAATAAATTACTCATTGAACCTAGAGTAATCGAGCTCAATCAGTTAACTGATAAACATCAGTTAATCCAGGAGCAAATTATTTTTGCAGATGATAAAGCTCATAAATTTAAACTACTGGTGTGGTTATTACAGAATGAAAATTTCCAGCACGGCCTGGTTTTCTGTAACTCCAGAGAACAGGCAGAACAAATTGACCGGTTAATGCGACAGAAGGAAATTAGTGCTGGAATCCTGCATGGTGGAAGAGATCAAAAACAACGAAATTTAGCCATGAGTAAGTTAAGGCGTAATCAGATCAAAGTAATTATTGCTACTGATATAGCTTCTCGAGGACTGGATGTAGAAGGTATGGATCTGGTTATTAATTTCGATATGCCGCGACGAGGAGAACTCTATGTGCATCGCATAGGTCGAACTGGTAGAGCCGGGGCGAAAGGTCTGGCAATTTCTCTGGTTATAGCACCTGAATTCAATTTAATGGCAGGTATAGAGCGTTATCTCAAACATAAATTTGAACGCCGAAAAATAGCAGGTCTTGAAGGGTTTTACCATGGACCTAAAAAACAGAAAGCTTCTGGAAAGGCCGTTAAAAAACATAAAAAGAAAAAAAGAAATAAAAGTAGAAAATAATTGCCGCTCAAATAATAATAGCAATATTATAACAGCAGATATTTTGTTGAAACCAGTTCTACAAACTGGAAAAATTGATTGAATCATGAATGACAGTTAACAGTACCGGATATTCACTGTATTTCCAGCTTTGGTGCTAGTTGTACGTGTAACATCTTACATGTAGCCGATAATATCAATCTGTCACACATCTTTTTCTAACTTAACTGACTATTTCAGATTTAAATAACTGGTAAATGACCATTTTATTTTTAAAGAACTTTATCTTATCGATAATTTAAAATGATACAAAATAATATTTATAAAGATGATTTTATGCAGGCTTCAGAGTATTTACGTCTGGTGCTTCCATTCCTTTCAAAATATCAGATACCCGCATCTCCTATAAATTACCTGATAGGTTATGAATATATTTCAGCTGGTAATGTGGCTTTGAAAAAAGCCATAGACAATATTATCGATCAGTCTTCCAGCATTACAGAAAAAAAATTACTGGAAATATATCAACAATATATTTCACGAGATGATACGAATGCGATTAATACAGTTCGCATGAAATTGCAGAGTATTATGAATACTTTGCAGGATGAGTATCTCATTTCAAGTCAGGAACTTAATCAATACTTAAGCTCTCTATCTCACTATGTTGAAATTTTATCAACACCCCTGGAAAAAAATCAGCTGGATGATGAAACCAGAAAAGTCGTAGTAGACACCCAGTCAACTGAAACCAGTCAGCGTAATTTAGATAATAAACTATCCAGTATGATGGATGAAGTGCAATTACTGCGACAACAACTTGAACAGGTCCGAGAAGAGTCATTAACAGATGCTTTAACCGGACTTGCTAATCGTAGGGCCTTTGATGGAATGTTAGAAAAGCTATTACAGCAAAACTCTGAAGAAGACATACCGTTTTGCCTTGTTATTGCAGATATTGATTACTTCAAAAAATTCAATGATACATATGGACATTTAGTTGGAGATAAAGTGCTCCGTTATGTCGGTAAAACAATTAAGTCCTGTGTAAAAGGTATGGATATGACCGCTCGATTTGGTGGTGAAGAATTTGTGATTTTACTGCCAGAGACTGAGATGGAAGGTGCTGAAATTGTTGCGGAACATGTTCGTCAGGCTATTTCAAAAAAAGATTTAACTGATCATAGTAAAAATAGTAATTATGGTCGCATAACCATATCTCTCGGTATCAGCCAGTATCAAAAAGGTGAGCTTCCAACTGACTTGATCAGTCGAGCAGATCAAGCTCTTTATAAAGCAAAAGAAAATGGTCGTAATAGAGTAGAACAGTCTGTTTAACCTGGAATCCGCAGTTGGACGAGTCGAACCTGATATAATCAACCTGTAACCCTGGAAAAATCAGTTGAGCGTGAAAAAGATGCGTAACAGATTGATATGCCTGGTCTAAGCCAGGGATGGCTGTAGTTAGAGCAATGCAGGAGCAATTGCCGGCAAATCAAAAACACCGTAGTCAGCTGATTGGTGAAGAGTGTGTTTTTGATTTTATCAGCTGCATTAAGCTGTTACGTAGACTTTCATGATTTAACTGATTTTTCTAGGGTAGCGCATCTTTTTCACGCTGAACTGATTTTCCAGGTTGATTGTGCGTTTGAGGTGGTGTAGATCAAGGCGTTACAACGAAGTGATACGACGCAATTCAGTTCGTAGCGGGATGCACCGATTGGGTGATTATTCCAGGATTATTCACATCAACTGTAATGGTTTATGAAGCAGTGGGTTAACCTCTATTGCGAGTGGTCAACTGCGGAATCCAGGATAAAGTTTATGGATCAGGAAAAGTTATTAGAGGCGATTAACCAGACAATGCCATTTGGTAAATATGCCGGACGAAAATTACTTGAATTACCAGAGCCCTATCTGGTGTGGTTTAATAAAAAGGGGTTTCCTCCTGGTAAACTAGGGCAACAAATGGCATTGATTTATGAAGTCAAATTAAATGGGCTTGAAGATATGTTACGTCCATTATTAAGGCATTCATAAAATAAAGGGGCAATTACATACCCCTTTATTTATAAATGATTTCAAGCGAGTGCTATGTGCTAACAGCTTTAAACCATTAACACATCAAAGATCAATCCTTTAAGACATTTTTATTTTGACATGCTCAAGGTAAATGGATTTATGTACATCACCCAAACTAAGCATCCCGAGAAGCCGATCACCAACTGCAACTGGAATACGTCTAAATTTATTACCCACCATTCTTGAGGCAGCTTTTAATATTTCCAGATCAGGAGTAACTGTAATAACTGTTGGTGTCATTAAGTCAGCCACCTTCATACCAACCACATCAGTGTATTTATCAAGTGCTGCGGTCATGTCGATAGATGCTAAACCTTCCATCATATCTTCAATACTGGGGAACATTGGACCAAGAACATCACGTTCTGAAATAAAACCGACCAGTTTATTATCATCTTCGACAACCGGAATACCGCTCAGGCGATAAAGGCACATCATACTGACGACCTGGGCCATAGGTGTATCAGGGTTGACCGTTTTTAATGAGGTGGTCATGATATCTTCTACCAACATAATTTTTCCTTTGAGTAATATAATTTTAACAGTTAATTATAGTTCGACTTTTAAATTGTGAACGATGACATGGATCAATTCTGATACATGTCATTTTTTGATTATGATATGGCACAGTAGTCAAAATCAAGCATTAAAAATATAGTTACTAATCAAATTCCAGGAAAAATTTCCAGGCACTTAATAAAAATTAATAATTACTGACTTACAGGAACCAATTGATTCAGTCTTTTTTGTTTTTTAAATTTACTGTTATAACGCCTAATTGATAAATCATCACATATTATTGAAGTTTTATTACCACTGATGATATCAGCTAATAAACGTCCTGAACCAAAGCTCATCGTCCATCCTAGTGTGCCATGACCCGTATTCATATAGAGGTTGGATATATCTGTCTCTCCCACAATCGGAGTCCCATCTGGTGTCATAGGGCGTAAACCGGTCCAGAATTCATCCTCTTTAACAGCTGCTGTATGAGGGAAAATATCGGTAGCCACAAAGCGCAGTGTTTGACGACGTTTTTCTTTAAGACTTAAATTGTAACCATCCAGTTCAGCGGTACCGGCTACACGAATACGGTCGCCAAGACGTGTGAGCGCTATTTTATAAGTTTCATCCATGATAGTGGATACTGGCGCTTCCTGAGGATTATTTATGGGTAAAGTCACTGAATATCCCTTAACTGGATAAACTGGGCTATCAATACCAATGGTTTTAAGCAACTTATTGGAATAACTTCCCAACGCCATCACATATTTATCTGCTGTATATTCTTTTTTATTTGTAATAACCGATTGAATTTGTGAATTTTCAATACGCAATGAGGATATTTCTGTATTAAAGTCAAAAATAACGCCCATCTTTTTACAACGTTCAGTCAATTCTTCAGTCAATTGATAACAGTCACCAGTTTGATCATTCGGTAGTCTTAAACCGCCGATAAATTTATGTTTTACTGCTTCCAGAGCAGGTTCAGCATTGATACAGGCATTAATATCAAGTGATTCATAAGGCATTTGTAGCTTATCCAGTATGGCCATATCTTTTTCGGAAGCCAGAACCTGTTTACGTGTTCTGAATAACTGTAAAGTACCCTGACTTCTTTGATCATAGTTTAGCTCCAGTTCATTCTCCAGTTTCTGTAAAGATAACCGGCTATATTCAGCAAGTCTTAGCATACGACTTTTATTGATTGAATAACTTTTCTCCGTGCAGTTGCTCATCATTCTGGCGATAAATTTAATTTTCGCCCAATCCATTTTTGGGTTTATGACTAGAGGACTGTGCCTGGATAACATCCATTTCATTGCTTTAAAAGGAATTCCTGGTGCAGCCCAGGGTGCTGAATATCCCGGTGATATTTGTCCAGCATTAGCAAAGCTGGTTTCTAACCCTGATGTGGGTTGTCTATCAATAACTCGTACCTGGTGTCCCTGTAGAGCCAGGTAATACGCAGAGGTTGTACCGATTATTCCACTACCCAATACTAAAACTTGCATGTCGAAATCTCATTTATGATTGTTTGTAAAGTTGAAATAATAAGTTACAAACAAAAATAAATGTTGCTGTTTTTCAAAAATTACCAGAAAATAAATTGTTAATTTTTTAATTTACAGTAAATATTATGGAAAAAGATAAAAATAGAAAGCTTGATCGCATTGATCGGAACATTCTGTTTCATTTACAAAACAACGGGCGTATCTCATATGTCGATCTGGCTGATAAAGTGGGATTAAGCACTTCTCCATGTCTGGAACGAGTTAAACGCCTGGAAAGGGAAGGCTTAATAGTCGGTTATCAAACACGCTTATCAGCAGAAAAACTGGATGCGGGCTTACTCGTATTTGCTGAGATTAGTTTAAGCTATACCTCTGGTAATATATTTAATGAATTTCGTTCAGCTGTAAAAAAATGGCCTCAGATCCAGGAATGTCATCTGGTTTCTGGTGATTTCGATTATCTACTGAAAATTCGAATCGCTGATATGAATTCATACCGCGAGCTATTGGGAGAAATTGTTCATACACTGCCAGGAGTAAGAGATTCCCGTACTCTTGTTGCGATGGAAACAGTTAAGGAAACCAGTCAAATAGAAATCAGAATTTGAATATTTTTTTCACCTGATTTTTGCGGGATCATACTGTATGCTGCCAGAAAATTAACAATGATGAAGGGGATTCCATTGACTCAATCAACTATTCTAATTGGTGGTTCAGATACTAAACAGATTTATCTGGATGCCAGTATGGCAAATCGTCATGGATTAATATCAGGAGCAACTGGAACAGGTAAAACCGTTAGTTTACAAATACTTGCAGAAGGTTTTTCAAGTATTGGTGTACCTGTATTTGTGACAGATATAAAAGGGGATCTTTCTGGCTTAACCCAGCCAGGGAAACCTCATACGAAAATTGATGAACGTATTCAGACAATTGGAATTGAAAATTATCAGCAAAAAGCCCGACCAGCTGTTCTGTGGGATGTTTTTGAAAAACAGGGACTTCCCTTACGTGTGACCATCTCTGATATGGGGCCATTGTTACTCTCCAGCCTGTTACAGTTAAATGATACTCAATCAGGTATTTTATATGCCTGCTTCGATCTGGCAGATGATGATGGTTTATTATTGCTGGATTTAAAAGACTTAAAATCTATGCTTAACTGGATGACAGAAAATGCCAGTGAGTTAAAGTCTGAGTATGGAAATATATCTTCCAGCAGTGTTGCTGCTATCATCCGTAAATTATTAATACTGGAAGAGCAGGGTGCTGATCAATTCTTTGGCGAGCCTGCCCTGAATCTTGCAGATATCATGATCACCGATTTTTCTGGACTGGGGTTGATTAATATACTGGATGCTACTCGTTTAAGTTCACATTCTCCTCGAGTGTATGCGGCTTTTCTACTCTGGTTTCTTTCTGATTTATATGAAAACCTGCCTGAAGTTGGTGATGCTGACAAACCTCGATTTGTCTGTTTTTTCGATGAGGCTCATTTGCTGTTTGACAAAAGTTCAAAAGCGCTGGTAGAGAAAATTGAGCAAATTGTTAGATTGATTCGTTCTAAAGGCGTCGGTATTTACTTTGTTACTCAAAGTCCACTGGATATTCCTGAAGATATTCTTGGTCAGTTGGGATTACGGATTCAACATGCATTAAGAGCTTATACGCCAAAGGATAAAAAAGCAGTCAATATTGTTGCAGAAACATTTCGGCCCAACCCTGAACTTGATATCAAGCAGGTGATAGGCTTACTTGGTACTGGAGAAGCCCTGGTGTCAACATTACAGGCTGATGGAGCCCCCAGTATTGTTGAAAGAACATTAATGCGGCCACCCGAATCGCAAATTGGACCTGTTAATGATAATACCCGTCAGGAAATGATAAAACGCTCACCTTTATATAATCGTTATTTCCAGGATCTGGACAGGGAATCTGCTTTTGAATTATTAAAACAGCGGGCAGAACAAAAGCAGCAACAAATACGTCAGACTGAGGAACGAAAACGACAGCAAAAGCAAAGACTGGCAGAACAAAAAGGCAGTCAATCACGTAGAAGACAACCTCGTCCTCGACGTAGCGCTGGTCGACCCCGACAATCCTATGCTGAAGCCATGCTCAAAAGTACGATGAGATCAGTGGGTAGTACTTTAGGACGTAAAATTGTAAGGGGTCTATTAGGGTCGCTATTAGGTTGATATTTAGCTCTTGCACTATCTTTAGCTGTTGAGGATAGAATGCTTTCTCAATTTTTAAAATTGTATGATTTGTTTGTTGCTAGATTGATCGTAATAGCTATAATCCATAGGTATAAATAAAATATATAGACCTATAAATGACAAGGTTTCTGATCTCTGGAAATCAGTTTAGTGTGAAAAAGAGACGTACCAGGAGTTGATGGCACTTCAGTTACAGATTGATCTGGATGCTGTGAAGCAACATTTTACGATTATTCTGTAACTACAGGATAACCGGGAGTATGAAGGCTGTTTATATTTATTGATGCTCTAATTGTTTCATAGACAGCATACTGGAGCACTGTAATTACAGGAAAGTTTAACTATTTTTCATGATTTAACTGAATTTTTCAGGTTCAACCTGACGGCATAAAATCAGAGTAATAATGCAAGCTAGCAACACCACTACTATCCAGGATGGAGTCAGGCAAATTCTTCCTGCCCGACCTGATTCTTCTTATTTACTTCAATATCTCATTCGCATTCAGGCCATGTATGCCTGCATTCCGGTTGAAGCAATTGAAGCGTTACATCAGCTATTAAACATTTCAATCGTTCAGATAGAATCTGTCATTTCTTTTTATTCTTTTTTATCTTTCGACTATCAGGGCAAATATCGTGTTCTATTTAGCGATAATATTACTGACAGGATGCTGGGGAATAAAAATCTATATGAACAGTTAACTGAGGCTGTTGAAAATTCCGATGTGTCAATAGACTTTACTTCCTGCACAGGTTTATGTGATCAGGGTCCTGCTATGTTAGTTAATGGGCTGGCTATAGCAAAACTGGATTCCGATCGAATTGAATTAATCGCTAATTTAATCAATAACAATGAACCTGTATCCAACTGGCCAAAAGAATTATTTAAGATAGAAGATAATATAAGACGTATTGATGTGCAGCTTAAACTTAAAGCCGGTGATGGTACCGGGATTGATAATGCGCATAAACTTGGAGCAAAAAAAGTATTAGAAGTATTGCTGGATTCAGGCTTAAGAGGACGAGGTGGTGCTGGTTTTTATACAGCTAAAAAATGGCAATACTGTAAGGATAGTCAGGCTGAAAAAAGATATGTAATCTGCAATGCCGATGAAGGAGAGCCAGGTACATTTAAAGATCGCGTTTTATTAACAAGTTCAGCTCATTCCGTTATTGAAGGAATGACAATATGTGCTTATGTTATAGGTGCTCAGAAAGGTTTTATTTATTTACGTGGTGAGTACCTTCATCTGTTAGAACCGCTCAATGAAATACTAAATTTACGTCGGCAATCTAATTTACTTGGCGACAAAATCAATGGATACAATAATTTTAATTTTGATATTGAAATCCATCTGGGTGCTGGAGCATATATCTGTGGAGAAGAATCCGCTTTAATTGAATCGCTGGAGGGTAAACGAGGCGTACCTCGTATTAGACCACCATTTCCTGTTACACATGGCTATAAGAACCAGCCGACAGTAGTCAATAATGTGGAGACATTCTGGTCAGTTAGTCGAATTCTTTTAAAAGGAAGCGAATGGTTCAGAAAATCCGGTACAACAGAATCCAGTGGAACACGATTACTCAGTATCAGCGGAGATTGTGAAAAACCGGGTATTTATGAATATCCTTTTGGAGTCACTCTTGCTCAGATTGTAGAAGATTGTGGCGGTATCGATACTCAGGCGGTACAGATTGCCGGCGCGGCTGGAAACACGGTATTAGCCAGAAATTTTGACCGTCAAATGAGCTTTGAAGATTTACCTACCGGTGGTTCTTTCATTGTCATTGGCGCACATAGAAATTTACTTGATATGTTGACTAACTTTGCCGATTTTTTTAAACATGAAAGTTGTGGTTTTTGTACGCCATGTCGTGTTGGTACGACTTTGATTGCCGATATTATGCATCGTTTTTGTAATAAACAGGCCGGTTCTGACGATGTAAACCAATTAAATCAAATATCAGCCTTAATGCTTAAAAGTTGTTTTTGTGGACTTGGATGCAGTGTGCCCAACGCATTTGTAGATGTGCTTGAGCAATGCCCGGAATTATTTAAGAACTCAATGGCTAGTAATTCAGGGGAAAAATATTTTGACTTAACAGCAGCCACATCTGAGTTTTTACAAATAACTCAACCTGAAAGTCTGGAGGAAGAGTAATGCCTACATTCTGGATTGATGAACGGGAAATCAGCTTTACTGAAGGTCAAACTATTATGCAGGCTGCGCAGGCAGCAGATATATATATTCCTCATTTATGTTTTCATAAAGATTACCAGCCTCATGGGAGCTGCAGAATATGCATTGTTATGATTAACGGAAATTATCGTACAGCCTGTACTACCCCTGTATCTGAAGGGCTGAAAGTGATCAATATAAGTGATGAAGTACAGTTGCAACGTAAACAGTTACTGGAGATGCTTTTTGTTGAGGGTAATCATGTTTGTCCTTCCTGTGAAAAGAGCGGGAGCTGTAGTCTGCAATCAGTTGCTGAATTCTGTGGAATGTTATCACCTTCGTTATCATTTCAGTTTCCTGACCGCAAAGTAGATGCCTCTCATGCAGATTTTATACTCGATTTTAATCGTTGTATCCTATGTGAACTCTGTGTTCGGGCTAGTCGTGATATTGATAAAAAATCAATATTCTCCATTTCCGGACGTGGAGCAAAAGCCAGATTAGTCATCAATTCAGAAGACGGTACTCTAGGTAACAGTGGATTTGATAAAAACGACCAGGCTGCCAGTATTTGTCCGGTCGGTGTGATTTTACCTAAGCATCAGGGATTTAAAATACCTATTGGTAAACGAAAATATGATCTTATCGCCATCAATGAAGGGCATGATGAATGAAACCAGAGAAATTTAAAATTGCCACGACTTCACTGGCCGGGTGTTTTGGTTGTCATATGTCATTACTCGATATCGATGAAAAAATCATTGATCTGGTTGATCTGGTTGAGTTTGATCGCTCACCTTTAACTGATGTAAAAAAAGTGACTGATTGTGATTTTGGCATTGTTGAAGGCGCTGTCGCTAATAGTGAAAATGTTGAAGTATTACGTGAATTTCGTAAACACTGTAAAACACTAATTGCTATTGGAGCCTGCGCTTTAAATGGTGGTGTCCCGGCGATGCGCAATCATTTAACTCTTCAGCAATGTCTTGAAGAATCATATGTAGATGGTATGGGACTGGATAATATCAGTATTCCTCATGACAAAGAATTACCAATGCTATTAAATGAAGTTTATCCCATACATCAAGTAGTTAAAGTCGATTACAGCATTCCTGGTTGTCCACCGTCGGCAGAAATACTTTGGAGCTTTATCAGTGACTTACTGGAAGGGCGTGAACCAAAAGTTAATATACAGGATATTCGTTATGACTAGAATTTGTATAGATCCCATCAGTCGGGTTGAAGGACATGGTAAAATAACCTTACAGCAAAATGAACAATATGAAATTACTCAGGCACGTTTACATATTGTAGAGTTTCGCGGTTTTGAAAAATTTATTCAGGGCCGTCCATATTGGGAAGTGCCTGTACTGGTTCAACGGCTATGTGGTATTTGCCCGGTTAGTCATCATCTGGCTGCAGCTAAGGCGGCTGATATGCTAGTTGGTGTTAAACAATTAACTCCCTCAGCTGAAAAAATACGTCGATTAATGCACTTTGGACAGATACTGCAATCCCATGCCTTACATTTTTTCCATTTATCTTCACCTGATCTGCTTTTTGGTTTTGATGATAAAGTCAGCCATAGAAATATTGTTGGAGTGATTGAAGATTACCCTGATTTGGCAAAGCAGGGGGTCTTAATGCGTAAGTATGGTCAACAGATTATTGAAATAACCTCTGGAAAGAGAATTCATGGCACAGGAGCGATTCCTGGTGGTGTCAATAAATTGCTCAGTTTAGAAGAAAGGGATTATCTGCTCAAAGATATCGATCAAATTGTAGAGTGGGCGATTTCAGCTATTGGATTATATAAGACAATTTATAATCAAAATCCATCCTATCATCAACAGTTTGGAAATATTCAAAGTAATATGATGAGTTTGATTCGTGCAGATGGTGCTTTGGAGCTTTATGATGGTGACTTAAGGGTAAAATCAGCTGACGATAGTCTTATATTTGACCATCAGAATACCGACGATTATTTGAATTTGCTCAACGAACATATTGAATCATGGAGCTTTATGAAGTTTCCCTTTCTAAAGTCTCTGGGACTGGAAAAAGGCTGGTATCGAGTCGGCCCGCTTGCCCGTCTCAATAATTGTGATTTTATCAGTACAGCACTTGCGGAACAGGAAAGACAATTATTTAAAGCTTTGAATAATGATTTACCAGTTCAATTTACGTTGGCTTACCATTGGGCTCGCTTAATAGAATTATTACATTGTGCAGAATCCATTCGAGAATTATTACCTGACAAAGATTTACTGGAAGGTGATCTCACTATAAAAGCAGACATGCAATCTACTGGAATAGGAGTTATTGAAGCACCACGAGGCACTTTGCTTCATCATTATGAAATTGATGATCAGGGGCTTATCACTAAAGCAAATTTAATTGTATCTACGACCCATAATAACCAGGCCATGAATGAATCGATTCGACATGTTGCGAATCAGTATATTTCTGGTAATAAAATTACTGAACCCCTTTTAAATCAGTTGGAAATAGCGATCAGAGCTTATGATCCCTGCCTGTCCTGTGCCACTCATGCATTGGGTCAAATGCCACTCGAAGTCTCTCTTCAGGATCGACAGGGTAATGAAATTGATAAACTGGTAAAATCCTCCAGTTATGCAGGATAAACCGGTTTTAATCTTTGCCTATGGTAATATTTCACGAGGGGATGATGCTCTGGCCCCTTTATTGCTTGAGCATATTCAGCAACTGAATATAGTTGAAATAGCCGGGCATCCACTGAAGTTCTTATTAGACTATCAAATTCTGGTGGAACATGTGATGGATTTACAGGGTTGTGAAAGGGTTTTATTAATCGATGCAGATGCCGGGCTTAATACATCTTTTCACTTCTATCCGGTTTCCGCTATGGCTGAAACCTTATATACAACTCATGGTATGAGTCCTGCGACTTTGTTACATACCTATCATAAAGTTTTTAATGAACAGGCACCGCAGACTTCGATGCTGGCTATTCAGGGCTGTAGTTTTGAACTGGGTGACAGTCTATCAGAAACTGCTCAAATTAATTTAAAACTTACTACTGACTTTATCCTTAATTTATTACAGGAAGACTTTTCCCTGTGGGATAATTTACTGATGCATCAAGCTGTTACCTGATTGAACCTAGTGTACTGTCCTAAACTGTATGCAGGTTATAGCGAGACGGGAAATAGTCATATGCAAGGCGTCATCCGCAGGGAATGGCATGCCCTTTTCAAGGATGACAACGCAGCAGATGGCTGTTTCCCGTCTCGCCCG
>JBNKKI010000096.1:0-15436 GCA_050291745.1 Gammaproteobacteria bacterium | reverse complement strand
GGAGTTACAACGAAGAGATACGCCGCCTCAAACGTGCAATTCAGTTCGTAGCGGGATTCACCGATTGGGTGATTATATACATCAACTGTAATGATTTATGAAACAGTGGGTTAATCTCTATTGCGAGCGGTCAACTGCGGAATCCAGGTTGAGCAAAGAATTATTTTTAACTTTCAAGGAGCAAACTATGCATATTAGCCGTTATTTTTTAATTACTCTGGCTTCTGCCTCAATGTTATCTATGTCAACTCTGCAGGCTGCTGAGCCAGATCAACAGGCATTAAAAAAAGAAGCCGTTGGTCTTATTAAACAGTTCGGTGGTTCTTTAAAGCCTGAACTCAAAAAGGCAATGAAGAATGGTGGTCCAGCACATGCTATCACTGTATGCTCAGAAAAAGCCCCGGCAATCGCTAAAAAGATTCGTGATGCAAGTGATTGGTATATCAAGCGTGTTAGCCTGAGAGCCCGTAATAGTAGTACTGCAACACCTGATAGCTGGGAATTAAAAGTTTTAAAGCAATTTGATGAGCGTCAGGCTAATGGTGAATCAGCTGAAAAAATGGCTTACTCTGAAATTGTAGATGGAAAGTTTCGTTTTATGAAGGCTCAGGGTACAGGTAAAATTTGCCTGAACTGTCATGCTGCTAAAGTTAAACCGGAAGTGGAAGCTGCATTAAAAGAAAAATATCCGGATGATAAGGCCCGTGGTTATAGCCTGGGTGATATTAGAGGTGCTTTCAGTCTTTACAAAGATCTGTAAATAACCTGTTAGTAAAATTCTGTGCTGGATTTATTCCAGCACAGAAATTCAATACCATAAAGTCACTCAAAAAAAGCCTGGAATTTTTCAGGTTTTAATCAACTTCCTGTGTTTTATTCTTAACTGTGGCTTTCATCTTTGCAGGAAACCCTCAGAATCTTCAGATAGTAGTCTGTTCAGCAATAACCACCGACCACCAGGGCCCTGTCGATTTCCCCAGTAATGCAGCCCAGTACCAGGCTGATACATCGCTCCAGCTATTACCATTTTCATCGTAAATACGTTCATAAACCAGTAATGACTCTATACCTCGATTAGCCTGAAAGTGACTCCAGTTCGCTGCATCAGACCGAATGGCCAGAGCTAAGGGCTGAATTGAATAACCAACTCCTCGCAGGCAATCGCTGGCAGAATGCAATTTACGAGTAGGACTATATAACCAGCGCAGTATGTATTCACGCTTGCCATCACTAAAGCGTTGAATTTGCCCTGGAAAATCGACAGCAAATAAACGCTCATTTTCACTTAGGGGCAGGGGTGTCAGCCGTTGATTTTCGAATTTAGTAGGCCAGCCGGGAAAAACCTGTGTAGAAGACTCAACTGTTGAAGAGTCTGATATAAAAGGGAAAAGTCCGGCACAGAGGCTTAACAATACAAAAGTTATTAAACGCTGCATAATGAAGCCTTTGGCATTAGTTTGTTTGCCTGCCAGAGAATAGCTATGGCAGCTGCTAAAAAGGAGATTACTCCAACTCCATCATGTGCCCATGCGGGCATTGGAACTATGCCTGATTCAATATAAAAGAGAGCACTTGTTCGCAAAGTATTTGCGGCAATAATAATGGCGAGTGTCACGATACTGAGAGCGAAAAACCGGAGTGTTTTCAAGTTGTAAAAACAGGCCAGAGTAAAGCTCAGATAAAAACCAAACCACATCATTTTGATTCCACTGCAAGGAGCATCAATGGATATAGAGCCACCAGACCAGTTAAGTAGTGTGCCTGTATGAGTCACGGCCAGTCCATTCAGTTGCAATAAATGTGCGGCAAGGTTTCCCACCAGCCAACGTAAAGGATAGCCTGCATAAAACTGTAACGAAGCCATCAGCGGTAATGATAAAAGTAACAATCCCCAGAATGCAGGCGATAAACTGCGGCCCAGAAAATAATGTGAAAATAAAACACCCAGTAGCGTGATAGCGATAGCTGCACGTAACATGGGGGGGATGAAGATATAGCTGATTATATAAATTAACATTATCAGACTGAGTAGTATCAAAGGTAACGGGGCTGATTGAGTACGAGTGCGTTGAGATATTAAAAAAATTATGGCTGTTATGAATGCCAGTATGCCAAATTTTTCATCAGAGCCGTCGAGCAGACGATTGATATACCAGAATATCACTGGCCAGAATGCCAGGAGGCTGGATATCATCACCAGAGTGGTTTGATATGAGTAAACCTTTTGCACTGGAAATTTCAATTTCATGCTGAAAAAGCGCCATTATTAGCCAGTAATCTACGACGGTAGAGTGCCCAGCCCAGCATAATCAAAGTAGAGAATATCAATAACCAGGTTTCCGGCTCAGGTACTGTTGGTACTGTACCTGAGTCGACGGCCTGTAAATTATTGTCGTCATATTGTTGCTGATTTTCCAGCACAACTGCACCACTGACAGGCGTGACCAGTTGGTATCGGGTAGCCATCTGGATTGCCTTTTGTTCCTGTTCGACAGTGTCTTTGGCTATTTTTGTTTTAATTTGATCATAAGCCCAGAGTCTCAACAAATGATCCGAAGTTTTTTGAGCGGGAAATTGCAATTCACTATTAGTCATTATGCTGCGAACAGCATTCCATTGCTGACGCTGTCCACTCCATAAAGAGAACTGGTAGGATAAATCCTGTTCGATATTAGCAACACGAGGAATAATTTTAAGTTGCGAAATACCATCAAGATTTTCATTAATCCGGTTAGCTGAATGAATAACTGGAAAATCAAATAATTCTGGTCCCTGAGGGCGGCGTAACCAGTTTTGTTTCAGATTATCGACTGTTGATAGTAGTACGGGCTGAGGTCCATGAATCCAGAGCAAAGCTGAGTTTTGATACATCGATGCCATTGTCCATCCCTGTTCAAGTGCTATTGTATTATCGACTCCACCAACAAAATCAAAAGCTTCCAGTTGCTGCGCCATTTGCTGAGAATAAGAGACAGAGGAAGCAGGAAAATCTGCTTTCAATTTAGTGATTTCATCAGCTGCTACAATGACTGAAAACTCTAAAGTATCCGGTAGTTTACTGATTGCCCTGGCTATTTGAGAAACATAATTCTGCATTGAGTTTGAACCATCTATAACAATAACGAGATGATTAATGTTTGAATAATTTCTGATTAGATGTTGTGATATTATCGAGTTTTCTTTGTCCCCTTTATTTAACACTGGATTTGTCGTATATACTGTCTTCACCCTGTTATCTCGAGATACCAGAACTGAATTTGCCGGACTTTTTAATCCAGCATCATTTAGTTTACCGCGTAAAGTTGCAGCACCGGAATTGGCCGATTCAAAAATAAGGTGTGCAGGTTCACTGCGCATGGTTGCTGTTGAATCCAGCCATACAGAATGTTTAAAATCCTCCGCAATATTGAAATTTTTCTGCTTGAAAAATGGTAAGCGTAATATTCCTTCGCTTTCATTTCTAATGACCAAAGGAGCCGTAATCCCTATACGTGTTTTGATACTGCCCTCAAAGGGTACCGGAAATAATTGTACCAGAACTGTATCAGGGCCTGCTGTAGTAACCAGAACAGGATCACGTTGACGCGATACGACTGACTGGTAAGCCTGTCTTGCCTGGCCCTTACCGGCAAATGCTGCTTCCCGTTCTTCACCATCAATCCATAATGTTACTCTTGATACAACAGCTCCTGGTGGTAATGCTATTTGTGCACGTGCTTCAGCCTGACGGTAAGATTGATTTGTAAATTCGAAAGTCCATTGCAGATAAGCAAGAGCGGCATCACTATCGATACTACCATCTATCTGTGAACTGCTGAGTGAAACATGCTGCAATCGTTTACCGACTGTTGTACCGCCCTGGTCGGTATCAAAATCAGACCATCGTGAATTATTCAATAAACCATTTCTTTTATAAGAACCGGAGTCATTCTCATTAAATGCCTGTCCTGTTACTCTGAAATAAATCTTTCTGGCCTGATCAGTACTTAAATAACTGTTATTCCAGTTATACAGAGAAGATAATAGATCGCGTGATCGATTGCGTCTATCGTAGCTATAACTCAACAGGCGGTCATGGTTTGCAAAAAGACGTAATAAACCTATGCCCTGCAACTGTTCCTGCTGGTTTTCAGATACTGCCATCTGTAAACCGATTTCAGTAATAGTGAGTGGAATTTCGGCTGCAATTATCATTAATATTCCAGCAATAAAACCCCAGTTTGACAGTTTAAAACGTTTTCCCTGAATAGCTAGAGAAGGCATTGGATCAGTAATTGATGGTTTTGAAATCATTCTGCGACAAATGATTGTTGCAATTAGAGATAATAAGGGGGTCAAAGGCAGTATACCAATCAACCAGATCAACGCGATGATCGCCATTGGTGTAATAGGAATAAACAATATACTGTAGAAAGCACTGATGCTAATTGCCAAACCATTAATAAATAAAATTTTATGTCGGGCGGATTGAAATTTACCAAAGATAACCAGTAATCCAAGCAGGTTTGCCAGAGGTACAGTGGCTACCATCAATACATGCGCTATAGTTGGTATCGGGTCAAATAAATCCTGAGCACACCAGGCAAATAATATTTCTATGGAAAGTGTGATAAGCGGTAATACAAGGCCAAAAGTGATGATGAAAAATATCATTCCTGACCGTAATAACTTTTTACCTTTGCCCTGAGCGGATTTTGTTTGGGGTAATGAGTTCATAGTTTTTTCCTCCTGATGAACTCATTATACGTAGGCATTGTGCAGCTCTGGTGACTGAAATGTGCAAAATATTCAGAAACATTGTGCAAATATTGTGCAGAAATATTTTCCAGGTCTTTCTTATGATTTTTAAAAACTCAGGTAAGCTTTTATATTCGGGGGTCTATAGAAGATTTATCCATTATTTTTGCTACAATAAGGCACTAAGTAGTGATTAAATATTTTTCTGACATCAAAGCAGCTATTTCTAGTCTTTTTCGCGAGTATATAGTGGTGAATCATTTTTTATATCGATTTTTCAGATTACCCTCTATCGCAATGAGCATTGGTTTTTATTTAATACTAATACTAATGCTAATTAGTCTTTCAATTTGTAGCACCTCATTAATTGCTGAACCCGGGCAACCACTGCGTTTAGGTATTATGCCTTTTAACAGTACCCTGAATTTAATAAAAACTCATCAGCCATTACGCCACCATTTAGAAAGGGAGTTGGGGCAGGAAATTGATATCTATACCGCAGCAAACTATGTTGCCTTTCAACAGGATTCCATGGATGGTGCATTTGATCTTCTCATAACAGGCCCACATTTTGGAGTGATGTGTCTTGAGGCTGGATACAGCCCTTTAGTCCGTTACGATACTTCTTTACAACCTGTCTTTGTTTTACGCAAAAACTCGAAGATTCAAACTGTGGATGACTTTAAAGGTAAACGTATAGGGTTACCAAGCAAGTTGTCGGTCTCAGCCATAGGTGGTTTGGGCTGGTTACATGAACAGGGTCTAGTGGCTGGTCGGGATTTCCTGGTGCTTGAAGAGCCTACCCATGGTGCGGCTATATCCGCTGTGGTGGTTGGAGATATAGACGCAGCACTTACTACCTATACGCCGCTAAAACAAATTCCGGCAGATATAAGTGAACATATTAAGGTGATGCCTACTGATATAAAAATGCCACATTTGATGACGCTTGCTCATGAGCGTCTGGGTAAAGAGAAAATTCAACGTTTGCAGAAGGCATTAATGAGTTTCTCTGCTACACAGGAAGGTGATGCTTTTTTCAGGAGTACTGGTTACCATGGTTATATTCCTGTTGATGAGGAGAGTATCAGGAAACTACAACCATATATCCCTGTTGTTACAGAGATGATGAAACAGGAGAGGCTAACCCATGAGTAAACCGTTGCTTGTGTAGTTCAGATTATTGAACCTGCAATTCAGTTCGTAGCGGGATGCACCGATTGGGTGATTATACAGATCAACTGCCATGGTTTATGAAACAGTGGGTTAACCTCTATTGAGAGCGCTCAACTGCGGAATCCAGGTTGAATTATCAATTTTTTTAAAAAAATTCTATTGTAAGAATGAACGCATTTTTAAATTGGTCACTGACACTGCGTGGCAGGATGTTGCTAGCGAGCATTCTGGTTGAAGTCATTATGCTCAGTGTGCTGGTAGGTAATAGTGTGCGTTTGATTCAGGAATCTATGGAACAGTTAACTAATTCTCGAATCGTGGCCATAGAATTAGCCTATAAGACAGCTGTTATCGGCCCATTGGCGGCGAGGGATTATGCGACATTACGTGATATTCTTGATGGCCTGAGAAAAGCTGAAGACGTTCTTTATCTGGTAGTCGTGGATAGTAATGAGCGCATTCTTGCCAGCAGTGGCCTGGATCATGAATTATCCTTACCTCCCCCTGGTCGAGATTTGCAGGGTAGAGAAATTAATCATGTTCGATTTGATGTAAGCCTGTTTGGTCAACATTATGGTCAAGTTCAATATGGCCTTTCAACAGAATATATCCAGCAGGCCAGGAATGCATTATTCACTCAGGGGGTGCTTGTTGCATTCGCGGAAATCAGTTTAACAGTTATTTTACTTTCAATTGTTGGTTATTTTCTCACACGCCACCTGACCTCTTTGATAGGTGCAAGTGGCCGAATTGCAAATGGAGATTATAACGCACGCCTGGCGTTAACCGGTAATGATGAGATAGCTCAGCTTGGGAAGCGTTTTAATTTGATGGCAGACGCTATTCAGAATCAGATTCAAGCATTACAGGAGAGTGATTTACGCTCCCGAAGTATCGCTGATTACACCTTTGGCTGGGAGAGTTGGGTAACGCCTGATGGGGCTTTACGTTGGGTAAACCCTGCTGTTAATCGAGTGACTGGCTATACACCTCAGGAGTGTTACCAGATGGCTAAATATCCCTTTCCGATTATATATAATGATGATTATAAGCTGGTGGAATACTGTCATCAGTTGGGGCTGGAAGGTAAGACAGGACAGGATCAGGAATTTCGTATCAAACGAAAGGATGGTCGTGTTATCTGGGTAGCAATGTCATGGCAACCAATATTCGACAATAAAAATGAATCTCTGGGCTACCGTTCCAGTATTCGGGATATCTCTGTTGAGCATAGAGCCCGTGAAGCGTTAAAACATCAGGCTAATCACGATGATCTGACCGGGCTTTTTAATCGTCGCGCTTTTGAGGCGAAATTACAGGATGTTCTTGATGGTTTGCGGTTCGGTGGAATGGCAAGATGTCTTCTGTATATAGACCTGGATCAATTCAAACTGGTTAATGATACCTGTGGTCACAGTGCCGGTGATAAATTACTGCAGGAAATTACATCGATTATGCAGCGTACTATGGGAGATGGATTTCTGGCACGTCTGGGTGGCGATGAATTTGGATTAATAGTCGATGGTGACGAAGAACAGGGGTATAGACAGGCAAGCAAATTAATCGATGCGATTCATGCTAAACAATATATTCATGAGGGGCATCATTTTCAATTAGGTGCTTCAGTAGGCCTTGTTAATGTGATTGATGCACAGCTTAATATCGATGAATTACTAATAGCGGCTGATCAGGCCTGTTACGCCGCGAAGGATCGTGGACGAAACCGTATAGAAATTTATCGGGATAGTGATGATTACTTTAGCAATCAAAGAGCGCAATTTCTATCCGTTGAAGAAATCAATGTCGCCTTAAGTGAGGAGAGATTTGTACTTTACTACCAGCGCATTAATCCATTACATGAAGGGTTACCTGATCATGCTGAGATTCTGCTGCGTATGAAAGATGGACATGGGCGCATTGTGACACCTGATCGGTTTATACCGGCAGCAGAACGATTCAATCTGATGACGGAAATAGATCGATGGGTTATAACAAATACCTGTAAGAGGCTTAAGGAAATTGGTACTACTCAGTTTCAGGATACTTCTTTTGCTATCAACCTTTCAGGTTTGAGTCTTTCAAGCGGCGATCTTACAGAATTTGTGGTGATGCAATTTGATCAGTACCAGATAGATCCTCAACGTATCAGTTTTGAAATTACCGAAACTGCAGCCATGGTTACACTGGAAAAAGCTCAGGATTTTATCCGCGCCATGCATGAAATTGGTGTCAAAGTCGCACTGGATGACTTCGGTACCGGATTATCTTCATTTGCCTACCTGCGTAAACTGGAAGTAGATTTTCTTAAAATTGACGCCATGTTTGTGCGTAATCTAGATAATGATGAGCGCGATTTCGCGGTCGTTAAATCGATTATGGAAGTGGCAAATGTTTATGGTATGTTGACTATTGCAGAGTTTGTACATAATCAGCAGATAGCAAAAATACTTAAAAATGCAGGTGTTGATTACGGGCAGGGATTCGCTCTTCATAAACCTGAACCATTTTGACTTTTAATATATGGATCGCGTAATAACACTAAATATTCAGCTACAATACATACGAACATACTTTTTTCTTTTCATGATATAAATTTATTCCTGTTGGTTCAGAGTCATTTTAAATTGGACGAGACTTATTAATATGTAGTAAGCTGCGCTTGATTTATCAGAAAAACAAGCAGGGAAAGTGCAGGAGCAAAGCGAAATAATTAGCCAGGGACAGAAGCCAGACACAGGTTCTCCTGTTTACTGGTCAGGTACACCGCAAGCTCTTAAGTTCAATCCCCGTTATAACGACTGTGCCAGTCTCAAAGATGATGTAGTTCAACTGTTATTTATACGCCACGCTACACATGGTGTATAAATGTTTATATGTATTGAACCTGGAAAAATCAGTTGAATAATGAAAGTTTACGTAACACCTTAATGCAGCTGATAAAATCAAAAACACAGTCTTCACCAATCAGCTGACTACGGTGTTTTTGATTTCTCGGTAATTGCGCCTGCATTGCTCTAACTACAGTCATCCGTGACTTAGACCAGGCACATCAATCTGTTACGCATCTTTTTCACGTTCAATTGATTTTTCCAGGTTGAAGGGAAAAGTTAGTATGTGTTTAAAATGGAAAGTGCTTATATCGGCAGTGTTTTTTATTCTTGCCGGATGCGCGGATCATGGCTCTGAATCTGCCGAAATATTACCTCCGGAAGGTGTCTGGTATTCGTCTGAATTTGATAGCTACGTTGTTATAAAAGACAAGGAGTTGCTCAATTATACTTATGATGACAGGTTTTCCTGTAATGACTTATCTACAGTTGAAATAGTTAGTTTCACCGAAGATAGTAACTTAACAGTTCGAAATGAGTTCGAAGAATTTGACATAAGCTTTGTTATAGCTGATGGGCTGTTGACGTTAGAAAAAGAGGGTAGCAACCTCCCGGTTACATTAATAAAAAGTGATAAGGATTTTGACAGCTTTAATCCTCTTTGTAGTGATCCATCTGCTTCTGGAAATGTAACAGTAAATATTGAATTTGATCAATTACCGGAGTTTGTGACATTAAATCAACAGGGTACCGAGGTTGGCCAGGTAGAATATTCTGTTTCTATCACCTTTGATATGAATAACAGTGGAACTGTTGATTTGGGGGATATTTCACTAGCGACAATCTCCTTTAAGTCAGATCTGGAGTTACCGGGTGAAACTTCCATTTCAGAATTAAAGGCATATCTCTGGTGGAATTCTTCAGATAAAGAAACAACGACTATTACAGAGATTAATTTTGCTGTAGAGGATAAAACACTATCTTTCAATGTTCCTCTGTCAGCTCATATATCAATTGCCTCAATTTCACAGGGAACTCCCATTAAAGTAAAGTCATATTACTTGTATGGTGATTCTGGGGAAGAAAGAGATCTGTATCCAGATTCTGGCGATTTTACCAGTGGTCTTGATTCTTCTCACCTGGTTGATTTATCAGGTGATGTAAATGATGGCCAGTCTATTGTCGATATTGTTTCAATTCAAGTGTCAGTAAGTAATGAATAAAACAAACAGGTCTGGCTCTATTATTTATACCAGGGCGATTCGTAAAAGCTGTAAGCATGCGCATTTAATAAATGTTGGCGAAGTAAAAACGATTCTTCTAAAGTAATTTAGGTGAGGAAGCGGTGACTAAAAGTGATTTTATCAAATGGCTTGTAAAGCTGGGCAGTCATTCTCCAGATTTTGTTTCTAACTGAGTGCGGTAAATTTTAGTAGGTCCGGTTATCCATGAAAATACTCGCGATTACGTTTTTTCTTATCATCATAATCATTGTGTCGGCTGTTCTGTATTTGAAGTACCGTTTGAACAACACAGCGGATACAGGAAACCTTGAAGCAGCCATAGAATCGGAAATAAAAAAACTTACACGCGGTGAAAATTTACATCGCCTGGTAATTGCTGTTTACAAGAATGGACAGTCAGTTATTAAGGGCTACGGATCACTGAAAGATGTAGATGCAACAATCAGTGATGCTTCAATAGTATTTCAAATTGGATCGGTTAGTAAACTTTTTACCGCGTCATTGTTACAGATTCTTTGCGACGAAGGCATTCTGGAAATGGATGCAACTCTGCAGCAACTGATAGGAGACTCGATTGATCTGTCGCCGGCCGCGCAGCAGGTTACATTGAAACAACTTGTCACCCATACTTCCGGTTTTCCACGCGTCCCTAAATCGTTATTGAAAAAAGCAGGCCGATTAGCCGGAAAAGAAAATCTATTACTAGATCCATACAGCTTTGTAAATTCGAGTGATATCTTCGAGTATTTGAAAACCACTGAAGACATGCGTAAGCCAGGCCGGTTCGAGTATTCAAATTTTGGTATGGGTTTAGTGGGCCACATTTTAGAGAAGGTTACTGAAAGTAAATTTGAATCCCTGATTGAGGAAAAGCTTTTAGCACCGCTTGATATGAAAAATACTTCGATAGAACTAACCCCGCAAATGAAAGAGTATCTGATTCAGGGCTATACCAGCAAAGGCAGTCCTAATCCTCCATGGACATTTAATGCTCTTGCTGGTGCTGGTGCATTCAATTCCAATGCAGAAGATATGATGAAATTCATTCAAGCCAATATAGAAGATGATACTATGTTATCCCGCTCTCTGAGGAAAATGCATCAAGCTGTGTTAGGTGGTGACAGTGGAATTGGCTGGATGCAACCGACATTTATTGATAAATTCGTCGGTAATAAATCGATTATTTGGCACAACGGCATGGTTGGAGGTTACGCTTCTTATGTATCCATTGACAGGAAAGCAGGAACAGGCATAGTTATTCTGTCTAATAAAGCAGTTGATGTTACGATGTTGGGAGTGATGCTATCTCGTCAGGTTCGCACACAGTCGTGGTCATTAAAGCAATCAAGTTAATGTTGATTAGTATTTCCCTGACTGAATTTTTAGTATTTTTTCAGTTAAAATTTACTGAACATTTGTAATATTTTAAAGTGTCAATTCAAAGTATATAAACAATAATGAATAATAAAAATTTTTCAAAATTTATTTCAATTTTTATTTTTTTGATTACTTCAACAATTGTCTATGGAAGCGATATTAAAATACCTGCTGGTATTTATGAATATGTTTATGATTACAATACGGCATCAATGAAAGAAAATCATTACATCAAATTATCGGAAAAAAATAATAGGATAACAGGACAATATTTTGGTACTAGTGATGATTTTGATGAAGCAAGAGAAGGTTATCTTCCCGGTTTCTTTTCTGCAGAAATGAAAAATATAAAAGTTAATAACAATGAATTTTCTTTTACTGTCAAACCCGATAAATTCTTTAATAAGCCTGTAATACCCATGAAAAAGACTGTGCAAAATTCACTCTGGGATATCAGTATCAGATCCAGTAAAAGAAATTATTCAGGAAGATATCAGAATGGAAAGTTAATCATTCATTCAAGTGGAATCGATAGTAGAGTATTCACTAAAATAAAATAACGGTACGAATAGCAGATTAAAAAAATATTACAGGCTGATCATTTGTTTGTTCAAGCTGAGATAACAGGTCATCACCTACTGGAAATAAAGTTGCCCTGGATGCAGATGTCCTGTCGCTCTGTCACCCGTTAATACTTTTTCTTTTATGTTGGTTTTTATTTGATGGTACATAAATATGACTCCGGAAAATTTGAACCATCGGAGTCATAGATTAAGTTGTTCATAAGCAATCTTCCGACATCCATCGCTGTCTTAGACCAGGCACATCAATCTGTTATGCATCTTTTCCATGCTCAACTGATTTTTCCTGGTTGAATTGAGATTAACTGTTTGATTAAGTTGCATGATATGAACTTAATCATTCCCCAAAAAATGATTCAGCAAAAGATTAAACAGGCTCTGACTAATTCAGACTTATTTAAAAAGTGCTTCGAAGTCACGTTCCAGTAATTCCGGATCGCCAATATTGTATTCAACCAGTTTGCGGAGGTGGGTCATGCTTACAATATCTATAGTCTGGCAATGAATACCAAGACGGTTTTCAGTTTTATGTGCAATAGTCCCGAGCATAACAATCTGTACTTTGCTCGATTCATCCAGAGTTAAGGTGAGTTTACAGGGGGTTCCCTCTGGTGGTGTCTCATCTGAACAGTTACCGATCAGGGCACCATTGATGGAAATATCAATAAGCTCGCAGCTATATAGAATCTTCCTGGCTTTGAATTCAACCTTACAGTCAAAAGAAATACGATGAGTGTGTCTGTTATCCGGCATATCAATAAAACTCAATAAAGCTCAATAAAGTTTATTGATATTAACATAGGCCTGTTAAGTTCGCTGTATTAAAAAATTAGCTTTGATTAATTATTTACCAATAAAATTACAAATTATCAGGTTTTTCTGGCCGGATGATAATTTTTTAGCAAAGCATTGATATATTACACATTTGATAAAAATACCTATAATACCCTGCATGAAACAGATCCTGATTGTAGATGATGATGCGCATATTCGTGATGTATTAAGTTATGCTTTAAAGAATGAAGGCTTTACTATTGTAGAGGCTGAGAATGGCCGTATCGCACTGGATAAATTTGCCTTTGAGCAACCTGATCTCATTATACTTGATATTATGATGCCTGAACTGGATGGTATTAGTGTGTGTCGTGAGCTGAGAAAAAAATATACAACACCAATTATTTTTCTCTCTTCTCGTGATGATGAAATTGATCGTGTTCTTGGACTCGAACTGGGCGGTGATGATTATATCAGTAAACCGTTTAGCCCTCGTGAACTGGTGGCCAGGGTACGCGCAGTACTACGACGGTTTAATCCGCTAGAAACTGTAAAGAGAGAGTCCAGCAGTCAGTTACAACAGGGAGAGTTAAAAATAGACACTGCTCAGTACAAAGTATTCTGGGGCGATCAGGAAATTATCTTTACTGTTACCGAGTTTGCGCTGTTAAGAACGCTTATTGAGCACCCCGGTCGGGTATTCAGCCGACAGGCATTAATGAATGAAGCTTATGATTTTAACAATATAGTGAGTGATCGAACCATAGATAGTCATATGCGCCGGGTACGGGCCAAACTTAATATCGCAGATGTCAATCCGATTGAAACTGTACATGGTGTGGGTTACAAACTGGGTAATTGCCAGGCTTAAATGGTGAGCTGGAAGCCTCGTGTTCGAAGTGTATTGCTACTGGTAAATCTCAGTATTCTGATTCTGCCACTGGCCGGGATTGGCATATTGCGACTGTATGAAAATGCCTTATTAAGGCAAACCGAATCTGAACTCAGTGCACAGGCTGCATTTGTATCAGCTGCATTTAAATCTGCTTTACTCAGAAATTATAAACACAGTACTAACAAATCGAATCTCCAGCATTATGGTATTCCCTTAGTTGATAATAAGAATACCAGGCAGTTGAAGTGGAGACCTCAACCGCCCTCACTGGATCTAGCCAGTGATGATATTCTGCCTCCACCACCTGATCCTGAAATGAGCAGGATGATTATCCAGCCAGCTGTGCTACAGGCAGGTGAAGAAATCACTGAAATCATGAAAGATGCTCAACAAACGACTTTGGCTGCAATCCGTGTCGTCGATGTCAATGCAACCATAGTTGCCAGTACAGGACGGGATTTACATCAGTCTCTGGCAAGCTGGCAGGAAGTAAACCGGGCATTAAGCGGTGAGTTTTATACGGTACTTCGCCAGAGAATTTCAGATCAACCTGCTCCGGCACTATCATCAATCAGTCGGGGTACTACGGTGCGGGTATTTCTGGCCAGTCCGGTTATTCATCAGGGCCGTATACTGGGGGCGGTTATCCTTTCACGTACACCAGCAAATATTGCTCAGTCACTGTATAAGCATCGTATCGAACTGATGATAGCTGGAATGATTTTAATTGGTCTTGTTCTGGCTATAAGCGCGATCACTGCATTAACAATTACGATTCCACTGGAAGCTGTTACTCGGCAGGCCAAGCATGTAGCAAATGGTGAGTCTGGCCCGGTTACAGTACTTAAAAAACCGGTAACTTATGAAGTTTCTGAATTATCTCAGGCCGTTGTACAAATGGCAGAACATCTGGATTCTAGAGCTCATTATATTCAGAACCTGGCTGCTCAGGTATCTCATGCCTTTAAAACACCATTAACTTCTATGCGCGGGGCAATAGAATTATTACAGGATCATCCTGATAATATGCCTGCTGAAGATCGCGAACGTTTTTTGAAAAATCTGCATAAAGATGCTGAATATCTCAATACGCTGGTGCAACGATTACTGGAGCTTGCACGGGCTGATACCATTCAGGCAGATCAATCGGTTTCTTTATTGAAAACGATCGTAGAAAGGGTAGCAGAGAGAAATCAGCGCCCCGGTCTTTCTGTGAAGATATCGGGGCAGGATAGTCAGGTAATGATTAATGAAGATATTCTGGAAACAATTATAGAAAATTTACTGGATAATGCCCGCCAGCATGGTGGTGATAAAATTGATATTGAAATCAGTGAGCTATCTGATTATTCAGCTAAGTCGACTATTTGTAGCTTAAAAATATCTGATAATGGAAGCGGAGTTATTGCGGCTAACCGGGAAACTATTTTTGAAGCATTTTTTACAACAAAGCGAAATCAGGGGGGATCAGGTTTAGGTCTGGCAGTGACTCGTTCTTTACTCAAAGCCTATAAAGGTAGTATTGAATTATTACCATCCTCTGGTGGTGCTGTTTTTGAAATTAAACTAAGAAAATGCTGATTTTTCCAGGTTGATATATTGTTATACAAATTGTCTCAGATGAAAAAGCTCTGATATTTTTTGGGTGTGACTGCCAGGCGTTTTTTGAAATTTCTCTGAAAATGACTCTGATCATTAAAACCGAGTGCTAGTGTACTGTCCTAAACTGTATGCAGGTTATAGCGAGACGGGAAATAGTCATATGCAAGGCGTCATCCGCAGGGAATGGCATGCCCTTTTCAAGGATGACAACGCAGCAGATGG
>JBNKKI010000095.1:0-20080 GCA_050291745.1 Gammaproteobacteria bacterium | reverse complement strand
TAGTCATATGCAAGGCGTCATCCGCAGGGAATGGCATGCCCTTTTCAAGGATGACAACGCAGCAGATGGCTGTTTCCCGTCTCGCCCGAAGGGAAGCCCCCAAATCCCCCAATCCGGCGTTGCAGTTCTTGACAAGGGGGGGGGGCACCATTGCCTGCGAACTGCGCCTTGTCTTGGGAAATTTGGGGGCTTCTATAATCTACATACAGTTTAGGACAGTACACTAGCTTAGACCAGGCACATCAATCTGTTACGCATCTTTTTCACGTTCAATTGATTTTTCCAGGTTAAATTACCTGCTTTTGCTTCACCCGTTAATATCTTTTCCGGGTATAAATACCAGAAAACCTTTAATTTCATACAAAATGACGAAATAAACGAACTAAAAGTTGCATATTGAAACTAATTCAAATATAACATAGGTTAATGAGGAGGTTTCAATATGAATATTCTGATTTTTATGTGTGGTGTTCTGGGTATATTTTATGCAATGACCAGGAACGATATGCCAATTCGTCACTGGGCTATGATCACTGCTGCGGCATTACTGTTGTTCACCCTGTTTGGAGGATTTAATTTAGTTTGGGGGACAATAATATGGAGCTTATTCCTGATTCCATACATTTTCCTGAGCGTACCAGACCTACGCCGTAAATACCTTTCAAACCCTTTGTTATATCGTATTAAAAAGATAATACCGCCAATGTCTCAAACTGAAAAAGATGCAATTGAATCTGGTTCAGTCTGGTGGGAATCTGAATTATTCCGAGGAAATCCTGACTGGCAGAAATTACTGTCGTATAAGAAACCGCTGTTAACAACCGATGAACAGGCATTTATAGATGGACCGGTGAATGAATTATGTCGGATGATCGATGACTGGGATATCACACATAATAGAAAAGATTTACCTCCCGAGATGTGGAAGTTTATTAAAGATAATAAATTTTTCGGGATGATAATTCCTAAAAAGTATGGGGGTCTGGAATTTTCTGCTCTGGCACATTCCGAAGTAGTCATGAAAATATCGGCCCGTAGTATTTCTGTCGGTGTTACTGTGATGGTGCCAAACTCCCTGGGACCGGCTGAATTATTGCAACATTATGGTACAGAACAGCAAAAAGATTATTATCTGCCGCGACTGGTTGATGGTCGTGAAATCCCCTGTTTTGCCTTAACCGGGCCCGATGCCGGTTCTGACGCAGGTGCAATTCCTGATTCTGCTGTAGTCTGTGAAGGGGAATTTGAAGGTAAAAAAGTTTTGGGCCTTCGCCTTAACTGGGAAAAGAGATATATCACGCTCGGGCCGGTAGCGACAGTATTAGGATTGGCATTTAAGGTATATGACCCTGACAGCCTGTTAGGTGACACCAGAGAACTGGGGATTACCTGTGCTCTGGTACCCACTAATTTAGATGGGGTCGATATTGGAAGTCGCCATTTTACTTTGAATGCCGCTTTTCAGAATGGACCTAATCGCGGTAAGAATGTCTTTATTCCGCTGGATTACATTATCGGTGGAGAGAAAATGATTGGTAAAGGCTGGAGAATGCTGGTTGAGTCATTATCGGTTGGTCGTGGCATATCTTTACCTGCCGTGGGTGCTGGAGCAGGTAAAATGACTTCCAGAGTAACCGGTGCATATGCTCGTATTCGTAAGCAGTTTAAAACACCTATTGGTCGTTTCGAAGGTGTTGAAGAAGTCTTAGCCAGAATTGCTGGGTTAAGCTATTTTATGGATGCAGGCAGATTGCTGACACTTTCTGCACTGGATAGTGGGGCCAGGCCATCTGTCATTACCGCTATTTTAAAATACCACAATACAGAAAAAATGAGGCAGGTGATCAATGACTCGATGGATATCCATGGCGGTCGTGGAATCTGTATGGGGCCAACAAATTATATTGGAAGAGCCTATCAAACTTTACCGGTTGGTATTACAGTTGAAGGAGCCAATATTTTAACCCGTAGTATGATTATATTTGGTCAGGGTGCTATTCGCTGTCATCCCTATTTAGGCAGAGAAATGAAAGCAGCCGGTTTAGAGAATAAGGTTCAGGCAGAGCTGGATTTCGATCTTGCCCTGACCGGGCATATGTCATATTTTACTCAAAATCTGATTCGTGCTTTTAGTTTTGGTTTAACTGGCTCACATCTGGCACGTTCGCCGGTTAAAGGTCGTATAGCGCAGTATTATAAAAGGCTGGGGCAGATGAGTGCAGCTTTTGCTGTGGTTTCTGATTTGGCATTAATGATGTTAGGTGGTGCTCTTAAACGTAAAGAAAAGCTATCCGGTCGTTTTGCGGATGCCTTGAGTTATATGTTTTACACTTCCGCTATTTTGAAAAAATTTGAAAATGATGGTCGTCCCAGAGCAGATTTACCTTTGCTGGAGTGGAGCGCAAAATATAGTCTGCATCAGGTGCAATTAGCACTGGATGAAATATTGCGTAACTTTCCTAATAAAGCGATTGGATTAATCGTGCGTTTACTGGTGTTTCCACTGGGCTTAAGTCTACGCCAGCCAAATGATTCTTTGGGTCAAAGGGTAGCTTCAATATTGCTAAAACCCTGTGATGCTAGAGACCGCTTAACTCGAGGTATGTTTATCAGTGATGATGAAAAAGATATTACCGGTAAGCTCGAAGTCGCATTAAAAAAAGTTATTCAATCTGACCTTATTGAAAAAAGGTTACGCGCTAAAAAATTGAAAAAACCGGATTTACTCAGTTTTAATGACTGGTTAAGTGAGCTTATGGCGGCAGGACATCTTAGTGAAAATGATGTTGAAATATTACGACAGGGTCGAGCCGCGATACGTGAAATTATTATGGTCGATGAGTTTTTACCTGGTGAGCTTGAAGGAGACAATATAGTCATAGATAAAGTAGCCTGATCCATCTCAATTAATAAAGTTAACTGGATAAACTATGCCCTTATTTTAAGGGCATAGTTATTTGTAAACAAAACAGTTATTATTGAAAAAAATAAACATAAAAAATTGAGGATGAGATGGAAAAAAGGTGGTTAAAATCTTACCCAGAGGGTATGAAGCATGAAATTAATGTTGATGAGTATGATTCTGTAGCTGATATTTTCAATCAGGCCGTAGATAAATATGCTGAACTGCCCGCTTTTTGCAATATGGGTACTAGCTTGACATATTCTGAAATGGGGCGTCTGACAACTCAGCTTGGCGCTTATTTACAGTCACTTCCCGGTATGCAAAAGGGTGATCGTGTTGCAGTCATGATGCCCAATATCTTACAAAATCCAATAGCCATCTTCGCAATTCTTAAAGCTGGGTTTACTGTAGTAAATACTAACCCGCTTTATACGGCCAGAGAGCTCAGGCACCAGTTAAAAGATTCAGGTGCTAAAGTTATTTTTGCCATTGATAACTTTTGTGACACTCTGGAAGCAGTTGTTGCCGATACAGACATACAACATGTAGTCACCACTCAGCTCGGTGATATGTTGAACTTTCCTAAGTCATTTATTGTGAATCTGGTGGTTAAATATGTTAAGAAAATGGTGCCAAATTATCATATTCCCGGCAGTATTACTTTTAAGCAGGCTTTATCTATAGGTGCAAAAAAAGAGTTTTCAGTACCACATATTCATCATGAGGATATCGCTTTCTTGCAATATACCGGTGGCACTACCGGGCTGGCTAAAGGTGCTATGCTAACCAATAAGAATATGGTGGCCAATATGTTGCAATCTTCAGAGTGGATTTCTGAAATGATTGAAGAGCGTAAAGAAATCATTATTACTGCATTACCGCTATATCATATATTTTCTTTGACGGCGAATTGTCTGGTATTTATGCAGGAAGGCGCATTGAATTACCTGATTACCAATCCCCGTGATATGCCTGGATTTGTGAAAGAGTTATCTACGGTGAAATTTACGATTTTTACCGGCGTAAATACCCTTTTTAATGGATTATTAAATACTGAAGGATTCAAAGATTTAGATTTTTCACATTTGAAGATATCTTTAGGTGGCGGAATGGCTGTTCAGGAAGCCGTTGCAGAACATTGGCGTAGAATAACAAAGTCCCCCCTGCTGGAAGCTTATGGTTTGACTGAAACCTCACCGGCTGTGTGTATTAATCCGGTAAATTTAAAATCATTTAATGGCACAATTGGTTTGCCTATACCCTCTACAGAAGTCTCTATTCGGACTGAAGATGGAGAGTTTTTAGGCCTGGGTGAAAGTGGTGAATTATGTGTTCGTGGGCCACAGGTGATGAAAGGTTACTGGAATAAACCTGAAGAAACTGCTTTTGTGCTGGATGAAAAAGGCTGGTTAAAAACAGGTGATGTTGCGGTCATGGATGAAGATGGTTTTGTTAAAATTGTAGACCGTAAAAAGGATATGATTCTGGTTTCAGGTTTTAATGTATTTCCGAATGAAATTGAATCTGTGATTGCTGCCTGTCCGGGTGTACATGAAGTGGGCGTGATCGGTGTAGAAGATGAGAAATCCGGTGAAGCTGTTAAAGCCGTTATCGTCAGGAATGATAATTCTTTAACTGAAAAAGAAGTCATTGATTTTTGCCGCTCAGAATTAACCAGTTATAAAGTGCCTAGACAAATAGAATTCAGGACTGAATTACCGAAAAGTAATGTGGGTAAAATTCTTCGACGGGAGTTGCGCGAAAGTAAATAAATGAAAGTTATATTGAACCTGGAAAAATCAGTTAATCATGAAAGTCCAGGTAACACCTTAATGCATCTGATAAGATCAATCTATTATGCATCTTATTCAGGCTGAACTGATTTTTGTAGTTTGAATGTTTATATTTATACTAACTTTTTATTAGCAAGTTATCTTTGGCTGGGAGCACTATGAGATTTAAATTAAACTTTTTTATGATTACTTTGCTGTCAGCAATCAGCGGATGCACTAATTCTTCTGCTTTATATGCATCTTCGACCTGTTATTATCCAGATGCCAGCAATACCAGAGCGCCCGGATGGATTTGTCATCAACAGACCAGTGATCAAATATTAACTGCCGTGGGGTTCGCAGAAAGCTCTTCAGCCGGGGCATCCTTCACCAAAAAAATGGCTCTGGCTCAGGCCCGAGTAAAACTGGCACAAAGCCTAAAAGCTCATTGTGGGCTGAATCATGTAACTGATGTTATGTTAGTTAATTCCACCCTGCTCAATTCTCAATTAAGCCCGAAAGATGGATTATATGTACAGATACAGATGAAACCATCGGATTTTCAGTTAAATTGCCAATAGTGATGATGCTGTTTTGTTTCTACTTCCAGGCCTTCACTTCACGACATAACCTGCATCAGTTATCGCCTGTTTAATCGCACTGCTATCCAGATTATCACCATCAATGAGTACTTTCCCGGAATCAAGATCCGGGGTGGCTTCTGAAACACCATCAAGCGCTTCTATAGATTTTTTAACATTGGCTACACAGTGCTGACAGCTCATACCTTCTACATTTAATGTAATACCCATATCGTTTTCCATAAAGTGTTGTAGTTTGATTTTTTTCTGCTGGTGGCGGAAATAGGATAACCAGATTGTTACTAGTCCCAGCACAATAGTTGAAATTATACCGGTTATGTTATTACTGTGCTGGTGAATGGAAACCGCAACCTGTTCAGAAAACATAGCTTCGAATAATAACGCAAAAATGATACTCATGACGATCAGTGTTGACAGGTAAACCATCAATAACTTTAATCCTAAAGTACGATAAATTGCTCCGATAGTGGCTACATTCGTAGCAGGTCCTGCCATTAAAAAAATCATCGCTGTACCCAGAGGCATACCGGCCATGACCAGAGAAGCAGCGATCGGTACAGATCCGGTGGCGCAAACATAAAGCGGTATAGAAATGACAAGCATGAGTAACATACCGCTGAAACCCTGTGCTAAAGCCATATCTGAAAAGTAATTTTCAGGTGTCAGTGCGGTGATCAGGGCAGCTAGCAGTACACCAATATAAATCCATTTATCGATAGCACCATAAAGATCAACCACTGTGTAATGCCAGAATTCCTTTAAGGTTCTGGGCGTCTTTTCGAAGCTATTATTCTTCTGTTCGGCAATGCTGGAAGGTTTATCTGCATATTCAGCAATGAGTCCACCAATCATGCCGGTGATAAATGCACTAATAACTTTAAAAATTGCAAAAGGCCAGCCCAGGAAATTCGCGCTGACCAGTATAGAATCAACACCGGTCTGAGGTGTACTGATTAGAAAGGCAGTTGTCGCACCGTTAGATGCGCCTTCTTTACGTAATCCCAATGCAGTGGGAACAACACCGCATGAGCATAGCGGCATAGGAACACCCACCATAACTGATTTAAAAACGCTGCCTAAACCACGTTTACTCAGTGTCTTATGAATAAATCCGGCTGGGATAATTAAATGAATTAAGCCGGCAAAAATTAAGCCGCCTAATAAAGGTGGACTCAATTCAAGAATAATTGACCATAATGCCTGAAAATAACCGGTTAAGAATGCGAGCATCATAAAGGCAGATTATTTCCGAACCCACTTTCCGTGGCTTTGTTGCCATATTTTTGTTTTATCCGGAGATTGAAAATCATTGCCATCGATTTGTCCGTTATACATGATAGTGTCGCCAAAATATGTCCACATATGGCCTCGGTCAGTATCCAGTATCATATAGGACTTGCCATTCCAGTAAGCCTGATAGCGACCTTCATCAGCTAAAGTGACTGTACTGGCAATTAGCAAAGCCGGTAGAATAAGAGTTATCAGTTTTTTAATGTTCATCAATATCTCCTTCTTTGAAATAAAAATTACAACAGGATTATAGTTTTAAACGGCTGAAAAAGCTGAAAACTAGTTATGTCCACTTATTTTGGCATGTAAAGGTTTTGTTTGTTCAAATTTATTCATTTGTTCTTCACTGGCTTTGGTCTGGTGATTTTGTTTCCATTGTTCAATGCTCATGCCATAAATTTGCTGTTGAGCTTCGCTATAATCCATTTCAAGACCCTGATTTTTAGCTTCGGCAAGATACCATTTTGACAAACAGTTACGACAGAATCCGGCTAAATTCATCAAATCAATATTTTGTACATCGGTTCTTTCACGCAAATGTTGCACCAGACCGCGAAAAGCAGCTGCTTCAATTTCAATCTGTTGTTGCTTTGTCATGTTAAACTCTCTTAATTTTGAAAGCACAGATTAACATAAGAATGCCGACAAATTTACATGATAGGCCAGCGGTTATCGACTGGTATGAGAAACTTGCCGGATTACTCAGGCAGAGTAATCAGCGTTTACTCATTAATTGTCAGGGTCAGCGGGACTGGTGTTTATCAATTTTACCGGCTAGATATATTTTTGATCATTTCATTATTTTATCGAATGATATGAACTTCCCGGATCAATATGGGCAAACCGTGACCTTTAGCAAAGCTGAAACCCTGTTGGGTCAGGAAACAGACTGTGTGATTTATGATGGCTTTAATGGCATAAATATTGATGTTCTGTGTATGGCTGCAGGCTTAATTAAAGCGGGTGGCGTGTTAATTTTATTAACAGCTGAGCATTCACTGCAGATAAATGATGTTTATGGCTGCTGGCAGGGACGGAAAAGTTCAAAAGCTTATTTTTTTCAATATTTACAAAAATATTTAAAGCAATCGATGTTGGTGATTAAAGAGCAGCAGGTTGATCACTTCCCGGCGTTAAAAAAATTACCATTTTCCGCGCCGGCAAAGTTTGTCGATAAGCTAACGCTAAGCCAGTCTGAACTCTTTCATCAAATGAATGACTGGTTAGTGGATAAACAAAAATCTGTGTTTATATTGACGGCTGATAGAGGACGGGGGAAAAGTACTTTACTGGGCCGGTTTGCTCAACATCATAGTGGAGCGTTAAATATTATAGTGACAGCGGCTTCTAAATTGCAGGTTAGTATTCTCTTTGAACAGATAAATGCACCTACAGAGAATATTCAATTTGTCGCAGCTGATGAAATTATCCGTCGACAACAGCAGCTGGATTGTCTGATTATTGATGAGGCAGCTATGTTGCCTGGCAATATGCTTCAACAGTGCCTGAAGTTATCAGTCAAAACAATAATTGCAACTACAACCGGTGGTTATGAAGGAACGGGTCAGGGATTTCTGATAAAGTTTCTCGCCGGTTTACCGGCTAAAAATGTCATTCATCATCAGTTACAACAGGCTGTGAGATGGGGAATGAACGATCAACTGGAGCAGTGGATGAATGAAGTGCTGATGTTGAACTGTGCTGAGCAATCGATTCATAAGGAATCCGGCAGGATTTCAATCCGCCAGCTATCAAAACAACAGTTAAATGAAGATTATAATACCCTGCGGGTTTTGTATGCATTATTAGTATCAGCACATTATCGAACACGTCCATCAGACTTACGTCAATTAATGGAAGATGAAAGTCAGCTGGTTTTTATTGCCAGTAGTGGGGATCAAATAATCGGCGCTATGTTAATGATTCAGGAAGGTGGTTTTGATGTTGAGTTATGTCATCAAATATTTATGGGCCAGAGACGTCCTCAGGGCCATTTATTAGCCCAAATGATGACTGCTCAGGCTGGCTTTAAAAAATTTGCTGAATTAAAAGGGCTGCGTATTCAGAGAATAGCGGTCGATGAACGTTTTCGATTACAGGGCGTTGGCCGCTTATTAGTCAATGCTGCTGAAGAAATGCTTGGAAAGTTAAAGCTTGATTATCTTGGGAGTAGTTTTTCTATTGATACAGCTGTCATACCTTTCTGGAAAAAAATGGGGTTTAATTTAGTTCATATCAGTGCTGGAAAAGGACGTTCCACCGGGCGACAGACAATAGCAGTATTAAAATCAACTGATGCACAAACAGCAGAAATTATTAAAGTATCGAATCAAAAAATAAGTCATTACCTGCCTGTCTGGTTATTAAGCTATTGCAGTTCTTTAAGCTGGCAGGAAGTTTATGTGGTATTGCAATTATTAATTTCAAAAAATCAGCTTTCTGAATTGGATAAAGATGAGATGACTGCTTTTTGTGAAGGTTATCGTGGATTCGATTTAACTCAGGCAGTGTTACAAAAAATATTAATCAATGAACTGGTAAAAATGCAATTTCCATTATCATCGGTAGAATTATTAATTGAAAAAATATTGCTCAATAAAGACTGGCATAATTTAACCGGGTTTTATGGAAAGAAAGAAGCTTTAAAACATATTCGATTATGTTTATCACAAATAAATGATCAAATAAAATAATATGAAAAATTTAATACAGCTGGATAGTCAGTGTGTCTGGCATCCCTATTCATCGATAAATTCTGATGTGCCGGTATTTCCGGTGCAATCAGCATCTGGTGTAAAAATAACCCTGCAGGATGGAGCCGAATTGATTGATGGTATGTCATCATGGTGGAGTGCTATACATGGTTATAATCATGAAGTTTTAAATGAGGCTGTTATCAATCAGTTAAATAAAATGTCGCATGTCATGTTTGGTGGATTAACGCATGAGCCAGCAGTAACACTTGCATCTACATTGGTTGATATTACTCCGCAACCTTTAAAAACTGTATTCTTTTCTGATTCAGGTTCTGTCGCGGTTGAAGTGGCAATGAAAATGGCAATACAGTATTGGGGCGCACTGGGTGAAAATGGCAAACAGAAATTTGTCAGTTTAAGATCAGGTTATCATGGTGATACTTTTGCTGCGATGTCGGTATGTGATCCTGTCACCGGTATGCATAATTTATTTGCCGAATCCTTAAGTAAACAATTTTTTGTTGATGCGCCAATATGTGGATTTGCTGAGTCATGTACTGATTCTGATATGCAGTCATTAATTGATGTTCTAGCTGAAAATCATAAACATATTGCTGCTTTAATTCTGGAGCCTGTCGTACAGGGAGCAGGTGGGATGCGCTTTTATTCAGCTGAATATCTCAGTCGGGCCAGGCAACTTTGTGATGAATATAATGTACTGTTAATTGCTGATGAAATTGCCACAGGTTTTGGCCGAAGTGGAAAATTATTTGCCTGTGAATATGCCGCTATTTCACCTGATATTATGTGCGTGGGTAAAGCATTGACAGCTGGTTATATGACACTGGCTGCGACTTTAACAACACAGAAAGTCAGCCAGACTATTTGTGATAATCCACCGGGGGTATTTATGCATGGGCCTACTTTTATGGCAAACCCTCTAGCCTGTGCTGTTGCTAATGCCAGTATAAAGCTATTACTGGAATCAAACTGGCAATCAACAATTAAAAACATTGAGAGTCGTTTAATTTCTGGCCTGCATCCCTGCCGGTCATTATCTAATGTTCAGGATGTTAGAGTTTTAGGAGCAATAGCAGTTGTTGAACTAAAGAAACCTGTGGATATGAAAACAATACAACCAGCCTTTGTTGAGCAGGGCGTCTGGATTCGACCATTTGGAAAACTGGTGTATCTAATGCCCCCCTATATAATTTCCAGTCAGGACTTAGATAATTTAACTTCAGCCATATTTAATGTGATTAGTCAGCTTGATAACTAGACAGGAAAATGGAAGTCAATCTGAGCCTTTTTCTATCTGCTTTTTTATCAGCAACAATATTACCGGGTAGTTCTGAACTACTTTTGGTCGCGCTATTATCTGATGGATATGAGCCTTTAACGCTGTGGTGCTGGGCTACTTCAGGCAATACTCTGGGATCAGCAGTTAACTGGTTTTTAGGGAAGTATCTGTTACATTTTAAAGACAGGAAGTGGTTCCCTGTGAAGGAAAAATCTTTACTTAAATCACAACAGTGGTTTCAAGCCTATGGTCTCTGGTCCCTGCTATTAGCCTGGGCTCCCGTTATTGGTGATGGTTTAACCTTTATTGCGGGTATTATGCATGTCCGCTTTATCTATTTTTTTATTCTGGTCGCCATTGGTAAAGGGCTGCGTTATGCCTTTTTACTGGGTCTGGTCAATCTATTTAACCTGTAATCCACAGCTGCTAGCGGAATCCAGGATTATTTCGCGTTTGCACAGTAGGTTTCCCGCCAATACAGGCGGTTAACTGCGGATTCCAGGTTTAACTTGACCTGTTCCCCGGTTTATAGCCAGCTTAGGAGGCAGGAACCCCTAATAATCCAGCTCCCCTTGTTTTGGGTACATCGGTGATATTTCGAATTTTGCGACTTTTGACGACAAGATCATGAATCAGTGGCATCAAAATTATTTCGATCGTTGTTGTTATTAATCCACCTGGTACAACCAGAGTATCTCTACGACTCATAAAAGAACCCGGTAACGCATCTAATAAGGCAGGAAAATCGGGCTTATTGATTTTCTGAAAATGTATGACCAGAAAGCATTCATCAATAGTTGGTTCTTCGGTTGCAGATAATGGATTTGAAGTATCTACCGCTGCAATCATTTGAAAATTGATATGAGTTCGTGAAAACTGGGGTGTAATATGATGCACATAATCATCCAGTCGATTAAGTATAGACTTACGCACTTCTTCAGCTGAATAGCCGCGCACCGCTGTATCGCGTTTTAGCTTACGAATCCATTCCAGGTTTACATTGGGTACGATTCCAATCAGTAAATCTGGATAGCTGGAAATATCAATATCTCCATCTATCGCAGCACCATGTAAGCCTCGATATAATAACAGGTCAGTATCATTATCCAGCTCCTGCCATTCGGTTAGAGAACCCGGTTCCATATTCCACTTTTTTGCAACATCTTTTGAGTGTAAATAATATCGATACATGCCTGTACCGGTAGTTGAATACTGAAAAAACAATGATTCAAGCTTATCCAGATGGTTAGCATCAGGGCTAAAGTGGCTTAATACTCGACCTTCCTGCAACGCTTTCTGTGTTTCTTCTTCCATTTTATTACGTTCATAACGATGAAAAGCATTACCCTGTATATAGGCGGCTTTAACGCGTTCACGAAAGAAAATATGTTCAAACGCTTTGGTAATAGCTGAGCTACCTGAACCGGAAGATCCGGTAATTGCAACAATTGGATGTTCTTCTGACATAGATCCGTTCTCTTTATTTGTTTACCCTTATCAGGGTGTTTTTTTTCCTGGAGCTTCATGCACTTAAGATGAATCTACTACTACGATCACTTAAACCCGACTGACTCCAGGTCCGGAAGGGAAGCGATATAATGATCAGTGATGCGACTTTTGTCAAAAATCTGTATTAACTAAATGAGAAAAAATTGAGAAATATCAGCTTATCTGGATAAATTTATCGGATTTTTTATAGTTAGTGCCGCAAAATTTATTTTTCAAAAGTAGTTTCTGCCACAATTTTTATACTATATTTTGAGTTTTTAACCTGGAAAAATCAGTTCAGCGTGAAGAAGATGCGTAACAGATTGATGTGTCTGGTGAAATAAAATCAGTTTTATAAATAGGCCAGGCTTTGAATTATTTGTCATACTATTAGTTGATATGCCTGCTTTGCCTGGATGATGCAGTTTGAATATTCTTTTTGTTTTGATTTGAATCCTCAACTACTGTTGTAAATACACTCTTAATACCAGTTTTATTAAAATCCTCTTCGAGTAATTGTTTTATAGAGGCTGTATCAGCGTAGTATTGATAAATTAATTTAAATAAACGGGGCAAAGCTAATTTATGGGTTTGCCCGGTTGTCTCGAATAACCAGTCAGATAGTGCCATAAAATTATCAAAAGGTTTTTTATCCAGTATTGCCGGTAATGTACTGGAAAATCGTCCTGAATTGGCGATCATATCCCAGTAACGTGCAAAGCGATTTATTCTAAATAGCGTTTGGCTATCCATCTGTTTTGTGCTCAATACAGTGTAAGGTGGATTCGGGTTAAAAATCATCTGGTAATTATCACTATGACGAATAACCGGTGTACCCCGCAAGCGTTTTAAAATTCCCATTTGAATTTCCTGGGCCTGAAGAGAGACTAATAGATCAAAACCTCTGGCAAAACTTTCAATGTCTTCTCCTGGTAAGCCGGCAATTAAATCAGTATGTAAATGCACTTTGGTCTGGCTAAATAAATATTGCAGGTTTTCAAGGGTTTTTTGATGGTTCTGTTTGCGACTGATGATTTGTTGAACCTGCGGGTTAAATGTTTGAATACCAATTTCAAATTGTAAAGCTCCGGCAGGAAATTGTTGAATTAACTCTTTTAACTCTTCCGGTAATCGGTCAGGAATTAACTCAAAATGCAGGAATAAATCATTGAGTGGTTTTTGTAAAAAGAAATTCAAAATCTTCTGGCTGGTTTGAATATTCAGGTTAAATGTACGGTCTACAAATTTAAAATGCCTGGCGCCACGTTGATAGAGATTATCCATTTGAATTAAAAACTCATCTATATCAAAAGCCTGTGAAGTTTTATCCAGTGCAGACAGGCAAAATTCACATTTGAAGGGACAGCCACGAGAGGCTTCAACATATAAGACACGCTGTTTTATATCTTCATCTGTATAAAACTGATAAGGTAATTTTAGTTGCTTTGGGTGAACGTCAGCTGCATCAATTATATGATTTAATAATGGGGTATTATTCAGTATATCCCGGCACAATTGTTTAAAAGCCAGGTCAGCCTGTCCCCTTATAATGAAATCGGCATGTGGGTAGGCCGGGCTTAACTCTGTTTCGTAACTGATTTCAGGTCCGCCAAGAATAATCTTCAAATCAGGTTTGAGGGCTTTCAGAATAGCGATGACTTCAGTGGTTTGCTGGATATTCCAGATGTAAACACCAAAGCCGATAATTTGCGGATTTGCATTGATTATATTTTCCGCAATATCTATTGGCCGCTGATTAATCATGAATTCCATGATTCGGGTATTATCCTGTAATTCCTCCATATTGGCATACAGGTATCTTAAGCCTAATGAGCAATGGATATAGCGGGCGTTTAAAGTGCAGAGAAGAATCATGCTACTCACAACTGACGAATATCAATGAAACTACCACTATCAAATTGCAGGCATTTTTCAAAACTTGCGGAAATTAATTTTGCTGCAGTATCAATATCAGGCATATATTCAGTTTGATAGGCTTTGGTTAAATTCGCGATGGATGGAAATTTGTGAGTATCAACCTGCTTACACAAATATTCCTGCATATCGGTATGAATCAGTCCGGGTGCGTAAGCCGTAATGTGGGTATCCGGCATTTCATCGACATACAGTTTTGCCATCATATTAACGGCAGCCTTGGATATAGAGTAAGCGCCCCAGCCGCGATTTCCATTGACAGATGCACCAGATGAAATAATGATCAATTGCTTTACTTTGATTTGCTGCTTTATGAAGTAGTCAATAATAAGCTTGTTGGACCATACATTGATATCCATCAAACTGTGAATCTCTGACATTGAAGTATCGGCAAGATCATTTATTTTCCCCAGAACGCCTGCATTCAGGATAACAAGATCAAGCGAGCCGGGTAATAATACCTGCAAAGTCGGTTCGATTGAATCCAGTTGTGATAAATCTGCCAGTGTATGATGAAGATTGTCATGTTTTAGCGGGCATTTGCTCCTGCTTAAGCTGTATATAGTGTCTCCTTTATCCAGGTAATGTCTGCTTAAGCCCAATCCCAATCCTTTACTATTTCCGGTGATAAATATTGTACTCATGGTATTCAGTTTCGTTATGATGATGGTAGGATACCCTATTCAGTTTTTTCAGGATTACAAGTTTGTTGTGAAAGGTTTTGTTCCTCCCGATCCTTATACCAGTGTTTCAACATTACAATATGCAGTGGTATATGTGCCGAATAGAAACCGAAAACGATTTTCAGCAAATTGTGTGCATATAAAAGAATCACCAGAACAGGCATTGGCTGATGCAGATCCTGATAATAACTATTATGCGGCACAGGTTTTAGGGCCTTCAAAATCTTCAGAAGGTCAATATATTTACTACCTGAATGAAATGTTACAGGAATAAAGACAGATGAAAAAAGATGATGAATTAATTCAGGAAATTGTGGATTTCTGGTTTTCTGATGAGGTGAAAGCCAAATGGTTTAACTCGACTGCCGAATTTGATGATGAACTCAGATCACGCTATGAAAAAACCTGGGGTTTAGCAAGGGCTAACAGTTTTGATCACTGGGAACTGGAACCGGTGGGATCTCTGGCCCTGGTCATTATTCTGGATCAATTTCCGTTAAACATGTTTCGCTCGGATGCACGCCAGTATTCTACTGAGGGACATGCCCGCAGAATAGCCGGACATGCTATCGATAAGGGCTTTGATCAACAGCTTGATAAAATTAAACGTTCGTTTTTGTATTTGCCTTTTATGCATAGTGAAAATCTGGATGATCAGGATTATTCAGTAGAGTTGTACGAAAAAGCAGGTCTTGAAGATAACCTGCGTTTTGCCAGACATCACCGGGATGTGGTAAAACGATTTGGACGTTTTCCGCATAGAAATGAAGCGCTGGGCAGGCAGAGTACTGAAGAAGAATTAGAGTATCTGAAACACGCCAACTGGTAAGTGCTGTGTTAAAAGCCATATTCCTTCGACTGCATAAAATTCTCTGGCAGGATGGCTTTGCTGAATTGCCATGGTGGAAACGAAAAATTGTGCACTTTTTGCAAATTATGATATTTGTGATGCGTGATTTATCAAATGGCATGATTACCCTCAGGGCAATGAGCCTGGTTTATACAACTTTATTATCATTTGTACCTTTGCTGGCAGTCAGTTTTTCAGTGTTAAAGGGATTTGGCGTGCATAACCAGATTGAACCGCTTTTACTGAATATGCTGCAACCACTTGGCGATAAAGGCCCTGAAATCACACAAAATATTGTTGGCTTTGTAGAAAAAATGAAAATTGGTGTACTGGGTGCGCTCGGCCTCGGTATGTTGATGTATACCGTGATATCTCTCATTCATAAAATTGAATCTGCCTTCAATTATACCTGGAGATTAAGTTCATCGAGAAATTTTGCTCAGCGTTTTAGCAGTTATCTGAGTGTCATTATGGTTGGGCCGGTACTGATTTTTTCAGCGGTAGGTATTACCGCTTCTTTAAAAAGTCAATCCATCATGGAATCAATTCAAGCCTTACCCTTTGTCAGTGAAATTATCCAGCAGGGAGGCAGGCTTTTACCATTTGTGTTAATTATTCTGGCTTTTAGTTTTGTCTACGTTCTGGTTCCAAATACCAGAGTCAAAATTAAATCAGCGCTTTATGGTGCCATTGTGGCTGGTATTTTATGGCGCTGGACAGGGGTTTTATTTGCTTCATTTGCTTCTGACTCAACCAGTTACACTGCGATATATTCCAGTTTTGCTATTTTATTCCTGTTTATGATCTGGTTATATCTGGGCTGGGTGATTTTATTGATTGGTGCGAGTATTTCATATTATCACCAGCATCCTGAAAGTATGCGCTGGGAGTCTGATCAGCAGCATTATAGTGCCGAAATGCAGGAAGGGCTGGCATTACAGCTTATGCTGGAAATAGGCAAAGCCTTTTATAAACCGGATGGGTTTACGGCGACCAGAGAAAACCTGGCAGAGCATTTAAAAATTCCGCATAACATGACACATCGTATGCTGGATAATCTGGTTGAATATGGTTTAATTGTGCCTTCTCTGGAAAATAAAGAAAGCCGTTATTTACCGGTTAAGTCGATTGATCAAATTAAATTATTTGACATACTCAAAGTTGCCCGTAAGGTCGACGATAATGGATTACTTGAACAGTTACATCGTTCGAGTAATATATCAAGTCTGCAGCAGGATATAGATTCCTGTTATCAACAGCTTATGGCTGACAGGACGCTGCAGGATCTGGTGGTTTCAAGCCTGGAAAAAGTGAATGAAAATTGTATCGTTTAATGTCAATAGTGTTCGTTTAAGATTACCCCAACTGGAAGCGGTAATTGAAAAACACGCACCGGAATTTATTGGTTTACAGGAAACTAAGGTACAGGATCATGAATTTCCTCTGGAAGCTATTCAGCAGATGGGTTATCAGGCTATCTATATGGGGCAAAAGACCCATTATGGTGTTGCGTTACTATCCAGAACAAGCTGTATTGAAAGTCAGATGGGTTTTCCTGACGATGATGAAGATGCACAAAAAAGGTTTATTGGCGGCCATTTCCAGCTCGAAGGTGAGGACTGGTATATTTATAATGGTTATTTTCCACAGGGTGAATCGCGTGAACATCCGGTTAAGTTTCCAGCCAAACAAAAGTATTATCGTGATTTAAATGCTTTTCTTTCAAAAAAACATAATGTAAAACAACGTGTTATTGTGATGGGTGATTTTAATATCGCGCCTCAGGATACGGATATTGGTATTGGAGTAGATAATGCCAAACGATGGTTAAAAACAGGTAAGGCCAGTTTTTTGCCGGAAGAAAGAGAATGGTTTGAGTCGCTTTGTGATCTGGGCTATTACGATGGCTTTCGATTATGTCACCCTGAAGAAGCAAATCTATTTAGCTGGTTTGACTATCGAAGCAAAGGTTTTGAGAGAGAACCCAGACGAGGTTTGCGAATTGATCACTTAATGGTGACTGAGGCTTTGAAATCAAGTGTTATAGCTGCGGGAATAGACTATGATGTCAGGTCAATGCCCAAACCTTCAGATCATGCACCTGCATGGATTGAAATATCGGAAGTTTAAGATTATGACTGAAAGAAAATCGAATCTTATTGAAATACAGAACGCAAAAACACATTGTACTGATTGTGCAGTTCGGCGACTGGCGCTATTTGATGGTGTTAATGAAACGGATCTTGAATGGACTCAGGCTTATCGAAAATGTCAATTTAAGATCGCAGCTCGAAGAGAGGTTTACCTTGAGGCAGAAGAGAGTGAGTTTATTTACACTGTTTTCAAAGGTTGGTTTGCTATGTTCAAAACGCTGGATAATGGTAAGCGGCAGATCCTGAGAATAGCATTACCCGGCGATATGCTCGGTTTTCAGGCCAAACTGGAAGCACCTATGACACATTCAGCAGTCAGTTTAACTGAAGGTGTTTTATGTGCATTTTCACGTCATGAAATTCCTGAATTGCTGAGGAAAAATCATAAAGTTGCTCAGCGTCTGACTGAGCTTAATGCGCGCGATATGAATATTTGTCAAAACCGTCTATTGGCTATTGGGCAACAAACAGCTAAAGAACGTATTGCCTTTTTCTGTAGTGAACTTTTTTTTCGTATTCAGGCAATTTCTAAAGATCAAAATAATGATGATATCTTTTTTCCAATATCACAGGAGGATATTGGTGATGCAACAGGGCTAACAAAAATTCATGTAAACCGAACATTAAAAACCATGCGGGAAGAAGGGCTACTGGAAGTTTCCTCCAAATGTTTAAGAGTTCATGATATTGATAAGCTGTGCAAATTAGGCAGTTTTGATCCTACAATGATAAATACATTTAGTCTTTATTAATTAGAGCTTCGATAATTCCCTGCTCAAATATATTAGAGGTATATTGATGTCCAGTCAGACAATTACTTTCGGCGGTGGTTGCTTTTGGTGTATAGAAGCTGTTCTTAAAGAAATTTCTGGTATTGAATCTCTAATTTCAGGTTATGCGGGTGGAGAAACAGAATATCCCGGTTATAGAGAAGTCTGTAGTGGAACGACAGGACATGCAGAAGTTATTCAGGTTAAATTCAATGATGAAAAAATTAGCTTGCATACCTTATTAGAAATCTTTTTTACCGCTCATGATCCAACTACTCTCAACCGACAGGGGGCTGATATAGGAACCCAATATCGATCAGTTATTTTTTATCACACAGCTGAGCAAAAAGATGAAGCAGAAAAAATTATTAAAGAGTTCGATGCAGCCAAAATCTGGCCTGATCCAATCGTAACTGAAGTTTTAGCTGCAGCCAGATTTTATCCCGCAGAAGATTATCATCAGGATTACTATAGACTAAACCAGAATCAGCAGTATTGTCAGCTTGTCATTTCTCCAAAGGTTTCCAAAATAAGAAAAAAATTCACTGCATTATTAAATGAAAACTGAATTTTTAGTAGCCAGTGAATTTAAAAATTTGATTTAAATGGCTGGCATTAGCCATTCTCGTTAATCAATTGCTAATAAATTCCCAGTTTTGAAGCGACTATACCGCTGGCAACAACACATGCCGTTTCTGAGCGCAAAACTCTTTTACCTAAATTTACCAGAGTGAAATTATTGTCGCGAAACAGGTTTCTCTCTTTAGTAGACCATCCTCTTTCCCCGCCAATAGCAATAATCGATCCGGTATTAAAATCAACAGCCGAAATAGACTTTGATGACTCGTAATTATCCAGAACGATTTTAGTATTAGAAGAATTTTTTAAATTGTATTTTTGCAGAAAATTATCAAGATTTGGGTAAATATTTAGCTCGGGAATTTGAGTGGTAAATGACTGAATAATACCTAGCTCCAGCTGATCTTTATATTCCCCATTAGTCCACAGTTTACTACTTGCATATGATTTTTCACTTTTATCAGTCGGTAAAAAATGAAATTTAGATATTCCCAGGGCGCTACATTCAAACAGAATTTTCTTTGCTGTTTGAGGACGGGGTATAGCTACTAGCAACTCAATAGGATAAAGTGGTTCAGGATTAATATTCCAGTTATGTTTAAATACAATTTCTGATGAGGATACAGATAAAATTCTGGAATGGCTGATTTTTCCATTAATTACGCCGATATAAACCTGATCTCCAGCCTTAAGCTTTAAAACATTGCATAGATGAATTGCTCTTGCATCATTAATATCCAGACTGGCGGTAGCTTCATCTTGTTTAAATAGTATTATGTTCATATGATTTTTTCTGTTTAACTCCGAGCCCTCTAGCCCTTAAGCAAATATGCGGATTTGAGTAATTTCAGCTTCCATCATACCACTCAGTATTGCCAGCTTCCTACGGGAGATCATCAATTGCTCATTGAACCTGGATTCCGCAGTTGACCGCTCGCAATAGAGATTAACCCACTGTTTCATAAACGATTACAGTTGATGAGTATAATCACCCAATTGGTGAATCCCGCTACGAACTGAATTGCAGGTTTGAGGCGGCGTATCTCTTCGTTGTAAC
>JBNKKI010000094.1:0-108177 GCA_050291745.1 Gammaproteobacteria bacterium | reverse complement strand
AACGAAGAGATACGCCGCCTCAAACGTGCAATTCAGTTCGTAGCGGGATTCACCAATTGGGTGATTATACTCATCAACTGTAATCGTTTATGAAACAGTGGGTTAATCTCTATTGCGAGCGGTCAACTGCGGAATCTAGGTTAAATTCTATAACTGTAAAAAGAACAAAAAAAACCCCGAGAGTTTATATCTCTCAGGGCTTTAATTTGATTTTAGTTTGCTAAAAAATTATTTTGCGGCAGGAGCTGGTGCTGCAGGTGGTGCCATCGGAGCTGGTTGAGGGTAAGGTGCATAACCATATCCACCCCAATAAGGATTGCTTCCGTAACCATTGTTATAGCTGTTACCATAGTAATTGCCATCACCATAACCATATCCATTACCGTAGTAATTTCCGTAGCCGTCACCGTAACCATTGCCATACCAGTCTGAATTCGCATCCATATCAGCATTCATATCACCTTTAGCCCGGCCTTTAAAATTCATTGAAAAGTCCATCTCTCCATCACCATTACCACGTCCTGCTCCACGACCATTTCCACGGCCATATCCATTACCGTAATAATTTCCGTAACCGTTACCATATCCGGAACCATTACCGTAATAGTTGCCATTTCCATAACCGTTACTATTATTATTATCACCCCAGAAAGCCTGTGCAGAAGATGTAACAAGTAAAATAGCTGCTGCTGTTATTAACTTATTCATGATATTAATTCTCCTTTGAAGATTGAAATTAAATAATACACGATGTAATGATCATAGAGTATTAGTGTGTTCTAATATTGTCAACTGGATTCAGCCTAAAAAAATAATTTTATTACGAATTTTTACGTTTTTTTTACTTTACTATGACGAAATATTGATGATGAATTACGACCCTTAAACAGAGTATTTATGGGTAAAAATTATCCAAAATATCTATAATTTATTTAACTTTTAAATCTAAGTATCTGAGACTAAAAGAATTATACGAGTAAAAAATCAATCTAAGGTTGCGCCTAACCAGTAAGTTGCAAATTGATAAGCAATACGACCATTTCTCGAACCTCGTTGAGTGGCAAAACGTAAGGCTTCTATTCGTACTTCGTCTGTTAATTTCAACTGATAGCCATTGAGAGCCTGTTCTACAACATCGAGGTATTGTTGCTGTGAAAAGGGATGAAAAGATAGCCACAGACCGAAGCGATCTGATAATGATATTTTTTCCTCAATGGCATCACTTAGATGTAATTCACCTTCTACCATAGTGCTATCGAGATTATCCTGCATAGACTCAGGCATGAGATGTCGACGATTTGATGTGGCATAGATTAATATATTATTCGGTTGTGCCTGTATTGATCCCTCAAGTGTGGCTTTCAGTGCTTTGTAGGATTCGTCGTCACTTTCAAAAGATAAATCATCCATATAGAGAATATATTTGCGATCATTTAGAGATAAAGTAGAAATAATCTCAAACAGGTTTTCTGCTTCTTTCTTTGAAACTTCAACCAGACATAATCCATCACCTTTAAAAAGATGCAATTGCGCCTTTATGATAGATGATTTACCTGTTCCCCTTGAGCCCCATAGAAGGACATTGTTGGCAGGGTGCCCCAGAATAAATTGACGGGTATTTTTCCGTAGAATGTCAGCCTGCCGGTCGATGTGAAGTAAATTTGCTGGATCAACAATATGATAATCTGGAATACCCTGTAAATTCGATTTTACCCACCGGTAAGCCGAGTAAGACCAATCCTGATTGATGGTCTTTTCAGCAGGGATGATTAATTCAAGACGATCCAGTAAATCATCCAGTCTCTGGAATAATTTTTTAGTATCCAAGTTTACAGGTCCAGTTTTTTGTATTTAATACGATGAGGTTGATCAGCCTGTTGGCCAAGTCGTTGTTTGCGGTTTGCTTCGTACTCAGAATAATTTCCTTCGTAGAAAAATACCTTACTGTCACCTTCAAAGGCCAGGATGTGTGTGGCGATACGATCCAGAAACCATCTATCATGAGAAATCACTACCGCACAACCAGGAAATTCAAGAATGGCTTCTTCCAGTGCTCGCAATGTTTCAACATCCAGATCATTGGTTGGCTCATCCAGTAATAGCAGATTTCCACCACTTTTTAATAATTTGGCTAGATGGACCCTGTTGCGCTCACCACCGGAAAGATCTTTAACCCTTTTCTGCTGGCCCGATCCACGAAAATTAAACCTCGATACATAAGCTCTGGATGCCACTTCATAATTTCCTACTGTAATATTATCCAGACCATCTGATAATTCTTCCCAAACGGTGTTATCACCTTTTAATGAATCTCTGGACTGGTCAACATAGGCGATTTGAACTGTTTCTCCTACTTTGATTGAACCTTCATCCAGTTTTTCTTCTCCCACCAGAATTTTAAATAGAGTCGATTTACCTGCACCATTGGGACCTATAATACCAACAATACCTCCACGGGGTAATTTGATATCTAAATCCTGATACAATAATTTATCACCAAAAGATTTCTTTCCACCATCAATTTCGACCACTATATCACCCAGTCTGGGTCCGGGTGGAATATATAATTCATTAGTTTCTGATCGTTTTTGATATTCCTGGCTGGACATTTCCTCAAAACGATTCAAGCGTGCCTTACTTTTAGACTGTCGACCTTTGGCATTACTACGTACCCATTCAAGTTCATGTTTCATTGCCTTGATTCGGGCCTTTTCAGCTTTCGCTTCATTTTCCAGACGGTTTTCTTTTTGTTCCAGCCAACTGGAATAATTTCCCTGCCAAGGAATACCATGACCGCGATCCAGTTCAAGAATCCAGCCTGCTACATTATCAAGAAAGTATCGATCATGAGTGACTGCAATGACAGTGCCGGGATATTCTTTCAAAAATCTTTCCAGCCAGGCGACCGATTCAGCATCAAGATGGTTTGTTGGTTCATCAAGAATTAACATATCCGGGTTTGATAATAACAGGCGGCACAAAGCGACCCTTCTTTTTTCACCACCAGATAAATTTTCAACTTTTGCCTCCCATGGGGGAAGGCGTAATGCATCAGCAGCAATTTCCAGTTTTCGATCCAGTTCCCAGGCACCGGCTGCATCAATTTTTTCCTGTAATTCAGCCTGTTGAGCCATTAAATCATTCATTTCATCATCAGACATGGGTTCAGCAAACTTCATACTAATGGTATTGAATTCATCCAGTAAGGCTTTAGTTTCGGCTACACCTTCTTCTACATTGCCTCTCACATCTTTATTTTGATCCAGTTCAGGTTCCTGAGCCAGATAACCAATATTGATACCTTTTTGAGGTCTGGCTTCACCAATAAAATCTTTATCGATACCAGCCATAATGCGTAACAAGGTTGATTTACCGGCACCGTTGTAGCCAAGTACTCCAATTTTCGCGCCAGGGAAAAAATTGAGAGAAATGTCTTTTAATATTTCAGTTTGAGGTGGAACGACTTTACCGACGCCATTCATTGTATAGATGTATTGAGCCATTTATTTTACCAAATGAAAATGAAGAGTTAGTTTAACCTGAATTTTAACCTGAGAAATGAGTGAAATAAAAAATATCAGCAGATTTTTTGAGCTGGATGCGATTATTTTACAGAAACCCTGAGTATTTCCTGATCAATTGCACTTTCTTTAACAATAATCCTGGAATCTGCAGTTGGACGAGTTGAACCTGGAAAAATCAGTTGAATCATGAAAGTCCAGGTAACAACTTAATGCAGCTGATAAAATCAAAAACACATTCATCACCAATCAGCTGACAACGGTGTTTTTGATTTCTCGGCAATTGCGCCTGTATTGCTCTAACGACAGTCATCCCTGGCTTAGACCAGGCACATCAATCTGTTACGCATCTTTTTCACGCTGAACTGATTTTTCCAGGATCATACACAGCAACTGTCATGGTTTATGAAACAGCGGGTTAACTTCTATTGCGAGCGGTCAACTGCGGAATCCAGGAGAATCTCTCATTTGAATTGTCGAAAATGTATCTGTCTTTTTGACGGTGACAAAAATTTAAAAATTTTTACCTGATAGCTAATCTTAATATTAAATATGGTTATTAATGAATCTACTGATTAAACCCGTGAGGTACCAATTTATTGTATTTTGCTTGCATCAGTATTGAAAAAAAATCACATAAATCTAGCGGTTTTTATTGATATAACAAAGTTCTATAAACTTAGTGAAAATACGTCTGAACTTATTAGCTTCGGGTCTGGTACTTTATCTCTATTAGCGGAAGGTTTTATACAATTGCGAATATATAACCACCCGTAAAAAGGGGATTTTTTTTAATAAAATTTAATTAATTATACGATAATCTTAAATAATGATGAGATCTCACTCATGTCAATGAAAAAAGAACAACAGGAAAGTTACCTGTATGGCAGTAATGCAGCCTATTTTGAGGATCTCTATAGCCAATACCTTCTAAATGAAAAAAGTGTCGATGAAGAATGGCGCGAATGGTTTAAATCTCTTAAAAATGGCTCTGCTAAAAATGATGCTGATCATGTCTCTATTCAGGCACAGTTAAAACTGGCAGTACAAAATAAGAAGTCATCTATTTTTTCCGTTAGTAGTGCACAGCATAGTCATCAGTTAAAACAAATTTCAGTTCTTCAATTAATCAATGCATATCGCTTTAGAGGTTTTCAGAAAGCTAAACTTGATCCGCTAGGTTTGACCATTAATGATGTAGGAAATGAATTATCAATCGAAGCTCATGATCTTTCTGAAGATGATTTAAAAACTGTTTTTGCAACCGGTTCTATGTTTGGAATTGATGAAGCACCTCTGGAAGATATTATTGAACATTTAAGAAAAACTTATTGTGGTTCAATTGGATCAGAGTTTATGTATATTGCAAACACTGATCAAAAACGCTGGATACAGGAAAAGCTTGAATCCGTACAGGCCAAACCCACTTTTAAACATGGCCGCCGTATGCGTATTCTGGATAGAATTATTGCCGCTGAGAATCTGGAAAAATACCTGCATACACGTTATGTCGGGCAAAAGCGATTCTCTCTGGAAGGTGGAGAATCATTAATCCCTCTACTTGATAGAGTTATTCAGCAGGGTGGCAAAGAGGATTCCCGTGAAGTTGTTATTGGTATGGCACATCGGGGAAGATTAAATGTGCTCACTAACATTTTAGGTAAGACACCTAAAGTTCTGTTTGATGAATTTGAAGGTAATGTTCAGTGGGATAGCAAATATAATTATGACGTAAAATATCATCAGGGTTTTTCTTCAGATGTTAATACGGAAACAGGCCCGACCCATCTGGCGCTGGCTTTTAATCCATCCCATCTGGAAATTGTAAATCCTGTCGTTGAGGGGTCTGTGCGTGCTCGTCAACGTCTTTATAATAAAAAATCCATTAGTACCACCGATGTTTTACCTGTTCTGATCCATGGTGATTCTGCTTTTGCCGGGCAGGGTGTCGTGATGGAAAATTTTAATATGTGTCAGACTCGTGGTTATCACACTGGCGGCACGATTCATATTATCGTCAATAATCAAATAGGCTTTACTACCAGTCATCCAAAGGATATGAGGTCAACGTTATATTGTACCGAAGTCGCCAGGATGGTTCAGGCACCAATATTCCATGTAAATGGAGATGACCCTGAAGCCTGTGTTTTTGTCGCAGAACTGGCTGTGCAATATCGTAAGAAATATCACCGGGATGTGGTAATCGATATGATCTGTTATCGACGTTATGGCCATAATGAAGCTGATGAGCCTTCTGCAACTCAACCAAAAATGTATACAGCTATTCGTAATCATCCACGTTTAGTTGAAAAACATGCCCAGGCTCTTATTGATGAAGGTGTTATAGATCGCCAAACAGTTGAAACTATGATCAGTGATTATCGTAAAGCTCTGGAGCATGGTGGTACGGTAGCGCTAAATGTTATATCGGGTCTGGAAGCTCAGTATCGATTATGCTGGGAAAATTTTACCCACGGTGATATCAAGCGAATACCGGATACATCTATTGATATAGATAAACTGAAAAAAATTGGCAAACCTCTCGTTGAAATTCCTGAAGGATTTGAATTACATCATCGGGTTAAAAAAATCATGGATGCCCGTATCAAAATGCTTAACGAAGAAATTTTTTGTGACTGGGGCTTTGCTGAAAACCTGGCCTACGCCAGTTTATTGGCAGAAGGAAAGTCAGTCAGGCTGTCCGGGCAGGATTCAGAACGAGGAACATTTTTTCATCGCCATGCTGTGTTACATGATCAAACTGCTGGTGGAGGGTTACATATTCCGCATAAGCAGTTACAAACAGGTACAGCACGATTCGAAGTAATCAATTCCTTCCTTTCAGAAGAAGCTGTATTAGGTTTTGAGTATGGTTATGCTTCTACAGACCCGGAAACTCTGGTTTTATGGGAAGCTCAGTTTGGTGATTTCGCTAATGGCGCTCAGGTTGTCATCGATCAATTTATCACATCCGGTGAAGTAAAATGGGGTCGGCTTTGTAACCTGGTCATGCTGTTACCTCATGGCTATGAAGGACAGGGTCCAGAGCATAGTTCAGCCAGGCTTGAACGATATTTACAACTTTGCGCTCAAAATAATATGCGTGTTGTGATGCCGACTATGCCAGCGCAAATTTATCACTTATTACGCTCTCAATTAGTCGGTGATTTCCGTAAACCTTTGATTGTTATGACCCCTAAAAGTCTACTCCGGCATGAATTGGCTGTTTCATCCCTTAGAGATCTGGCCGATGGCAGGTTTAAACCTGTTATTGAAGAGTCAGATAATATTGATGATAAAGCAGTCAAGCGAGTGATTTTATGCAGTGGGAAAATATATTTCAAATTATATGAAACACGACAGCTTAAATACGATAACACCACAGCTATAGTAAGAATTGAACAACTTTATCCTTATCCTGTTGAAGAAGTAGGTGATGTTATTAACAGCTACCCATATTGTGAAAAAGTAGTCTGGTGTCAGGATGAACCTAGAAATCAGGGAGCCTGGTGGTATATCAAATCATTATTAATGGATTCCTGTAAGGGACTGACTTTAAGCTATGCTGGTAGGCAGGAATCTGCTTCTCCAGCCGCTGGTTATATGGGACTGCATCTGGAACAGGAACATAATTTAGTGACAGCTGCTTTTGAAATGTAGACAGGTAACTGTTTAGTAATTATAAATAAGAATGCACTCTTCTGGAGAGATTTAACATGTTAGTAGAAATAAAAGTTCCTGTTTTACCAGAGTCTGTGACCGAAGGCACTCTGGGTGAGTGGCACAAACAGGTCGGAGATATGGTGAAACAGGATGATATTATCGTAGATCTGGAAACAGATAAGGTCGTACTGGAAATCGTGGCGACTGCTTCCGGAGTTCTGACTTCTATTGATATAGAAGAAGGCACTACCGTAACCAATAATCAGATATTAGGTAAAATTGATACAGAAGCTGTGACAGAACAAAAAGTAGAGCAACAGGCTGCTCCTGCTGATGTTAAAGCTGGTCCTTCAGCTCGAAAATTACTGAAACAAAATGATTTATCAGCTGAGCAGGTTGAAGGCACTGGTCAAAAAGGTGCGATCACCCGACAGGATGTTGAAAAACATCTACAGACAACATCATCTGAGGCTTCGGCTCCAACCCCGGAAAAAGTTGTAGAACAGCTTGAAGTTGTAGATTCTGATTCACGTAATGATCGACGGGTTCCAATGAGTCGTTTACGCTTACGTATTGCTGAACGTCTTAAATCGGCTCAGAATACCGCTGCCTTATTAACCACTTTTAATGAAGTTAATCTACAGCCTTTGATGGATCTTCGAACTAAATATAAGGATGTGTTTGAAAAAACACATGGTACCAAACTGGGTATGATGTCCTTTTTTACCAAAGCATCGGTAGAAGCCTTGAAACGATTTCCTGCTGTGAATGCATCTATTGATGGCAATGATATTGTCTATCATGATTATTTTGATGTGGGAATTGCCGTTAGCTCTGAAAGAGGCCTGGTTGTACCCATATTACGTAATGTGGATGAAATGAGTTATGCTGATGTGGAAACAGAAATTCGTAATATGGCTGTCAAGGCGAGAGAAGGAAAACTGGGTATAGATGACTTAACTGGCGGTACCTTCAGTATTACAAATGGTGGTGTCTTTGGTTCTATGCTATCTACTCCAATTCTCAATCCACCACAATCCGCCATTCTCGGAATGCATAACATCCAGAAACGCCCCGTTGTTATAGATGATGAAATTGTTATTCGTCCTATGATGTACCTGGCATTGACCTATGATCACAGAATCATTGATGGTAGTGAAGCTGTTCGCTTTCTGGTCACTATTAAGGAAGTACTGGAAGATCCTGCAAGGTTAATTTTACAGGTTTAGCTAAGTTTAAATTGATTTGAGTCTGTTAGGATCAGGTTTTTTTATTAACCTGATCATATTAATTGAAAACTCGTAAGCCACCTCAATGAACTCACATTCTTTAATTTTGTGACCACGTTGATCCATAAATATGAAAAGGCTGTAATCTGCAGCCTTCCATTTTAGTTTTGCCCTTTTAAAGGCCGCTTTCTCTGAAGTTTTTATCTCCACCCACTCTCCCATATTGAGATTTTTGGCCATTTCAAAGTATTTATTGTCAATTTTATCGAGGTTAACTTCGGTTTTGCCCCGGTTCTTTTGTGGTACAGGTAAATGATTAGATGGAACTGGGATAAATGAAAAAGCTCTCTCTTCGTTTGCCTGCTTATATTCTTTTACTAATTGTTTTCGTATGCGGTGTCTATGCTCACTGGAGAAATTAAGCGTGACCAGACCAATTTCAATTGAAGTTAGCAGGGATTTAAAAGTAGTGGACTCAAATCTGGGGTGTGCGCCTTTTTTATTATGATCCAGAAACCAGCTTAACATTTTGGCGATATTAACGGAGTTCTTAAACTCTGAAGATGTTTTTCCGGAATTATGCGCTAAATGTAATAGCAATAATTGCCAGTCATCATAGAAAAATTGCATGGTTTCTCTATCGACAACGAGTTCTTCTGTAATTGTGTTGGTTAACTCAAGTATTTCTTTTTTTAGAATTTCTTCCTGTTGATTTTTCTCTTCCTTGATTTTTTCAAGACGAATAATTTCCAGTTCTATGACGGCTTCATAGTGATCTATCAACGGCTGGTAATCGCTTAATGTTGGGTTATCAATTTTGAGTAATTTATCAATTGCTCTGGATAGGATAGCCAGACTATCTCCTTCATGCTTAAACCTTAATTCGAAATCAATAATAGATTGAATGAAGTCATTCACTGGATGAGAACTTGAACGAAAAAAGAAAGGGTCTGTGAGAACCATTTTTAACAGAGGACTGGATAGTCTGGAAAGCTGTGTTTTTAAAGGTATTGACAGAAGAGAGCTATTCAGCAGACTGGTGAAATAATGGGAAAATTTCAGAATATCCTTACGCTGTTTATTATTAACGAGAAGACTGATTTGACCACTGAGATGGGAAAACGTACTGACAAAATTATTCGAACCATTTTCAGTTGATTGCTTAAAATCAAGTAAACACTTTTCCAGTTTCTTTTGATTCTCTAAGGTCTTAATTCTTTGTTTTTCCAGAGAGGAAATCGTGATTTTGGTTTCTTCTGGAGCAGTAACTGGCTGCTTCTGATCTTCCTCTTTTCTGGTGACAGTGCTTTTCTTATCTGATTTATCAGATGAATTTTGAAGCGCTGATTCGATATTGTTTTCTAATTCATTCTGCTCGATTAATTCTCTGCTTTCGGCTTCCTTTTCAGGTAATTTAAAAAGTGAAGAATCTGTTAAATCAGCAAGAATATCCAGGTGATACAATCCCAGGTCAATCTGGTTATAGAAATTATTGAGCTGATCGTCCAGAGTATGATCAAATAATTCGAATAAAAGCCGATTTTTCTGTGTAGGAAGATTTAAAGTTTCAATACTGGCAAGAAATGCCCTGCACAAATTAAATGGTGATATCGGATTGTCATCACTATTATCATCTGCACGATGGACTAATGATTTCAGACGTTTGGCAGTGGTCTGTAATTGAGTTTTATGTAAGTCCTGATGTTTTTCACTAATGGATTGAATAAAATCCATAATTCGGGAAATTTTATAATCAGATAGAACATTTGATGCATAGCTCACTCTTAATCGAGTCGGACTTATTGATCTGAAATCAGAAAAAAATTTCTCAAGTTGAAATTGAAAAGCATGTCTAACGGTTCTCTCCCTGCTAGCCAGACGCTGTTGCAATGGCTTTAATTCTTTAGCCTGAGTTTCCAGTTCTGCAGGAATATCCATGTGAATCAGGCCAATCAGCATACCTTCAAAATAATTCACGCAAAAATTAACGATTTGCTGATATTCTGTAGATGGGCTTCCTTTTTCGAAGCGAGGATATTGCTGAATTGCCGATTTCATTATGGAAAATAAATTAACAGTTGAAAAATAAGGATGATTTGTCTTTCTGGTAAAACTATTACCGTCAATCCTAAACCGTAAAATTTATTTACTCAGATACTATCAATGATAGTCCGTAAAATTTGATTTACCTGTTAAAACAAATGAATCATGCACTTTTTAATAATAATTTTTATTAATGCAAAAAGTAGTCCTTTGAAACATACTACACAGGCTTTATTATATCAGAATTTTGCTGAAATTTCAGGTTTAAAGCCGCTTAGGATTTTATTTGAAAATGTGAAAAAGTTATCAAAACTCATTAGGCAGGACTGGATTGTATAACATGCGATTAAGTTTATTTTTATTATTACTAATTCAATCTTCACTATGTTTTGCAATCGATCCGTTACTAAGCCTGAGAATTGGTGAAGCTGAATCAAAATTGAAAGTGATTGAGGATGCATTAAAAAATCCTCAGACTATTATTCAAAAAGATGTTTTAAAAGAGTTTCAGGAACAGGGACTTTTTATTAAGGATCAGTCTAATCAGTGTATTTCTTTCAATGAGACTGCAATTAATAAAAGTGCTGATGACCTGGATTTATTGGGCCCTCAGGCTTTATCTGAAGATCCTGAAGTAACTCAAAAGAGACAGAGCCTGAATCAGGACATGTTGAGTAGTGCTCAACAATTAGCCAGTTGTCGTCTACTGTTATTACGTGCTCATGAAACTATCGACGTGACTCTTAAACGCCAGCAACAGGCTTTGACAAATGAATTATTAGCTCAGCAGAGTAATCTTCTTCAGAATATTAAAAATGTAATCATACATCCGCTACAGATCTTTACTGCCAGCCTTGATTTCATTCAAAGTAAAGGTGGAATAGATAACCTGATTGAAAATGGGTTTACTTTGTCAGTAATTACTACTCTGACAGTGATCATTACTCTTGCGCTTAAACGCTGGTTTAAGCATAGTTTAAAAAAGCATACAAGTAATCAGCAAAAAGGCTATTTGAATCGCTTTCAGCTTTCGCTCATGTCCTGTATTAACCGTTATCTTCCAACCTTGATGATAACAGCTGCTTTAAGTCTGTATTACCTTTATCAGTTAATTGTGAGTTCAAACAGGTATTTTGCCGGTTTACTTATGTTTGGTTTATTCCTGTATATCGTATCGCGAATTTTAATTAGAGTTTTATTAAATCCCTGTCCACCTGCTGAAAGGTTAACCGCTCTATCAGAGGATGTTTCCAATCTTTTATCACGACGATTAATTCTATTACTGAAGCTTTTACTGGCTGGATATTTAATGTATTCGGCTCTGGAAATACATGATTTTTCACCACAAATAACAGCATTATTGCGCAATATCTTTGTGTTACTACTCGTGCTTAATCTGATCTGGGCTGTCTGGCTGCTTCGTTTTTACGAAGGAGTAACCAATATCCTGTTATTACGGGGTTTGATGATTTTCGGGTTTATTGTATGTCTGATTGCTGACTGGCTGGGTTATGCAAATCTTGCTATGTATATACTGCTGGCCATATCCGGGTCAGTCCTGGTCTGGTTATTCACTACGATTGTTATTCGCATCTGGACTGATTTTCTGGATAGCATGGATGAAGGTAGATCACAGTGGCAGCAACGATTTAGAAAGAGAATTGGTGTAAAAAATAATGAATATATACCTGGTTCTATCTGGTTTCGGTTTACTTTTTCAATCATTAGCTGGTCATTTTTCCTGGTTGCTCTACTCAAGATATGGGGTTTACCCGATACCACTTTTTTAAGCTTAAAAGATACGCTACTGAATGGTTTTAACATTGGCACAGTCAAAGTAGAGCCGCTAAAGGTTATTATTGCTCTGCTTACCTTTGCTGCACTTTTATCGATTGTTGGCTGGATTAAAAGGCGTATGGATAAAAGCTGGTTAAGCCGCTCTCGAATGGATAGAGGATCGAAAGAAGCCATGATTTCTCTAACAGGCTACTTTGGTGTCGCCGTGGCCTTTCTGATCGGGCTTTCCATTGCTGGATTTGAACTGGCTAATATCGCATTAATTGCTGGTGCATTATCTGTTGGTATTGGTTTCGGCTTACAGAATATTGTTAATAATTTTGTTTCCGGGGTGATTTTATTATTCGAACGTCCCATTAAAACAGGGGACTGGATTGCAGTGAGTGGTACTGAAGGTTATGTAAAAAAAATCAGTATACGCGCAACTCAGATACAAACTTTTGATCGTTCAGATGTGATGGTGCCAAATTCAGAATTAATTTCCAGTCAGGTTACTAACTGGATGTTTAGAGATTCTATTGGCCGTGTAATCGTGCCTATAGGCGTGGCTTATGGGACTGACCCTGAAAAAGTCAGGGAAATACTGCTGGATATTGCCTACAAGCATGAAGCAGTCATTACAAAGAGTCCAATTTTAAAAAAACCCTGGGTTTTATTTCGACAATTTGGAGATAGCTCTCTGAATTTTGAATTACGCTGTTTTATCAAGATTGCCGATGATCGTTTAAATGTGACTAGTGATATTAATTTTGAAATTGAAAAAGCTTTTCGCAAGGCGAATATTGTCATTCCTTTCCCACAACGGGATGTACATCTGATTTCTTCATTAAATGATGTTAATGAACAGCATGATGATCAGAAAAAAGATATAATCACCGATTCCTGATTTTCACACATTTAAATTTACTTCTTTTAGAGCAATGCCAGATCGAATTCGCGAAATTCCCTATAATTACACATCATTTTCAGATAAGGAAATAGTCTATCGTCTGATGGGCGAACAGTGGTGGGAAGTACTCAATATATTACGCGGTGAACGACGTACCGGCAGATCCGCCCGCATGTTATTTGAAGTGCTGGGTGATATCTGGGTCGTTAAAAGAAATCCTTATTTACAGGATGATTTGCTAGCCGATAATAAACGATTGAAACAATTATCCAATGCTTTATGTCATCGCTTAAAGCAGATTGAAAAGCGTGCTGATGATAATAAACAGGCGCTGGCATTATTAGAAGCGGCTACCACAACTGTGGAAGATTTTAAAAACTGGCTGAATAATCTTGCCCATCAAAGGAGTCGGATTGCCCGCAAACTGGGACATATTACCAAAAAAGATAATATTGATTTCAGTGGTCTGGCACGTGTCTCTCATACCACAGATGCTACTGACTGGCGTGTTGAGTATCCGATGGTTGTATTAACACCAGATACAGAAGCTGAAATTGCCAATCTGGTTCATGCCTGCAGCAAACTTGGTTTAACGATTATTGCCAGAGGTGGAGGAACCGGATATACAGGTGGCGCGATACCTCTATATGAAAATACTGCCGTCATTAATCTTGAAAAACTGGAAAAGCTTGGCGAGGTAACAAAACAGACATTGCCCGGTACAGATGTTACGGTCAATACTATTTTCTGTGAAGCAGGAGTGGTGACAAAAAGAGTCGCGGATAAGGCACAAGCTCAGCATCTTGCTTTTGCAGTAGATCCTACTTCGCAGAATGCATCCACGATTGGTGGCAATATCGCGATGAATGCCGGCGGTAAAAAAGCAGTTATCTGGGGAACAACACTGGATAATTTATTAAGCTGGAAAATGGTCATGCCGGATGCTAACTGGCTGGAAGTAAAACGCCTGAATCACAATATGGGCAAAATCCACCTGCAACAGGAGGTAGAGTTTGAAATTACCCGGTATCATCGAAAAAAAGGTAAACAGCTGGGAGAGCCGGAGCGATTAAAAATTCCCGGCGCTAGTTTCCGGAAAGTTGGACTTGGTAAAGATGTAACCGATAAATTTCTGTCCGGTTTACCCGGCGTACAGAAAGAAGGTTGTGACGGCTTAATAACCTCAGCAACATTCGTATTACATGAAGTACCTGAGTTTACTCGTACCGTTTGCCTTGAATTTTTTAATCCGGACGCTGGAAAAGATGTATCTGCCATCGTTGAAATCAAGGATTTTATCGATCAGACCGAAGGTGTTTTATTGGCTGGACTGGAACATTTAGATGCGCGATATATCAAAGCGGTCAAATACAGTACCAAGGCGAATCGAGCTGATCAGCCAAAAATGTTGTTATTGGCTGATATTATTTCCAGTGATGAGGATTTATTGGCCAGCACCTGTTCAAATGTTGTCGAACTGGCAAATAAACGAGAAGCAGAAGGATTTATTGCAGTGAGTAAACAGGCTCGTTTACGTTTCTGGTCTGATAGAGCTCGTACAGCAGCTATTTCCGCACATACAAATGCGTTTAAAATAAACGAAGACGTTGTTATCCCACTGAAAAATTTGAGTTTATATAGCCGTGGTATTGAAACAATCAATATCCGTCATTCTATTCGCAACAAAATAGAGAGTTGTCAGGCAATAATCCAGTTTTTTCAGAATAAGCAGAAAGAGCTGAAACAAAAATTAGAAACCGACGAGTTGATCCTGACTAAAATTGATTTCGCGCTTAACCGCTTGAACACTCAAATTCAACAATGGCAGCAGTGGAATGAATATTCTGATAGCCTGGCTAAAGAGTTTCATGATCAACTGGATTTTGAGTTTGCAAATGATGAAAAAATCATGGATTGTCTGCTTAAAAATAAAATCCGGGTCAGTTACAGGGTTCAAATAAAACAGCATCTGGATGAAATCTTTTCCGGCCATGAATATGAAGATATAAGAAATGAATACGGCCGGTTACATGAAACTGTTAAAGATTCAAGGCTGTTTGTTGCACTACATATGCATGCTGGTGATGGTAATGTTCATACCAATATTCCTGTTCATTCAGATAATTATGAAATGCTGCATCAGGCAGAGCTGGTGGTTGAAGAAATTATGCAACTGGCGACTTCACTGGATGGTGTTGTCTCTGGCGAACATGGTATTGGTCTGACTAAAATACAATTCCTTGAAGATGAAAAATTACAGGATTTTGCTGACTATAAACAGCGCATAGATCCCAATCAAAACTTTAACAAAGGTAAACTGTTAAAAGGCTCTGGCTTACAAAATGCCTATACACCGTCGCTAAGGCTGCTCGAACAGGAAGCTCTGATTCTGGAGTATAGCGATCTGGGGGCAATCAATGACTCAATCAAAAATTGTTTACGCTGCGGTAAATGTAAACCGGAATGTATGACACATATTCCACGTGCGAATCTGCTTTACTCACCACGTAATAAAATACTGGCCACCGGTTTAATCATTGAAGCCTTTTTATATGAGGAGCAAACACGTCGGGGTTTATCTAATCGTCATTTCGAAGAATTGAATGATGTTGCTGATCATTGCACTACCTGTCATAAGTGCCTTAGTCCCTGTCCGGTAAATATTGATTTTGGTGACGTTAGTATTGCGATGCGTACTTTGCTTACTAATAATAAACAGCGTCGCTTTAGTCTGGGATCATTGATTGCAATCTGGTTTTTAAATTTACAGGATCCCACTCTGATCAAAATTGCCCGCACATTTATGCTGGACCTAGGTTTTAAATCGATTCGCTGGATGCGCATGGGCTTGAAAATGTTTGGCCTGGCTCCAAAAAGGAAAGAGCTTTCTAGATCAACCACTGGAAAACCGGTCGTCAAGCAACAAATTATCAATTTTGTCAGAAATCCTGTACAGGCCAATGTACCGAGTAAAACCATGCGCCAGTTGTTAGGGGCTGATGATAATCAGATGGTGCCTATTATTCGCAATCCTCAAATTCCTCAGGAAGACAGGGACTCTGTTTTCTATTTTCCCGGATGTGGTTCAGAGCGATTGTTTAGTCAGGTAGGTCTGGCCACGATTGCTATGTTATATGAAGCGGGAGCACGTACTATTTTACCGCCAGGGTATCTATGTTGCGGCTACCCTCAAATTGCTGCGGGTAAAGAACAGATGGGACATCAAATTACCACGCAAAATCGTGTCTTGTTCCACCGTGTAGCCAATACCCTGAATTATCTGGATATAAAAACCGTTATTGTTTCCTGTGGCACCTGTCTGGATCAGCTGGAAAAATATAAGTTTGAAAAAATATTCCCTGGCTCGAGGATTATGGATATACATGAATATCTGGTAGAAAAGGGATTAACGCTGGCACAGCAATCCGCTACAAAATATATTTATCATGATCCCTGTCATACACCAATTAAAAATCAGGTACCAATAGAAGTGGCCTCTGAAATTATGCAACAGTCAGTAGAAATGACTTCCCGATGCTGTAGTGAGTCAGGCACACTTGCCACGTCAAGACCTGATATTGCGCATCAATTATTCACTCGTAAACTTGAGTCTATGCAGGATGCCAGGAAAATTGTACAGGCTGGTGACGATAAAGCCGAAGTCAAATGTCTCACCAGTTGTCCTGCCTGTCAGCAGGGTTTGACTCGTTACGAAAAACTCACAGGAATTACAACTGACTATATTGTGGTTGAACTGGCTAAACAAAACTATGGAGATCAATGGTTGAATGATTTTCTCCAGAAAATATCGCATGGTGGTATTGAAAAAGTTTTACTGTAAAGTTTTTTGCTCAATCTGATATGGTTTTCAGTTTGACTAATAGCTGTTTGATGTCTGTTACTTCGCATTGCTGTTTACTTAGTGGTTAAATATAAATGATACAAAATTATAATTTTTTCATCACCGGCCACAAAGGCTTTGAAACGGCATTATTCCATGAAGTTCGAGATATTATTTCTGCTGTTGAAGATGACTCTAAACAGATAAAAAAAGTTTACGGAGGCATAGAGCTAAAAGGCAGTCTTGAGCTTGTATATCGAATCTGTATTTATTCACGGCTGGCTAACCGGGTTTACCTGCCGTTGAAAACATTCAGGGCTGATAATGAAGAGGCTTTATATCAGGCTGTTTATGAAATTGACTGGTCCAGTCATTTATCTTCCAGACATAGTCTGTCAGTGTCCGCTTCTTTATCGCGCTCAGATATTAATCATAGCCACTATGCCTCTTTGAAAGTTAAAGATGCGGTTGTCGATTATTTTCGGAATACAGTGAATAGCCGACCAATTATTGAAAAACAACGTCCTGACTTACATATACATTTAAATATTCATAAAAATAATGCCACTCTTAGCCTGGATTTATCCGGCCAATCTCTACATCTACGTGGTTATCGATTACAACATAGTGGAGCACCTTTAAAAGAAAATCTAGCAGCTGCTTTACTGGCTCAATCCGGCTGGAACAGAGAGTCAGCAAAAACGCATAGTTTGATTGATCCAATGTGTGGCTCAGGCACATTTGCGATTGAAGCCGCTATGGTGGTCGCCAATATTCCCCCCGGACTTGATCGTGAGTATTTTGGATTTTTACGCTGGTTAAAACACGATAAAAAATGTTGGGAGAAATGTCTTGCTGAAGCTGAAGAAGGCATTGATGAGCAGGCAGAATGTGAAATTTTTGCGAGTGATAGTAGTGATAAGGCGATAGAAATATCTCGTGACAATGCTATGCGCGCAGGGGTTGAAGATATGATCCAGTTTAAACAAATGGATATTGAGCAGCTTTCTCCAGACTGTGTAAATAAGCCACCGATTATTATTTTTAATCCCCCTTATGGAGAGAGATTACAGGTAGAGCAGGGGCTGGCTCCACTTTACGCACAAATGGGAAAAGTATTACGTCAATTTAATCATGCAACTGTGCATATTATTTCAGCTAATCCGGATTTACTACATCGTTTACGGCTTAGTAGAACGGCCAAAAAAATGGTTAATAATGGGCAGATACAATGTGTCTTCGCATCATTTGAAGTGACTCAGCAATATGTATCTGATGAAGTAACCAATCAGCAAAAAAAACTCGAAAAACATTCTGAAAAAGTTTCCGCAAAATCTACCGGTAAAGTTTCGGATAAACCGGTAGTTATTGATCAAAATAACCCTGAAGCAAATGCTCTAAGGAATAGATTAGTTAAAAATAATAAACATTTATCGCGTTGGGCAAAACGTAATGATATTAGCTGTTATCGAATCTATGATGCCGATTTGCCTGAATTTGCATTTGCACTGGATAAATATACGAATGCGCTCAACCCTGAACAGGCCTGGTACCATCTTCAGGAGTATCAGGCTCCAAAAACGATTGATCCTGAAAGGGCAGAGCAACGTATTCTGTTAGCTCAATCTGTGGTAAAACAATTATTTGAACTGGATGATAAATCGCTTTTCTGTAAATTAAGGCAACGTCAGCGTGGTACATTGCAATATGAAAAACAGGACAGGCAAGGTGATCTATTTGAAGTCAGAGAAGGTGTAGCCAGATTACTGATTAACTTAAGCGATTATCTCGATACAGGATTATTTCTCGACCATCGGATAACCCGCCAATTAATTTCGCAGTGGGCGAAGGATAAGAGAGTATTGAATTTATTCTGTTATACAGGTTCAGTGAGTATCCATGCTGCTCTTGGAGGAGCAGCTAATGTTACCAGTGCAGATATGTCAGGTACCTATATAAACTGGGCAAAAGAAAATTTTGAGCTTAATGAATTATCTGATGAGCATAAATACCCTTTTCTACAGGTCGATTGTGTCGATTTACTAAACAGGCCAAAGGAAAATGGAATTGATGATAAATTTGATCTGATATTTCTTGATCCACCCTCATTTTCAAACTCAAAGAAAATGCGTGATACTCTGGATATACAGCGCGATCACCAACAATTGATTACACAGTCTATGGACTTACTGTATAAAAAAGGCAAATTAATATTCTCCACCAATAAAAAAGGTTTTAAACTCAGTCCAGCGCTTGGCAAACTGTTTAATATTACCGATATCACTCATCAGACAGTATCAGAAGACTTTAAGCGACGACCTAAAATGCATCAGTGCTGGGAAATTAAAAACCTTTAAAACTGTAATGTATCCTGTTTTAATGTATTAAACGAAGAGAATTTCCTGAAAAACTATATGACTGAGTTTGCTAATACTGACCAATATCTTGATCTATTTTTAAATGATGTCCCTTTGATGGATGTGCGTGCCCCGGTGGAATATAACAATGGTGCTTTTCCCAATAGTAGCAATGTACCTTTACTGGATGATGAACAACGCGCTTTAATTGGCAAACAATACAAGGAAGCCGGTCAGGATGAAGCGATAGAGTTAGGGTTAAAACTGGCAACACCTGAGATTAGAGCGCAACGAATTCACGACTGGAAGCAATTCGTCAAAAAGCACCCAAAGGGGTATTTATACTGTTTTCGAGGAGGCTTACGTTCTCGAACTACTCAGGCCTGGTTAAAAGAGCAGGGCGTTAATTATCCTCTCATCAAGGGTGGTTATAAAGCCATGCGTAGTTTCCTGATACAGCAACTGGAAGAGAGTGTAGAGAAAATTCCTTTTGTTATATTAAGCGGTATGACAGGTTCAGGTAAAACCAGGGTGCTCAATAAAACACCTTATAAAATCGATCTGGAAGGTCTGGCAAATCATAAAGGCTCGGCATTTGGCCGCGATGTGAATGATTTTCAACCGACCACAATAAACTGGGAAAATCAGTTATCAATACAGTGTCTCAAGTTCAGATACCAGAATCCGGGTACCGGTTTATTACTGGAAGATGAAGGTAAATTAATTGGACGAGCTCTCATACCTGATTCATTTCACCAGAAAATGACAAAATCACCACGCATTTTTCTTAATCGTGCTATGGAGGAGCGTATTGCTATCATCCGTGAAGATTATATTTCCGATAGCTGGCCACTGTATCAGCAGCGATATGTGGAACATGCAGAACAATATTTTTCTGCTTTTGTGCTGGATAATTTAACTCGAATCAGGAAAAGGCTGGGTGGGAATAGATTTAAAATAATCCACGAAATTTTTTCTACAGCCTTAAAGCATTTATTTGAGAATGGACAGAGTGAATTTTTCGATGATGGTATAAAGCTATTACTGGAAGAATACTATGATCCTATGTATGAATATCAGTTAAAGAAAAAACCGGTAGAAGTTATATTTAAGGGGACAGAAGCTGAAATTATTGCATGGACTAAAGATAATCTGGAGGCTATTTCAGAAGAATATCAGGGATGGGAAACTCAGGCAGAGTTAGCATAACTTATTATGAAAACACTTTATCTGGTCAGACATGCTAAATCATCCTGGAAGGATAGTGCTCTATCAGATTTACAGCGTCCGTTAAATAATCGTGGAATTAAAAATGCGCCTGAAATGGGAGTGCGCCTGAACTTAATGGGAACCAGGCTTGATTTAATCATATCAAGTCCAGCTAAAAGGGCATTTACAACAGCCACAATGCTCGCTCAGGTTATAGATTATAAACTGGAAGCTATCGTAAAGGATGATCGTCTTTATTTTGAGAATGTGGCATCTATGATAAAAATTATCCAGAAAACGAAACCCGCTATTCAGTCTTTAATGCTAGTGGGGCACAATCCCGATATGACTACCCTGTTTAATAAAATATGTGGCTTTCAAACCGACAATATGCCTACCTGCGCAATCGCTACAATACAGTTGGAGCAAGAATGGAAGGATATAACAAAACACAGTGGCACTTTAATTGATTATGATTTTCCGAAGAGAATAGATTAATCAGAAATTCTTTGCAGAAAATTCAGACTTAAAAAATTTAGAAAGGGATACAAAGGTTTGCCTGTGACCACTCTTGGGTATTATCCTGGAATCCGCAGTTGGACGAGTTGATTGTGCGCTTCAGGTGGTGTAGATCAAGGCGTAACGACACGGAATAGCCTGCTCCAGCTATTCCAGGGCGTTACAACGAAGAGATACGCCGCCTCAAACCAGCAATTCATATCGTAGCGGGATGCACCGATTGGGTGATTATGCACATCAACTGTCATGGTTTATGAAACAACGGGTTAAGCTCTATTGCGAGCAGTCAACTGCGGAATCCAGGTTTAGACCTTCAGTCCCAGAAAACGAATTGCCAGATAAATGCTAACTGGCAGTGTTACAAATGAAATTAAGGTTTGATTGGTAATTATAGATGCTATCAGCCTGTAATCTCCGCCCATTTGCCTGGCCAGAGCATAACCTGATGCTGCCGTTGGCACTGTCGCATAAATTATGGCTATGATAGCGATATCTGCGGGAACAGCTGTTTTAAAAAGAAGAAATAACACGATACCGGGAAAAATCAAAAATTTACCAATACTCGCTAATATTAAAGCAGGTAAAGTTTGTTTTAGACCTTCGAATCTCATACTGGCCCCAATACACAAAAGCACGATGGGTAAAGTGGCACTACCAAGCAAGGCGGTAATGTCATGTAGCATTAAGACATCTTTTAAATTAAGGTAATTAAATAGTAAACCGAAAAAAATAGCGATGAGAAGAGGGTTTCTAATTAAATCCCCGGTTATTTTTTTAAACAGTTGTTGTTGACCTTTATTAAGAATAATAACTAAAGCAACCACTATAGCGATATTAGTTACCGGTATTAAAATAGCTGTGGATAGAGTTGCTATTAATAAACCATGCTCTCCAAAAAGTTTTTCAGCTATAGCCAGCGCGATAAAAGTATTATGTCTTCCAGATGCCTGGACGATAGAGCTACAGGCTTTTTGATCGAATTTAAACCAGCAACTGGCTACCCAGACAATGGCAACCGATAACAGCATGCCTGCGACCAGCGTTTGAGATATTGGCAGTATTAATTCGACAGTAATATTAATAGTGGATGTTTTGTAAAAAAGAAAAGATGGAAATAAAATCCAGTAAACCAGCTTATCCGCAAAAAACCAGTATTCGTCACCAGTAATCATTTTTAAACGAATAACGCTGCCGAGTAGAATCAATGCAAACACTGTTCCGATAGATGAAACGATTTCAACCATTATGACGCTTGATGAAAAGTTTAGTTTGTGAATGAAGAATTGAGTGTAAAATATTAATCAATTCAGCATTCGGGTTATCACTTCGTTGAATAATTCCTACGATGCGTTTGACTGTTTTTTTCCCAAATGCTGTGATAACGATATTTCGATTAGTTTCCTGGCAACGACTGCGAAAAGGGACTATTGAGACACCCATACCTTCAGCCACCATCATTTCAATCGATTCAAGTGAGCTTATCGCAAGATCATTTTTTACGTGAATGTTTCTCTCTTTTAATTGTCGATCAATCAAATTACTTATCCAGGATTCTTTCTTGAATTGAAGAAACGGGTAGCGTGATAATAGTTCGGTATCTACAAGTCCCTCTGTTCCAGGAGGTGAAATAACCACCAGAGGTTCTGCAGCAAAAGGTTGCCAGGTAAATTCTGCGGAAAGATATTGAGGTTCAGTCACGATGGCACAGTCTAGCTCCCCTTTTTTCACTTTAACAAATAATTCTTTAGAAAGATCGGTATCGAGATTAATTAATAATCTGGGGTATTGTTTTCTTAACCTCATTAAAGCACAGGGCAATATACCCGTTAGTACTGAAGGCACAGATCCAATTTGTAAGGTTCCGCTGTAATGACGTTCAATGAAAGATAATCTTAAGTTATGAAACTGTTCTAACAGTTGACGGGATTTTTGTGCCAGTAATTCTCCCTCTGCATTCAAAGTTGGGGGGCGTTTACTGCGATCAAAAAATATTGTTTCAAAATCCTCTTCGAGAGCTTTAATCTGTAAGCTAATAGCAGATTGGGTCAAACCGACTGATTCTCCGGCAGCAGCAAAGCTCCCCTGATCAACTACAGCCAAAAATACTTCTAATGCACGAATATTCGACATATTAAAGTGAAAATTATTTAAGTAAATGAAGGATAAAATAAATTTGAATTAAGTACTACATAAATTTAAACTGATTTATTGATGTATAGAAGAAAATAGTTCAAACCATATTATCAGTAATATCTGGGGACAACATGGCAAATGTCGCAGAAATTATCGCTAAAAGGCTCTATCAGGCAGGTGTTCGTAATGCCTTTGGAATAGTGGACAGTGAATTTTTTAACTTTGATCAAAGCTTTGCATGAGCAGGGAATAGATTTAGATGCCTACTGGGTAAATGATGCGGATAGCTTTAAAGCTGGAAAAATCAGTTGAACCATGAAATTTTTCCAGGTTAAAAAACTTGATACGCAGCCTTGGATAATAAAATCTCTACCCTGTTGGCATGTCGTATTAAAGGAAAGAGTCACGTTGGAAAATTTAACAGGCAGATGGATTTATTCTAAGCAGATAAATGTCTAAAGACTACTTCCTAAGACTTGAAATTATTGATACATTCATGCGCTATATATTGTGATTTATAAATTCGAGGAAAAATGAAACTATCATCTGTCGCTCAAGGCATCACGTCTTCACCTATTTTAATTATTGCTGCAGAAATCAATGCGAAGATTCAACAGGGTGAAGATATTTTTAATTTGACTGTGGGTGATTTTAATCCTCATATCTATCCAATACCTGAAAGATTGACAGAATTAACCATTGAAGCTTATCAACAGCATGAAACAAATTACCCGGGTGCTTTTGGTTTAAATCCACTCCGCCATTCTATTATTGATTTGCTGAAAGACTTTTGTAATATCGATGTAACGCTCAATGAAGTGCAGGTTGCCAGTGGCTCTCGACCACTAATCTATTCACTTTATCAGACCATTGTCGATCCGGGTGACAAAGTGGTTTTTCCTGTACCTTCATGGAATAATGATTTCTACTCCGAATTACATAAAGCACAGCCTGTGATGGTTGAAACTTCACCGGAAACTAATTTTTTTCCAACAGTTGAAGATTTACGCCCTGTTATAAAAGATGCTGTTTTACTTGCATTATGTTCACCCCAGAATCCGACAGGAACTATTCTGGATAAACAACAATTACTGGATATCTGTGATTTAGTCATAGAAGAAAATAATCGCAGATCAGCAGATGAAAAACCGCTATTCGTCATGTTTGACCAGGTTTACTGGTTACTGACTTTTGGAGAAACCAGTTTTTATCATCCACTGGATATCTGTCCGCAGATTAAACCTTATGCAGTTTTTATTGATGGTATATCAAAGTCCCTTGCAGCTACTGGTGTCAGAGTAGGGTGGGCAACCGGACCAGAAAATATTATCTCAAAAATGGCTGCTTTCATCACCCATTTTGGTGGATGGGCTCCAAGACCGGAACAGGTAGCGACCGGTTTATTTCTTGCAGAAAGGGATAATTTAAAACAATATTTAACAGCTTTCCGTAGCCAGTTACAGGCTCGTCTAGAAGGATTTTATAATGGCTTTATGGCATTAAAAGAAAAGGGATATGATGTTGATGCAATAGTGCCACAGGCATCCATTTATCTTTCGGTTCGACTTAATCTAAAAAATAAAACAACAGAATCGGGTAAATTATTGAAAACAGATCAGGATGTACTTGATTACCTGCTTAATGATGCAGGTATCGGTATTTTGCCCTTTTCCTGGTTCGGGGCTGATCAACATGCCGACTGGTATCGGATTTCAGTTGGTACCTGTACTCAGCAATTTGTGGAAGATGCATTGAAAAAATTTGAGCAGGCTTTAGAAATTTTAAATTAGTTCTTAGAAGCACATCAAAGGTTGAGTATGGTAAACCTTAGATTGTGGTGCTCAAAAAAAGCTAGCGATGTAATAAACTGTATTTATAGATTAAATTAATATATACCTCATTTGTATAATAATTTCAGAGTGTTATATTGCCCCATCTAATTAAGGTTATGTTCATATATATAATGATAAGTTGAACACTCCTCAGTTATATAATTATTCTAATCGTAAAGGAGAAATAGATGATCCAATTAAAATTTCCAAAAACATTAATGGTGGCTGGTGTTACCCTGGCGGCATCCTTGGTTGCTGCCCCTTCGTTTGCTGAAGGTTCTTTTATTACTATAGGAACCGGTGGTGTAACAGGCGTTTATTATCCAACAGGTGGGGCTATTTGTCGTCTGGTTAATAAAGGCCGCAAAAAACATGGAGTACGTTGTTCTGTAGAATCCACAGGTGGTTCTGTTTACAACATTAACGCTATTCGTTCTGGAGAACTGGATATGGGTGTTGCCCAGTCTGACTGGCAATATCATGCCTATAACGGTACTGGTAAAGAATCTTTTAAGGAACAGGGGCCTTTTAAAGAATTAAGAGCTGTATTCTCAGTGCACCCTGAACCAATCAGTATTATTGCTCGTAAAGACGCTAATATTAAAAACGTCGATGATCTGGTGGGTAAGAGAGTTAATATTGGTAATCCTGGGTCTGGAACAGAAGCTACCTGGAATGTCATGTGGAAAGCTATGGGGCATACTAACAAAGATTTAAAACTGGCAGCCCAGATGAAATCTTCAGAAACACCAGGTGCTTTATGTGATAACAAAATCGATGCATTTTTCTGGTTAGTTGGTAATCCGGCAGCGCTGAATAAAGAAGCAACCACAACCTGTGACGCTAATTTTGTCAATGTTTCTGGTCCTGCAGTTGATAAACTGGTTAAAGAAAATCCTTTCTATGCTAAAACTGTCATTCCTGGTGGTATGTATCGTGGAAACCCTGATGATATTCCAACATTTGGTGTAGGTGCTACTTTTGTATCTTCCAGTAAAGTTCCCGCTGAAACTGTTTACCAGGTTGTTAAATCTGTTTTCGATAATCTGGATGACTTCAAAAAATTACACCCTGCTTTTGCTCATTTAAAAGCTGAAGAAATGATCAGTAATGCTTTATCTGCTCCATTACATGCTGGTGCAGTGAAGTACTACAAAGAAAGAGGCTGGATGTAAAATTCTGCAAAAAATGAAAGGGGCTTCTTAGCCCCTTTTTTATTTTTATAAATACAGTACCGATATTCCCAAGCGACTGTTTTTATAAAAATAAATATAAAAAATGATCAAATAAAAAAACTATAACACCGAGGGGTTACAAGATGTCTGAAACTAATCATACAGCCAGCGAAAAAGAACTGGAGGAAATGATTGCGGCGACCGATACCGGCGCACGATCACCAGGCGGACTGGTTGGCAAACTACTACTGATTATTGCTTTTTGCTGGTCCTTATTTCAATTATGGATTGCATCTCCTATCCCTTTTATGCTCAGTGACATCCATTTGGGTGGAGACATGACTCTGGCAGATCTTATCCCGGTTCTTAATAATACGGATACACGTTCTATTCATCTGGCCTTTGCTTTATGTCTTGCCTTTCTGGCTTATCCAACTCTTAAAAGGTCTCCCAGAGAATATATTCCAGCTCAGGATTGGGTTATGGCTGGTATCGGTGTTATCTGTACCATGTATCTTTCAGTGTTTGCTGTTGAACTTGGAGATAGACCCGGGTTACCCACTACCACTGATCTGATCATTTCCGGTATCGGTATAATCACTGTTTTAGAAGCTGCGCGGCGCTCTCTTGGGCCACCACTAATGATTATTGCCAGTATTTTTCTGTTATATGTTTTCTTTGGCGATATGGCACCGGAAGTCATTGCCTGGAAGGGCGCCAGCTATGCAAAAGCAATGAATCATATGTGGCTTTCTCAGGAAGGTGCGTTTGGAGTTGCATTAGGTGTATCTACCTCGATGGTTTTTCTATTTGTTTTATTTGGTTCTATGCTGGAAAAAGCCGGAGCTGGCAACTATTTCATCTGGGTAGCGTTTTCACTGATGGGACACATGAAAGGTGGGCCAGCGAAAGCAGCTGTTGTGTCTTCAGCCTTGACTGGACTGGTTTCAGGCTCATCTATTGCGAATGTAGTTACTACAGGTACTTTTACAATTCCACTGATGAAACGTGTCGGCTTTCCAGCAGAAAAAGCTGGAGCTGTAGAAGTCGCTTCATCCACCAATGGTCAGCTAACACCACCTGTTATGGGTGCTGCTGCCTTCTTAATGATTGAATTTGTCGGCATTTCATATATTGAAGTTATCAAGCATGCTTTTTTACCTGCAATCATCTCTTATATTGCGTTAGTTTATATTGTTCATCTTGAAGCCTGTAAAGCCGGTCTTGAAGGTTTGCCAAGGGCTGTTAAGCGAACCTGGATACAAACATCGACTGTCTTTATCATCAATGTTTTAGCCATAATAATTCTTTCAGGTATTTGTTATTACGGATTCGGCTGGGTTAAGGATGTGGCTGGCGATGCTACTTTTTGGGTTGCTAGTGTCATCATTATTGCGGTTTATATCTGGCTGGTAAAATTCTCTACTAATTTCCCTGAACTTGGAAGTAGTGCCGAAATTGATGAGTTACCGGTTGCCGGACCGGTTGTAAAATCAGGTTTATATTTTATTTTACCTGTTGCAGTGTTGATCTGGTGTTTAACAGTTGAAAGGTTATCACCCGGATTATCAGCTTTTTATGCTGCTATGTTTATGACAATCATTCTATTCACACATAAACCATTGAAAGCTTTTTTTCATGGTGACACGAATATCAGGGAAAAACTGCGTGAAGGCGGGGCTGACTTTATAGAAGGTATGGTTGCTGGAGCACGTAATATGATTGGTATAGGTGTTGCTACAGCCTGTGCCGGTTTGATTCTTGGTACGGTGACATTGACTGGTATTGGTCTGGTCATGGCTGAATTCGTAGAGCTGATTTCTGCCGGTAACGTTATCATAATGCTGGTATTTACAGCCGCAATTAGCCTTATTCTAGGAATGGGTTTACCCACAACTGCAAACTATATCGTTGTCTCTTCATTAATGGCCCCGGTTATCGTCTCTGTTGGTGCCACTAACGGCTTAATTGTTCCATTAATTGCTGTCCATATGTTTGTTTTTTATTTTGGTATTCTAGCTGATGATACACCTCCGGTGGGACTTGCAGCTTATGCAGCTGCGGCTATTTCAGGAGGGGACCCGATAAAAACTGGTGTGCAGGGATTTACCTACGATATTCGAACAGCAATTCTACCATTTATGTTTATTTTCAATACTGAACTATTAATGATAGGAATCGAAGGTCCTTTCCACCTGACTATGGTTATAGTTACGGCGCTCATTGCAATGCTATTGTTCGCCGCAGCAACTCAGGGCTGGTTTTTAACTAAAAGTTATAAATGGGAATCTGCTCTTTTATTATTAATCGCATTTACCTTTATTCGCCCGGGTTTCTGGATGGATATGATTTACCCGCCTTTGGAAAAAATACCTGCTAGTCAGATATATGATGTGGTTGAAAAGATGCCTGTTAATACACAGATACGAGTTCATGTGCTTGGTGAAACACTGGAAGGTAAAGCAGTTGATAAGGTAGTTATGTTACCTGTAGGTGCATCTGGCGATGGAAAACAACGTTTAGCTGATGCAGCCGGTCTCGAACTCAGAGAGGAGGAGGGTAAGATGATTATCGATAATATCGTTTTTGGCAGTACCGCTGAACGTCAGAAGCTGGATTTTGACTGGGAAATTGCCGATGTTCAGATCAAGTCTGATCGACCGGCTAAACACTGGTTTTATTTACCAGCTTTCTTATTGCTGATTTTTTTATGGAAATTACAAACCAGGCGTCGTGATAAAGATTTAACAGCCGTTTCGGCTTAAATTTCAGGATATAAAAAATGTGACTATTTGAAGCGCTGCGAATGCCGGTTTCATATAGTCAGTTTATACAAACATAATAAAGGTGCCACATGTTTAAAAAAATTTTAATTCCAGTCGATCTGGAACACATTGATGCTGCCAAAAAGTCTTTATCACTGGCGCTTGAAGAAGCAAAACGATCTGATGCTAAACTGTATGTGATGACTGTTGCGCCAGGTTTTGGTATGCCACTGGTAGCATCTTTTTTTGATGATGCCGTTGTTAAGGCAGCATTAAAAGAAATTGCAAAGCATTTAAAGAAGTATGTTGAAGATAATATACCTGATGGCTTTCATGCTAAAAGTATTGTGACAGAAGGAAATCCACCGGAACAAATACTCAAGCAGGCTAAAGTGCATGAAATTGATTTAATCGTAATGGCATCGCATGACTCGGAAGTTGAGCAAATCTTGCTGGGTTCCTGTTCAGCTAAGGTTGTTCGTCACTCTAAATGTTCCGTATTGGTCGTAAAGAATTAGACTGTATCTTGCAATATTCTGTTAGATACATTAACGAATAATAAAATATTCAGGCAAATACGACCCAGGTGGTTGCAATATATTTGACCCCTTTTTGTAAAGTGACACCACGATGTTCATGAGTCCAGAAAGGGGGGAATAAAACCAGTTTTCCTTTTTGCGGTTTTACTTTTATATCCTGGAAAAGAAACTCTGTTTCGCCGCCTGGGCCGGGCACGTCATTTAAATACCATACAGCGACCAATTGGCGTTGCCCAAATTCGTGGCTACCGCCATCAATGTGCCAGTGATAATGCTCTCCTTCATTAGTACGTTGGAGGGCATAACCATTATCCTTGAAAGGGCCTTTAAAGTATTCGTATTTTTCCTTAAATTCCTTCAACGCCAAACCTAATGAGCGAAAAAGGTTGTTATCGACATCTTTCCAATGAGGTTTTCCGCTGACCACTAAATCGGTTGATTTTTTTATTGATCTATCTTCAACAAAGGTTTGTCCGATTCTGCCCAGATACTGTTCATCTTCGGCTTTTTCAAAACGTTGCACCATGTCATCGCATAAAAAATCGGGAAGTGCATTTTCTTTGACGAAGATAAAACTATTTGGTGCAACTTCTTTAATTGTTGAAAGATCTTTCATCAGATTTATTTAAATTTTAGAGGATTCGATTAGTGTCATAATTTCTGTCGCTGGATTCTGCGCATTAAGTTGATTAATTTCAAGTATAGACTGCATAGTTTGTTGCCAGTGACTGGCAGATCGTTGAGTTAAGTCAGTTAAAACAGAGATATCTCCAGAATTTGCCCACTGTTGATAGGCATTAATCGCTGATGGAAAAATATCTTTACGCATATAGGTCAGATTAGCAAAGAAAAAATGGATGGATGCCGGATTTTGTTTTTCAATAAGATAAGGCAGAGTAGAAATACAGTCAGCTAGATGGTCACGTACAGCTCTAGCCATTAATTCTGCTTTGGAACCCAGTAGTTTTATCATCATTTCAGGCCAGTCTTTACCAAAAAGCCGGGTAATTTTCATTTCACCTATTTCATGTTGAATTAAGGTATTTTGTTCGGATTCTACCATCTGCTGCAAAGCATCCGGAATTGATTGATCAAATGGATAAAATGACAATGCTTTGCCCATAGGGTTTTCAAGCTGGCTCCATTGCCATTCCTGATAACGTTCCCAGCACATCCGCTTCAATGATTCCTGCCGCACAACGATTTCTGATTGTGTCGACATAGCTGGTGGAGAAGTTAGATCTCTTGCAAATTCTTTACCGGAAATTGTGATTTTATTTCCATCCAGCTGATAACTCTCTGAAAGTTCAGCTGCAAAAAAATGATTGATTCCACTATGCCCTATACCCGCATGATAAAACAGATTATGCTCACTTAGTTGCTTATTGATACCCTCATTATCGAAAATATCGAACTTCTTTTCAGTAATGACAATGGGTTTATAAGGTTCATCAATAACCTGATCCCAGATATCTTCCTTATTACGCAACCATTGACTCATTTCAGCACTTTCAAAATTATCACTAAAATCCAGCCCGTGAATCCAGCGATAATATTCACGCATTTTCAACAGATAGATACATAGCGTATAGTTCCCAGCATGATTAGCATCTGAAATATCACAATTATGCTGAACCTGAGATATCAGCTTAGACTGAATATCAATTGTTGGCGAATGTATTCCCATAAAAAAACCTACTGAAATAGTCGGGAATTTTATGCTAGCATTCCCATCCTGAATTTTCTACATTTATAAGGTTTAAACGATGGCAAGATTAAAAAGTGGCTGGAATCAACGTGGACGGGGTAGAAGTCTGCAGGAAATCGGCTCAGCAATTAGCTTCAATATATGGCAAATAGCCGGTCAGGGCGTATTGGATCTGGAAAATGAAGGTTTTCAGACGGATACTCAATCACAGAGACTGGATGTATTGACTGAATTTGCAGCTTTTTTACTGCAACTTGTTGATCGAACGCTATTTGATCAATTCGACCTGGAACAGCGCAATGGCATTATTAGCGGTGCAGGTTTACATATGGCCGGCATTATTCAGGATAATCGACAGGAAACTGATGGGGAAGGGGAATATAAAAAACAGTTTCTGGAAATTTTAAATAATCGCATAGCTGAGTACTCTCAATGTAAGTTTTCGCGTCAGGATGGCCCCAGTTTTATTTTTTATCGTTTACTTGGTGATTACGTAAGTGCACAAATGGGAGAAAAGGATAATAAATGGATTACAGGTTACATCATTGATATTGCAGGTGATAAATTACATAAAAGCTTAAAAAGAATACTTCCCGGTTTGATTGATCCTGCTAAAAAAGGGATTGAACCTGAGCATGACATTGATTACACCAGAAATTATGATTAGCGCATTACTTACGCGACAAGCCTGAACTATGATTTCTTTTTCCATTTAGCCCAGGGGGCATTCATGCTCACGGTAGAGACCTCTTGTGAAGTTGATTTTTGAAGCTCACTGTCGCGGGATGCACTGATTGGGTGATTTTTCTAGGATTATACGCATCAACTGTCATGGTTTATGAAACAGTGGCTTAACCTCTATTGCGAGCGGTCAACTACGGAATCCAGGTTTACTCATCATATTTAAGGCAATTTTTTATTTCTTTATTTATACTGCCATTCTACTCACCAGTATTTTTCTTGTGATTCACCTGTAAATGAAATCTGATAGATAATGGCAAAACTCATTTTTAAACTGAAATCGGTATCTGAAGACGAAGCTGATGATATAAAAAATCTGCTAACTGAAAATAATATAGATTTTTACGAATCACCTGCTGGCAACTGGGGGATATCCCTGCATGGTTTATGGCTACATGATGACACTCAAAGTGATCAGGCAAAGCAGTTAATTGATGAATATCAGCTTCAAAGAGGTCAACGAATCAGGCTGGAAACACAACAGAAAATTGAAAATGGAGAGTTAGAAACATTTTTTCAACGACTACTAAACAGGCCTGTTCAATTGATTAGTCTGCTTGCTATTATTCTTTTTATACTTTATTTATCGATTATGCCTTTTCTCAATATTGGTAAGTCATAAAAGTCGTGTTTTTATATTTAACCTGGAATCCGTAGTTGGACGAGTTGATTGTGCGTTTGAGGTGGTGTAGATCAAGGCGTAACGACGCGGAATAGCCAGCTATTCCGGAGAGTTACAACGAAGAGATACGCCGCCTCAAACCTGTAATTCAGTTCGTAGCGGGATTCACCGATTGGGTGATTATACACATCAACTGTCATGGTTTAAGAAACAGTGGGTTAACCTCTATTGCGAGCGGTCAACTGCGGAATCCAGGTTTATTCAACCCAGTATTCAGGAATAGAATTGATTCCGAGTACCACGATCAAACCACTTCAGTAATACCGTATCAATAGCAGAATGTACGGCAAAACCGAGTTTTTCAGGTAGCGATTTCTTCTCGCAATATTTTACTTCGAATACTTCAGAATCTTTACAGGCATTTACAATATACTCATCACTGGTCATGAGTTCATCGACAAGCTTATTTTCAATAGCGCGTTGTCCAAACCAGATTTCTCCAGTGGCTACTTGATCAATATTCAGCTGTGGACGGTGCTGCAGGACAAAATCTTTGAACAAAACGTGAATATCTTCTATATCTTCAATAAATTTCTCTCGTCCTTTTTCTGTGTTTTCACCAAACATGGTTAAGGTGCGTTTATATTCACCTGCAGTGATCATTTCAAAGTCGATATCATTCTTTTTCAACAACCGGTGAAAATTTGGCAATTGTGCGATTACACCTATAGATCCAATGATAGCAAATGGTGCAGCGAGCAATTTGCTGGCAACACAGGCCATCATATAACCGCCACTGGCTGCGACCTTATCGACACAAATTGTTAGAGGAATGCCGTGATCTTTAACCCGTTGTAATTGCGATGAAGCCAGCCCGTAGGCATGTACCATACCACCACCACTTTCCAGGCGCAGTAAGACTTCATCCTGTGTTTCTGCCAGTGATAACACGGCAGTTATTTCTCGTCGTAAACTGGCCACCGCTGAAGCTTTCATATCACCGTGAAAATCCAGTACAAAAAGTCGAGGTTTGCGATCCTGTAGCTCTGGAATATCGCCATCCTTTTTAGCTGCTTTCTTGAGTTTCTTAACATTTGCTTTGTGTTCAGCCTTTTCAGCTTTATGGCGTTGTTTGAGTTGAGTTTTTAAAGCATAGGGATCAATAACTGTCTCACATAAAGTGTCACGCAAATGATCGATTTCATCGTTTACTCTGGTTACTTGGATATGTCCTTCTCTGGTCGTCTTACGCGTGCGCATACCCGCCGCAATTGACACGCCAATGACAGTAATAATTGCGATCACTATAGTCAGAGCTTTCAGTAAAAATAGTCCGTAATCGAAAAAGAATTCAGCCATGAGATTTTAATCAGCCTCTAATGATGATTTGAAAGCTACATGATACGCTGACAAGCGTAGTCAGGAAATAACTGAGTTGTTTTTTCTGCTATGTGATCTATATTCACGTCATCCTATGCTGAGTAATCTCATTTTAAAAAATGGAATTGTAAAAATTATCAATGAAAGGGCAGATTAACTCATCATGAAATAAAGTTGAAAAGTTTAGGAAATAACGGCAAAGTAAATGAAACTTAAAAAAATGGTTGCCAGCAAAGCATGTTTGAATACGGCTTTTTGTCTAGCCTAATCATATTTAAAAATTATGGAGAAAAAGATGACCAGATTAATTTCCTTATTCATTTTTATGTTACTGGCTTCAACAGGATTCTCAAGTCAGAAAGCCATTACTGATACCGGTGAAGAGGTTATTTTAAATAGTGATGGTACCTGGAAATATATTAACGACAGGCAAAAAATTGCAAATAAAATTTCGACGAATAAGGTCAAATTTAAAAAACCGGGTAAATCTACCTTTCTGTTAAAAAGCACCAAGAATAATTCAGCATATTGGCTTGATACAAATAAATGGAGCTTTAAAAAAGGAACTGATGATGCTGAATATAAGATGCAATTAAAAGGTGAAGATTTATATGCTATGGTTATTTCGGAGGGAGTCTATATACCTGTTGAGAATCTTGCAGATATCGCATTAGCTAATGCAAAGAGTGTAGCCCCTGATGTTGAAATAGTCAAAAAGGAATACAGAGATGTAAATGGTATCAAGGTAATTTACATGGAAATGAATGGCACCATTCAGGGCATTAAGTTATCATATTTTGGTTATTACTATTCTGATGATGCTGGTTCTACTCAATTTCTTGCTTATACTGGTTCTAATTCTACAACCAGATATGAATCAGAAATATCAGACTTTTTAAATGGTTTGACTGTTCAATAGTTATTGTTTGATAAATCTCATATCCTGTTTTTTACAGTAATTCAATATTATAGCAACTATAAACAGCAAAAAGTCTGGAATCATTTTGATCTCAAAAACCGATAACCTCAAAATCCGTGCTACTCATGTACTGATCTCACCTTCAGCATTGTCTGAGGATTTACCACTTAGTGATAAAAACCAGCAACAGGTGCTGGAGGGTCGCAAGCAGATTGAAGATATTCTAAATGGTCGTAATCAGCGTCTGCTGGTTATTGTAGGACCATGTTCCATACATGATCCGTTAGCAGGACTTGAGTATGCTCAACGATTAGTTACTCTGGCTGATAAATATTGTGAATCTTTGTGTATTGTGATGCGTGTTTATTTTGAAAAGCCTCGAACTAGAATGGGTTGGAAGGGGCTTATCAATGATCCTGATCTGGATGGTAGTTACAAAATAAATAAGGGCTTACAGCTGGCTAGAAAATTCCTGCTGGATGTTACGGAACTAAAACTTCCCACTGCAACAGAATTTCTGGACACTACTTTCGGTCAGTATTTTTCTGATCTAATTAGCCTGGCAGCGATTGGTGCTCGTACAACAGAAAGTCAGGTACACCGCGAACTTGCTTCGGGGTTATCCATGCCTGTTGGATTTAAAAATCGTACTGATGGAAATCTGGATGTCGCTATCGATGCTATTATTGCTGCAGGTGAAACTCATAGCTTTCCCAGTATCACTAAAGATGGTGCGCCAGCTATTCTGGAAACGACTGGCAATCCTGATTGTTTTCTGATTTTACGAGGAGGGAGTAATGGACCAAACTACAGTCAGCAGAGTGTTGAATCAGCTTCAGCTCAAATGCAGAATGCAGGTATCAAAAGCTCGATCATAGTTGATTGTAGTCATGGTAATAGTAACAAAGATTATCGCAATCAGTCACTGGTAGTCGACGATGTATGTAATCAGCTTAAAAATGAATCATCTGCAATTCGTGGTGTCATGATCGAAAGTAATCTTAAGGCTGGTAATCAAAAACTCACTGATATTGCCAGTCTTGAATATGGGAAAAGTATAACCGATGGCTGTATTAACTGGCAGGAAACGGAGCAATTGATTGATCAACTTGCCGTTGCTAAGCAATTGCGCTTTTAGCCATCAAAAAGGGAGGGGGTGACTGCTTTTTTCAGAAACCCTGGTTAACCAGTAACTCTTTAAGTGGTGGCGAAAATTTTATTAAATGATCTTGCCAGCCAGCCACCTTTTTTCTTATCAGAAGTGATGTTTAATATATTATCTTTTACCGATTTTACATAACCGGCATCATCTACCTTGATATGATTAAATAACCAACGAGCAAGGAGATTATGCAACTCTTCAGAAATATCTTCACCATTTTTGGTACGAGTCTGAAATTCAGATACTCTTCGGATGAAAAGTTCGTGAACTTTTTTGTGAGGTCGGATAAATTCATAACCTGCTTCTTCAATCAGCGTCTCTTCAAAGCTAAAGTGTGATAAGGTGTAATCCACTGTATCACTGATGACATCATTAATAGTTTTTATATCATTGGTTAATCGGGCATCGTGAAGTTTGTTTATGAACTCAACAATGCGTTTGTGCTGTCCGTCGATAACATCAATGCCAGTATTCAGGTCTTTCGTCCATATTAAATGTGCCATCTTAAATTATCTCTCGTTTTACTTCAAAATCGACGAGGCATGATAATATCCATGTAGCTAAATGTTTATTAATCTATGTTAATATAGGGTTGATAAATTCTTTTTTTGAGTGGTTTGATTGAAAATACTATCCACTTAGAGGGAGTATGGTACCTATTATTAATTTTATGAATCCATTCATAAGCTGTACTATTTAATGAAAGTTTTACAAATCGAATAATTTCCTGAAATGGATTGTTCCATGCCTGCTTTTTTTAAATTTTTTTGTCAGTTTTAAAGGCTTTTTCACAAAATTAAAACTATAGTATAGTAGATGAATAAAATTAAAGGGATTTATCGCACGACAATCTCAATTTAATCCGGCATTTGACTAATCCTCTGATAGGCGTTTATGTTGATTCATGGTTTACTGGTTAATAGTTATTACAGGTTGTTATTGGCAGTTTAAGTATAAAAATGTACGGTAGTAAATTATGAAAATCAGTGCTTTGAGTTACTCAGCGACTAAAATAACTTTTTTGTTGATACCTTTTTTATCAGCAGGTTGTTTGTCACAAAAAATCGTAAATACAGGGGATCTGGATGCTGCATCAGCAAGACAGGCAGCCAATACAACCCAAACACCCCAACAGGTTTGTGAAACAGCCAGTATGGCTGTATCTACAGCCAATAAAGAAGAATTATATTTTTTCGCTCCTCTCCATCTTGAGCAGGCATCCGATGCACTGGATGATGGCCTGGATCAAATCAAGAATAAAGAAACTCAGGCTGAAGGTGTTAAAAAATGTTTCAAGGTTGGCAAATTAATTGAAGATGGTTTAACTATTAAAACCAGGGTGAAAGCTTCATTGAGTGATTCTTTAGCTGAGTTGGCTATGCTAAAAAAAGTCGATATAGAAAAGAGATTTTCTGAAGATATTCAAGATTCTGCTGATGATATTGTTAATCTGGTGAAAAAAATTGAAGCCGGAAAAATGAATGAAGCCATGCAGGATCAATCTGAATTATTAAAAGATATGATTGATCTTGAAATTAACATTGTTACTTATAATAATTTGAATCCTGTCGAGGTAATGATTGAAAAAGCCGATGATATTAATGCTGATAATCTGGCTGAAAAAACCTTTGATAAAGCTGTGGTTGAACTGGAAAGTGCGAAGAAATTTATTCAATCTAATTACCGGGACAATGACGGTGTCAAAAAAACCAGTGCCCTGGCTATGCGCGCAGCAAAACATGCATTTTATATTGCACAAGAAGTAGAAACCCTGCAGGAGCTGGATTCAGAAAAAGCTGAAGAGAAGGTACTTTATTTTGAATCTCTTTTAGAACGCATTAACAAAATGTTTAATAATGATGTCGTGATAGGCAATTCTCTATATGAACAATCAAATATAATTACCGGGCGTTTGAGTAATTTGATTGATAATCACGAATCAGCTGTTAAAGAAGTTGCCCTGTTCAAGCAACAAAATAAGACACAAGGTCATATTCAAACTGAAGCTCTAAACGAGTCACAGAATGAAATTCAAAAAGAAGTTCTCAATGAATCTCAGCCTGAAATCCAAAATGAAATTATAAATGAAACTCAGAATGCAATCCAATCTGAAGCAATAAATGAATCTCAAAGTGAAATCCAGAGTGAAGCTATAAATGAATCTCAGAGTGCTATCCAAACTGAAGCTGTAAATGAAACTCAGAGTGCAATCCAGAGTGAAGTTATAAATGAAACTCAGAGTGCTATCCAAACTGAAGTTATAAATGAATCTCAGAGTGCGATCCAGAGTGATACAATAAATGAATCTCAGAGTGAAATTCAAAATGAAGTAATAAATGATTCTCAGAGTGAAATTAAAAGTAATATTATCAATGAATCTCAAAATAAAATTTAGCTGAAGCTAATTCTGTTGATAATGAAATAGCTATATCAGCAAGTCGTTTCAGCGAATAACAGAATCATTGCAGAGAGATAGCGCCTATAAATTAGCCATTCAACTGCTGAATCCAGGTTCGACTCTAAAAGACTTTTCATTCGGGGATTTTGGAGTCTAAATTCTATGGTAATCAGATTCATTTATCCTGCTATGTATTAAGCCGTTCAATCAATGAAGCCAGAAGTATAATACCCTGAATTAATTAAGGTAATCGCGATAAACTGATCTATAATTTATGCGGTTGGATGATGATCTGTGAAATTTGGGGTAAATAATTGAAGTTAACCGGCCCTGTTCATCTGGCATCTTGTTGGATCTCGGAGTAGCTTAAAATTTTTACTCTGGCATTTTTAGATATATTTGTTGTGGAGGAACTATGACAGAGGAAGAAAGTAATAAACTTGAAGAACAGATGACTGGAGATAAAGATGGGGCAGGGAATAACCCACCCTCTGGATTCAACAAAAATCTGATTGGTCTACTACTATTTATCCTGGTCATAATTCTCTGGCAGGTTTACGAATATAGCCAGGCTCAAGCCATAGTCTCTATCAGTACAACCGAATCAATTAGCCCACAGGGTGGAAAGATCGTTTTGACCTATCGTCATCCGGTAAGTCGTCCACTGTTTAGTAGTCGTCAGGTAAAAGTGGTCGATGATGAAGATAAACCAGTCGCCGCCAACTTTATTTCAGAGTTAAATAAAACTAAAACAGTTGAAACTATCCGCTTTGAGCAACCAACTCCTTTTAATCGGCATTTACATTTAATTCGTAAAAATCAGCTAGAAGAGCGTGGACTTCCCTATTTATTAGGTCTTAAAGCAATACCAACCTCCATTGCTTTCAGTACTGACTTTGAACATATTAGTATCAATGATCTGTTGCCGAGTGCATCCAGACAACATGCGCCTGAAGCACTGAATAACCAGATCGCAATTTTATTTAACGGCAACGTAGGTAATACTTATCGAAAGCGGGTTAAGCTATCACCACGAGAAGTACCCTTTATTCAATTAACTCCGCAGCCGGAAGGATATTATCAATGGTCTGATGATCAGACATTAACTTTTAATTTCAGCAGAGAACAACCCCGTTTCAATACCACCTACCGATATACGATTGAGCCGGATAAACTGATCAACCCGGAGTATCAAAAGTTTGAAGGAAAAACTTCTATTGAATTGACAACTTCTTCGAATGATGTGTATGTCAATGATGTATCAATTGACAATGAGGTTGAATGGAATACTGCGATTAACTTTGAGTTTTCCGGCAATATGGTTGGTGTATTTGAATTGAATAAGAATAAAGACAGCAGCGTAATGCCTGTGTTAATGCAACCTCAGGTGAAAGGTACGTGGCGCTGGTTAAATGCCCGCACAGTCAGGTTTATACCTGCTCAGGAGGGTTGGCCAATAAGGGATAAGGTAACAATTGAATTCCTGCCTGATGTGAACAGGGAAAGTGATCGTAACTGGACTAATAACAGGGGGTTGAACAGGATAGAATTTTTTGTAAAACCTCGCACTCAGTATATTTCAAATATTAATTTACGAGGTCATAAAGTAGATCCAGAAGCTGTTCTGGAAGTACAGTTTTCGCGAAATCTTGTTAATCAAAGAAACCTTAATGTTCGCAGCTCTATGCAAACTGCTGAAGCACCGCTAATTATCACACCTGAGATTAAAGGAGAGTACTACTGGGATTCACATTACACACTGGTGATAGAACCTGTTTCTCCCTGGTCTGAATTAACTGAGTTTAAGGTTGCACTCAATCCGGCATTTAATCCTGATGATCGTTTTGAGTGGACGGGCACAAAAGAATTTTCATTTACTACCGCTGAAAATGTAATCACTCCCAAATTTTATCAGATTCCAGAAGTAGCACCGTCAGGTTCTGAGTTTTTCAGTAACAAAAAACGCTATGTGATGAGTGACAAACTGCAGGCTGAACAGTCCGTATGGATTGAATTCAACAGGCCTTTTGGAAAGCACCATGATATTAAAACCCTGGCTAAAGGGATTAAGATTACTCCATCAATTGAAGGTGAATTTGTCTGGTTGTCTGATTATCTACTTAAATTTACAGCTGATACAGGCTGGAAACCAGAAACAGATTATCAAATAAAGTTGACTGATAATCTGTTGTATTTTCATCAACAGCATTACGCCAAAGATAGTGCTATTGCAAGTTTTCATATTCCTAAGGATGAACTGAAGTTCAGTATTTCTGATAGGCATTCCCCCGATCAATCTCTGGTTCTGGATTTTAACAAGCTATTGTCACCGCCGGTTAAGGTTGGGCGTCGATATCAGGCTAGTGAGGTGAGTGAAAAGTTTTTACCAGTGCTGTGGACTTTGGACAGGGATTATGCATTTGAGTGGAAGTCAGCAAGCAGACTCGAGCTGATTCCTGCGCCTTATTGGCCTGCGAGTACTGAACTTGCATTGAATCTTAATGCTAATCTGCTACCTCGCCCGAAAAGTCAGTGGAATCCGGAAAATCCGGATAAATTAAAAATTGGTGAAAATATCGTTGAGCTTAGTTCGATAAAACCACAGGGCTGGAGCGATCGTAATACAACTATTGAAGTTGTTTTTAATAAACAGATTAAACCATCATCTGTTGAGATTGGCTCAAAAGACAATAGTCATCTAGCCACTATTTCACCCGCGCTGGCTGGTGACTGGTACTGGATGGGCAAAGATAAGCTAGTGTTCAAACCGGATGGTCCTCTGGCTCCTTCAACCGATTATTCCGTTACCATTAAACCAGAACGTATCCGCAATTCTGAGTTTAGCTGGTATGCGCTGGATGAGAATAATCTACCGAAACCATATATAAGTCGGTTCCATTCGCCATACCAGTCAATAAAACAGTCTTCCGCTACCTTCGACTTCGATGAAAACAATCCGCTTAAGCAACGTTTTCTAATTGACCTTGAATTCAGAGAATGGACCCGCTTTGACGAAGTGGAAAAACGTTTTACGCTTTGGACCAGAAATAATGTGGACGGCAAAGTTGTGGAAGTGCCATTGATTTATCATTTGACCACCGAAGAAGCTAAAGATCGTGCACGCCGATTCCGGGTTGTCAGTGATTTTATAGATCGGCCCAATGCAAACCGGCAGGTTTATTACCAGGTTGAAAAAGGTGTGCCAGCCTTGAATGGTAACGCAACCATGATTGAGAATTTTAAAAGCTCCTTTTTACAGGAAAGACCCAGATTCATAGAAATCAATAATGTGCAATTTTCCCGTAGTGAGGGGCGATTTAGTGCTCATCTGGCGCTCAATGCGCCGATTGAACCTGAAAAGTTATCTGATTATCTGGATGTGATTGAAACTTCATTCTCTGACAAGTTAGATTATCAGGTTTCAGTAGATTCAAGCCCGTACCGAAGAGGACAGTTTAATTATCTTATTGAAGCAAAGTTTAGCCCGCAAAAACATTATCAATTTATCATTCGAGAAGGTCTCCTGGCTGCTGATGGGGCATTAACCAATGAGGAAGTAAGCTATTTGCGGTCAGCACCCGGGTTGAAGCAAAAGCTGGATTTTGCGCTGAAAGGCAATATTCTTTCTAAATACGATACCCGGGAAATCCCTGTATTAAGTTCTAATGTCAATCATTTTAATCTATCTATTGAAAAGATTTTTCCTTCAAATGTGCGTAATTTTCTAAATAAGAGCCTGAGCAATAATCAACCCCTGGGGAATTCCGGCAAGCGCGTATTTAGCAAGGATTATAATCTGCAGGAAATACACGATCAGAACATCAATGATGTTGAGTTAACAACCGGAATCAATTTATCCGGCTTTTTTGATAACAATCCCAAAGGTCTATATCGACTTAGTTTAAATAGAAAGAATTCCGGCATTATCAGCAGCAGATGGTTTTTATCTTCTGATACCGCTTTAATTGCCCGACGCACTAATGAACATGTCTCTGTATGGGCAATGTCTTTGAGTCAATCAACACCTCTTGCCAATGTAAAAATTGAACTGGTCGATTTCTGGAATCAGACAACGGCATCGGGTGTTACCGATAAAAATGGTTTTATCCGTCTTGAAAACAAAGACCCTCTTAATACACACGTCATTCTATCTACACGCGGCAATGATATTTCTTTTCTTGATTTACGTACGCAAGGGGAAAACTTTAACGGATATGATGTTTCTGGTGTGCAAAGTTCCGGTGATGCAACTTTATTGCAGGCCTATCTTTATAGTGAAAGAGGCGTTTATCGTCCAGGTGACAGCCTGCATTTGATGGGGGTTGTTCGGGATCAGGATGGAGCTTTACCCCAGGCTGGCAGTGTTACTCTGGTTTTAAAAGATCCAACTGGTAGCGAGCGATTAAAAGAACGTTATGCGATCGATAAAAACGGAATTGTATCACTGGATTATGCTCTTCCAGCAGATGCTAAAACAGGGAAGTGGCAATCTGAATTGATTTGGCGGAAAAATACAATAGGAAGTTTGAAATTTCAGGTTGAGGAATTTATCCCCAATAAAATTAAAGTGGTTTTGAGTACTGCTGCAAAGGCGGCGATTCCCGGTCAGAATTTTAAATTTGATGTGCAGTCGAATAATTTATTCGGACCACCCGCAGCAGGTCGTAAGGTAAATGCTCAAATCAGCCTGCGTCCGGCTTTTTTCAAACCGGCCGGCTACGAAGAGTTTAGCTTTGGGCATGATGATCATCGTTTTCAGCAATTGAATGAAGATTTGATTGAAACCAGACTGGATGAAAAAGGACATCATGTGTATGAATATCCTGTTCCTGAAGGAATCGATTCTCCAATTGGTCTGAATTTGCATTATAGTGCCACAGTAATTGATGATAGTGGTCGTGGTGTATCTCAGTATGCACAAATACCTGTGCATTTATACAGTCAGTATGTTGGTGTGCGGCGAATGGCGAACAATACTATAGAGTTGGGGGACACAGTAAAGTTTGAAACAGTCAATGTGACTAGTGCAGGTAATAAAATTGACAGCGAACGTCAATCATTTAGGTACGAAGTTTTTCGTAAAAGAAAAGTAACTCACTTCCGTAAGAATGAACGTGGCTATTATCGCTATGTGACTGAAAAAATAGACGTATCTTTACAGAGTAAAATCAGTCAGCAGAATCGGTTTGATTACCTGAGTGAATTTTCAGGCGAACATTATCTACAGGTTACAGATCTGAATGGTGGACAGGTAACACGTTATAACTTTAACGTGGTTGGACCACGTGACCGTGTTAGTATTGTCGAAGCGCCCGAATCGGTATTGATGAAGGCTCGTCTTAAGAAAGCGATTGCCGGTGAAAATATACAGGTAGATATTCAGGCCCCTTTTGCTGGTCGCTTGCTATTGATTGCTGAACGTGACAATGTGATGTGGAGTAAATCTATCGAAATGGATTCGAATAACACTACTGTTAGCCTGCCTGTTACGACAGAGCAGGTGCCAAATTTCTATCTCAGTGCCATTGTGGTGCAGGCTGCGACTAAAGGTAGTCGTCAACAACCTGTATATGCAACCGGCTTACTCAATATCCCGGTGGTCGATCCTCAGCAAATTCCATCATTACAGATTACAGCTCCTAAGAAAGTTTCTCCCAACGGTAAATTAACTGTACAGGTCTCTGTAGACAGACTGGATCGGGGTGATATGTATTTCACTTTGGCAGCTGTGGATGAGGGCATACTGGATTTAACTAAATTTAAAACCCCCAATATGAAATCCGTATTTAATCGTAAGCAACGCCTGGATGTGGGGCATTTTAGTGTTTACCCCTGGGTCATGCCTTATGAACCGGAAGTTTTACAGAGCATATCGCCATCTGGTAGTGCGCCATCCAGAGCTTTAATTAAGAAAAAACGTGAAAACCCTGATGCCGCAGTCCGGGTGAAGAGCGTTGCCTTGTGGTCAGGCCTGCAAAAGTTTGATGATAAAGGCAAAGCGACGGTCACTTTCGATGTGCCTGAGTTTGATGGCAGTTTGCGTCTCATGCTGGTTAGTTTTGGCGACCAGAGATTCAACTCGGCTGAAACAAAGGTTACAGTACGGGATAACCTGGTGCTTAAACCATCGCTACCCCGTTTCATGGCTAATGGTGACCATTTTGAATTGCCGTTCACTGTGTTTAATAGCACTGCGAGGACTGGTGATGTCAGTATATCGGTAAAACATAGTGACCATCTTGAGTTGTTAGGCAATGATCATGTAAATATCCAGCTTCCAGCGGGGGGAGAATCAAAAGGTAGTTTTTCATTCAATGTCAAAGACCGACTCGGTATTGCCAACTTTACGCTGGTGGCTGAAGGTATGAACGAACAGACCATCAAGCATTTTGATGTACCGGTACGTTCGTCGGGTAACTATATTTCTCTCAGTGATAGTGGCATTGTGGATGCAGCGACACCGAAAACGATTCAGATACCAAAACTATTTAAACCCGGTACAGAGATACAGGCTTTACAGATTGCTCCGGCTGGCTTTCTTCAGTTTACCGGCAGTCTTAAATATTTGCTGCGCTATCCACATGGTTGTCTGGAGCAAACCACTTCGAAGTTATTTCCACTTCTTTACTTTGAGGATTTTGCCAAAAGTGCTGATTTTCATGAATTCAGCAGTTCTACGCCTAGATATTACTTGCGTGAAGGGATAAATAAGATAGAACGTATGCAGTTAGAGAATGGGTATTTTTCTTACTGGAGCGGTTCAAGTGGAGTGAATGATTATGCCTTCCTGTACGCGTCTCACTTTTTGGCTGAGGCACACAATAAAGGGCTTAAGATTAATGAAACAGTGTGGGATAAGCTGCAAAATAGACTCAGGAATGACGTGCTGAAACGTTTCAATAGAAATGGTGGTTATCAGTCAGCCTATAATCTGGGCCATCAGGTCTATGCTTTGTATATTCTGGCTTTATCTGGAAATCCAATGCTGGCTGAAATGAATGCCCTGGTGCATAACCAGGAGAAACAATTGAAGGCTCATGATCGTGCCCGTTTAGCTTCGGCATTCAAGCTGGCAGGGCGTGAACAGGAAGCAGAAAAACTGTTACAGGGGATTACCCGTTTGAACGAATACGATGATCCTTATCGACAGACTTCAGGTAGCTTTGCTTCCAATACGCGAGACCTGGCTGTTTTACTTGATGCCCTGATTGAAGTAAATCCTCAGGCTGATGTGGTTCCCATCGTTGTCGACAAGCTTTCAAATCTACGTCGCCATGGTCGCTGGGGTTCCACTCAGGATAATGCAGTAGCAATGATGGCTTTAGGTAAAAGCGTGGCCCGAAAGGCTAAAACGCAGTCTGGAGATTTGATCGTGACCTTAGCTGGTGGTAAGGAACTGGTGAATCAAACAGTGAATCTGTCGACCATTGATCTGCTTTCCGGTGAAGTTAGTATCCGTACTACTGAAAAAGCTGAAGCCAATTATTTCTGGCAGGCCGATGGGGTCTCAAATGCGACCACCGTTGTTGATGAGGATCATGGCATTCAGGTTCGCCGTCAGTACCTTAACACCAAAAAAGAGCTGGTGAATTTGAATCAGGTACAACAGGGGGATCTCATTGTGGTGCAGTTAACGCTGTCATCTAAAGATGGCAGACTGGACAATGTCGCTGTGACTGATCTGTTGCCGATGGGGCTGGAAATTGAGAATGCTCGGCTTAGTACATCTGCCGAAATCCCCTGGTTGAAATCCACTGCCAGTCCGGATCATACCGATATTCGCGACGACAGGATGAATCTCTATATGACACTTACCGAGCAGGAAGTAGTGTATTACTATACGACTCGTGCTGTTACCGTGGGTCATTTTGTTATTCCATCGGTTCGTGCTGAAGCCATGTATGATGAAAGCAAATATTCACTGTCAGGTGCCGGAACTATGAAAGTGTTACCAATGCAATAAAGGGGTAGGGTAGCCTTGAATCATAAATTCCGGATCGGGGTCATACTGTTTCTGGCAATCGCATTAGCGGGGTTTGCGATTGCCCTTAAAACCTTAGCCTTACCACTGGAAAAGCTCAACGCAGAACAGGCGACGCGCTTTTTCGACCGTCATGGTGAACTTCTGCAGGTCATTATTTCAGATGATGATTATTTCAGAATATCGGTTGACAGGGATGAATTATCACCATTGTTTATAGATACTTTACTATTGCAGGAAGACCAGTATTTTTATCAACACCCTGGCGTTAATCCTTTCGCAATTCTTCGGGCAATTGTCTCTAATTTAAGTAGCGGGCATGTTATATCCGGAGCCAGTACCATAACCATGCAACTGGCGCGGATGCTTGAACGACGACCTAGAACCCTGATAGCAAAATTTATCGAAATGTTTCGCGCTATACAGTTGGAAATGAGATATAGCAAACGTGAAATCCTGCAATACTATCTTTCTATTGCGCCTTATGGCGGTAATCTTGAAGGGGTTAATGCCGCAACTTATGCTTATTTTGGTAAGCCAGCACAACAATTGAGTCCGGCTCAGATTGCATTACTGGTCGCTATTCCAAAATCTCCGAATCAATACAGACCGGATAAATATCCGCAAACTGCTAAAAACAGGCGAGATAGAGTATTAGACAAAATGTTTCAAAATGGACTGATTGATCAGTCTACTTATACACTTTCTCTGAACGAACCGGTACCACAACAACGACTGTCCTTTCCTGCTCGTATCCCTCACCTGGCCTGGTATTTAAAGCAGCATTACAGGGATAGCAATGATTTTTACACGACTCTTGAGCTGAATATCCAGCTTCGTGCTGAACATATTGTAAAGCAGTATATCAATGGTTTGCACGATAGAGGAATTCATAATGCTTCAGTCGTTGTGCTTGATACCAAAACTAGAGAGCTACGTGCGATGGTAGGATCGGCTGATTATAATGATAAAGAATTTAAAGGGGCAAATAATGGCGCTGTTGCATTACGTTCTCCGGGAAGTACCTTGAAGCCTTTTTTATATGGTCTGGCGATGGATGCTGGCCTGATTGCCGAAAAAACCATGCTGGAAGATATCCCGCTGACGGTTGCAGGTTATAGTCCGAGAAATTACAGCAGAAGTTTTCGCGGATTGGTCTCGGTAAGAGAAGCATTGATAGATTCACTGAATGTAGTAGCGGTTCGTTTAAGTAAAAAGCTTGGACTTGAACCTCTTCATCAATTGTTGCAAAAGGGGGGTATTTCATCGCTGGACAAGCCACCAGAGTACTACGGTTTACCATTGGTATTAGGCGGCGTAGAAGTCAATTTACTTGAGTTGACTAACCTGTATGCAGCACTGGCAAATTATGGTGAATATTTACCATATCGCATGCTACAAAATGACGCTAAGCAGGACACAGCAGTTTCAATACTAAGTCCGGAAGCCAGCTGGCTGGTGAGTGATATTCTGACTGATGTTGAGCGACCCGATTTTCCTTCCACCTGGCAATATTCATTATCTCGCCCCACGGTTGCCTGGAAAACAGGAACTTCGTATGGGAATCAGGATGCCTGGAGTGTAGGGTTTCATCCTGAGTTCACGGTTGGTGTATGGGTAGGAAATTTTGATGGTGCTCCGGCCACTCAGCTTTCGGGTAGCAGCGGTGCGGCTCCTTTATTTTTCGATATCATGCAGGCTATTGTTAATGAGCCTGCACAATGGTTTGCCAGGCCGGAAGGTGTGAAGCATCGTCTGGTCTGTGATCTGTGTGGATTGCCGGGTAACGCATATTGTGAGAATAAAACTGTGGAGCAATATATACCCTCAGTAAAAGGAGCGGCTACTCAGAATACCTGTCAGGTGCGCCAGCTGGTCTATGTGAATAAAGAGATGGAAATCATTGATGTCTGGCCTTCAGAACTTGCTGCTTTTTTTTATCGTCATGGTCTGCCGGTGACGAATGTGCCACCTTATAATGTTGAGAAAATGGCGGGCGAGCGATATTTCCCACCCGTGATTCAGTCACCGATGGCAGGCACCAGCTACATAAAACGTCCAGACCGCTTAACTAATGATGACCAGCAAATAAAATTGCTGGCTGCAACGACTAATCGGATAAAAAGACTACAATGGTTTCTGGATGATAAATTACTGCTTGATACTGACCATCCTTATCAACCCATATTTATCAATCCGGTACCCGGTGAGTATAAAGTAACGGTGGTTGACGATGTTGGAGGTAGCGATAGCGTTATTCTCAAGGTTGAGGATTATCGCAGCATCTCAGAGGAGCTTTGATGCACAAAATATGGTATTTCATTTTACTGTTAATATTTCAGGTTGTGAAAGCCGATGAGATCTTAATTGATGTGCAGATTCTATCAAAATACCATCCTGCTATTGTCGATATAGAAACCAGTCACCGGATATTTCATCTTGATCAATCAAGACCGGATTCTGTCGAATTTACAGCCCCGGTCGAGGAACAAATTGTCGTAAAGGTCAATAACAATATCAGCAGAATCTATCGTGGAAAGGTTCAGGCTCAATGGGCAGGTGATGAATATATAATTCATAATACAACGCCACTTGAAGTCTACGTGGCAGGAGTGGTAATCGGAGAACTGGGTGCAGGTATACATCCAGAGTTAGCCAGGGCACAGGCCATATTAGCGCGCACTTATGCCTTAAAAGCCAGGCAACGTGGAAGTCTATCAGACCTTGCGTATCATCAGGTATTCAAGGGTTTTGATGCTCATGCTCAAAAAATCTTTGCATATACTAAGGAAACCGGAGGTCTGGTTTTGCGGTATCAGGGGAAACTGGCAGATGTGCTGTATCATGCTGAATGTGGATCAAATATTTATGGAACTGGAGAATTCTGGAATTCATCATCCTATCAATCAGCGGTGGCATTGCCAGTGGGCATGAAAAAAGGGGCAATGTGGGCAACACAATTAAGTGATCGGCAGATAAAAGAAGTATTCCCGCATTATACTGGAATTAAAATAGTGGACTCCATACCGATTATGATTGATCTGGGTAACCGGCAAATAGATATTGAATCTTTTCGTCTGGCGATAAATAGAAAATTTGGCTGGAATACCATTCCATCAAATGAATTTAATTTGAAAAGCGAGCATTCAGGCTGGCAATTTATCGGACGGGGCCGTGGTCATCTCGTTGGTATGTGTCAGCTTCAGGCAAACGAACTGGCACAGCATGGCTGGCATTACCAGCAGATTCTCAAATTATTCTACCCGCAATATTCCATCATGCCATATAGATAAGTCAGTATTACTGTTCTGGAGTGTAGATGTGGTGTAGACAAGGCGTAACGCCGCCTCAAATATGCAATTCAGTTCGTAGCGGGATTCACCGATTGGGTGATTATACAGATCAACTGTAATGATTTATGAAACAGTGGGTTAACCTCTATTGCGAGCGGTCAACTGCGGATTCCAGGTTCACCTGTAAGGCTGTTTTTGATATGGTAAGCTCCTTTTTTCGATAGCCCGTTTTATTGTGTCAAATATTCAGCAACTACCTTCCCATTTAATTAATCAGATTGCTGCTGGCGAAGTGGTTGAACGTCCTGCCTCAGTCGTCAAGGAGCTGGTAGAAAACAGTCTGGATGCCGGTTCTACTTCCATTGAAGTTGAAATTGAATCAGGCGGAATGAAGCTGATTAGAATTATTGATAATGGATCAGGGATAGCTAAGAATGAACTTCAACTTGCATTATCCCGGCATGCTACCAGTAAAATTCACAGTCTTGATGATCTGGAAGCCATTGGCAGCCTGGGTTTTCGTGGAGAAGCCTTACCCAGTATTGCATCGGTTTCGCGTTTATCGATTACTTCTGCAGAAAAAAATAGTGGACATGGCTGGAAGCTTGAAGCTAGAACTGAGTTGAATTTAGAACCTTCATCCCACAGTCAGGCGGGTACGACAATTGAGGTTCGTGATCTTTTTTATAATGTACCAGCCAGAAAGAAATTTCTACGGACTGAACGCACAGAATTTAATCATATTGAATCACTTTTTAAAACACTGGCATTAAGCAGGCCTCAGGTGGCTTTACGGCTGGTTCATAATCGAAAAACTATCTATCAGTTACCTGCAGCAGACAATGAAGAGGCTAATCAGCAACGACTTGCCCGGATTTGCGGCAGTGAATTTGCTAATAGTCTGGTGAGTATTGATATCGAAATTGATGGGATGACATTGAAAGGCTGGGTTGCTTTACCCACTTTTTCGCGAAGTCAGGCCGATATGCAATACTTCTTTGTTAATCGACGTATGATTCGTGACAAGGTGATCAGTCATGCGGTACGGCAAGCTTATCAGGATGTGCTTTTCCATGGTCGACATTCTGCCTTTGTACTGTACCTGGAGCTTGATCCCCGTCAGGTAGATGTCAATGTTCATCCGCAAAAGCATGAGGTCAGATTTCGTAATTCCCGCCAGGTTCATGATTTTCTGTATAGAAGTTTGCATCGTGCTCTGGCCGATGTGCAACCTGAGCAACAACTGGTCAGTCCTGCATTCTCTCTGCAAACAGGCAATATTGAATCTAAGCCGATAAATATTCAGGAGCAGATAAATTTATCCTCAGCTCATTCATTTGCTCAACACAATAGTTTTGATCGATCACCGTCTCAGGTAAAAGAGACAATGAATAATTATGCAGAGTTATTATCAAAACCTGAAGTTAGTCAAGATGATCAGGCAGCGCTATCTCCACCATTGGGTTATGCCCTGGCACAACTGAAGGGGATTTATATTCTGGCGGAAAATGATTCCGGTCTGGTTCTGGTCGATATGCATGCTGCTCATGAGCGAATAGTTTATGAACGCTTAAAGCAAAATGTTGAACAGGAAGGCATTATTAGTCAACCCTTACTGGTACCGTTGACAATTAATGTCAGCCAGTCTGAGGCTGATATGATTGAAAATAATATTAATGAAATTAATGGCTTAGGCTTAAAACTTGAAAGATTAAGTCATGAGCAGTTACGAATTCGTGAAGTACCTGCATTATTAAAAAATGCAAATATTGAAAAACTGGTCAGAGATGTTTTAAGTGACCTGATGGAGTTTGGTCAAAGTCAACGCATTGAGGAATCTACAAATGATATTTTGTCGACTATGGCCTGTCACGGTTCTGTGCGAGCTAATCGTTTATTAAATATTAGTGAAATGAATGCTTTATTACGCGATATAGAACAAACGGAACGTAGTGGCCAATGTAATCATGGTCGACCCACCTGGAAACAGTTGAGTCTTGATCAACTGGATAACCTGTTTTTACGTGGTCAATAAATATGCATAAACCACAGGCTATTTTACTGATGGGTGCTACTGCCACCGGTAAAACAGATCTTGCCGTAAAACTGACTGAAAAATACCCGGTCGAGATAATCAGTGTGGATTCAGCACTGATCTATAAAGGTATGGATATTGGCACAGCTAAACCTGATCAGGCTTTATTACAGCGCGCACCCCATTATCTGGTCGATATAATTGATCCCGCTCAACGCTGGTCAGCCTGGGATTTTGTCAAGCAGGCAACTGATTTAATTACAGAAATCAATTCAAGAGGAAATATTCCGTTACTGGTTGGTGGAACCATGATGTATTTCAATGCCCTGGAGCAGGGGATGAATAATTTACCTATGGCTGATGAAGGTATTCGTCATCAATTGAATCAGCGATTAGAAATTGAAGGTCTTGCTGCGCTTTATGCTGAACTGGAGACTCTGGACCCTGAAACGGCATCTCGTTTACAGGCGACTGATCCACAACGAATTTTGAGAGCTCTGGAAGTTTTTAGAATAACGGGTAAACCAATGTCTGAATTATTGACAATGAGTAAAGATAAATCTGACATTGATTTTAAACGGCTGATTCTGGATGTGCCTGAACGTGTTGAGTTACATCAGCGCATCGAAAAGCGCTTTAATATTATGTTAGAACAGGGGTTTGAACAGGAAGTCGCAGCATTAAGACAACGTGATGATTTAAATTTGCAATTACCATCTATGCGTTGTGTAGGATATCGTCAAATGTGGATGTATCTTGACGGGAACTATAACCATAGTGAGATGGTCAATAAATCTGTTATTGCAACACGTCAACTTGCTAAAAGGCAGTTAACCTGGTTACGTAAGTATGAAAATGTAAAGCGGGTTGATTATCGGGGCTACGATTATTCCGAAGTTTGTCAATATTTAAACTTGAAAAAAAGAACTGTGTAACAATATAGCTGACAAGCTAGGAAATTTAGAATTTTCTGATACACTCATCAATACCACTCAAAATAATAAATAGGAGCACTACTATGTCAAAAGGGCAAATGTTACAAGAACCCTTTCTAAATGCATTACGTCGAGAACACGTACCGGTCTCAATTTTTCTCGTAAATGGGATTAAATTGCAGGGACAGATCGAGTCTTTTGATCAATTTGTCATTTTATTGAAAAACAATGTCAGTCAAATGGTTTATAAACATGCTGTATCGACTATAGTGCCTGCACGCAATATTCAAATTGATAAAGCCGATTCTGATGAAGGTGATGAATTTAACCAGTAAGATTTAAAATATCTTTCAAGACCAACAGGTGATTGCTTATTATTTCAAAATTTTTAAGAAGCTCTTTGGAGAGTTGATTGTTCGAGTTTGAGCGCCCACGTGGTGGAGAAAGAGCATTACTGGTTCATGTCAATTTACCTGATAGTTTAGATCAGGATGACCTGGCAGAATTTATCGAACTTGTTCGATCTGCAGATGTTGTGGATGTTGATATTATTGTCGGTAGTCGACAATTACCATCTCCTAAAACTTTCGTCGGTAAAGGAAAGCTGGAGGAGATAGCTTCGCTTGTCCGTTCACATGAAATAGATGTTGTTTTGTTTAATCATGCACTTAGTCCCTCCCAGGAACGAAATCTGGAAGTAGAACTACAATGCCGTGTGCTGGATAGAACAGGATTAATCCTCGATATTTTTGCTCAAAGAGCTCATTCTTTTGAGGGTAAACTACAGGTTGAACTGGCCCAGCTTAAGCATCTTTCTACTCGACTGGTTAGAGGCTGGACGCATCTGGAACGTCAAAAAGGTGGTATTGGTTTAAGAGGTCCGGGTGAAACTCAGTTAGAAACGGATAGAAGGTTACTCGGCAAACGAATTAAGTACTTAAATAATCGTCTCGAAAAAGTATCTAAACAACGACAGCAAAGTCGGCAGGCAAGAAAACAGGCTGAAATTCCAACTTTGTCACTGATTGGTTATACCAATGCAGGTAAATCTTCCCTGTTTAATGCGCTAACAGAGTCTCATGCCTATGCAGCTGATCAATTGTTTGCGACACTTGATCCTACCTTGCGTAAGCTACAGGTGGATGAGCATTTATCAGTCATTATGGCTGATACCGTAGGATTTATCCGTCATTTACCACATGATCTGGTTGCAGCATTTAGAGCAACTCTTCAGGAAACTCGTGAAGCTGATCTGATATTGCATGTAATTGATTGTGTTGATGAAAATAGACAGGAAAAAATTGATGCTGTAAATCAGGTTTTAGCTGAAGTTGGCGCTGAAGATACTCCGCAATTACAGATATTTAATAAAATCGATCTTGCTGAGTATCCTCCTAGAATTGACCGTGATGAAGAAGGAAAGGCGACCCGACTTTGGTTATCGGCTAAGACGACTCAGGGTTTTAACGAGTTTAAGCAAGTCATTGTTGAGTATTTTTCAGAAAAAACAATCACCTGTGAACTGAATCTTAAACCTGATGAAGGGTTAATTCGTTCCAGGCTTTATGAACTGAAGGTGATTACTGAAGAGACTTATAATGATGATGGTACAGTGCATCTTGTTCTTCAGATTAGTGATGTTCAAATTAAAAAGTTATCACGTCACCTTGAAATTTCTGCAGAAAGATTCCATATCTGCACTGATAGGCTTGCAGGAGCTGCTTGACCCCCATACAATTCACCTCTTTAGTGTTTCATGAAATATGGGCACGAAGAATATCGTAAATAATTTGATAATTTTGGAGAAGTATTATGCCCTGGAACGAACCGGGTAAAGACAAAGATCCATGGGGACAACGCAATAATGATGCCCCCCCAGATCTTGATGAAATATATAGTAACCTTAAGAAAAAACTAGGCGGTATTCTTGGTAATGGTAAAGGTGGTAATGACAATAGCGGTGGATCAGGCGATCATTCCGGCTTAATATTGCTTGCCATTGGTGCTCTGGTCGTTGTCTGGTTACTGAGTGGTATCTATATTGTTGATGAAGGTAAGCGCGGTGTTGAAACTCGTTTTGGTGCAAAAACTGATGTAACTATGCCTGGACCTCACTGGCGACTGCCCTGGCCAATCGATGATGTTGAACAGATTAATGTAGAGGGTATTAGAAAGATTAATAATAGCTCTCAAATGTTGACTGAAGATGAAAATATTGTTGCCCTTAGTCTGGAAGTTCAATATAAAGTTAAAAATGCCCAGGATTATGCTTTTCAAGTCCGTGATCCGGATATTACCTTAAAACAGGCAGCTGAAACGGCAGTTCGTGAAGTGGTTGGTCGAAGTACCATGGATTTTATAATCACTGATGGTCGAGCCATGATTTCTTCAGAAACTAAACGCATCATGCAGGATATTCTGGATTCTTATAAAACGGGTTTGAATGTTTTACAGGTGAACCTGAATGAAGCACAACCGCCTGAAGAAGTTCAGGATGCATTTGCTGATGCAATCAAAGCACGGGAAGATGAGCAAAGAATTATCAATGAAGCAAATGCCTATCGAAATGATGTTGTGCCAAAAGCACGTGGTGACGGGCAAAGTATGCTGGAAGATGCGGAAGCTTATAGAACACGAGTTTTGAAATCTTCTCAGGGTGAAACAGAGCGTTTTACCAAATTGTTAAATGAATATAAATTAGCACCGGAAGTAACCCGTGAAAGATTGTATTTAGATGCTATGGAAGATGTTATGGCTAATAATTCTAAAATAATTATGGATACTCAAAATAGCGGTAATTTGATGTACCTGCCTCTGGATAAGTTAATGTCAGGTAATAGTAATGGTGTACAGATCAATAAAGGATTGCCATCTTCTGCTAATAGATTAAATGACACCACGCGAAATGTTCTGGAAGAGTTTAGTCGTAATACATCACGAAGCCGTTCGCGGGAGACAAGATAATGAGTAATATTAAATTTGGACTGGTGCTTGCTGTCTTTATTGGCGTTATTATATGGATGTCTACTTATATCGTTCACGAAAGAGAACTGGCAATAAAATTTAAACTGGGTGAAATTGTTGAGACTATAGATAAGCCTGGATTACAATGGAAAATCCCATTTATAAATAATATTCGTAAATTTGATAGTCGGGTATTGACACTGGATACGCCATCTGAGCGATTTTTAACCAGTGAAAAGAAAAATGTTATTGTTGATTCATTTGTGAAATGGCGTATTTTTAATCCTCGTGATTATTACACTTCAACACAGGGTGATGAAGCAATTGCCGTATCTCGAATTGTTTCTATTTTAAATGATGAAATGAAAGGACAGTTTGGTTCTAAAACTATACGGGAAGTTATTTCTGGTGAACGTTCTGCTATTATGCAATCGGTTAATGAAAATGCGGGTAAGAAAACTCGTGATATGGGTATAGAACTGGTGGATGTTCGTATTAAGAAAGTTGAATTACCACCTGAAGTAAGTAGTTCAGTCTTTTTGCGAATGATTAAAGAACGTGCTACGGTTGCTAAAGCCTTTCGCTCCGCAGGTGAAGAAAAGGCTAAAGGAATCCGGGCTAATGCTGATCGCCAACGGACTGAAATACTGGCTGAAGCCTATCGAAAGTCAGAAGCAATTCGAGGTGATGGTGATGCTCGGGCATCTAAAATTTATGCCGAAGCTTTTGGAGCTGATAAAGATTTTTACGCTTTTACGCGTAGTTTGAGTGCTTACAAAAATAGCTTTAAGGATTCTAGTGACATTCTGGTATTAAATCCGGATTCTGAATTTTTTAGATATTTTAAAGGCCCAACAGCCACAAAATAATTAATCTGAAATGACAAACGGGCGATATTTATTATCGCCCGTTTGTGCGTGTGAAAAAAAATATATGAACTGGAACGACTTATTTGCAGCATTAGCTTTAGTCCTGGTGATTGAAGGTTTATTACCTTTCATTAATCCGAGAGGCTATAAAAATACGATGATGCAAATGGCCACTTTTCATGAAAAGTCGATTCGTATGATTGGGTTTGGCAGTATGATTGCCGGAGTCCTTTTTTTGTACTTGGTTAGAGGATAGATTTTGAGTCAGACAGCTAATAATCGTTGGTTATTACCCGATGGTATTGATGAAGTTTTACCACCGGATGCAGCCTCAATAGAACAGCTTCGTCAACAAATACTCAGCTTATATGATAGCTGGGGTTATGATCTTGTGATGCCTGCTATGATTGAGTTTACCGATTCATTATTGACAGGTACTGCGAATTCTCTGGATAACAAGACTTTTAGATTGCTTGATCAGTTGACTGGACGGCAAATGGGTTTAAGGTCTGATATGACTCCTCAGGTTGCTCGTATTGATGCGCACCAACTGGCAAATACTGGTACTTCGCGATATTGTTATTGCGGTCATCTGGTACATGCGCAAACGGATGGTTTAAATCCCGGTCGTTCTCCTCTTCAAATTGGTGCTGAAATATTTGGTAATGATTCAATAGATGCAGATATAGAAGTCGTTTGTCTCATGCTTGAAACTTTACACAGTATCCCATTAAAAAATGTTTCTATTGATTTAGGGCATGTTGGCATTTTTCGTTCACTTTTTAAACAGTCAGGTCTGGATCAAACTCTGGAAAGTCCACTGTTTGATATGTTACAGCGCAAAGCAATTCCTGAACTTAAAACTTTTCTTGAAGAGCAGGAATTAAATGATAATAAACGCAACCAGTTTTGTCAGTTAGCATTGTTGAATGGTGATGTTGAAATAGTGAAAGAAGCCCGTACGATATTCAATGATTGCTCTTCAGATTGTCTATCAGCACTGGATCATATAGAAGCGATTGCTAAAGGTGTTCAACAACGTTTTCCTGATGTCTTAATACATTGTGATTTATCAGAATTGAGAGGTTATGAGTATCATACTGGGCTTGTTTTTGCCGCATTTCTACCAGGGCAGGGACAGGATATCGCTCGAGGTGGTCGATATGATGATATAGGCTCTGCTTTTGGTGTAGCCCGACCTGCAACAGGTTTTAGTGCTGATTTACTGAATTTATTTCAACTTTCTGAATTCAGTCAGTCGAAGAAAGCGGCTGTTTTAGCACCAAATAAAAATGATGAGGATTTACTGAATCTGATTAGACAATTACGTGATTCAGGTGTACGGGTTATCAAAGATTTATCAAATGGTCAAATTAACCCATTACAACAAAACTGTAATCAAATGATAATTCATAACGGTGAAGAATGGGCTGTTTCAGAGGTTAATCAATAACGATTTCAAGATTTTAATCAGGGGAGCTGATAAAAAATCGAGCTTCAATGGTTAATGAGGATATAAAGTATCATATTGTACAAGTAAGGGTTTTGTGCCCCGTCTGGTATGAGATTTTTTAATTTAAAGGCAAAATGTTATGGCAAAAAATGTAGTTGTTATAGGCACTCAATGGGGTGACGAAGGAAAAGGTAAGATTGTAGATTTACTGACTGATCGCGCTAAGGCTGTTGTACGTTTTCAGGGAGGTCATAATGCAGGACACACATTAGTGATCGATGGTAAAAAAACGGTTTTACATTTAGTTCCTTCCGGTGTGTTAAGAGAAAATGTGTTATGCCTGATCGGTAATGGTGTTGTGCTTTCTCCTTCTGCGTTAATTGAAGAAATGGAAATGCTTGAAAAAAATGGCATACCTGCACGGGAAAGAATTCGTTTGAGTGAATCCTGCCCATTGATTTTACCATATCATATAGCGCTGGATCAGGCGCGTGAAATAGCCAGGGGTAATAAGGCCATAGGAACAACCGGTCGTGGTATTGGTCCCTGCTATGAAGATAAAATATCGCGCCGTGGAATCAGGCTTGGTGAATTGATGGATGCTGACCACTTTGCAAAACGTTTGAAAGAAGTGATGGATTACCATAATTTTGCACTGGAGCATTACTTTAAACAGCCTGTTGTGGATTATCAGACTGTGCTGGATGAAGCGCTTGCTCAGGCAGAAATCTTAAGAAGTATGATTGGTGATATTCCGGGCATTTTGCATGATATGAAAGCGAATGGTGAATCTGTTATGTTTGAAGGTGCACAGGGAGCTTTACTGGATATTGATCATGGAACTTATCCTTATGTTACATCTTCAACGACTACTTCCGGTGGTGCCGCTTCAGGTTCAGGTGTCGGACCGTCTGATCTGGGCTATATCTGTGGCATAGTAAAAGCTTATACAACTCGTGTTGGTGCAGGTCCTTTTCCCACAGAATTAATTTATGACCTGGAAATAGATAAAGGTGATGAAATCGGTAAATATCTGGGTACCAAAGGACATGAATTTGGTGCGACTACCGGCCGTCAGAGACGTTGTGGCTGGCTGGATATAGTTTCTTTAAGTCGTTCTCTAAGAATAAACTCCGTGACTGGTATCTGTATCACCAAGCTGGATGTGCTGGATGATCTGGAAACTATCAAAATATGTGTGGCTTACAACCTCAATGGTAAAAGAGTAACCACTCCGCCTGTAGGTTCTGATCGATTCGAGGAATGTCAGCCAGAGTATATTGAGATGCCGGGCTGGCAACAGTCCACTGTCGGCTGTAAAACCTATGGGGATTTGCCTCAGGCAGCACAGGATTATCTTAAAAAGATTGAAGAATTAACCGAAACACCTATCGATATCATTTCTACTGGCCCTGATCGAGCAGAAACCATTATCGTTAGACATCCTTTTGAATAGAGAAGCTATGACACTCTTTCTTCAGCTATACTGATTGAGACAGTTTGTGTATGGTAAATAGATACTGGAAATATAATTATTTTCAACCAGACTTAAATATAGTTTATTCAAAAGGTTGATTATGAAAATCCTGTTTGCTGTTGCATTATTTTGTTTGTTTTTCTTTTCAGCTGCTTATGCTGAAAATTTAAATTTATGGCATGAAATAGCTGCAACAGGAATAGCTAATAAATCATCTGTGACTGATTTTCCAGTTAAGCGTCGTGCTTATCGAGCAGATAATCAGCGCTTGAGGGAAATATTATCTAGAGTGGAAATGGAAGGTCGAGTTAACGGTGACAGTCAGATTGAGCTTCCAGTTCAAAATGGAGAAATTCAGTTATTTTCTATTGAGGAATCTCCCGTTATGGCGGCTGGACTGGCCGCTAAATATAACTCAATCAAAACTTATAAAATTGAGGGAATAGATGATCCGGCTAGCAGTGGTCGTTTAAGCTTCAGTCCAAAGGGGTTGTTCGGCATGATTACCGGCCCCTCAGGTACTTTATATATTGATGCAAAAAGTGAAGGTATCTATTCTGCTTATTCAAAGGCCAGGTCTTTCTCTTCTGAGTCATTTCACTGTGGTGTGAAAGGCCATCATCATGATACGCCTGTGGGCTTACTGGCAAACCGTCCGTCCCTAAGAAATTCAAATAGCTTAAAAGTATATCGTTTAGCTCTGGCTGCAACATCTGAATATATATCAGCGGTGGGTGGGACCAATATACAGGCACATGAAGCTATTGTTATAGCCGTTAACAGGGTTAACCAGATTTATCAGCGTGATTTAGGAATAAAACTGGAACTTATCGATGATAACGATTTATTGTTAGAAAGCGGATCAAATTTACCGGTTGCTTATACGAATGATGATGAGTCTGCGATGCTGGACCAAAACCAGCTTAATATTGATGGTGTTATTGGAACCGATAATTATGATATTGGACATGTTTTTGGAACCGGAGGTGGCGGGATTGCTGAAGTGGGTTCAGTCTGTACAAGTGTAAAGGCTGGAGGTGCAACTGGCCTGTATGACCCGACAGGCGATGCATTCTATATCGATTATGTCGCGCATGAAATGGGGCATCAGTTTAGTGCTGAGCATACTTTTAATGGTTCGACATTGAGCTGTGGAGGAGGCAATCGCTGGCAGGCTACGGCTTTTGAACCAGGTGGTGGCTCTACAATTATGAGTTATGCTGGTATCTGTGGTGCAGAGAATATTGTCAACCATGCTGATGCGATGTTTCATAGTGGTTCTATTGATCTGATTGAATCCTATATATCTACAGGGGCTGGTGCCAGTTGTGGCCATGTTGAGTCTATCAATAATCCATCAATACCCACTGTTGAAGCAGGTAATGATTATACCATTCCACATAAAACACCTTTTAGACTGATTGCTTCCGGTTATGATCAGGATAAAGATCCACTGACATATACCTGGGATCAAATGGATGCAGGCCGATCTACAGATGATACGACTATTGGTACTGATCTGGGTAATAACAGTTTATTCCGCAGTTACTTGCCCAGATCTGAAAATTACAGGGATTTTCCGGCCTTAGGTACAACTTTGCAAAATAAATATGACTATAGTGAAAATCTGGCCTGTAAAGATAGATCTCTGAATTTCCGTGTGACTATTCGGGATGGAATCAGTGGTATTTCCAGTGATAACATTAAAATTACTGTTGATAATGCTTCCGGACCTTTCAAAATAACATCATTTAATGACAGGCAATCTCTGTCTCCCGGGGCCCAGCAAATTTACTGGGATACAGCAAATACTGAAAATTCACCAGTCAACTGTTCTAATGTAGATATCAGTTTATTGACATTTAACAGTTCAAAAACCAGTTATGCTGAAACAGATCTGGCGACTAATGTGACTAATAATGGTCACACTACCGTCAATATTCCAGATGTTTCAAGTTCAAGGGCCAGATTAAAAATTCAATGTAGTCATAATATTTTCTACGATATATCTGATGCTGACTTAATTATTAATGGGCAAACAGATTCAGCGACCACTGGAAACACCGTGTTTTATAATTCATCAGGCTTGCTGATTACTTCTATACCATCTGAAAATTGTGTTATTGATAATGGGATTGGTAAAATTACTGACTCGTTGAATGATAATTCTGCCTCTGTCAGTATTTACTGGATATTCAGCTTATTGACACTACTGGCTTTTCGCTGGATTCAAATTGTCCGGAAAATATAAATTTTTCGTACAGTTTTTTATCAGGGAATACAGCGCTGCGCAATATGAGCATTATATTTTTTGGCATAGTCACGTGCTTTTTTTATCATTTCTAATTGTTCCTTACTACGTACCGTATCTGAAACCCCTGAAACAAATTTAACACCACATTTTAATTCATATAGATGCATTTTAGCTGGTTCAATACCGGGTATAACTATTCCACGTAAAGAGAGCGCCATAAACCTGAAATCATTTTTATCTAATGCCGCATTGGCATCGGCATCAGGATCTGCATCATTAAGCCAGCTTAAGTCACCTTCATTAGTTGCAGAAGAGTCAGTAACACAGCCATTCATAGAGATAACCAGAATAAGAGTAAAGAATAATATTTTCATGAACCTGCCAATATGTATACACACTAAAGATATACAGTTATTTGTAACATAATCCTGAAAATATAACATCTTTCAATTCCTTTTCCAGATTTCTAGCTTATAGAAAGTTGTATCTTGCTTTATACTGTCTTAAATCTAGAAAAATCAGTTGAATTATGAAAGTCTACGTAACAGCTTAATGCACCTGATAAAATCAATCTGTTATGCATCTTTTTCACACTGAACTGATTTTAGCAGGTTAAATACTATCCCACTGACAGGTCAAAATATGATAAAAAAATTACTAACTGGCGTATTAACTGTTTTATTGTTAAACAATCCTTTAATTGTTCAGGCAGATAAACCTTCATCAAAATCACTTTCAATTACTCAAATCGTTGAGCACCCCGCACTGGATGCAGTGCGTAAGGGTGTCAAAGATGAACTTGAATCAGCTGGATACAAGGCGGGAGATAATCTTCAATGGACATTCGAAAGTGCTCAGGGAAATAGTGCAACGGCTGCGCAGATAGCCAGAAAATTTGCTGGTAAGTCTCCCGATGTCATAGTCGCTATCGCAACACCATCAGCTCAGACAATGGCGTCAGCAGCAAGAAATTCAGCGATTGTCTTCTCCGCTGTGACTGACCCACTGGGCGCTAAACTAGTCAATAACATGGAAAAACCCGGGGCTAATATAACCGGTGTCACTGATTTGACTCCTATTGATAAACATATGGCCCTGGTTAAGCGGGTTGTTCCATCCGCTAAATCTGTCGGTGTCATTTTTAATCCAGGAGAAGCTAACTCTGTCACTCTGGTTGAACTGGTTAAAAAATATGCTCCACAATATGGAATGAAAGTTGTAGAAGCTGGTGCTACTAAATCATCTGAAGTTTTATCTGCTGCCCGTTCTCTGGTGGGTAAGGTGGATGTTATTTATGTACCGACGGATAATACAGTTGTGTCCGCTTTTTCTGCTGTCGTGAAGGTTGGAATATCAGCCAAATTACCAGTGGTTGCAGGTGATACAGATTCCGTAAAACAGGGTGCCATAGCTGCACTGGGTTTTAATTATTACGATGTAGGGCGACAAACTGGCAGGATGGTATTAAAAATATTTGCTGGCACTAAACCCGGTGATATGGCAGTGCAGGGCGTTGATAAAATGGAATTATTTGTTAATCCTTCTGCGGCAGAGAAAATGGGTGTAACACTGGATAAAGGCCTGATTCTGGAAGCAAAGGAAGTCATTCAGTAATATATTAAAATGAGTCTTATCGCATTTTTGGGAGCTCTTGAAAGCGGGCTAATCTTTGCACTGGTTGCACTTGGCGTTTACCTGTCATTTAGAGTGCTTGAGTTTCCGGATTTAACCGTGGATGGAAGTTTTCCACTGGGTGCAGCAGTAACTGCCACTTTAATTGTCAATGGATGGGATCCCTGGCTGGCTACAGTGCTTTCAATTTTTGCGGGAGCTATGGCGGGTATGTTAACTGCCTGGTTAAATGTTCAGCTTAAAATATTACATTTACTTGCTTCAATTTTAACGATGATAGCACTGTATTCGATTAATTTACGCATTATGGGAAAACCTAATGTTGCTTTACTGGGTGAAAATACCGTGCTTACTCCAGTGGAAAATCTGGGTAATAGTTTTGATATCCCTTTTTATGTGTCTACTCCAGTCGCATTTTTAATTGTGGTTATTATTTGTACTGTGGCACTATTAAAATTTTTAAATTCTGAAATTGGTCTATCGATGAGAGCTACCGGAGCTAATGCCAGAATGGCTCGTGCACAGGGGGTTAAAACAAACTGGATGATACTATCTGGAATGGCTATCTCGAATGCACTTGTTGCACTTGCAGGTAGCTTATTTGCTCAAAGTCAGGGCAGTGCCGATGTAACAATGGGGGTCGGAGTCATTGTTGTCGGCTTGGCATCAGTTATTGGTGGAGAAGCATTAATATCACCTACGACTGTATTAAAGGCTGCTCTGGCCTGTATTGCCGGCGCTATTCTGTATCGGCTTGCTATCGCATTTGCGCTTAATCTGGACTTTATCGGTTTGAAGGCACAGGATTTAAATTTAGTGACTTCTGTTCTAGTCATGATTGCAATTGTTATACCTCGTTATAAATTCAGGAAAGCTCGACAATGATTCGCCTGACTGATATTCACGTAAAATTTGGTCTCAACACTCCACTTGAAACTCATGCCCTGAGGGGAGTGAACCTGGATATACAGGAAGGTGAGTTTGTGACTGTCATTGGCAGTAACGGGGCGGGTAAATCTTCCTTGTTAAATGCTTTAAGTGGTGAAATACCTGTTACCAGTGGGAAGATAGAAATTGCTAATAAAGATGTAACCAGTCTGGATACTTCACGTCGAGCTGGTATGGTGGCACGTGTTTTTCAGGATCCGCTTGGAGGCAGTTGTGAATTTTTATCGATAGAAGAAAACCTTGCGCTAGCTGATGCTCGTGGTCGCAAGAGAGGTTTTAAGGCTGCCCTGAATGATGATAGGAAACTACCTTATAGTGATTATCTTAGCCGTCTCAATCTGGGACTGGAAAATCGTCTACAAGATAAAATGGGGTTGTTGTCCGGCGGGCAAAGGCAGGCTATAAGTCTGTTAATGGCAACCCTGCAACCTTCCAGTATATTACTGCTGGATGAGCATACGGCAGCTCTGGATCCTAAAACCAGTCAATTCGTACTTGATTTGACTAGTCAGATTATTGCAGAAAAAAGGCTGACTGCATTGATGGTGACGCATAGTATGAAACAGGCACTGGAAGTTGGAAGCCGTACTATTATGCTACATCAGGGGAAAGTGATTTTTGATATTCAGGGTGAACAGCGACAGGGTTTAACTGTCAAGGATTTGCTTGATTTATTCAGTAAAACCCAGGGCGAACAATTATCAGACGATGCCTTATTGTTGGGTTAATCGATCAATTACTTTGCTGAACCTGGATTCCGCAGTTGGCCGCTCGCAATAGAGGTTAACCCACAGTTTCATAAACCATAACAGTTGATGTGTATAATCATCCAATGAGTGCATCCCGCTACGAACTGAATTGCAGGCTGAAACATGTCAACTACCTAATACATCTCAGTCATTTCTTAGATAACGCCTTTAAATGTTAAACATTTGTGAGATTTCTGTGATCTTCACCGTATAACTTTACTTCATTATGAACTCGTTGTTTCTAATAAATCAAACACAGGAGTTCAAGATGAAAAAAACTTTATTTACTATTGCTATATCGATTGCATCAATTTCCAGTGCATATGCAGTGGATTTGTCTATTTCATTAACTAATTTAACTCACGGGACACATTTTACACCCTTATTAATCAGTGCTCATGCAGAAGATTATCATTTGTTTGAAATTGGCTCTGCTGCTTCCACTAATTTACAGGCTATGGCCGAAGGTGGAGATACTTCAGGACTTAATACAGATCTGAGCAATTTAAATGCTGATTCTCATAATGCCTCCGGATTGACAGCTCCGGGGCAGTCTGAAACATTTGAATTAACAACACAGACAACGAATACACATTTATCAGTGGTCGGTATGTTGCTACCAAGTAATGATGGTTTTGTTGGACTTGATGCCCTCGAAATTCCAACTGTCGCTGGTACTTATACTTATTATTTGAATGCTTATGATGCCGGTACCGAAGCCAATGATGAAATCATTAATGGTGCCGGGGCACCGGGTGCAGCTGGTATACCTGCTGATCCTTTGGGCCTGGCTGGTAGTGGAGCAACGGGTGTTGCTGATCAGGATAACAATATGTCAATTCATATACACCGGGGCGTTAATGGTGATACCGATGCAACTGGTGGTTATAGTGATCTGGATAGTCGTGTGCATCGCTGGTTAAATCCAGTGGCTCGTCTTATCATTGAAGTAAAATAGGAGAGTTTGATGAAAATATTTACAGCTAAAACTGTTCTTTTCAGCGTTCTTATTATGGCATTATCAGCCTGTTCTGATAATGATGATCCGGATGCTATGGGCCTCCAGAGTTATCGAATTAAAATTACCAATTTAACCAATGCTCAGCCTCTCTCTCCACCTGTTGCAATGTTACACGATTCGCAAACCAGTTTCTGGGAGATAGGTGAAGCAGCCAGTATTGCACTGGAAACCTTGGCGGAAGGAGGAGATGGTAGTGCTCTTTTGGCGCTTCATGATGCAAATCCTCAATATGCCGAAAGTGCCGCTTTAGGGCCGGGAGCAAGTACAGAATTTACTCTGGAAAAGGAAACTGCCACAGATAATTATTTATCGGTAGCCGGTATGCTGGTAAATACCAATGATGCATTTAGTGGTATTGACAGTGTTCAACTTGATACGATTGAAGCTGGTCATAACCTGGTGATATATAGTTATGTTTATGATGCAGGAACAGAAATGAATACTGAATCTGCTGGTACTATTCCCGGCCCGGTGGATGGGGGAGAAGGGTTTAATACTGAAAGAGATGATATCACCTCTGTCGTAACCATGCATGGAGGTGTGGTGGGTGTTGAGGATAATCATGCGACATCGACTTTAAGTGAGTCAGAAAAATTTGATAATCCTGCTTTACGGATAGAAATATCCGCGCTTAATTAATTGAACTATAATCCATCTCACAGTGATTCTCACTGTGAGATGGGAATACAGTCATGCAGAAACAAATAATATTAATTGAAGATAATAAAGATATTTCACAGCTGATTAAGTTACATCTGAATGATATCGGGCTGTCTGTTGATGTCTTTGATGATGGTTCACAGGGATGGTTAAGTATTCAACAAAAGCAATATGATCTGATAATTCTGGACATCATGTTACCTGGCCTGGATGGTCTGGAAATACTGAAAAAAACTCGTCAGCAAATAAAAAGTTATTGTCCCATCCTGATGTTAACTTCGCGCTCTTCAGAACTGGATAGAGTGTTAGGGCTTGAGCTGGGTGCAGATGATTATTTGACCAAACCTTTTAGCCTGATGGAGTTAGTAGCACGAGTGAAAGCTTTATTACGACGACAGGATGCGATGCAAACGACGCAACCACAGCAGAAAATTTTAAAATTTAAAGATTTAAGCATAAACCCGGAAACCAGAGAAGTCATCAGGCAGAAAGTAAAGCTGGAGCTGACGGCTAAGGAATTTGATTTGTTGCTGTATTTTGCAAGACATCCGGGACAGGTATTCGGACGCATGCAATTACTGGATAAGGTTTGGGGCTATGGCCATGAAGGTTATGAGCATACTGTTAATTCTCATATTAACCGTTTGCGCGGTAAGCTTGAAGCTAACCCTGCTGACCCCGAGTTTATTAAAACGGTCTGGGGAGTAGGCTATCAATTTAATGTGAATTCAGAGTAATGAAAACCACTTTCACTCAAACACTTTATTTTAAATCAGCCTCAGGTCTTGCCCTGATTTTATTGATTATCGGATTATCCTATACAGTTTTTGCCAGTTATATGGCTAGCAGGATTAACCGCACAACTGTACAGCAAATTAATCGTGACCTGGCGTTAAATCTGGTTAAGGATAATAAAATTGTTCATAATGGCATTATTGATAAAACAATGATGAAAAAGACTTTCATGCAATACATGAAAATTAATCCCAGCATTGAGATTTATCAACTGGATTTAACGGGTAGAATCATTGATTATTCTGCTGATCCTGGCAAAGTGAAAAGAAAGTTTGTCAATATTGAACCTATTCAGCAACAGTTAACAAGTGGCCAACTGAGCATACCTGGCGATGATCCCCGCTCATTTTCTGAGCAAAAACTATTTTCAGTGACCCCTATACCCGATCAAAAGAATCCCCAGGGGTATTTATATGTGATGCTACAAGGTGAAGAAGTAACCCGTTCCCTGGATAAACAAGCGCAGCAATCTATTATTTATTTAGGGGGCATGGTACTGGCTGGCAGTCTACTTACGGGTTTATTAATCGGCCTTTATCTTTTTTACAGAATTAATCGACGACTGAAAAAATTGCAGGCCAGGGTTGAAGAATTTGTTAAAAGTGACTTTTCTAATACGACAACAAAAATAATGGAACAGCCGAATATTTTATTAAATGATGAAATTAGTGAACTGGAAAATCATATTTCATTAATGGCTCGACATATACAACATCAATGGTTAGCTTTAAAGCAACAGGATAGTTTACGCAGAGAAATGATAGCAAATATTTCTCATGATTTACGAACTCCACTTGCTTCTATACAGGGGTATCTGGAAACACTATCAGTTAAATTTGAATCTTTAAATAATGAAGAAAAAAAACGCTTTATTCAAACAGCCGGTAGACAGTCTAAAGGATTGCAAAAACTCATCGATAGCTTATTTGAATTAGCTAAACTGGATGCTCAGGAAAACCAGTTACAACTGGAAAATTTTCCCTTACTTGAGCTTGTATATGATGTCATCGCCAAATTTCAAATTAAAGCCAGGCAAAAAAATATCAGCTTAAAAATTCAGGCCCAGACCGATAGAACGACAGTGACTGCTGATCTGGGACTAATTGAAAGAGTACTGGATAACTTAATTGATAATGCTATTGATTACAGTTATGAAAATAGTGAAATAATAGTAGGTATTGTAGAGACTACTGCTGACAAACTCACTGTGATGGTTAGTGATACAGGTAAAGGTATTGCTGAAGATCAAAAAGAACTTGTTTTTGAACGTTTTCATCAAGCTCATGCACCTGAAAGAAAAAATGGTCATGCCGGGCTGGGTTTATGTATTGTTAAGAAAATTATTGAAATGCACCAGCAACTGGTGTGGGTTGAAAGTCAGCAGGATAAAGGTTCCAAATTTTATTTTACGCTGGAGTCCGGGTAGTTGAATCAGGAAAAACAGTTTACTGTACTATACATTCGCTATATGTCCTCGCTACATACGGGGTGTTCAGATAAAATTTTATGCTGCTGATAACATACAGGCTTTGATGCATTTTCTATAGTTTTATCACTAGCCAGTGTCGGCTTAATTTCCAATATTGATATGGATACCACTAATTTTTAGAGCGACTAATAGCCTGTTTTTCTGCAGCTGCGTTAATTTTATGCATAAAGAAGCTTTAATCAGATTATGTTCATCCATGTATAACTGCCTGATTTTCGGTTGTTGATGAATACTTCGGAATACCTTTTCAATAATTTCAATGATAGACAGGGTGGGGGACTCAACAAAATACAGGGTTTGATTACTGTTTTTGTAAAAAATACGTCCTGGACAGAGAGTGCAAAAAATTTCAAGTTCATTTTTTGGTTGAGTTAACTTACTTCTATATTCTGCACGTTTAAGTAATTGCTTATTATTGAAACAGATTGGACCGATGCCAGCCATGCTTAACGAGCAGAAATTATCAATAAACTTGAAAAGCTTATTGTGTTTATTAAATGGGTCATTTTTTCGTATCCAGATTTGATGGCTGGTTTTCCAGTTCTAATTGAGCCTTAACGAAACCGGGTAAAAAACGTTTATGACGAATCTTCTTTGAGCTATGACTAATAAAAACAGAAAAGATCATGATGAATATCAATAAATAGATTTGTTGGTAACTTTCCAGTAATGGAAGCAGAGATAATAAAGTTAATTTAATAATGATTGTGATACCCCTAAACTCAAACAGAGCTAGACTACTGACATATAAATCTATTAAAAACATACTCAAACCACTGAGAATAGTGATGATAAGCCAGGGTAGTAACAATGACTTTTCGATTTGAAAATAATATCCACCTGTTAAAAGGGCAATGCAGAGAATGTGAATTGATCTTATTATATTTAGAATAGATCGGCGGTAAGGGATGTACCGATATTTTTCAGAAAATATTACCTTATACTTTATTTCATTATTTTTAATATTCATAATTCCGGCAGTTAAAGGGGGCTGATTATTTATCTTCCCCTATATGTGAGAACACAGACACTAGCCATAGACAGAATAATATGAAACAGATAAAGCAGATAATGGGTAGAAAATAGGCATAAAAACGCGACTGACTTTGCATGTCGGCGTAATACCAGGCAGGTATTGCAATTACCATTATGATAAGTAAACGTGTAAGCATTTTAACCACTGTGTGATTCCATCCTGATAAATTGTAAACCTATAAATTCTGTCTGTCATTAATTGTTAAAGCTATCTTTTTATCGATCATTTACAATGGATTGTGAATTGACAGCTGTGGCAGAATATATTCAACCTAGAATCCGCAGTTGGACGAGCTGATTGTGCGTTTGAGGTGGTATAGATCAAGGCGTAACGGGATTCACCGATTGGGTGATTATACACTTCAACTGTAATCGTTTATGAAACAGTGGGTTAATCTCAATTGCGAGCGGTCAACTGCGGAATCCAGGTTAAATCTGATACAAAGATAAACTCTATTTCAGGTAACTGCTTTATGATCTAACTTTAGAAGCTGCTATTCTTAACTAAATATTAATAATTTTTATTAGCTGAATTCTGTTTTTCTATTATGGCCGATTTTAATTCACTCACTGTCGATCAAATTCGACAATGTCTGGAAAACCATTCTGAACCTGTTATTGATCAAGCTGTGGCAAATAGAGATAGCCAGTATGCTGCAGTATTAATCCCCTTTTTTCGATTTAAGGAGCAGTGGCATTTACTTTTTATTCGCCGAGCTGTTCATAAACAGGATCCACATAGCGGGCAGATTGCATTTGCTGGTGGAAAATATGAAGATTATGACGCGAATTTAAAGGCGACAGCTCTTAGGGAAGCACAGGAGGAAATTGGTTTAGCGCCTGATGATGTGACTTTATTGGGCGAACTTAATGAGTATCATAGTATCAGTCATTTTCGTATTACGCCCGTGGTATCGTTTATTCCCTGGCCATATGAATTTACACTGGATAAAAAAGAAGTGGCTCGTACTTTAATGATTCCTCTAAACTGGCTGGCTAATCCGGAAAATTACAGCATTAAACCCTATCAAAGCGAGAAAAATAAAACTTTTGAGGTTATCTATTTTAATGAATATGATGGCGAAGTTTTATGGGGAGTGACTGCGAGAATGACACTGTCACTGATATCATTACTAAGATCCGCTATCCCCGGTTTATAGAAATATATTAATTAGCTGGTAATTTAATCATTTTTTTATATTTATGAATAATTCTGAACTGGAACAATTATTGGTCGATAGTTTATCGGATTTTAAACTGGATAAAGTTGAAAAATTCCAGTTGAAACAGCTGGCTGAATCTCTTGCTGAAGATCAATTGAATTTTGTCAGAAATAAATCCTTTGAATTATGTCGACCACATGTAAATAGTGGTGACGAAACAGCCGTCAGAGCATTGATCTGGTTACAGCGAGTGATAAAAAGTATCCAGCCTGATGTAGAAAAACCAGTAATAGCTTCGAGTGCTTTTTTTAGTCCGGGTGATGACTGTAAAAATAAAATTATCAGTCTACTGCAGCAGGCAAGAAAGGAAGTTGATATTTGTGTATTTACGATTTCTGATAATGATATTACCCGTTCTATTTTAGATGCTTCAGGAAGAGGTGTTAAAGTTACTATTATCTCAGATAATGATAAAGCTAACGATAGGGGAAGTGATATTGATTTAATGTCTGAAAATGGGATAAATGTTTTGCTAGATGATTCACCTTATCATATGCATCATAAATTTGCGCTGTTTGATAAAAGAATATTATTAAATGGGAGTTTTAACTGGACTCGAAGTGCCTCTCAGGTGAATGAGGAAAATATTCTGGTGACTATGGACCAACAACTGGTTTCAACTTACATTAAACAATTTGAACTGCTGAAAACAAAATTTAATCAGGTAAATTATCGCTGATATTTTTCAATGATCGAAGAAATATTCCAAGGCCTCCAACAGTGAGTACCAGTATAGTGATCAGATCGAATGCAGTCATACTGCGGAAAGTAAAATGTAATGAAGAAATGACACCAAAAATTAATGCGGTGATAGAGCCAATGGCTAATAACCAGCCGATTAAATTTTTACTATTATAAAAAATAATTCCAATTCCAAACATGAAGGGAATTAAAATCATACCACTGGTTACCCCATAACGTCCGACACTGTAAAGACGCATTCCAAAACCGAAATGTGAAGTTACGATCATGGCGTTTAGTAATAGATATAGCCCTCCACAAAGCATGATCAGGCCGATAATAAATAAACCTACACCACCTGAAGTTCCACCTGCTCCTCGCATATTAGTCACCAATCCTGCTTTTAAATGTCATCATAATTACAATTCAAAAATATAAAGCAGCAGCACTTCCACAAACAGTCATAATAAACAGAAACCATTTTAAAGAGCCACTACTGGCTTTTATGGCAAGTTTAACACCATGATGCGCTCCAAGCATCATGGTGGAAGCTAAAATTAACCCCGGAACCCATAAAACTTGATCGCGTAAAATGAATATTATCAGTGCAATGGAAGTAAAACCCAATGTACAAAGAAGCTTTAATGCATTAGATTTTACCAGGTCATATCGCAAAGTACCTGCTAAAGCCATGATTAGTACAAACCCTACACCGGCCTGAATAAAGCTACCATATAGTCCTGACAGGAATAACATAACCCAGGAAGAGGGTGTTTGTTTTACTTTATTAGGAATTGTGCCAGGCTCAGGTAAAACCACTGAAGGTTTTATTAAAATGATGATAGACATACTAATCATTGTCGTTAATAGCACGGGTTTTAAATATGAAACAGGTGCATAAGATGCTGCAAGTGCGCCTATTAAGCCACCCAGTGACAAAGGAATGAATATGCCTTTAATATCGTTCAAAGGAAGTTCGCCATGACCATGGAAAGATTTTATGCCCCAGACAGCCTGTAAAAAAATGGCTACCCGGTTTGTCGCATTGGCCAGGTCAGCGGGAATACCCATTACCATGAGTGCTGGTAAAGTGAGATTCGAGCCACCACCGGCAAGCGTATTTATAACCCCTGCGATGTAGCCAAGAATCAACAAGGCAGAAATTTGAAGAAAATCTATTTCCATAGCATGTGACAAATGATTAATTATTCAAAAAATGAAGTTATTGGTTTCTGGGTTGTTATTTTGTAACCATAGCCTGAAATATGAGTCATCTTCCCGTTATTTACAAGCAGAAGTTTAAACCTGGATTCCGCAGTTGACAGCTCGCAATAGAAATTAACCCACTGTTTCATAAACCATGACAGTTGATGTGTATAATCCTGGAAAAATCACCCAATCGGTGAATCCCGCTACGAACTGAATTGTACGTTTGAGGCGGCGTATCTCTTCGTTGTAACGCCTTGCAATAGCTGGCTATTCCGCGTCGTTACGCCTTGATCTGCCCCACCTCAAACGCACAATCAACTCGTCCAACTGCAGATTCCAGCTTAAAAGAATTCTCTTAGTGTTTAGTAGAAAGAAAAGTTAAGGCTTTACTGCTTAATGTTATTAATTTTTTAAATTGATTAAATGCTTCTTCATCAAGTTTTATGTTGGTGTTAGTGCGGTCAGCATACACAATACCGACAGGTTTTGATCCAATAAAAAGTGACATAGCAAGAAAGTCATTAGTCATAATTGAAGCTAAAAAACTGGATGGAATAAGTTTTTGATATTTTTTAAAGGTAATTTGATTAATCCATACAGCTTGAGGTTTTTTCAGTAATATCTGTAATAAACCTGATTTGGACATGTCAATATTATACCGGGCAAAGCTTGAATCTTTTTCAACACCTCTCGACATACGGTTGGATAATTTTGTCTTGTCCTGTGATAACAGTAATAAGCTGACTTTTGTCATTTTTAAATCTTTAGATAATCCATCTATGCAGGCATTTAAAATATCAGATTTAGTGGTTTTCTTTTGATGCAGCAATTGCTTAATGTGGTTGAAAATATCACTTTCAGCTGTTGAAGCCGGTTTTTTTACCGGAGTGCTTTGAGTGCTTTTCTGCCTGATTGTCTTGTCGACCTTTATTGAGTTTTGTGACTCTTTATTTTGCGGTTTCAGCGTTTCTATTGATACTGCTGGTTTCCATGCTTTATCACTGAGTAATATTAATCGGCTGGCTGGTTGCCAGGCTTCCTGTAGTATGGATTGTCTCGCTGCCTGTACTGAGAATTGGTGGAAATCTTCAATAACGAGATCAACCGGTTTTTGCAGGAATTCAGAAAATTGAGTGAATGTATCTAATTGCCTGTCGGTATACCATCCATGATCGCATTGATGAGAAAGTATTGAAATAAAGTATAAAAACCTTTCTCTTTGCTTATCACTATTTTTATGTGGCAGAGATAATATGAAAATTTCTGGAAGATTAGCTTTAATGCATATTGATTCAGTCAATTGAGAGAAGCTAAAACCGAAAAATTTTAGTTCCTCACCAATGACACTTCCCGCCATAATATATTTTAGATAATTCTCAAAGTCATGTACGCAACAAACTGCTTCACCAATATAGGCTAATAATGCACATGCCTGTAATTGTTCTACATGTTGGTAACCATTTTCCTCTGCTATCCTGGTTACCTGTGTTCTATTATGGAAGCTTCGGTTAATAATTTGATGAAATAGAAATAATTGATGGGGATTGGTCAATGTTTTTTCAGCAATTTTATATTCAAGAAGCAGCTTGTGAGTCACCTTGTTACCCAGTAGGGAAATTGCTGAACTGGTAGATTCCACGAGGTCTTTTCCCGTATTAGAGCCTCTATTGGTATTCACTTTCTTGAGTAAAGCAAGAGATAAACCGGGGTCATTCATTGCATGGGTCACTATAGCTTGAAAGTTTTTTTCACTTGCAAGGATATCTTTAATATTTAAATAGTTTATGTTGAGAGCAGGAATGCTGTCTGAATGATTTTTTAACCAGCTTTGTGCCTTGGATAATGACATTGGTTGAATATAATTAGGCTGATTAATAGAGCTTAGGTTTTTTCTTCGAAACGAGCTGCGCCGAGAGACCTGAGTTGTTTTCCATGCACGTGTTTTACCAGTAACTCCTGATCTGCTTCGTGTATATGCTCAAAATCCAGAGAAATATTGTAATATCCAGGTTTCTCATCATCTGGTTTACAATTAATTACTTTGGCAAAAACGACAATTCTTTGTTGACTGGGTAATAAGAGTAAATTTAATTCTACAATATCTCCAATATTAACCGGTTCATCCGAAGAAAATGAAATTCCCTGTGCACTGATATTAACTTTTGCTTCTCTGGTAGTGAAGTCATCATCTTCATTTGAAAGTAATTTTGAAGTTAAAATATCTATCTGTTCCTGTAGTACTGATAGATAACGCCCTAGTTCAGGCATTTTATTTTTTATATGTTGTAGATCAGCCCGATGTTGATCCAGTTTATAATTAAATTCATTGCGAATAGAAAACTCATGCTGGTCATTCCAGAATTTATCAATTTTTTTATCAAGATCCTGTTTTTCAATAACCTGAGTTTTCAGGCCAACAATATCTTCGATTCTAAAAAAACGTCGGCGTTCGTCGCTCATAGTTATTGATCCTTTACATAGTCTACATTATCTGAAGGTGATTCCAGCTGAATGGCTTCCGTATTTCCATGTAAAACACTTATTTCTACTCTACGATTCTTCGCTCTATTATCCCAGCTGTCATTCGGTACCAGTGGCTGATTGTCTGAATGTGCCCGTATTTCCATGCGTTCGGGATCTATACCACCTTCCTGAATAAAAAAATGCACTACTGAAGCAGCGCGTTTTGCTGACAGGTCCCAGTTTGAGCGAAATTGTGTGGTTTCTATGGGGATATCATCTGTATGCCCGGCAATGATAAATTGGCCATTCCGTTGCTTTAATACGGAGGCAATTTGTTTCAGGATGGGTTCAAATGCAGGTTTGAGATTTGCTTTTCCAGACCCGAAAGAACCTTTTTCCCTAATTCTGATTAAGACTCTGTCGTTAAAGCCTTCGACTTCCAGTAACCCTTCACCGATAGCCGAAGCCAGTTCTTTTTTCAATTCTTCTGCTTCTTCTTTTGCCATTTGTTTTGCATGTTGTGCGGCTAAAGCTTCAGCTGTTGCTATGGAGGGTTGATTTTTACTGTTCGAATCCATGTAGTCCAGGTTTTGTTTCGTCTCATCCGTGGATTTTTCTCTCATGATTTCCAGAGGCGTTACTTCAATCGGTTTACCCGGGCTATATTGTTGAGCAATAACACTGGTTCCCTTGGGGATTTCTGTTGCAATGATGTCCCGTTGAACGCCAAATGCATTTTTCATTGCACCAGCAACCGATTTGTACTTTAGAACATCCATTTCTGAGAATGATAGTAAAAGCACAAAGAAGCACATTAGCAGGGACATGAGATCTGCAAAGGTAGCCAGCCATGGCGGTAATCCTTCTTCGCAGACCGGGCAATCAGCTTCTTCACTCATGATTTAATACCATATCAATCTTCTACAGGACGTTTTGATTCAGGCAGGAAGGCATCCAGTAGTTGTTTCATAACCCGTGGATTGGTTCCATCCTGAATAGCCGCAATAGATTCAAGGATTAAAGATTTATTCAGTTTTTCAGAAGAAGAAATTAGAATTAATTTTTCTGCCAGGGGAGACGCAAAAGCGTTAGCTATAACGGCACCATATAGTGTGGTTAACAGAGCAACAGCCATCGCTGGCCCAATAGCTGCAGGATCACTCATGTTTGATAACATTTGTACCAGACCGATCAATGTACCAATCATGCCCATGGCAGGTGCATAAGTAGCCATTGCTTTAAACATGTCAGCGCCTTTGGAATGGCGTTCAATCGCCAGGTTGATATCTTTGGAGAGCAGGTTGTTAACAATTTCTGGAGAGTGTCCGTCAATACACAGGCTAATTCCTTTTTGTAGAAAAGTATTGCTAATTTCTCTACCTTCTAAAGCCAGTAATCCTTCTTTACGAGCTATGGTAGCCATTTCAACTGCTTCTTCAATAAGTTTGGAAGGGTTGTCCATTTTGTAAAAGAAACCTTTTAATCCAACCTTAAATGAACCCAGAAAGTCAGCTAAGGTGACTCGCATTAATGTGACGCCAAAAGTACCTCCAACGACCACCAATACCGAAGGTACATTGATAAAGATAATGATCGGGCCACCCGCCATGATTGACGCAATGATGATACCAAAAGCAGCGATTATGCCGACCAGACTTGCTATATCCACTATTCAGGTGCTCCGATTATAAGTTTCATTTTTTTAGATTGTAGTAGATGTTATGGTAGATTTGGAAATAAAATTTTTCTGATTGATATTATTTTTTTTTGATACAAATAATATCACCAATATTTATTTATATAATTGAGTTTATTAAAAAACATCCGAGTATTTTCTGTTTTAACAGAATTTTTTGAATGTTTACGAAGCCTGACACTTTTGACTTAAGTCATTTTTCCCTGATTAGTATCTCCTACAATAACAGGCTTTATAATCTTTATTTCAGGATATTCCCATATTATGGTGCAGATGCTAGATTTTGATCCGGAACTCATAAAAAAGTATGATAAATCCGGACCACGCTATACTTCTTATCCTACAGCACCACAGTTTTCTTCTTCTTACACGGCAGAGACTTTAAAAAGCTGTATCCAGAGAAGTAATACAGAGATGATACCACGTCCACTATCTCTTTATATTCATATACCTTACTGTGACACAATTTGTTATTACTGTGCCTGCAATAAAATAATTACCAAGGATCACTCTGTTTCTGAAGAATACCTTAATTTACTGAATGCTGAAATGCAAATGTTAGCACCATTATTTGATGCTGACAGAGAGCTGGAGCAACTGCATCTGGGTGGAGGAACGCCAACATTTCTGAATGACGATGAATTGATCGAATTGATGCGTTTAATTGAAAATAATTTCAATATTGCTGAAAATTGTGAAATGTCTATTGAAATTGATCCGCGTAAAGTCTCTACCCAGACATTAGAGTTACTGACCAATATCGGTTTTAATCGAATTAGCCTGGGTGTGCAGGATTTTGATGATAAAGTCCAAAAGGCTGTCAATAGAGTACAAAGCTATGATCTGGTCTATGATCAGCTGGAAACAGCCAGAAAACTAAACATTAAATCAGTCAATATGGATTTGATTTATGGCTTACCTTTTCAAACTGTCGCTACTTTTGAAGAAACACTGGATAAAGTAATAAAGCTAAGGCCCGACAGGTTTTCTATCTTTAATTATGCTCATTTACCTGAGCGTTTTAAACCACAAAGAAGAATAAATGAGGTTGATCTTCCTTCTCCCGCAGAGAAGTTGAAAATTCTCGAGTTGACCATGAATAAGCTTCAGCAGGCTGGTTATGTGTATATCGGTATGGATCATTTTGCACTGGAAGATGATTCCATGGTAAAAGCCCAAAGAGAAGGTTCATTGCAGAGAAATTTTCAGGGTTATTCTACTCATGCCGATACCGATCTTATTGGGATTGGAGTAAGTTCTATTGGTTCCATTTTTGATAGTTATAGTCAAAATAGCAGTAATATTGATGAATACAGGGAAATGATCAATGCCGGGCAATTACCGATTGTACGAGGGTTAGTGATGAATGCTGATGACTTAATCCGCAAGCAGGTTATCAATCAGCTAATATGTCATTTTTATCTGGATATTAGAAAGGTGGAAAAGCGCTGGAATATTGACTTTAACAGTTATTTTAAAGCTGAGTTAAAAAAGCTTGAAAGCCTGATGGAAGACGGTTTATTAAAGATGGATGAGAACCTTATTAAGGTTGAAACCCGAGGCCGTCTGTTGATTAGAAATATCTGTATGGTTTTTGATAATTATCTTAAGGATAATGTGATCAAGTTTTCCAAGGTAATATAGCTTTAATATGCTTCTAATTGAGTAGCATGTTATGACTGGATTACCTGGCTAATCGCTTTCTTCACAATTAGCAACCATCTGATTAAGCTTTTCAATATCTATAATATCAACCTGTTTTCGATTTATATTTACAATTCCTTTTTCCTGAAATGACTTAAACAGCCGGCTGACTGTTTCCACCGCTATTCCCAGAAAGCCCGCAATATCGTGTCTTGACATGGGAAGCATGAAGCTGGTGGGAGAATAACCACGGTGCTTAAAGCGACTTGAAATACTCAATAGAAAGGTGGCTAAACGTTCGTGAGCAGTTTGTTGTCCAAGTAATAGTAAGTGAGAGTGATCACAGTTCATTTCATGACCGAGTAACTTGCAAACCTGATGACGAAGTTCGGGAATCGCTTCGCACAATTGATCCAGCTGATCGTAGGGTAGTATGCAGTATGATGTATTTTCCATAGTCGTTGCGTAGCAACGTTGCTTTCCGGTTTCCATTCCATCCAGACCAAAAATTTCACCCGGTAAATGAAAACCAAGGATTTGTTGCTCACCTGTTTTTTTCGTTAGAAAAGTTTTGACACCGCCTGAACGTACCGCATAGAAACCAGTGAATTTATCTCCAGGTTGATATATTTGAGCATTCTGAGAAAGGTTTCTTGGACGCTCAATATGGTCATCTAAAATAATTAATTCCTGAGATGAAAGGCCTTTGGGCAGGCATAATTCGGATAGACTACAAGACTCGCAACTAATTTTAAGTTGCTTTGAGAGTTGAACCTGGTTCATTATTTTCTGCATATCGTATCTATATATATTATTATCTGGTCAGGGATTCAGCAGTTTTTTGCTCCGCTAAACTTCTCGAAATCTACATCAAGTTTTGATTATATATGAGTTAAAAAAAATATGTCACTTGATCCATGTCATTTTCTGAAATGCGACAAAACGTCACACTCGCTAACGCTTAAATTTTAATTATATTATGAGGCCATTAATGGAAACCTACAATTATAAAGTCGTCAGGCAGTTCGCCATTATGACGGTAGTTTGGGGTATCGTAGGCATGACAGTTGGAGTCTTCATTGCAGCAGAGTTGATCTGGCCGCAATTAAGTCTCGATATGCCATGGTTAGCCTACGGTCGTTTGAGAGCATTACACACCAACGCGGTAATTTTTGCGTTTGGCGGTTCTGCATTATTTGCTACATCCTATTATGTAGTACAGCGCACTTGTCATACGCGCCTGTTTAGCGATGCATTAGCAGCGTTTACATTCTGGGGCTGGACACTGGTTATTTTGCTTGCAGCAATCACTTTGCCGTTAGGTCTGACCAGTAGTAAGGAATATGCCGAGCTGGAATGGCCAGTTGATTTACTGATTACTCTAGTGTGGGTTTCTTATGCACTGGTGTTTTTTGGTACGATCATAAAGCGTAAGGTTAAGCACATCTATGTGGCTAACTGGTTTTACGGCGCTTTCATATTGACTATTGCTGTACTGCATCTGGTAAACAATGCTGAATTACCAATTGCCTTGTTCGGTGGTAGCCTGTTCAAATCTTACTCAGTCTATCATGGTGCTATCGATGCGATGGTTCAGTGGTGGTATGGTCATAACGCGGTTGGTTTCTTCCTGACTGCTGGCTTCCTGGGTATGATGTACTATTTTGTTCCTAAAGTTTCACAACGTCCTGTTTTCTCTTATCGTTTATCTGTTGTGCACTTCTGGGCTTTAATCTCCACTTATATGTGGGCTGGTCCTCACCATTTACATTACACAGCATTACCTGACTGGGCTCAGTCTTTAGGTATGGTGTTCTCACTGATACTGCTTGCTCCTAGCTGGGGTGGTATGATTAACGGTATCATGACTTTATCTGGCGCATGGCACAAACTGCGTACTGATCCTATCCTGAAATTCCTGATTGTTTCATTGTCTTTCTATGGTATGTCAACTTTTGAAGGTCCTATGATGGCGATTAAGACAGTTAATGCTTTGTCTCACTACACTGACTGGACTGTTGGTCATGTTCACTCTGGTGCATTAGGCTGGGTTGCTCTGGTTAGTATTGGATCAATGTATGCGTTAATTCCCTGGATCTTTAATAAAGAAGGTATGTATAGCACCAGATTGATCGATACCCATTTCTGGATTGCTACTATCGGTGTTGTACTGTACATCGCTGCGATGTGGATTTCAGGTGTGATGCAAGGTTTGATGTGGCGTGCGGTAAATGCTGACGGCACCTTAACTTACAGCTTTGTTGAATCTCTGGAAGCAACCTACCCATTCTACTTTGTACGTCTGCTAGGTGGTTTGTTGTTCCTGAGTGGTATGTTAATCATGGCTTTTAACGTGTTTAAGACTGTGAGCGGTTCTTCACTTACCGACACTGAAGTCGCACAGCCAGCACATTAGGAGAATAGTAATGAGTCATGAAGTAGTAGAAAAGAATATTGGCCTGATGATTATTCTGATAGTCATCGTAGTCAGTTTTGGTGGTTTAGCTGAAATTGTTCCTCTGTATTTTATGGAAGATACAACTAAACCTGTTGAAAATCTGAAGCCATATACTGCATTACAGCTTGAAGGACGTGATATTTATATTCGTGAAGCCTGTAATGCCTGTCATTCGCAAATGATTCGTCCATTCCGTGCAGAAACTGAGCGATATGGTCATTATTCAGTGGCGGGTGAATTTGTATATGATCATCCTTTCCTATGGGGTTCCAAGCGTACTGGTCCTGATCTTGCGAGGGTTGGTGGTCGTTATTCTGATGACTGGCACGAAGCGCATCTGAATAATCCTCGTGATGTTGTACCTGAGTCAAATATGCCTACCTTTGGTTTCCTGGCCAGGACTAAGTTGGATGGTTCAGATACTGCAGCTAAAATGAAGACTCTGAAAGCACTGGGTGTTCCTTATACTGATGCAGATATTGCTGGAGCTGCTAGTGCCGTCAAAGGTCAAACTGAGATGAAAGCGCTGATTGCTTACCTACAGCATCTAGGCACTGCTGTTAGCATACGATAGGTGGCACAAATGAATGAAATAATGAGTGGCACTGTCCACGGTATCTGGACATTAGTCCTGATGAGTACCGTTGTCGGCATCTATGCCTGGGCCTGGAGTTCAAAGCGGGAAGTTGCTTTCAAAGAAGCAGCCATGCTCGCGGTGGACGATAGAAATTATAATCCAGAAAAGGAACAGAATAATGATTAGTAGCTTTTTTAACTGGTGGGTAGTGGTAATTACCCTGGTCAATATTTTTGCCTGTTACTGGCTGATCAAATGGACAATGAAGAGTCGTCCAGATGAGAGTGCAGCAGGTGAGTCTACAGGTCATCAATGGGATGGTCTGGAAGAATTAAACAATCCTCTACCTAAATGGTGGTTATGGTTGTTTTATTTCACCATCATCTTCAGCCTTGTATATCTGGTAATTTTCCCTGGTCTGGGTAATTTTAAAGGTTATTTAGGTTGGACTTCACATAATCAATATGATGCAGAAGTTGTTGATTCTGATGCTAAGTATGGACCTATATTTGCCAAGTTTGCGGCAACTCCAATTCCTGAACTGGCAAAAGATCCTAAAGCGGTTAAGGCTGGTGAAAGATTGTTTAGTAGTTACTGCTCGCAATGTCATGGTTCTGATGCAAAAGGTACCAAAGGCTTTCCTAATCTGACTGACAATGACTGGTTATATGGTGGTGAACCTGAGACTATCAAAACCAGTATTTTGGGTGGTCGTAATGGTGTAATGCCTGCTTTCGGTCCTGCGCTGGGTGAGAAAGGTGTTGAAGATGTCGCTGCATATGTTCAATCTTTGAGTGGACGTAATGTTGATGCTGCTTCAGCCGCTGCTGGTAAAGAGAAGTTTCAGGTTATGTGTGTAGCTTGTCACCAGGCTGATGCCAAAGGTAGTCATCTGGTTGGTGCTCCTAACCTGACAGATACAACATGGTTACACGGTGGTACTGCTAGTACTATCAAGAAAACCATTACTGGCGGTCGAATGAGCACAATGCCTGCTCATAAGACTTTCCTTGGAGAAGACAAAGTTCATCTATTAGCTGGTTTTATTTATAGCCTGTCTCACTAGAGTAATTAGTTAACTCCCTTTTTGCCGGGAAAGAAAACAATAATCTCCGCTGATTTTGTTATTCTTCTCCCGGCATTTATCTGTCTGGAAAACGGATAAAATATCCTGCTTTTGCATTTCATGTATACACTCTTGTTTATTTACTCACTCGCTGAGTTCAATCTGGATTCCACAGTTGATCGCTCGCAATAGAGGTTAACCCGCTGTTTCAAAAACCATGACAGTTGATGTGTATAAGCACCCAATCGGTGAATCCCGCTACGAACTGAATTGAACCTTTGAGGCGGCGTATCTGTTCGTTGTAACGCCCTGGAATAGCTGGCTATTGCGCGTCGTTACGCCTTGATCTACACACCTCCAACGCACAATTAACTCGTCCAACTGCGGATTCCATGATTATGAATTTGTAGCAGCTTCATCATCCTTTATAAACTTTCTGAAATCACTTAAAGTGTTTTTAAAAATTTAAATCATTAGAACTGTTCAAAATTAACGAGATATCATTACTTGATCCCAAATAACATGAAAATGAGTAGTGATATGTCTTTCAAAAATAATTCAATATTTGAGTAGATATGATGTATTTATTCATCTGGAATAACTAAGAGATTGCGATGACAGATTCTCCAGCACAGAACTACTGGCAATTCTGGATTGACCGGGGTGGAACTTTTACAGATATTGTTGCAGTGTCAGCTGATGGTCGTATTTTTACCGATAAGCTTCTTTCGGATAATCCTGATCAATATAGTGATGCAGCCATAGCGGGTATTCGTCGAATAGTTGCTAAATATGATTCTGATACTAAACAGCAGCAATTACCATTTGTTATTAAAATGGGGACAACTGTTGCAACCAATGCGTTACTGGAGCGTCAAGGTGATCCAACCCTGCTTGTTATTACTGCGGGCTTTGCTGATGCTTTAAGAATTGGTTATCAAAATAGACCTGAATTATTTTCTCTTAAAATTAAATTACCTGACATGTTGTACTCTAGAGTACTTGAGGTTGAAGAGCGCATAAGCGCAACAGGTGAAGAAATACAGGCATTAAATGAAAATGCAGTAAAAAGGGGTTTGCAGCTTGCCTATGATCAGGGTATCCGCTCTGTCGCTATCGTGTTTATGCATGGTTATAGGTATCCTGAACATGAGTTAAAAGTTGCGCAGATTGCTAAAATAACTGGTTTTCATCAGGTATCAATCAGTCACCAGGTTAGCCCATTGATGAAACTGGTATCAAGAGGTGATACGACGGTGGTTGATGCATACCTGTCGCCCATTCTTCGGCGTTATGTCAATCAGATTGCAGATGAGTTAAAAACTATCAATCCTGCGGAAAATCGTTTGCAGTTTATGCAGTCAAGCGGAGGCTTAACTGATGCACATCATTTTGCAGGAAAGGATGCGATTTTGTCAGGGCCGGCAGGTGGTGTTATTGGTATGGTGGCTACAGCAACTGCTGCAGGGTTTTCAAAATTAATCGGCTTTGATATGGGGGGGACTTCAACCGATGTGTGTCATTATGCCGGTGAGCTAGAGCGGGCATTTGATTCAGAGGTTGCAGGAGTGCGCATGCGTGCACCTATGATGCGTATTCATACTGTAGCGGCGGGAGGAGGGTCGATACTCCAGTTTGATGGCTCTCGTTACCGTGTTGGGCCAGAGTCGGCAGCTGCTAATCCCGGACCGGCCTGTTATGGAAATGGTGGACCGTTAACGGTAACTGACTGTAATGTCATGTTAGGTAAAATTCAGCCTGAATATTTTCCCAGAGTTTTCGGAGAATGTGCTGATCAACCGATAAATATTGATGTTGTTCGAGAAAAATTTAGTGATCTGGCTTTTCAGATAGAACAGGCTACCGGTAAAAAAAATACTTTAAAAAATATTGCATCAGGATTTTTATCTATTGCCATCGAGAATATGGCAAATGCAATCAAACAAATTTCCGTGCAGCGTGGATACGATGTTGCTGAGTATACGCTATGCTGTTTTGGAGGGGCTGGGGGGCAGCATGCCTGTCTGGTTGCGGACGCTTTAGCGATTAAGAGAATTTTTCTGCATCCCTATTCGGGCGTGCTTTCGGCCTATGGCATGGGGCTGGCTGATTTGCGCCAGATAAATGAACAAAGTATTCAGCAGATATTATCAATCAGTTTGCTTAAATCGCTTAAAAAAATCAGGCAAATACTACTGGATAAAGGAATAGATAATTTATCTAAGCAGGGGGCTTCGGTTGAAAAATTGACCAGTATTACCAGGCTGCACTGTCATTATGCAGGCTCTGATACAAATCTTGCTGTTTTATTTAGGGGTTATGATGAAATGGTCCATGAATTTGAAACGCTTCATCTGCAATCTTTCGGGTTTATTTCAAGGCAAAAGGAATTAATAGTACATTCAATCGAAGTGGAGGCGATAGTTAGTCAGTCAGTGCCTCAGCTAGCTTTTCGGAAAAATCCCAATAGTGCCTTATTAGCGATGAAAAAGTTGCCGGTCTTTATGGCAGGCGTTGAACACACTACCAGTTTTTATGCCAGAGAGATGTTGCCAACAGAAACCTGGGTAGAGGGGCCTTCAGTTATCGTAGAGAGTACGGGTACTATTGTCATTGAGCCGGGATGGAGGGCCAGCTTAACAGCGGAAAATAATATTGTGCTTGAGCGTTACCAGAAATTACCTGAACGTGTCGCTATTGGTACCGATGTTGATCCGGTTATGCTGGAAATCTTTAATAATTTGTTTATGTCGATTGCTGAGCAAATGGGGCTTGTATTGGAAAATACAGCTGTTTCAGTCAATATTAAGGAAAGACTGGATTTTTCCTGTGCTGTATTTGATGAGCATGGTGATTTAATAGCGAATGCGCCTCATATGCCAGTGCATCTGGGGTCGATGAGTGAAAGTATTAAGACTGTCATACGGGAGCGTCAGGGCGATATGCTCAAAGGTGATGCCTATGTCTTAAACGCGCCCTATAACGGTGGTACGCATTTACCGGATGTAACTATTATTAAACCCGTATTTAATGATGCCGGTGATAAGGTTATTTTTTATGTCGCTTCACGTGGTCATCATGCTGATATAGGTGGTATGACCCCGGGTTCCATGCCTTCAAATTCTGTTAGTGTCATTCAGGAAGGAGTGCTGCTTGATAATTTGAAAATTGTCGATGCAGGTCATTTTCAGGATTCTGAAATTCGTCAGATACTTGCCGGCGGAGAGTGGCCTGCTCGAAATATCGATACAAATATCGCCGACTTTAAGGCACAGTTGGCGGCCTGCGAAAAAGGTATGCAGGAACTGTTAAAAATGGTCTCGCATTATAGTTTGCCGGTGGTTCATGCTTATATGAAACATGTGCAGAATAATGCTGAGGAATCGGTACGACGGGTTCTGGATGTTTTGAATGATGGTTCATTCAGTTATGCAATGGATGATGGTTCTATCATCAGGGTTTGTATTACGGTAGATAAGCACAAAAGAAAAGCCTGTATCGATTTTACCGGTACCAGTGCGCAGCATGCAGCAAATTTTAATGCACCTACAGCAATCGCAAGAGCAGCAGTTTTGTATGTTTTCAGGTGTCTCGTGAATGATCAAATTCCACTGAATGAAGGCTGTCTGAAACCCCTTGAAATTGTTTTACCTGAAAATAGCATGATTAATCCGCGCTATCCTGCGGCAGTGGTTGCTGGAAATGTCGAAGTTTCTCAAGCTATTGTGGATACCTTGCTGGGCGCGCTTGGTATTGTCGCTGCATCACAGGGCACCATGAATAATATCACCTGGGGTAATGATCAATATCAGTATTACGAAACATTGTGTGGTGGTGAGGGTGCTAGCGAGGGGCATGAAGGCTGTAGTGCTGTACATACGCATATGACGAATTCCCGTCTGACTGATCCGGAAGTACTGGAATGGCGATATCCTGTGAGACTTGAATCTTTTGCTATTCGTAAAAACTCTGGTGGAGAGGCGCTCTTTGCTGGAGGAAATGGTGTAGTGAGAAAATTGCGCTTTCTTGAACCCATGTCGGTCAGTATTTTAAGCGGGCATCGTCAGGTAGCACCCTATGCACTAAATGGTGGAAAGCCGGGTAAAACAGGTGAAAACATGATTGAGAAGTTGGACGGTAGTCAAGTGGTTCTGGAGTCCACGGATAGTGTTAATGTATGTGCAGGTGATGCCGTTATTATTAAAACACCTGGTGGGGGCGGGTATGGTTCTGTCAATTAGTTTTATTAAACCTGGATTCCGTAGTTGACCGCTTGCAATAGAGGTTAACCCACTGTTTCATAAAGCATGATAGTTGATGTGTATAATCACCCAATCAGTGAATCCCGCTACGAGCTGAATTGTACGTTTGAGGCGGCGTATCTCTTCATTGTAACGCCTTGATCTACACCACCTCAAACGCATAATCAACTCGTCCAACTGCGGATTCCAGGGTTACGCATCTTTTTCATGTTCAATTGTTTTTTCCAGGTTAAAAAACTAAAAACAGAAAATCAACAGGTGGTAGAAAATGTGGAAACTGGAAATTTAATTATGCTGATGTTTCTGTTTTTAGATCTCTTTCTATTTTGTATGATTGGAAGCCGGCATATGAAAGTTGGTTTTTTAGTTCATCAATTAAAAAATAAAAAATATAAATTATTGATAATAAAACTATGAAAACTGTGTGAATTGCTTGATAAAATGCGGGTTTTAGCTTTGTAAATATGAAAAGATTTATCGCTATATAACGAAACGTTATCTAACATTCCTTGACTCTGAAACCCTTGCGCAATAGACTCCCGCCTCATAATTAATATGACAAGATAAACGCAGGGGCTTCCAACTGTATGTTAGGTAATTATTTACCCATTCTTATTTTCTTAATGGTGACTACCGCCATGGGTTCTGTATTTATCATTCTAGGTAAATTATTGGGGCCGACCAAACCCGATGCAGAGAAGAATTCTCCGTACGAATGTGGCTTTGAAGCATTCGAAGATAGTCGGATGAAATTCGATGTCAGATATTATCTTGTCGCTATCCTGTTTATAATTTTCGATCTTGAAATTGCATTTCTGTTTCCCTGGGCCATAGTGCTGGATCAGATAGGCACTTTTGGACTGCTTGCAATGGGGCTGTTTCTTGGTGTGCTGGTGATTGGATTTATCTATGAGTGGAAGAAAGGAGCGCTGGAATGGGAATAGAAGGTATTCTTGAAGAAGGTTTTGTTACGACCAGTGCCGATAAGCTTATTAACTGGGCTAGAACCGGTTCTATGTGGCCAATGACATTTGGTCTGGCCTGTTGTGCTGTAGAAATGATGCAGGCTGGCGCTTCACGCTATGACCTTGATCGTTTTGGTATTCTTTTTCGCCCAAGTCCCCGTCAATCAGATGTCATGATTGTAGCCGGAACACTGGTCAATAAAATGGCTCCTGCGTTACGTAAAGTGTATGACCAGATGGCTGAACCTCGCTGGGTTATCTCTATGGGTTCCTGTGCTAATGGTGGTGGTTATTATCATTATTCTTATTCGGTAGTACGTGGTTGTGATCGAGTGGTACCTGTCGATGTCTATGTGCCGGGTTGTCCGCCAACTGCAGAAGCATTGTTATATGGTATCTTGCAGTTACAGGCGAAAATTAAACGCACGAATACAATAGCCCGTTAATTATGTCTGATTCACTAAAGCAACATGCAGAAGATCTGCAAAACTTTTTCTCTGACAAAATTGAAAATCTCATTCATGAGTTTAATGAAATTACAATTGACGTAACCCCCGCTAATTTAATAGAGGTGTCTACGGCATTACGTGATGAAAGTGATTTTGATTATGCCCAGTTGATCGATTTATGTGGCGTTGACTATTCACAATTAGGTCAGACCGAATGGGAGACCGATAAATCCAGTTCAACCGGATTTAGTCGTGGTGTTGAAGCAACTACTATGGGGCATTTAACTTTTGGCGATGAGCTGGAAGCGAAAGGCAATGATGAATTACGCTTTGCATCCGTCATGCATTTACTATCCTTTTCAAAGAATCGTCGCCTTCGTGTGCGAGTTTTTGCAGAAGATAATGATTTCCCAATGATGCCAAGTGTCACTGATGTGTGGGCATCTGCCAACTGGTATGAACGTGAGTCATTTGACCTGTTTGGCATTATGTATAGCGACCATCCAGATTTGCGTCGTATTCTGACTGACTACGGTTTCGTCGGGCACCCATTCCGTAAAGATTTTCCATTGATTGGGCATGTTGAAATGCGTTATGACCCTGAACAGAAACGTGTCATTTACGAGCCGGTTACTATTGACCCGCGTGTACTGGTTCCACGTGTTACCCGAAAAGATCATCGTTACATGCCGGAAAATGGACAGGATGATCAACAGGAGGCAGCTGAATAATGCCCGAGATTAAGAATTACACGTTAAATTTTGGTCCGCAACATCCTGCTGCACATGGTGTATTACGTCTTGTTCTGGAAATGGATGGTGAAGTTATTGAACGTGCTGATCCGCATATAGGCCTGTTACATCGAGCTACTGAAAAGCTGGCGGAATCCAAACCCTATAACCAGTCTATTGGTTACATGGATCGACTGGATTATGTTTCCATGATGTGTAACGAGCATGGCTACGTGATGGCTATTGAAAAGCTTCTGCAACTGGAAGTACCAGTTCGCGGACAGTATATCCGTGTCATGTTTGATGAAATTACCCGAATTTTGAACCACTTAATGTGGATAGGAACACATGCACTGGATGTGGGGGCAATGACGATGTTTCTGTATGCTTTCCGTGAACGTGAAGACTTAATGGATATGTATGAAGCCGTCTCCGGTGCTCGTATGCATGCAGGTTATTATCGTCCAGGTGGTGTCGCTCGTGATTTACCCGATTCCATGCCGCAGTATGAATCCACTAAATGGCGTAGTAAACAGGATGCAGATCGTTTAAATGATAATCGTCAATCCAGTTTGCTCGATTTTATTGATGATTTCTGTCAGCGTTTCCCTAAATATGTCGATGAATACGAAACTCTGTTAACTGATAACCGTATCTGGAAACAGCGTACCGTAGGTATTGGAGTGGTTTCTCCTGAACGTGCCTATCAACTTGGCTTTAGCGGTCCTATGTTACGAGGCTCTGGTGTTGAGTGGGATCTTCGTAAGAAGCAACCATATGAAGTCTATTCAGACATTGATTTCGATATACCGGTTGGCACGAATGGTGACAGTTATGATCGCTATCTGGTGCGAATGGAAGAAATGCGTCAGTCAAATCGCATTATCAAACAATGCGTAGAGTGGTTAAAAAAGAATCCTGGCCTTGTGCTCAGTGATAATCATAAGGTAACACCTCCAAGACGTGAAGAAATGAAGGCTGACATGGAAGGCTTGATTCATCACTTTAAACTGTTTACAGAAGGTTATACGCTGCCTCAAGGTGAAGTTTATACAGCTGTTGAGCATCCTAAAGGAGAGTTTGGCTGCTACCTGATTTCTGATGGAGCCAATAAGCCGTATCGTTTAAAAATACGTGCCCCCGGTTTTGCGCATCTTTCCAGTATGAATGAAATGGCCAAAGGGCATATGCTGGCTGACGTGGTTGCTATCATTGGAACCCAGGATATTGTATTTGGTGAGATAGACCGATAATGACAGACACAATGACATCAAATTTACTCACAGATCATACTCTTGAAGAGATTGATAACTGGTTAAAGAAATATCCTGCTGATAAAAAACGCTCTGCTGTGATTGCGGCTCTATCTGCTGCCCAGCATCAGAACCAGGGTTTTCTAACAATAGAATTAATGGATGCTGTTGCGGATTACCTGGGTTTGCCGAAAATTCAGGTTTATGAAGTAGCCAGCTTTTACTCGATGTTTGAAACTAAACCTGTTGGTCGTCATAATGTTGCGATCTGCACAAATATTTCCTGCATGCTAATGGGCTCCGAATCGGTTGTTAGTTATGTTGAAAAGAAACTGGGCTGTAAGGTTGGCGAAACTACTGCTGACGGTCGGATTTATTTAAAACCTGAAGAAGAATGTCTGGCTGCCTGTGCCGCTGGACCTATGATGCAGGTAGATCATGTCTATCATGAAAAATTGACACCAGAAAAAATTGATGAAATTCTGGATGGTCTGGAATGAGTAGGGAGATTTAAAAGACATGGCTAATGAAGTTTGTTTTGCAACCCTGCAATATGATCAACCCTGGTCATTGGATAGTTATTTAAAGTCCGGTGGTTATCAGGCGATCAAGAAAATAATTGATGAAAAGCTGACACCCGAAGCGGTCATTGAAGAAGTTAAAACTTCTGGTTTACGAGGTCGCGGTGGCGCAGGTTTTCCAACGGGTTTGAAATGGAGCTTTATGCCCAGAACTGCCCCCGGACAAAAATACGTAGTCTGTAACTCTGATGAATCTGAGCCAGGAACATGTAAGGATCGTGATATTTTACGGTTTAACCCTCATGCTCTGGTAGAAGGAATGATTATAGCCGGGTATTGTATAGGTGCCACAGTAGGGTATAACTATATGCGTGGTGAATTTATGGATGAGCCATATAAGCGTTTTGATCAGGCCGTTAAAGAAGCTTATGAAGAAGGCTATCTGGGGAAAAATATTTTATCCAGTGGAATTGATTTTGATCTTTATCCAACTTTAGGTGCCGGAGCATATATTTGTGGTGAAGAAACTGCTTTATTAGAGTCTCTTGAAGGAAAAAAAGGCCAGCCGCGTTTTAAGCCTCCATTCCCTGCAAACTTTGGTTTATATGGGAAACCAACAACTATCAATAATACGGAATCATTATCTTCAGTGCCCAGTATTATTCGTAATGGCGGGAAATGGTTTGCCGATCTTGGTATTCCTAATAATGGTGGTGTGAAGTTATTTTCCATGTCGGGGCATTTAAATGATCCCGGTAATTTTGAAATTAATATGGGTACGCCATTTAAAGATTTGCTGGCTATGGCCGGTGGAGTCAAGGATGGTCGGAAATTGAAAGCTGTTATTCCCGGAGGTTCATCAGTACCGGTTGTGCCAGGAGATGTCATGATGGAATGTACGATGGATTATGACTCTATTGCGAAAGCAGGTTCTATGCTGGGTTCCGGTGCAGTTATTGTAATGGATGAAACAACTGACATGGTGAAAGCTTTACGTCGAATTTCCCGCTTTTATTTTTCTGAATCCTGCGGGCAATGTACACCCTGCCGTGAAGGAACAGGCTGGTTATACCGCGTATTAACCCGTATAGAAGAAGGTAAGGGACGTCCGGAAGATATTGCGATGCTGGAAGATGTGTCACATAAAATTGAAGGACGCACTATCTGTGCCCTTGGTGATGCTGCTGCCATGCCGGTTTGGAGCTTTATCAAACACTTTCGTCATGAATTTGAATATTACATTGAACATAAGCGTTCGATTTTAGACGCCTGATGATTAGTATGTTGTCATTAGTCTTGAAAGGTAAAAGGTAGCTATGAGCGAAACCATCACTATCACTATCAATGGTCAGAAGATCCAGACTAGTCCGGGTCAAATGTTGATTGATGTGGCGGATGACAATAATATCAGCATCCCTCGTTTCTGTTATCACAAAAAATTGTCGGTAGCCGCTAACTGTCGCATGTGTCTGGTTGAAGTGGAAAAGGCTCCAAAGCCAATGCCTGCCTGTGCTACTCAGGTTAATGATGGTATGGTGGTGAGAACTAATTCCGCAAATGCAGTTGCAGCGCAGAAATCTACGATGGAATTTTTGCTGATTAATCATCCCCTTGATTGTCCTATCTGTGATCAGGGGGGAGAGTGTGAATTACAGGATGTTGCAATGGGGTTCGGTGGCGATGTATCACGCTACACAGAGTCAAAAAGAGTTATTTGTGATAAGAATATTGGTTCATTAATTGCGACCGACTTTACTCGTTGTATTTTATGTACTCGCTGTGTACGCTTTGGTGAAGAAATTGCGGGATTACCTGAATTGGGTGCAACCGGTCGTGGTGAACAAACGCAGATTGGTACCTATATAGAAAAATCCGTATCTTCAGAGTTATCGGGCAATGTGATTGATTTATGTCCTGTCGGTGCATTAACAGCCAAGCCATCTCGTTTTACTTCACGTCCATGGGAATTAATTCAGCATGCTTCTATTGCAGCGCATGATTGTGTCGGTTCCAATATTTACGTTCACACCCGTAATCAGAAAGTAATGCGTGTGGTACCACGTGATAATGAACAGATTAATGAAGCCTGGATCTCCGATCGGGATCGCTTCAGTTATACATCTGTCAATCATGAATCAAGATTGCTTTCACCGCAAATTCGTGAAGATGGCAAACTTAAGAATATCGACTGGGAAACTGCTATCAATCTGGCGGTAGAAAAATTACAGATGGCAGCAAATCAACAGGGTAATCTTGCTGGTTTAATCAGTCCTCAATGTACGCTTGAAGAACATTATCTTTTTCAAAAATTAATTCGTGGACTGGGGTCAAATAATATTGACCATCGGTTGAAACAAATTGATTTCTCTGCTCAGGATACTATGCCTGCCATGCCATGGTTAGGTCGCAGTATCGAATCTCTGCAATCTATAAATAGCGCTCTGATTATTGCTGCAAATTTAAGAACAGAACAACCTATGTTGAATCACCGGTTACGTAAAGCCGTTGTTCATAATGGTGCCAGTATTGCATCAATTTCTACTTCTTCAGGTCAGTATAACTATGAATTGACAGAAGACCTTGCTGGCAGTGCTGAGCAAATGTTACACAATTTAGCAGCTGTTGTTGTAGCTGTCGCTAAAAAAGCGGAAACTGAATTGTCCGCAGAACTTGCTGTTTTGCTGGAAAAAGTGACAGCTAAAAAAGAACATAATGCCATCGCAGCTGCACTTGTCAGTGGTGAACAGTCAGCCGTTATAGTTGGTATTCAGGCAGTATCTCATCCACAGTATTCACTTGTTATGCAACTTGCTGAAGCAATAGCATCTATGACTGATTCATCATTGAGCTATTTGTCGGAATCGGCTAATTCAGCAGGTGCCTGTCTTGCAGGTAGTTTACCGAATCGGCTTGCTGCAGCTGTCAATGCTGCTGAAGCAGGTCAGAATACTGTTGAGATAGTCAATAACAAACATAAAGTTTTAATGCTAATGGGAATTGATCCGCTCGCTGATATTAATAATGGTTCAGCCGTGAAAGCGAGTGCAGACAATAATGATTTTATTATTGCGATAAATAGTTTTGAAAATGATTTTCTTTCTGCATCTGCGGATTTAATTTTACCTTTGGCTACGTTCCTGGAAACTTCGGGTACTTTTGTCAATACTGAAGGTTTATGGCAGTCATTTAATGGATGTGCCTCCGCCGCAGGTGAAAGTCGTCAGGGCTGGAAAATATTAACGGCTTTATCACAGGTTTTATTACCTGCCGATGATTATGATTATAGCGATTCAACTGTAGTCAGAAATGAACTTAAAGAACAGTGTCGCGAATTGAAGCTGGATAACTTTGTCTCTATCAAAGCCGCTGAAAATAAATTACCAACCCGTCCAAGAAGTGTACAGAAGATTTCTGAAACAGCTATTTATGCGGGTGATTCGATGGTAAGACATTCTGATGCATTGCAGACTACTGTCAATATGAAAAATGCCAGCTGTCTTCGTTTGAATTCTACTCAGGCAGAAAAACTGGGGTTAAGCGATGCGCTTCAGGTTCATATTAAACAGGGGGAAGGAACTGCTATCCTGCCAATGATTATTGATGAAAATATTCCTGCCGGATGTGTATGGATTCCAACAGGAATCAAAGAGGTTGAAAACCTGACAACCCTGTTCGGTTCAGTTGAAGTGGAGAAAGTATCATGATTGAGATTCTTTCACCTTATGTCCCCTGGTTACCTGAAGAGTTACTGTATCTGATAGTAACATTGCTGAAGATTGTGGTGATCTTAGTCCCGCTGTTTATTGTTGTTGCTTATTACACTTATGCTGAGCGTAAAATAATAGGTTATATGCAAATCCGGATTGGCCCCAATCGTGTTGGTCCAAAAGGCTTGCTGCAACCATTTGCAGATATGTTCAAGCTCATGTTTAAGGAAATTATTATTCCGACAAATGCGAATCTATATCTGTTTATTATTGCTCCGGTTCTGGCATTTGCTCCAGCAATGGGTGCCTGGGCTGTGGTACCTTTCAATGATACGCTGGTGTTCAGTGATATTAATGCGGGTCTTTTATATATTCTGGCTATGACATCTCTTGGTGTTTATGGTGTCATTATTGCTGGCTGGGCTTCTAACTCTAAATATGCCTTATTAGGCGCTATGCGTTCAGCTGCGCAAATTGTTGCATATGAAATTGCGATGGGATTCGCACTTGTTGGTGTACTGATGGCTGGTGGAAGTCTGAATCTGGGTGAAATTGTGAATGCACAATCCGGCTCGATGTTTAACTGGTTTATTATCCCACTGTTTCCTTTGTTTCTGGTGTATTTTATTGCAGGTGTTGCAGAAACAAATCGTGCACCTTTTGATGTGGCTGAAGGTGAATCTGAAATTGTTGCCGGTTTTCATGTCGAATATTCAGGAATGACCTTTGCGGTCTTTTTCCTCGGCGAATATGCCAATATGATTCTGATTTCGATGTTAACTTCTCTCATGTTTCTGGGTGGCTGGTTATCTCCTGTTCCTTCTCTTTTTGGAGATAGCATACTGTGGTTATTCCTCAAGACCGGCTTCTTTATGTTGCTATTCCTGTGGTTTCGCGCGACTTTCCCTCGTTATCGTTATGATCAAATTATGCGTCTGGGCTGGAAAGTATTAATACCTGTAACCATTGTATGGTTAGTTGTTGAAGGTGTTTTTCAGTACTATAAAGTTGGTCCATGGTTTGCTTAGGGGGTAATGACAGTGATTAAATCAATAAAGTATTACCTGAAAAGTTTCCTTTTCCTTGAATTACTAAAAGGGCTTGGAGTGACTGGTGGCTATTTCTTTAAAAAGAAATTAACCGTTCAGTATCCTGAGCAGAAAACTCCATTGAGTCCTCGTTTTCGTGGATTACATGCCTTACGTCGATATGCAAATGGTGAAGAACGTTGTATTGCCTGCAAACTCTGCGAAGCAGTTTGCCCGGCACTGGCTATCACTATTGAATCGGAACAACGTGAAGATGGTACAAGACGGACAACGAAATATGATATCGATCTGTTTAAGTGTATATATTGCGGTTTTTGTGAAGAAGCCTGTCCTGTGGACTCTATTGTTGAAACCAATGTTTTCGAATATCACTTTGAAAACCGGGGTGAAAATATTATGACTAAAGAGAAATTGCTGGAAATCGGTGATCGTTATGAAGCTCAACTTGCAGCAGATAAATCTGCTGATGCGCCTTATCGTTAGGCAGGGTCACCAGGAATCATTATGCTTGAATCATTAATTTTCTATTTTTTTGCCACCCTGACTGTCGTTTCGGCAGCCTCGGTGGTAACGGTAAGAAATCCAGTGCATGCGGCACTGTTTTTAGTACTGACATTTTTCAGTAGTGCTTTTATCTGGATATTGCTCGAAGCTGAATTCCTGGGTATCACTCTGGTGCTGGTATATGTTGGCGCTGTAATGGTGCTATTTCTGTTTGTCGTAATGATGCTGGATATTAATATCGCTCGTTTAAGAGAAGGCTTTATCAGGTTTTTACCTGTTGGTATTGCTCTGGCACTGGTTATGTTCGGGTTGATTTATTTCGTTGTATCGGGTGATTACTTTTCACTTGAGTCTATGCAGGCTCCAGTTGCCAAAACTGCTGAATATTCGAATACTAAGGAATTGGGTAAAGTGCTTTACACTGAGTATGTATTTGCTTTTGAAATCGCTGCCGTCATTTTGCTGGTAGCCATTATTGCAGCCATATCTCTGACACATCGCAGAAGACCGGGTACCAGATATCAAAACCCATCTGTACAGATGAAAGTTCAAAAGCAGGATCGCATACGTATCGTTAAGATGGAGGCAGAAAAATAATGGCTATTGCGTTAAATCATTATCTGGTTCTGGCAGCCATTCTGTTTAGTATTAGTATTGCCGGAATCATTATCAATCGTAAGAACCTGATTGTACTGCTTATGTCGATAGAGCTTATGCTGCTGGCAGTAAATTTGAATTTTATTGCCTTCTCTCATTTTCTGAATGATCTTGCCGGGCAAGTTTTTGTATTTTTTATTTTAACGGTTGCAGCTGCTGAGGCGGCAATCGGTCTGGCTATATTGATTGTGTTGTTTAGAAACAGGCAATCGATCAATATGGCTGATATTAACGAGATGAAGGGGTAGGTCTGGATATGCAAACATTATATCTTGCCATTCCTCTGGCTTCATTATTTGGTGCAATCATTGCCGGGCTTTTCGGTAAGCAAATCGGTAGAACAGCCTCTCACTGGGTCACTTCTTTAGGTGTTGCTACTTCGTTCATTTTATCTCTGATAGTTTTAAAAGATGTTGTGATCGATCATGCCGCCATTTATAACGAATCTGTCTACACATGGATGGTTAGTGACGGCATAAAATTTGAAGTCGGTTTTCTGATCGATAGTTTAACTGCTTTGATGATGACTGTTGTTACCGGTGTTTCATTAATGGTGCATATTTATACCATAGGATATATGAGTGAAGATCCCGGATATCAGCGCTTCTTTAGTTATATTTCCTTATTTACTTTTTCCATGCTGATGCTGGTTATGTCGAATAATTTCATGCAGTTATTTTTCGGTTGGGAAGCAGTAGGCCTGGTCTCTTATCTGTTAATTGGATTCTGGTTTAAAAAGGAAACAGCTATTTATGCCAATATGAAAGCTTTTCTGGTTAACCGGGTGGGTGATTTTGGTTTTCTACTGGGTATAGCCTGCATCCTTATGTATACCGGTTCACTGGATTATTACGAAGTCTTTAATAAAGCCGATATTATGTCTTCTAGTAGCATCGAAATATTTGGCGGTGCGAGCTGGTCAGTCATTACAGTTGCCTGTATTCTGTTATTTATTGGTGCGATGGGTAAATCAGCTCAAGTTCCTTTACATGTCTGGCTGCCTGACTCGATGGAAGGTCCAACGCCTATCTCTGCTTTGATACATGCGGCAACCATGGTAACAGCCGGTATCTTTATGGTATCCAGAATGTCGCCATTATTTGAACTCTCTGAAGTGGCTTTATCATTTGTATTGATTATTGGTTCTATCACAGCCTTTTTCATGGGGCTTATCGGTATCGTCCAGAATGATATTAAACGGGTCGTTGCTTACTCTACACTTTCCCAGCTGGGTTATATGACAGTCGCCTTAGGTGCATCAGCATATTCCGTAGCTATATTTCATCTGATGACTCATGCTTTTTTCAAAGCTTTACTGTTCCTGGCAGCAGGCGCAGTTATCATTGCCATGCATCATGAACAGGATATGCGAAAAATGGGTGGTCTGAAAAAATATCTGCCCATTACCTACTGGGTGTCGTTAATTGGAACTCTGGCATTAATTGGTTTCCCTGGTACATCCGGGTATTTCTCCAAAGATGCGATCATAGAAGCTGTCCATCATTCTGAATTACCCGGTGCTGGATTTGCTTATCTGATGGTTCTGATGGGTGTTTTTGTAACCGCTTTTTACTCCTTCCGTTTATTCTTTATGGTTTTTCATGGTGAAGAACGTATGGATCAGCACACTAAGGATCATTTACATGAACCTCCAGCTGTAGTCTGGGTTCCATTAGTGCTATTGGCGATTCCTTCTGCCATCATTGGCTGGTTGACTGTGGATAGTGTTGTGTTTGGTAGTTATTTTGATCGGGTTTTGATGAGTTTACATGAACATGACGTGGTTGCTACCATGAAAGAATTTTATCATGGTGAATTTTCCTTTGTACTTCATGGATTTACCGGACCTGCAGTTTATCTGGCTGCAGCCGGTGCCATCGCGGCCTGGTATATTTATCTTAAGAAGCCATCTTTAGCTGATACCGCTCAGGGTAAACTGGCTTTTATGCATAAATTACTGGATCAAAAATATTACTTTGATCGCTTTAACGAAATAGTATTTGCTGGTGGTAGCAAAGTGATAGGTTCTGTGCTCTGGCGTATTGGTGATGGAATGATTATTGACGGTTTTGCCGTTAACGGTAGCGCCAGAGTAGTTGGCTGGTTTTCGCAAAAAATTCGAGGTGTGCAGACGGGCTATCTGAATCATTATGCTTTTGTAATGGTTAGTGGATTAATTTTGTTGCTCGGCTGGGCAGTGCTAGGATGAGCGGTGGAATGACAATGTTTGCTGATTTACCTTTATTAAGTATCGTTATCTGGCTTCCGATTATCGGTGGTATTTTCGTACTGTTTTCTGGTGATAATAATCCTTCAGGTGCGCGTAAAATTGCCCTGGTATTTTCTATTCTTACTTTTCTATTAACACTGCCACTTTACTCGCTGTTTGATTCGGCTAGTTTTGCCATGCAGTTTTCTGAAAAGCATGCCTGGATATCTGAATTCAATATTAATTATCATCTGGGTGTAGATGGAATTTCCATGCCACTGATTTTATTAACCAGTTTTACTACGGTGCTGGTTATTATTTCAGCCTGGGAAGTTATCCAGTATCGGGCATCACAGTATCTGGCAGCATTTCTTATTATGGAAGGCTTCATGATAGGTACATTTTCAGCTCTGGATTCGATTCTGTTTTACATCTTTTTCGAAGCGATGCTGATTCCGATGTTTATCATTATCGGTATCTGGGGTGGTGTTAATCGAATTTATGCTACTTTAAAATTCTTTTTATATACCTTTATTGGTTCAGTATTAATGCTTGTTGCATTAATTTATATGTACTCTAAATCAGGTAGTTTTGCGATTCTTGATTTACATGATTTACCTCTGAGTATTAAAGAACAGACTTTTATCTTTCTGGCATTTCTGGTTGCTTTTGCTGTGAAAGTACCCATGTGGCCGGTACATACCTGGTTACCGGATGCGCACGTGGAAGCTCCTACCGGTGGTTCAGTGATTCTGGCTGCTATTATGTTGAAAATTGGTGGTTATGGTTTTCTTAGATTTAGCTTACCTATCACACCAGATGCCAGTCAGCAATTAGACTGGTTAGTTATAACTATGTCATTAACAGCTGTTGTCTATATTGGTTTTGTTGCACTTGTGCAGCAGGATATGAAAAAGCTAATTGCCTATTCTTCAATTGCTCATATGGGATTTGTAACTCTGGGTTTCTTTATCATTTTCCGTATAACAGGTACTGGAGATGATCAGGGGGCTGCATTAGCTCTGGAAGGTGGTATGGTTCAAATGGTATCACACGGCTTTATTTCTGGTGCCATGTTCCTCTGTGTTGGGGTTATGTATGATCGTATGCACAGTCGTCAAATTGCTGATTATGGTGGAGTAGTGAATACTATGCCTGTTTTTGCCGCATTTATGGTGTTCTTTTCAATGTCTAATGCCGGATTACCGGGTACTTCAGGTTTTGTCGGAGAATTCATGGTGATTCTGGCAAGCTTTAAGGCTAATTTCTGGATTGCTTTTCTGGCAGCAACAACGCTTATTCTTGGTGCTGCTTATACTTTATGGATGGTTAAGCGCGTTATTTTTGGTGATATAGCCAATAATAATGTGAGGGCTTTAACTGATATTAATAAGCGTGAATTTCTGATTTTGGGTTTGCTGGCGATTGCTGTGCTGGCATTGGGCTTATGGCCTGATCCGCTGGTGAATGTGATGCATCCCACCATCGATAATCTGTTGCAACACATCAGTGTTTCAAAACTTTAGTAAATTTTAAGGGTAGTCGATTACATGACAAGTTTTATTCAACCAAACCTGTTACCCGCTTTACCGGAAGTGGTAATGCTAGGGATGACCTGTCTGGTACTGGTTGTAGACCTGTTTTTACCTCAGGAAAAACGCAGCTTCACTTTGTTATTATCTTTACTGACCCTGTTTCTTGCAGGAATTGCGACAGTATATGTTGCTCCACTTGATAGCATTTCTACATTCAGTGGCAGTTTTGTGCTGGATAAACTGGCCGTTACTTTAAAATTATCAGTATACGTAGTGACCTTTCTGGTTTTTGTGTATTCACGTGATTATCTGAAAGACCTGAAAATTTATAAAGGTGAGTATTATGTACTGGGGCTATTTGCGGTTCTAGGCATGATGATTATGATATCTGCTCATAATTTTATTTTGATTTATCTTGGGCTTGAACTGCTTTCACTGTCTCTTTACGGCATGATTGCATCTCATCGGGACTCTGTGAAAGCATCTGAAGCAGCAATGAAATATTTTGTACTGGGTGCACTGGCTTCGGGTTTACTACTCTATGGAATATCTATGTTCTATGGTCTCTCCGGTACTCTCGATATCAATCAACTGGCAGTTGTTATTAAAAACCAGGGTTCACAAAATCCTGTGATACTTGCCTTCGCTATGACATTTATTGTTGTCGGGCTATCATTTAAACTGGGTGCAGTCCCTTTTCATATGTGGTTGCCAGATGTTTATCAGGGTGCGCCAACTTCAGTAACTCTTTTTATCGGTTCTGCGCCAAAAATTGCCGGCTTTGCAATGGCAATACGTTTATTGGTTGATGGTTTGACTGATCTCCATATGGACTGGTCTCAAATGTTTGTCATATTAGCTGTTGCATCTATGGCTATTGGAAACATTGTGGCAATAGCACAAACCAATTTTAAACGGATGCTCGCTTATTCTACTATTTCACATGTTGGTTTTATTCTTTTAGGTCTTTTATCGGGGACTGATACCGGCTTCTCGGCAGCCATGTTTTACACGATCACTTATGCGATTACATCTTCCGTCGCTTTTGCTGTATTAATGCTTCTGAATCGTCAGGATTTTGAAGCCGGTGAAATAGCGGATCTACGTGGTTTAAACGATACCAACCCCTGGTATGCGGCATTATTAGCCATTTCATTATTTTCTATGGCTGGCGTCCCTCCTACAGTCGGTTTTTATGCTAAACTGACAGTTATTAACTCAGTTATTCAGATTGATATGGTATGGCTCGCAATCGCCGCTGTATTATTCTCTGTCATTGGTCTGTTCTATTATCTACGAGTTATCAAGGTGATGTACTTTGATAAACCTGAAGATGAGCAACAGCTGACTATAAAGGATGCCCTTGATGTAAAAATATTATTAAGCGCAAATAGTTTAAGTCTAATAATCCTTGGTTTATTTCCTTCGTTATTAATGGCATGGTGTGTAGCTGCATTTGCCTGATGTGACCGTAGTATCTTTTTTACCAATAGCTGTCACGTAACTCACGAAGGCTGGTAATTTCCTTGTGAGTAACAGGAAGAAAATTTCTTTTCTTTTCCTGTGTTTTCTTAAATAAGATAAAAATCAACTTTCAAACTCCTGTATGGAACCAGTTCCTTTTCTAAAACTATTTAATGACGATGAAGACTTTTCTGATCTTGATGAAGCTAATCATGCGCTCGGTTTAGCTTCTCTAAATTTCGATTATGTCGGAATTATAGTAAATCCTTTAGATGAAAAAATGGAATTTTCATTACAGACTAAAATCGGTACAAAAAGAATCGTCAGAAATATACCGGCGGAAGATAAAATTCTTAAACGGCTGGATGAACTCGGTTTAATGGCTGACGAGTTTGAAAGTGATGAAGATGGTTTAAGATTAGAACCGGTGCATATTAAAGATACATGGTTCAATTTTATGGTTCATCATCGAGCTGTGCTTGAAAAAGAAGGCTGGAAAATTGAAGTTTCAAAGGATTTTAGTTATCAGTTTGAGTCTGCAGAAAAATGGTATGCAATTATTACGGATGAGAGTAGTGACTGGTTCAAACTGGAGCTGGGTATTGAATCTGATGGTATCAGGACGAACCTGCTACCTTTTCTTGTAGAATTTCTGGAAAATACCGTGGTTGAAAAAGATACAGCCAGGGTGCTTGCTCTTCCAGATGATTATCCTCTGTTGTATAAGCAGAGTAATGATCTGATCTTAAATATCGCTTTTTATAAAGTTCGTCACATCATTAGTACTTTAATTGAGTTGAATGATCCAGAGGCTCTGGATCAAGATGGGAAACTTAAATTATCACGCTTTCAAAGTAATCAACTGGCGCTACTGGATAGCGAACATAGTAAAATTAACTGGACGGGTGGGGAAAAAATTCGTGAGTTTGGAGAAAAGTTACAAAACTTTGAGGCCATTCAGGAAGTAAAACCTCCATCCGGATTACAGGCTGAATTACGTCATTATCAAATAGCTGGATTAAGCTGGTTGCAGTTTCTTCGTGAATACCGTTTAGGTGGAATACTGGCTGATGATATGGGGTTGGGTAAAACTGTTCAGAGTCTGTCGCATTTATTGGTAGAAATGAATGAAAAGCGAGCTGACTTACCCAGCCTGGTCGTAGCACCAACCAGCTTAATGATTAACTGGAAAAGGGAAGCTGTCCGATTTATTCCAGATTTAAAGGTTCTGGTTTTACATGGGCCTGCCCGTAAGAAATATTTTAATCAGATTGAAAACTATGATCTGGTTTTGACAACTTATCCACTATTGACTCGTGATGCCGATGTGCTGTTAGAACAACAGTGGCATCTTACTATTCTGGATGAAGCTCAACATATAAAAAACCCAAAATCAAAAGCAGCTCAATCTGCCTGCCAGCTAAAATCCCGCTGCCGTTTATGTTTGACAGGTACGCCCATGGAAAATCATCTCGGAGAATTATGGTCGCAGTTTAACTTTTTAATGCCTGACATGCTGGGTGATGAAAAAAGCTTTCAAAAACTATTTCGGGTTCCTATAGAAAAACATCAGGATGAAAAGCGGCGACAGCAATTACGGGAGAGATTAGCGCCTTTCATGTTGAGACGTGATAAATCTGAAGTCGCTAGTGAACTGCCTCCAAAGACAGAAATTCTGAGTGAAGTTGAACTGGAAGGCAGTCAGCTCGATCTGTATGAAAAGATTCGCGCTTCCATGCAGGAAAAAGTATCTACAAGTATAGAAAATAAGGGATTATCAGGAAGTCACATTGTTATACTGGATGCATTATTAAAGCTCAGGCAAGTCTGTTGTCACCCGCAGTTAATTAAAAATTCAGAATACAAACTACCAAATCAATCTGCCAAATTAAAACAGTTAATGGAAATGCTACCTGAAATGGTTGAAGAGGGCAGGCGAATATTACTTTTTTCTCAATTTACCAGCATGTTGGCAATCATAGAAGAGGAGCTTAAAAAACATAAAATTGATTATGTTATGCTCACCGGGCAAACTCGAAACAGGGAAAAACCAGTGGATGAATTTCAATCTGGAAAAATTCCTGTATTTTTGATTAGCCTTAAGGCGGGTGGCTCCGGTTTGAACTTAACTGCTGCCGATACAGTCATCCATTATGATCCCTGGTGGAACCCTGCTGCTGAGAGACAGGCAACAGATCGGGCTCATCGTATTGGTCAGGATAAGCCGGTGTTTGTATATAAAATGATCACTACCGGCACAGTAGAAGATAAAATATTACAAATGCAGCAGCAAAAACAGGCTCTAGCTGAATCTCTATTTTCAGAAGGACAAAAAGCCTCGGCCATTAGCAATGAAGATTTACGTTCGTTGTTTGAACCTTTAAGTAAATAAACCCTATGAACCTGTCTTCAAAAGATTTGCTACCCTTTTTTAAATCTGCTTATATTCAACGTGGTAGAGCTTATTTTGAGCAGAATATGGTTATAGAGGCTGAATATCATAAGGCAGGAAGATATATAACTGCTTCAGTCAGGGGATCAACTAAAAGTATATATAAATCTCGTATTCAATTGTCACATAAAGGCAGGAATGTCACTAATATTCTGGGAGATTGTTCCTGTCCTGTGGGGGTTAACTGCAAACATATTGCTGCAGCTTTACTCTATTATATCGATAAGAATCCTCCACAACAGAATGATATGTTTGGGTTACCATCTGATAAATGGTTATATCAACTTAAATCAGTTCAACTCTCATCAGATAGTCGACCAGTTTCAAATGAATTGATTCTGTATTTGCTGGAAATGTTCCCAGGCGAAAATGGCAATCAGCTTTGTGTTAAAACAGTGAGAACACGCTTACTGAAAAATGGCAGTTATGCCGATGCTGTTCCCTATGTTGCTAATGCTGCATCCAAAGCCCGTTTTATGCGGGAAGATGATCATTATGCCATGTTATTACTGGAGTCAATAAAATCAGTAGATGAAAATAATTATCCGCTTTTGCAAGGCGAATCTGGCTCTAAAACACTGAAAGTACTGATTGATACAGGACGTTGTCATTGGTTCAATGAAGAATATCCTGTAATCAAAGCGGCTGAAAAAATTAAAAGTTCGTTGAGCTGGAAATTACAAAATGATGCAAGTCAGATTATTTGTGCTGATGCACTTGATGAAGAATTTGTTTTATTGCCAGTTATACCGCCGAGGTATATTAATCTGGTTACCGGAGATTGCGGTGAACTTGAAACTGATTTACCTGATCAATTAAGTTCATTACTGGTAGCTTCACCTTCTGTTTACCCACAGGATATTGATAAATTTAGCCATTTTTTAAAGGAAAGTTTCAGTGATGAAGATTTACCAGCACTGGCTAATCCACAGATACATCAAAACTATGATGTACAACCTGTACCTACACTAAAGTTATTAACTGAGCAGCTAGAGACACCATACTATATCGAAGATCAGGAGCCATCTGTTTTTGCTGAATTTTATTTTGATTATGGTGGTTATAAAATTCATCCTATTGATGATCATGACAAGTTTACCTGTCGAACTGAAAATGGCTTCGATGTTATTCATAGAAATCTCGAGTTTGAGGAAAATGCATTAAATCGATTATCTTCAATGGGGTTATATGGAGATGGATTTTTTGTGGACTATGAAGAAGTTCTTCGTTTAGAAGCTGAGCGAGGTATCAATACCTGGTTAGATTTTATGCTTACGCATCGGTTCAAACTTGAACGAGATGGTTGGAATATCAAAATTACTGAAAATTTTGCCTATCAAATTGATGAAGCGGATGAATGGTATGCTGATGTAAGACAGGATTCTAATGAATGGTTTAAGCTTGAACTCGGTGTTGATATTGATGGTGAAAACATCAATCTGCTCCCTTTTCTGGTTAATTATCTTGGAACACTTAGAGCTTCACAGGGTATCACCGGATTAAAGGAACTGGCTGATGATCATCCCTTATTGCTGGACCAGGGCAATGGTAGAATTTTACATATACCACTTGGTAAGGTTCGCCATATATTAGACACCCTGATTGAATTATATGATCCGGAAGTGCTGGATAGTGAAGGCAAGCTGGAACTGTCTCGTTACCAGAGTAGTCAGCTTCTTGCTCTGGATAATTCGCATACCAGGTTGACCTGGGCTGGCGGAGAAGCGGTTAGAAAATTTGGTGAACGTCTGCAAAACTTTAAAGGCATTGAAACAGTTATTCCACCGGCTTCATTAAAAACTGAGCTCAGGGATTATCAGAAAGAAGGGTTAAGCTGGTTACAGTTTTTAAGGGAATATGATTTAGGAGGAATTCTAGCTGATGATATGGGGCTGGGTAAGACTGTTCAGGCACTGGCTCATCTGTTGATTGAAAAAGAAAGTCAACGTGCAGATCGACCAAGCCTGGTTGTTGCACCTACCAGTTTAATGGTTAACTGGAAAAGAGAGGCTGCACGCTTTGCTCCTTCATTGAAAGTACTTGTCTTGCAGGGTTCTGAGCGTAAAAGCAAATTTCATCAAATTAATGATTTTGATTTAATATTAACTACCTACCCTCTGCTATCGAGAGATACGGATGTGCTGGTTCAACATGACTGGCATAGCATCATACTGGATGAAGCTCAGCATATAAAAAATCCGAAGTCTATAGCAGCCCAAACGGCAAGAAAATTAAATTCCAGATTTCGCTTATGTTTGACCGGTACACCTATGGAAAATCATTTAGGAGAACTTTGGTCGCAATTTCATTTTCTGATGCCCGGACTGCTAAGTGATGAGAAGCGTTTTCGCAGAATTTTTAGATCACCAATAGAAAAAAATCAGGATGCCGAACGATCTGCTCAGCTTAGGAAACGCATTGCGCCTTTTATGTTACGCAGAAATAAATCAGAAGTTGCCACAGAATTGCCACCCAAAACCGAAATACTCAGTGAGGTGGAACTTGAGGGAGCACAGCGTGATCTTTACGAAACTATTCGAGTTTCTATGCATGATAAAGTAAAGCAGGCTATCCGTAGCACAGGTATTGCTCGAAGTCAGATCATTATACTTGATGCTTTATTAAAATTAAGACAGGTTTGTTGTCACCCTCAGTTATTAAGTTTACCCAGCGCCAAAAAAGTAAAGCATTCAGCTAAGCTAAGCCAGTTAATGGAGATGCTTCCTGAAATGGTGGAAGAAGGTCGTAGAATATTATTGTTTTCACAATTTACTTCAATGTTGGCAATCATTGAGCAGGAAATAACAAAGCAAAAAATTCCATATGTAAAACTTACCGGACAAACCCGTGATCGGGAGACACCCATTGATAGTTTTCAGTCCGGGCAAGTACCTGTTTTCCTGATCAGTCTCAAAGCGGGTGGCTCGGGACTAAATTTAACGGCGGCTGATACTGTTATTCACTATGATCCCTGGTGGAATCCTGCAGCAGAAAATCAGGCTACTGACAGGGCGCATAGAATAGGTCAGGATAAGCCAGTATTTGTTTATAAGATGATTACTGTCGGCACGGTAGAAGAAAAAATTGTCGAAATGCAGTCCAGGAAACAGGCTTTGGCAGATTCATTATTTTCTGAAGGGAAGCAGGGGAGTGCTATAAGTGCAGAGGATTTGCAGTCATTATTTGACCCTCTGGGTTAAAGCTGAATTTTTCAATTGATTTTTCCAGGTTTAACCTAGAAAAATCAGTTGAATCATGAAAGTCTACGTAACACCTTAATGCACCTGATAAAATCAAAAACACACTCTTCACCAATCAGGTGACTACGGTGTTTTTGATTTGACCAGGCACATCAATCTGTTACGCATCT